>JAHDQM010000041.1 GCA_018433835.1 Methanoculleus sp.
GAAGTCGCAGTTGAGGTTACACCGGTTCGTCAGGTCGATGTTCGCAAGCAACGTCGTCGACCGGTGATTCTGACAGATACCGCAGTCGGTCGGGCACCCTGCGGGTGAAGCGGTCTTCTGCGGGTTCGAAACACCCTTCCCGATGTGTTCGTAGGCGTCGAATCTCCGGTACATCTCTGCGTCCGACCAGTAGAGGGCCCGGTACGCGCCGTGTTCGGGGCAGGTACGGACCAGCCAGACCCCCCCCTCTTCCTCAACGATATCGGCGTCGAGCACGCGACCGCATGTTGGGCAGAGGCCTTTCGTCTTTTTTATCAGCATTCTCTCACCGTGCCCACCTTTCATTCGTATCTCATATTTCGACACTTTAATCTTTATATTTACTGATTGTACTGAATATTGACACTTATCAGCACGGACATCGGATACTGGATCTTCTCCGGGCTTGCGGCGTTATGGATCATGATCCCGGCGTACGTGCCGAACTCAGCAGCTGCTGTCTTCGGCGGCGGGACGCCCATCGACTTCGGCAGGACGTTCTCCGACGGAAGAAGAATCTTTGGCGACGGTAAGACATACCGGGGATTCTTCGGGGGTGTACTCTGTGGAGTGCTGTTGGGTCTCGTCGAGATCTGGGCATGGTCCTCGTTCGACCTGACCGCACTTCCCCATCAGACGTTCCTCTCCGTTACCCTGCTCGCAACGGGTGCGCTCCTCGGCGATCTCGTCAAGAGTTTCCTGAAGCGGAGGCTGGGTAAAGGACGGGGCGAGTCCTGGTTCCTGGCCGATCAGTATGATCTGGTCATCGGTTCCTTCCTGCTTATCCTCCTGGTCAACCCCCAGTGGCTGTTTGAGAATATGACCTTACCCATTGCGGTCTGGATCGTCGTCATGACACCCCTTCTGCACCGGGTGGTGAACATTATCGGCTATTACATCGGAGTTAAAGAGGTACCATGGTAAACCCAATCGCGACACTGTTACTTGAGAGCGGGGCTATCGAGTTCGGGGACTTCGTCCTCGCCTCGGGAGCCCGGAGTCCCTACTACATCGACATCAAGGCCGCAACAACGAACCCTGTCATCCTTGCGGAGATCGGGAAAGCCATTGCCGAAGGCCGGGAGTTCGACATGGTGGCCGGGGTGGCGGTCGGCGCCGTACCGATCGCCGTCGCCGTCTCGCTCGCGAGCGGCCGGCCGTACGTGATCGTCAGGAAAGCGGAGAAGGACCACGGTAAAGCCGGGACGATCATCGGTGACGTGAGCGGCAGGAACGTGCTGCTGGTCGAGGACGTGACCACGTCCGGGGGGAGCGCCCTTTACGGCCTTGAGGCGCTGCGTGCTGCAGGCGCGCACGTCGACCGGGTAGTGACCGTCGTTGACCGTGAAGCAGGCGCCCGTGAGGCGCTTGCAGAAAAAGGAGCATCTCTCCTTGCGCTTGTGCGGGTCAGCGAGCTGCTGGACGGATAAACATTTTTTAAGAGCAGGCGAATATGATGGATATGAAAGTACTCGTTGTAGGCGGTGGTGGCAGGGAGCATGCGATCACCAGGGCGCTTTCCTGCAACAGTGACATGAGAATATTTTCTGTCATGGCACGCAAGAATCCCGGGATAGCCCGGTTCGCGGAGCGGGTGCTCCTCGAGAAAGAGACCAATATCCAGAAAATACTGACATTCGCCACCGATTGCGGAGTCGATGCCGCGGTCATCGGGCCGGAGGCGCCCCTTGAGGCAGGCATCGTCGATCATCTCGAGGCGGCGGGGATACCCTGTGTGGGGCCGACCCATGCTGCAGCCCGACTTGAGACGGACAAGGCGTTCTGCCGCCGGCTGATGAAGCGGCACGGGATCGCGGGGTGCCCGGAATACCGGGTCTGCCACGACCCTGAAGAGGCACGGCGGTTCATCGAGACCTACGACGGCGACCTTGCCGTCAAGCCCATCGGGCTCACCGGCGGGAAGGGCGTGCGAATCATGGGCGAGCACGTCGACGTGGCGGGGGCGGTCGAGTACGCCCGGGAGATCGGGGGGGATGTCGTGCTGGAAGAGCGGCTCATCGGAGAGGAGTTCACGCTCCAGGCGTTCGTCGACGGCGAGCACCTGGTGCCCATGCCGCTCGTGCAGGACCACAAACGTGCATACGAGGGGGACGTAGGGCCGAACACCGGCGGCATGGGATCGTACTCCCTGCCGGACCACATGCTCCCCTTCGTCGCGCGGTCGGACTACGAGAAAGCGCTCCGGATCATGGAGGATACGGTCGCGGCCATGCGGGACGAGGGAACGCCGTACCGGGGAATACTCTATGGTCAGTTCATGAATACCTGCGACGGCCCAAAGGTCATCGAGTTTAACGCCCGTTTCGGGGACCCTGAGGCTATGAACGTCCTTTCGCTCCTGGAATCGGACCTCGCCGGGATCGTTCGCCACATCATCGAGGGAGACCTCTCGCCGTCACACGTCCGGTTCGCTCATAAAGCGACTGTCTGCAAGTATCTCGTCCCCGAGGGCTACCCGGAGGCCCCGGAGACCCACGAACCTCTCACCCTCGGCGACTACGGCGACGCCCTGCTCTACTACGCAAACGTCGAAGAGCGGGACGGGACGCTCTATACCCTGACGTCTCGGACGCTCGCATTCGTCGGGAGGGGCGAGACGCTCGAGGAGGCCGAAGCGATCGCCGAGAAGGCGGCATCTTCCGTTTCAGGAAGCGTCTTCCACCGCAGGGATATCGGCACCCGGAAGATTCTCGAGAAGCGATGCCAGCACATGAAGGAGATCGCATGAAGAAGGATTTTCTCTCGATCATCGATATCGACAAGTACGAACTTGAGAGCATCGTCGCCGACGCGATGCATCTTAAAAGGCTGAAGTGTGCAGGGACCGCGCACGAGTTCCTCAGGGGAAAGAGCCTCGGGATGATCTTTGAGAAGGCGTCCACCCGCACCCGCGTCTCGTTCGAAGTGGGGATGTCCGACCTCGGCGGTCATGCGCTCTTCTTAAACCCCCAGGACATGCAGCTCGGGCGGGGGGAAGAGATCCGGGATACGGCACGGGTGCTTGCCCGCTACGTCGATGCGGTGATGATCCGCGCCTACGATCATGCCGTCATCGAGGAGTTCGCCCGCTACTCGACCGTGCCGGTCTTCAACGGGCTATCCGACCGCCTGCACCCCTGCCAGGTGCTCTCCGACATCATGACCCTCAGCGAGCGGTTCGGCGACCTTCGGGGCCTGAAACTCGTATGGGTGGGGGACGGCAACAACGTCTGCAACTCGTGGATCCTCTCCGCAGCCCTGACCGGGATGGAGATCGTGATCGCAAGCCCCCCGCGTTACCGGCCCAAAGACGCGGTCGTCGATCAGGCGCGGGCGGCAGGGGGGAGGGTCAGCATCGTCGCGGACCCGGAGGAAGCGGTCAGGGACGCGGACGTCCTCTACACCGACATCTGGGTATCCATGGGCGACGAGCAGGAGCGTGCCGAGCGCCTGCGGGTTCTCAAAGGCTACACGATAAACTCCCGCCTTCTTGCGCGGGCATCACCCGACGCTCTCGTGATGCACTGCCTCCCCGCCCACCGGGGAGAGGAGATCACCGACGAGGTGCTGGAAGGGCCGCAGAGCATCGTCTGGGACCAGGCCGAGAACCGGCTCCACGCGCAGAAGGCGCTGCTCGTGCGGCTGATCGCCGGCGGCATGCCTCCTGCGGACTAAAACATCGATTCGATCGTTCCACCCACAGGTTCAACGGGTGGAATCGGTTATGGGCTCTTCCCGACCAGGGCGTCACAATATCCCCTGACGGAAGGCCCATGCACGGATTTTTAGCGAACTGTGCAACTCCCACCTGATAGTACTCCTGTTCCAGTTCTGACGAATCGTCGCGATTCGAAACAGGTAACATCTCAAGCTCGAACATGCGCCATAACCATGAGAGATCCCGGGACACTGGACCGTAGAAGACTCGCACCTTCGGTGCTCGAGCTCCTTCCCCTCCGGGGAAGTCGTTACCCGCCCCTGAGGGCGGGGGCAGTGCGTGGCGATACCCGATGCTAAATAGTGTACAGTTTGTGCGCGTCTTGATGGAATACCAGGAGTGCAGTTGCTGGAACGGCTGGGCTATGAGCAAATCCCGGTCCAGTGGACCGTGGAGGTATCGCCATTGGGGGTGGGGCTGACGGGGAGGGGGTCTCCCCCTCCCCTGTCTCCACTCTATAGATTTACCTGTAACCCCCACCCCACCCGGCCTCCGGCCTCCTCAGTCGCACCTGCGATGCTCGAACTCCGTTCCTTCAGAACGTCGTTCCCCGCCCCTTGGGCGGGGGCAGTGCGTGGCGATATCCCCTGGAAAGCCGTGCATAGGGATAGGCGATGTCCCAGTAAGAGCAGAGCTCTGAAAAATCCGTGGCGATACCCCCACGGTCCAGTGTACGGGTGAGTCGAAGAAAACCGGGTTCAGTTCATTCCTCTAGGCACCACCCCGGTTTTCACCGTACAGCCCGGGTCATGCCTCATGCAGGAGTTCCCGGCGCACGAATAAGAAAAAAAGTGTATTTATTCCGCGATGAACTCTTTGAGCTGTTCAAAGAGGTACTTCTGCACTTCTTCGACGACCTCTCTTTTGCCGCGGAACGCAATCAGTTCTCTCGCGTCCCCGTCCATGTTCGCAAACGACATCTTCTGCTGCCGCCGAACCACTTCTACGTCGAACTTATCGACAACGTCGTAGATCATCTTCCGGGGCACACCCGGGGGAACGAGCATATCATAGAGTTCTTCTTCAGCCATGGTTACCAGATCCTACTTTCCTATTTTGATCCGGCGGGACATAATACATGGCCCTCCCCGCACGCCGCCAAGCGGGGCCTTCGGTTTCCCGAGAGAATTCATGCACCGGCCCATCAGTGCCGCTCCCCGGGCAAGACCGTCGTCGACAAAGACCAGGTGGTCGTTCGGGGTGTCGTAGAGGTTCCGGTCGGCGACGCCCTCGAGGATGTACTCGGGCTTCCTCCCCGAGATCGCCGCCCGCCCGGTGAACCCGATCGACGAGTTCGGCGGGACCATCCCCCGCTCGACGGTGACGTCGATGAGCCGGAGCGCCATCCTCGCGCAGACCCGGTCGACGACCTCGGTCAGCATGCCCATGCCGTGCTTCTCGTAGATCTCATGCCCGATCTCCTGGAGATCCGGCATCTCGCTGCCGTTGACGCCCGAGTCGCACCCAATAAGGGCAACGCCCGACCTGTCGGCCACTTCCGCGCAGACCGGGACCCGCCCGAACCTTGTCCGGTCGGGGGGGACGATGCGGATATCGATGTGCTCGTGGCACCGGTCGACGTATTCCTCGACGACGGAACGCTTCCTGCCTCCGAACGCGCCCTTGATGCTGTGGTCGCCGAAGAGGTCGAGGGCCGTCCCCGTCCGGTTCTTCACGAGCCCGGTGCCGCGGACGATCGCATCCGGAATGGCACCGGCAAGCCCGCAGAAGTTCCCGGTCGTCCGGGCGAACGGATTCGGCTCATCAGGGGCGACATCGCTCGTGATCCGCCCATCGAGCGTTGTCCCGAAGTCAATGGATACACAGGGGTTCCGGAAGTCGACCGGCGTCCACTTGGCGCCTTCCTTGATTCCTGCCATCGCAAGTTCCCCTTCCATCTCGTTTGCCACCATCTCGACGCCAGTACACCCGACCGGCGGCACGACGCCGGCCACCGCACCGACGAAGACCACCCGGTCGGCAAACGAGAACTGCCGGAGTTTGGGGGGAAGGTTATCGATCGACATCGGCGGCGTCATCTTCCGTGGCGGGACTCCGGCGGCGAGGCAGCCGTTCGCCAGAGCAATGACGAAGTCCCCGACCTGGTCGGGAGAGTCCATCGCCGCCACGACACCGGTGCTCCTGACGACGAAGTCCAGGTCGTCCTTGATGCTCAGGTGAGCCTCGTTGTGGCACCGGATCAGGGTGTCACGCACCAGGTCCGTAACCGACTCCCGCGTCAGTTCCGTGCCGTCCAGGGTTGCCCCGAAGATCGTCTCGCCCGGTAATGGCTGCCGGACGTCACGGCTCATGATCACGGTCTTGTTGATGACGTAGGACATGCCCGTTTCGAGATTCGTGCCGGTCAGGATGCACTTTGTCGTAGTATTGCCCATCTCAACAGACGCCACGATAAAATAGGGCTTCACCCGGTACTCGGGAACACCCGCACCCGCCCCGTGGGAGAGCGACGGCGGAGGCGGGCTTTCGACGATATGCGGTGTAGGTTTGAAAAAGCGCTCCAAAAAGCGGGCACACATAGTAATCTTTTCCCCGTCTCCCACTTTATATCTTTCCATGCATCCATACTGGGACCAGGACCCGGAGAACGGGCGGAATCCCGTGGGGAGTTCTTCCTTCGGTTGCCTGGACCGCATGCCGGCTTCCCGGGCAGAGTTTGTTGATTCGGGCGAGGTTTGGTGGTTTGGATGCTGTGCTGTCTTGGGAGGGTTTTGTAGGGAACTCCTGTTTCAAAGACAGGAATTTGAAGAGGCTTTGCCCTTTGCTGTGCAATTGCCCATAAGGGGTAGAAGCGTGAGAAGCCGTTGGGCTTCGAGTCGTGAACGCAGTGAACGTGAGTGCATTAAGCGCGATTGACAACTGCCCGACAACTGTAGCGAGGAAAAAGCCCAGTACACTGGACCGTGGGAGCTTCGCACCTGACGGTGCTCATGCTCCGGACGTCCAGTCCGTCGCACCCTCCCGGGGCACGCGTCGTTTATCGGCACGGGGGTGGGGACAGGGGATCTCCCCCCTCCCCTGCAACCCCTCGAAGAACTTCGTTCTTCTCGAGCTCCTGCCCTACGGCCAGTCGCTCTTCCCAGACGCGATATCCGCTAGAAATCCGTGGATGGGTTTGCGACACTCCAGGAAGATCAGGTAACCTGCGAAACCCGAAGGCTTCGACTCATCCCGCCCTGTACACCCGTGGCTCCCCCGTACCGGGCGAAAGCTTGCCTCCGCCGTCATCACGGATCATCGCCGAACGGTCGGTAACGGCAACACCGGCAGAGCGCTTATATATCGATAGCGCGGATAACCACATTATCGGACTGGTTGCGGCGCCCCGCCGCGTCCGTTCCGCTTCCAGGGAGAGGTGAACCGTATGGTTGCACTTTCAGGTGAGATTAAGGAGATATTTACCAAAACCAAAGTCATGCCGATGGCCACCGCGTCGAAGAGCGGCGTCCCGAACGTGGCGCCGATGGCATCGATACAGCTCGTCGCCGACGACACCGTCTGGATCATGGACAACTATATGCAAAAAACGCTTGAAAACCTCAAAGAGAACCCTGTTGTGGCCCTTTACTTCTACGACCAGGGGACCAAGCGCTGCTTCCAGATAAAGGGCTCGACGGAGGTCAGGACGTCCGGCCCCGATTACGAGAAGTTCCGCGACCAGGTGAGGACAAAGGGCCACCATTATCCAGCGAAATCACTCATCATCATCAGGATCACCGACGTCTTCGAGTGCACGCCGGGAAAAGAAGCCGGGAAGAAGGTGCTGTAGGCACCCCTTCAACATTTCTTGCGGCTTTTGAGCAGGCGCGCCTGCAGACCGAAGTAATTCGAGAACCCGACAGCGTGGTTCTGGTCGAGCGTCGTCGAGTCGAAGGAGACGAGGTCGTCCGAGTACAGCCCGGCATCCGAACTCCGGCCGAGCACTTTCACGTTGCCCTTATAGAGGCCGACGTCCACGGTGCCGCTGGCCCGCTCCTGCGTCCTGTCGATGAACGCGTTCAAGGCGTAGAAGAGCGGTTCGTGCACGAGCCCCATGTAGGCGAGCTCGGACCACCTGTCGTCGACGATACGCTTGAACGCGAGTTCCGAGCGGGTCAGGACGAGGCGTTCGAGGTCGCTGTGCGCCGCGAGCAGGACGGTCGCGGCCGGGTGCTCGTAGATCTCGCGGGCCTTCAGGCCGAGGATCCGGTCCTCGACCATATCGTTGCGGCCCACACCGTTTCTTCCGGCGATCCGGTTCACCTCCCGAACCAGGGCGAGGCCGGGAAGCCTCTTCCCGTTGAGAGCGACCGGAACCCCCTGCTCGAACTCGATCCTGACCTCCTCCGTGGCGTCGGGAGCCTCCTGCGGCGACACCGTCCAGGCGTAGATCTCCTCGGGCGGGTGGAAGGCCGGGTCTTCGAGTTTGCCGCCCTCGATGCTCCGGCTCCAGCAGTTTTCGTCGATGCTGTAGGGCTTGTCCTTCGCCACGGTCACCGGGACGTTGTGCTCCTGCGCGTAGCAAATCTCCCATTCGCGGGTCAGGTTCATCTCCCGCATCGGTGCAATGATGTCGTATCCGGCGGACCTGAAGATGAAGTCGAACCGGAGCTGGTCGTTTCCTTTGCCGGTGCACCCGTGTGCGATCTTCGACGCGCCTTCCTGCTCTGCGACCTTCACGATCTCTTCGGCGATCAGCGGGCGGGCAAGCGCCGTGCCCATCGGGTAGCCCTCGTACGACCCGTTCGCCCTGATCGAGGGGAAGATGCAGTCGGCTACAAACTTCTCCCTGGCATCGATGGTATAGTGATTGTCTGCAAGCATCCGGCCCTTCTCGGTTGCCCGGGTAATCTCCTCCTCGGGCTGTCCCACGTCGACGGCAACGGTGACAATCTCGTCGAACCCGTAATGCTCGCGCAGGAGGGGGATACAGATGGAGGTGTCGAGACCTCCCGAAAATGCTAGGACGACTTTTCCCTTTTCCATGGTACTGATCTCCGCGTTCCTGGTTCCCTGCCTAACAGGCAGTCTGGAGTAATCTACATTGGTTTGACCTTTCACCCAATAAAAGAAATGGTATGGACGGACGCACCGGCAGGAATCCCAACCATTCCCGGTATTTCCGGGTGGAGGGAGATGCCGGCGAGCAGGGGCGCAGAGGTGTAGGGGGCACCCGCAACGGCGGTTCCACGACCCCGGCACCTTTCTGCGCGGCCGGGATCCCCGGCGATCGCGATCCGGGAAAAATGAACGTTATACAAAGAATTATTGGCAAAACGGCATTAAATTGCGGGATAACGGACATCCTCCCGCCACACCACCAAATACCGTGCAAAATACAGTAAAAATTAAAAATCCTGCTATTTCTCGGCATTTTGCGAAACCCGAAATTATAAAGCAGATAAAATAGAAATCGTGAAGCTGGAGGGTTCCGTCATTTTTGAGAAGCTACCCACAGATAACACAACATCGCTGCAACCAATAATCAGTGTCAGGAGCCTGACCAAGATATTCGGGCAGAATCCCGAGACGGCGCTGGAACTCCATGGATCCGGCCGCTCGAAAGAGGAGATCTATAGCGAGACCGGCTCGACGCTGGCTCTCAATAGCGTCTCGTTCGAGGTCATGCCGGGCGAAACATTTGTCCTGATGGGGCTATCCGGGAGTGGAAAATCGACGCTTCTGCGCTGCATCAACCGGCTTATCGACCCTACAGAGGGCGAAATACGGATCGACGGCGAAGATATCGTCGGGATGAGCCAGGAGGAACTCCGGGAGACCCGGCGGCGCAAGCTGGGCATGATCTTCCAGAGCTTCGCTCTCCTCCCGCACAAGACGGTTCTCGACAATGTCGCCTTCGGCCTTGAGATCCAGGGCATCCCGGCAGACGAGCGCCACAGGAAAGCCGAAGAAGTGCTCCAGATGGTGGGGCTCGGCGGTTACGGGGCGAGCATGCCCGGCGAGCTCTCCGGCGGCATGAAGCAGCGGGTCGGGCTTGCCCGGGCGCTCACCAGCGACCCGGATATACTCCTGATGGACGAGGCGTTCAGCGCTCTCGACCCGCTCATCCGCAGGGACATGCAGGACGAGCTGCTGGACCTCCAGCAACGGCTCGGCAAGACGATCATCTTCGTCACCCACGATCTCGACGAGGCCCTGAAACTCGGTGACCGCATCGCCCTGATGAAGGACGGTGCAATCGTGCAGATCGGCACGCCGGAGGAGATCCTGACGAGCCCCGAAAACGCCTACGTCGAGAAGTTCGTCGCCGACGTGGACCTGACCAGGGTTCTCTCGGCAAGCGACGTGATGCGCCGCCCCGAACCGGTTGCCCAGTGCACCGCGGGGCCGAGGGTGGCCCTGCACCTCATGGAGGAGCACGATATCCCGGGGATCTTCGTCGTCACCCGCCAGCGCCTGCTTCGTGGACGGGTGACGCTCGACGACGCCGCCGAGGCCGTCAAGAAGGGAAAACAGATGGCCGATATCCTCATTACCGACGTTCCCGTCGTGGCTCCCGATGCCTCGCTCGGCGACATCATCTCGCTGATCGTCGAGAGCCCCTACCCTGTGGCGGTGGCGGACGACACGGGCAGGCTCAGGGGAGTCATATCCCGCGGCGCCATCCTTGCAGCTCTCGCACGAAAAGGGGAGGATGCCGATGCAACTGCCTAAACTGCCCGTAGGAGACGCCGTCGAAGCGCTCGTTGACTGGATCGAGAACTACTTCGGCTGGCTGCTCGACGCCGTCAGTGAAGGACTGCGATTCCTCATCGGCGGGTTTCAGGATCTTCTGATCCTCATACCGCCACCCGTCCTGATCCTCCTCGCGACCGTGCTGGTCTGGTTCGTCACCCGGCGCGATATCAAACTGGCGGTGCTCACCGCGCTCGGCCTGCTGCTGATCTGGGACCTTCAACTCTGGGATCTCGCCATGCTCACCCTTGCACTCGTCCTCGTCTCGACGATCCTCGCGCTCGCGATATCGATCCCGCTCGGGATCGCGGCTGCAGGGAGCGACCCGCTGAACGCCGCGCTCCGGCCGGCCCTCGACTTCATGCAGACCATGCCCTCGTTCGTCTACCTCATTCCCGCCGTGATCTTCTTCGGCCTCGGGAGTGTTCCCGGGATCATCGCGACGGTCGTCTTCGCGATGCCGCCGGCGCTGCGCCTCACCAACCTCGGGATCCGGCAGGTGCCAACAGAACTGATCGAGGTTGCGGACGCCTTCGGCTCCACGCCCCGGCAGAAACTCCTCAAAGTGCAGCTCCCGGTCGCGCTCCCCACGATCATGGCAGGGATAAACCAGTGCATCATGCTCGCCCTCTCCATGACCGTCATCGCATCGATGATCGGGGCAGGAGGGCTCGGCTACCAGGTGCTCGTGGGTATCCAGCGGGTGGATATCGGTATGGGATTTGAGGCGGGGCTTGCCATCGTGATCATCGCGATCACCCTCGATCGGATCACCCAGAACCTTGTGCCGCAGCATGAGAGCCGGTAACCAATCCCAATAGTATTTTCAAGGAGAATGAGTGGCCCTGCTCATCACCCCGCATTCTCTGCCATACCGTCCAAACAGATGGCGGATTGTCGACGTATCGGGAATGGTTTCCCGGCTGCACACACTTTAAAATCAGGTTTCAGGAAGGTTCCGTTCATCAAACGGAACCCGTAAAACCTATATAATGTTAGGAGCATACGTTGAACTGGTCAAAATCTGGCCTTTTTGCCCTGGGGTGCAGACACGCCAGGAGTGGCATGTACCGCCACCTCTGCTCTATGTCCGGTCTATCGGCGAATCGCCGTCCCGGACAGTTCGTGAGAACCCGGAACCCCACACAGCCGGGTTCTGAATGCAATCTGCCCGCCTTCTGGCGGGGCAAAAATCTACAAGGTGAAATATGGTTCGAAAGATTGGAAGCCTGCTCGCACTGATGGGTTTAATCCTGATGCTCTGCCTCTTCTCTGCCGGCTGCACCGGTACGCAGTCGGCCGAGCCCAAAAAGGAGATCAGCATCGGCTACGTCACGTGGGACTGTGCCATAGCGAGCACCAACGTGATGAAGCAAGTCTTTGAAGAAGCAGGATACGACGTCACCCTGGTCGCAGTAGACGCGGGGCCGCTCTTCCAGGCGCTCGCCAACGGGGACGTCGACTTCACGACGACCGGATGGCTCCCGCATACCCATGAACACTACTGGGAGCAGTACGGTGACCGGATAGATTATGTCAATGAAAACATCCCCGCAGCGGCACGTATAGGACTCGTCGTCCCAACCTACGTGACCATCGACTCGATCGAGGAGATGAACGGCGTCTCCGATCAGTTCGGCGGCAGGATCGTCGGCATCGAGCCCGGTGCGGGCATCATGACCCGGACCGAGCAGGCCATCGATGAGTACGGCCTCAACTACGAACTGGTTGCCAGCAGCAGTGCCGGCATGGCGGCGGAGCTGGGCTCCTCCATCGACAGCGAGGAGTGGGTCGTGGTGACCGGATGGTCGCCGCACTGGAAGTTCGGCCGCTACGACCTCAAATTCCTTGAAGACCCGAAGGGCGTCTACGGCGGAGCCGAGGACGTCGTGACCCTCGCGCGGCAGGGTCTCGCGACCGACGATCCGGAGGCCTACGGCATCCTGACCCGATTCGAGTGGACCAGCGAGGATATCGCCTCGGTCATGACCGACATCGCTGACGGCACGCCCGAAGAGGAAGCCGCGAAGGCATGGGTCGATGCCAACCCCGAGAAGGTCAATGCCTGGCTCGGGAGAGCATAACCCCCTCTTTTTTTCAGCTCGTGTTATACGCTTCGCGTACCCTGTTGGCTTGCTATCTGGCGGCCCCCACTCTTCCCTAGCACTTCTCCCCCGCCATCCTTGCAGGAGGATTTATGAAAGGGTTCGTGAGGTGAACTCCCCTGTCTCCATCAGTGAAGAGATGTGTAGCCATGACGATACTGGGTGGAAAGCCGTATCCCGGCAGCGAGCCGGAACCCTGTTCATTCCCAGCATCTCCCCGTGCAGTGGACCGTGGTGGCCTGCGCACCTGACGGTGCTCGAACTCCGCCTGCCCCTTTGGGGCACGCATCGTTTATCGCCACTGGGGAAGGGGCCGACGGGGAGTGCGATGGGCGGAACGCCCGGAGCTCGACCACCGTTAGGTGGGGAGGGGGGTGCAGCCCCCCTCCCCTGTCTCCATCGCGTAAAACTCTCTCCATTCGTAGCCCCCACCCCGCCCGCGCTTCGCGCTCCTCCTCCACACCTACGGTGCTCCTGCTCCGGCCCCATGGCCCATCGCACCCCGCCCCAGGGGGGCGGGGGCAGTCATGGCGATAGCCGGTGGGAAGCCATGCACGGTTCCTCTCCAAAGTCTCCCCGTGCTTCCGGCAAGAGGCTAGGAAGTTCGATAGAAAAAAAGTGCGCGAGGGGCGAATTACGCCAGCCCGTGGTAGTGCCCAAGCGGTTCGAGGGTGACCTCCTCGCGCTTGATGGCGTCGATCGCCATCGCCGCTGCCCGCGCCGCCTGGAGCGTGGTGATGTAGGGGATGCCGTAATCGACGGCGGCCCGCATGATCTGGATGTGGTCCTGCCGGGACGCCTTGTCCGCCGGGGTGTTGATGATCAACCGGATACTGCCCGAACGCATGGCATCGATGACGTTCGGGGACCCTTCCTGGACCTTCCTGACCAGGTTTGCCTCAACGCCGTTCTGGGTGAGGAAATCGACCGTCCCGCTCGTCCCGTAGAGAGAGAGGCCGAGCTCCCGGAGCTTCCGCGCGACCGGCAGGAGTTCCTCCTTCTGCTCGTCCGTCACCGAGATGAACACGTTTCCGGTCGTCGGCAGGGTGTTGTCCGCGGCGGTGCACGCCTTGTAGTAGGCACGACCGAAGTCGTAGTCAATGCCCATCACCTCTCCGGTGCTCTTCATCTCCGGCCCGAGCACGGTGTCGACGCCGGGGAGTTTGTTGAAGGGCAGGAGCACCTCCTTCACCGCAACGTGTTCGATCTCCCGCTCGGCGATACCCATATCGGCAAGCTTCCTGCCGACCATCACCTTCGCCGCAATCTTCGCAAGCGCGATGCCCGTCGCCTTCGCGACGAACGGCACCGTCCGGCTCGCACGCGGGTTCGCCTCCAGCACGTAGACGACGTCGTTTCTGACGGCATACTGGATGTTGATCAGCCCGACGACTCCGAGGCCGAGGGCGATCTTCTTCGTGTAATCGCGCACCCGCGCGACTACCGAAGGCGAGAGGGACTGCGGCGGGATGACGCAGGCCGAGTCGCCGGAGTGGACGCCGGCCCACTCGATATGCTCCATGATGCCGCCGATCAGGATGTCGGTTCCGTCACAGACCGCATCGACGTCGATCTCGACGGCGTTCTGGAGGAAGGAGTCGATCAGCACCGGGTGCTTCCGGCTCACCCTGACGGCCTCCTTGATGTAACTCTCAAGTTCGGCCTCGTCGTGGACGAGTTCCATCGCCCGCCCGCCGAGGACGTAGGACGGCCTGACCAGCACCGGGTAGCCGATCTCCCCGGCCATCCTCCGCGCCTCCTCCTCCGAGTAGGCAGAACTGTTCGCCGGGCTCGGGATCCCGAGCCGGGTGAGGAGCCGGCTGAACCGGTCGCGGTCTTCCGCCGCATCCATGGCGTCGGGTGACGTCCCGAGGATCTTCGTAGGAAGGCCGAGGCGTTTGATCTCGGCGTCCAGCGGCACGGCCAGGTTCACCGAGTTCTGGCCGCCGAACTGGACCATGACGCCGTAGTAGTCGTCCTTCTTGAGGATGTTTATGACGTCCTCGAGTTGCATCGGCTCAAAGAAGAGCCGGTCGGAGGTGTCGGCGTCGGTAGAGACTGTCTCGGGGTTGTTGTTGACGATATGAACCTCGATCCCCTCTTCCTCGCGGAGCGCCATCACCGCGTGGACGGTGCAGTAGTCGAACTCGATTCCCTGGCCGATCCGGATCGGCCCGGAACCGAGGATCAGCACCTTTTTGGCGCCGTCCCGTGTCAACTCGCACCCCTCCTCCCAGGTGGAGTAGAAGTAGGGCGTCGTCGCCGGGAACTCGGCGGCGCAGGTATCGACCATCTTGTAGGTCGGCGTTCCGGAGAGGGCCGCAAGCTCGTCGACGGTCTTCCCCGTCAACGCCTGGAGATCTTCGTCCGAGAAACCGTAACGCCGGGCGGCCCTGACGTCCTCAGGCGCAAAAGCGGCCTGTAGTTTTCGCTCCAGGTCGACGATGTTCTTGACCTTCTCAAGGAAGAACGGCGTGATGGCAGTGAGGTCGGCAACCTCCCCGACCGTGAATCCCTCGCGGAAGGCATCGAAGAGGCACCCGAACCGCTCGTCCGTCGGAGACGTAAGGATCATCCGGATCTCACTTGGGTTCGTGTGCCGCTGCATGTCGTTGTCGAGCGACCGAAGCGCCTTCTTGAACGCCTCCTCGACCGTCCGCCCGATCGACATCACCTCGCCGGTGCTCTTCATCGCCGTGGTGAGCGTCCGGTCCGCGGACTTGAACTTGTCGAACGGCCACCGGGGCACCTTCACCACCACGTAGTCGACGGCGGGCTCGAAGGATGCCGGGGTAACGCCGGTCACGGTGTTCATGATCTCGTCGAGCCGGAGCCCGATTGCGATCTTTGCCGCCACCCGGGCAATCGGGTAGCCGGTCGCCTTGGACGCGAGCGCGGACGACCGCGAGACCCGGGGGTTCACCTCGATGATCCGGTAGTCGCCGTCCCGATAAGCGAACTGGATGTTGCATCCGCCCTGGACGTCGAGCGCCCGAATGATCTTTATCGCGGCGGTCCGGAGCGTCTGGAACTCGTCGTCCCGCAGGGTGAGGATAGGCGCGACGACGACGCTCTCGCCGGTGTGGATGCCCATCGGGTCGACGTTCTCCATGCCGCAGACGATGATGCAGGTGTCGGACGCGTCCCGCATCACCTCGAACTCGATCTCCTTCCACCCGGCGACGCTCTCCTCCACCAGGACCTGGTGGATCCGGGAGCGGGCGAGCCCGATCTCGATGATCCGCCGCATCTCCTCAGGCGTGTGCGCCACACCGCCGCCGGAGCCGCCCAGGGTGTATGCCGGCCTGATGATCGCCGGGAGACCGACCTCGCGGATCGCCTCGTCGATCTGGTTCATGTTCTCGAGGATCATGCTCTTCGGGACAGGTTCGCCGATGGCGTTCATCAGGTCGCGGAACTGTTCCCGGTCTTCTCCCCGGTAGATCGCCTCAAGCGGCGTCCCGAGGATCTCCACGCCCTCAAGCGCACCCATCTCCGCGAGCTCCGCGGTCATATTGAGGCCGGTCTGGCCGCCCATGCCGCTCAGGATCCCGTCCGGCTTTTCCTTCTGGATGATCTTTGCAATGAGTTCGGCTTTTAAGGGCTCGATGTAGATGACGTCGGCCATATCGGGGTCGGTCTGGATCGTTGCGGGGTTCGAGTTGATCAGGACGACCTCGACGCCCTCTTCCCGGAGCGCGCGGCAGGCCTGCGAGCCCGAGAAGTCGAACTCGGCCGCCTGCCCGATCTGGATGGGGCCGGAACCGATGAGGAGGACTTTCTTGATATGAGATTTCTTCGGCATTATGGAATCTCCCTGTATATGCGGTCAAAGAAGTGCACCTCCGTATCCCGGGGTCCGCCGTGCGCCTCCGGGTGGAACTGGACGCAGGTTATGTTGAGGTCGCGGTTCTCGAACCCCTCGACCGTACCGTCGTTCACGTTCCGGTACGAGACGATGCAGTCCTCCGGCAGGGTCTCCTCGTCCACCGCGAACCCATGGTTCTGCGTCGTGATGTAGATGCTCCCGTCCTTGTAACGGACCGGCTGGTTCGTCCCCCGGTGGCCGAACATCATCTTGTAGGTCTCGGCGCCGAGCGCGAGGGCGGCAACCTGGATGCCCATGCAGATACCGATGACCGGCACCTCCCCGGCGAGGTCGCGGACGCACCGGATAGCGTGCGTTGCCCTCCTCGGGTCGCCGGGACCGTTGGTGATGAAGAGTGCGTCGGGCTTTGCGCCCATCACCTCGTCAGGTGCGGCGGAGTGCGGGAAGACGTGGAGGTCGGCACCACGGTATTTGAGACTTTCAAGGATATGCCGCTTCACCCCGAGGTCGATGACGGCGATCCGTTTTCCGAGGCCGCTGATCCGGTACGGCTCAGCGCAGGAGACACTCCCGATAAGGTCGACGTCGCCGATGGGGGAGACGGCCCGGGCGCGCCGGACCGCTTCTTCGCCGTCATCGCTGCCGACGATGAGTGAGGCACGGAGCGTGCCGACCGTCCGGGTCTTTATCGTCAGGCTGCGGGTATCGACGCCCGACATCCCCAAAAGACCGTTCTCTTCAAAAAACTCCGCAACCGAGGGTTGCGTCGTGGGTGCCGCAGCGATCTCACGTGCGATGCAGCCGCGCGCATGAACCAGCGGACTCTCGAAATTCTGCAGGTCCACGCCGTAATTCCCGATAAGGGGATACGTAAACATCAAAATCTGTCCGGCATAACTGGGGTCAGTCAATGCCTCCATGTAACCGGTCATCTGCGTCGTGAAGACGAGTTCCCCGGAACATGTCCCCTCAACGCCGAAACCATCCCCTACAACAAATGTTCCGTCTTCAAGACCCAGAACCGCCTTCATGAATTACCATACCATGTGGATCAGATTCCTTATTAACGGTAATGACTGATCGGACGCCTGCCCCTGCAACCCTGTCGGAAACCCGAAACGGCGGGCCCCCGGATACCCGAAACATTGAATACCGATGAGCTCCAGGGACACACAATGGTCGAGAGCGCAGCGGAGAAGATCCAATCCATCGAGACACCGGAAGGGACGTTTACCGTCAGGCTCACCCTTGATGACTTAGGAAGCATCTATCCGGGCATGATCCGGTATACCGTCGAAGTTCTCCACGGCACCGAAACGGTCTACACCTACGCGATCAACTCCTACGAGGCGCCGCCGGGCTCCCTCTTCGATACCCAGGAAGTGGCGGAGATCGTCTTTTCCCGGCTCGTGCACGACGTTGCAGCCCGCCCCCACGTCTACACCCGCCCCCGTCTTTTTACCCGCCCGCTCCCGGACAGCGGCACGACCGACGTCGTCATCCTGCAGGGGAGCCCACGCCGGTTCGGGAACTCCGCGAAGATTGCGTCGTGGTGCGACGACGAGGCCGCCCGGGCCGGCCTCTCTTCCCGGGTCTTCTACCTGCAGGAGATGGATATCAGGGCATGCGCCGGCTGCTACACCTGCTACGACTACGGCTACTGCCCGGTCGAAGACGATATGCCCGGGATCATCCGGGCACTTGAGGCCGCCTCCATCATCGTCGTATGCACGCCGGTCTACACCAGCACCGTCCCGGCGCCCCTCAAAGCGGTGATGGACCGCTGCCAGTGGCTCCATGCCCGGGAGAAGATACTGGGCAGAGAGGTGCACGCCCGGGGCCTGCTCGTCGCCGTCGCGGGACGGCGGGGGGCCGAGCCGTTTGTCTGTGTAGCGCACGTGGTCGACGCGTTCATGGAGAACCTGGGTATCCTTCCCGCCGAGCCGGTGCTGATCGGCGACCTCGACCGGGTCCGGGACGTGGAGAAGATCGAGGGAGTTGAGGGCGACGTCCGGGCGGCGCTGCGCGCGCTGCTTACTCCTCGAGACGAAGGCTAATATAGCATTCGTCCCCCACCGATGATGCATGGCAGAAGTGACTGTTGAGATTGTCGGCTTTGCGGAATCCGAATGCGGTCCGTTTCCCTGCGACGAGACGAGATCCTGCGGCCTTGAGACCTGTTACCCGTCCAATAGCCTTATGGACGCCATCGGCGCCCTGCGCGACGAACTTCTCGCCGATTACGGCGAAAGGGTCGAGGTGAAGACGACGCTGCTCGACGAGGAGATGCCCGACCACATCAGGGAGATCATCGAGGAACGCCACCCCCCCATCCCGATTATCCTTGTTAACGGACGTCTTACGTCGATCGGGAGGGTTTCGCTCGATCTGATAAAAGAAGAGATTGATTATGCGCTTGAAGAGTCCTAGAATATCTTCTCCAACTCTCCGGTCGCAAGGTCGAAGTACAGGCCGTGAAGTTTGACCCGTCCTTCTTTTTCCGCGGCCCTGACCGGCGGGTAGGTGCGGAGGTGCTCAAGCTGCAGGGCGACGTTCTCGATCTCGATGAGGCGGAGCCGGTTCTTCTCTTCTTCGGGGCTCTTCGGCGCCGGGATCCTCTCATCGACCCGGCGTTTCGCCTCCACCGCGTTATTCAGCCAGAGCGGGACATACGCGTCCTCGCTCTCGTGGTCCAGCGCCTTTATGGCACCGCAGTTCGAGTGCCCGCAGATGACGATATCTCCGACCTTGAGGTGGTTTACTGCGTACTCGAGCACGGTCGCGAAGTTCCAGTCGTGAATCGGGACGATGTTGCCGATGTTCCGCTGTACGAAGAGTTGCCCGGCCTTCGCGCCGGTGATGCGCTCGGGGTCCACTCTTGAGTCGGAGCATCCTACCCAGAGGACTTCCGGGTGCTGGCTTGATACAAGCGGGCCGTAATGTTCGGGGTCCTTTGCAAAGTCTTCTTTCAGGAAGCGCTTGTTACCCTCAAGAAATTTATCGATCATCCATATACTCCGTAAGGCTGATGTGGGCGGCCGTCCCGGACGGGGGCGCCTGAAGAGGGGATTATGTCCAGAGGTTTAAAAATGTATACGGCCGGATGTCGAGGGTGGGAGAGCAATCCGGGATCAGGACAAACGAACGGAATTCCGGCCCGGAACAACGGCCGATACACCGGAGCACCCCTGCGCATCAATGGACGGATCGGGGATTCGGGTACTGCATGCGCCACGGCATTGAGGAAGAGGTGCTTAACAACGTACGTTTATTTATAGCAACGGTCTCCGATCGGGGCCACGGTACCGGCGAGGGGTATGCGCTCCCCGCCAAAAAAGAAGGTTATCTCTGGACGGCGCCGAGGTTCGCCTGCTCGACGGTCCGTGCGTACCGGGCGAGCACACCAGTAAGCCGGCTTGCCGGCGGCTTCCAGGCCCGACGCCGCTCATCCAGGGTCGCTGAATCGACGGAGAGGTCGAGGCGTTTTGCGTAGAGATCGATCACGATCTCGTCGCCGTCCTCCACGAGAGCGATCGGCCCGCCGACCGCAGCCTCGGGCGCGATGTGCCCGATGCACGGTCCCCGGGTGCCACCCGAGAAGCGCCCGTCAGTCACCAGGGCGACCCGGGCATAGCCGAGGCCCATCAGCGCCGAGGTCGGCGAGAGCATCTCGGGCATCCCGGGTCCTCCGCGCGGCCCTTCGTAGCGGATCACGACGACATCGCCCTCCGCGATCTCGCGGTGGAGGATCGCCTCCATCGCAGCATCTTCACCGTCGAAGACCCGTGCCGGCCCCCGGTGCCGCCACATCGCCTCCGGGACGGCGGCGCACTTGACGACGGCGCCGTCGGGGGCAAGCGTTCCTCGCACGACCTTCAGGCCTCCGGCAGGGCTGACCGGGGCATCGGCCGTCCGGATCACGTCCGGGTCGGCGACCCGTGCATTCTTCGCAATCTCGATGACCGAACGGCCCGAGACCGTCGGGGCGTCGTCGAGGTAGCCCTCAAGCATCTTCAGGACCGCAGGGATGCCCCCCGCACGGTGGAGGGCGAGCATCGAGTGCGGCCCCCCGGGCTGCATGTGGCAGATGTGCGGGGTCACTTCGCCAACGGCGTTGAAGGTCTCGAGGTCGAGGGGGGCACCCGCCTCCAGGGCGACGGCCATCAGGTGGAGCACTGTGTTCGTCGATCCCCCGAGCGCCATGTCCACCCTTATCGCGTTCGCAAGGCTCGTTTCGGTGACGATATCCCGGGGGCGGACGCCCTCCCGAACGAGGCCGACCGCCCGCTCCCCGCTCTCACGGGCTATGCGGAGTTTCGCCGCGTCGACCGCAGGGATGGCCGCGCATCCCGGGAGGGAGAGGCCCAGCGCCTCGGTCACGCACGCCATGGTGTTTGCGGTGTAGAGCCCCTGGCAGCTGCCGCACCCGGGCATCGCCGCGCACTCGAGTTTCCCGAGCTCCTCCTCGCTCATCGTGCCGGCGGCGACGCGGCCCACGCCCTCGAAGACGTCGATGAGGGAGAGTTCGCGGCCTGCCGCGTAACCGGGGAGCATGGGGCCGCCGGTGACGACGATCGCCGGGATGTTGCACCGCACCGCCGCCATGAGCATGCCGGGGACGATCTTGTCGCAGGTGCAGACGCAGACCAGGCCGTCGAACCGGTGCGCCTCGACCATCAGTTCGACGGCGTCGGCGATGTTCTCCCGCGAGGGAAGGGAATACCGCATCCCCTCGTGCCCCATCGCGATCCCGTCGCAGATGCCGATGGTCCCGAACTCGAACGGCGTGCCGCCCGCGGCCGCGACCCCTTCCTGCACCTTCTGCGAGAGGGACCGGAGGTGGATATGCCCGGGGACGATGGTGTTGTAGGCGTTCGCTACCCCGATGAAGGGCTGGTCCATCTCCCGGTCGGTCACGCCGAGCGACCTGAGCAGCGCCCGGTTCGGGGCACGCTGGTAGCCAATCTTTACCGTCTCACTCCGCATGGTAATCCTCATAGGAGGATAAGCGCGCAGGGGGAAAAGAGTATGCCGGTTGTGGGGGCGGTGGTGCAGAAGGAGGTTTTCCTGCATGGTGGGCGGGTGAGTTCTTATATTTGAGAGTGCTTACACCGCACACTCTTTGAGTTATCACGCCCCATTCGACCAAACATACCCGTACACAGATTTCAGGTGGATATCGCCACGCACTGCCCCCGCCCCTGAGGGGCGGGGAACGACTGCCGGAACGGCAGGAGTTTAAGCACCGAAGGTGTGGAGTGCGACGGGCCTTGGGGCCGGAGCATGAGCACCGAAGGTGTGGAGTGCGACGGGCCTTGGGGCCGGAGCATGAGCACCGAAGGTGCGTCTGAGGAGGCCGGAGGCCGGGTGGGGTGCGACGGACGGCACGTCCGGAGCTCGAGAAGACCGGAGGGCTTCGAGTGGGGGTTACAGGCGCCCACTATGGGGTAGAGACAGGGGAGGGGGGATGCTCCCCCTCCCCACCCGACGGTGGTCGAGCTCCGTTCCTCGAAGACCTTCGGTCTTCTCGAACTCCTGTCCAACGGACAGTCGTTCTACGAACCGTCGCACTCCCCGTCAGCCCCTCCTCGCACCTTCGGTGCTCGAACCCCGCTCCTGCAGGGCGTCGTTCCCCAATGGCGATAGACGATGCGTGCCCGAAGGTGCGACGTTCCTCCGGAACGGAGCTTGAGCACCGCAAGGTGCGGGGGCAGGCGGAGTTCGAGCATCGTCAGATGCGCAGGCCACCACGGTCCACTGTATGGGATTTTATCGCAGTTTGCCAGTTTTGTGTTCCGGGAGTACGCTCATATTCTAGTGCCCATGTTATTGCAAAAAGACATAAAATAGGGAACGATCAGCGCAAAAAAGGCGGTAGTTGTATCGGCACGTGGATCGCCCCCGTCCTTCACCCCTCAATCCCCTCATACAGCATCTCGTTGCACCAGATGGTGCGGGCGTCGTCATCGATCTCCTGCGGTTTATCATTCTTTTTCTTCACCCCTCGGGTGGGCGGCGGCCTCGACTCCGTCGATGGAGCACGCACCCGGGGTCTGCCGGATGATCTCGACGGACATCAGGATACGGGTGCTTTTTCCGGCGCCGTTCGAACCGAGCAGTCCGAAACTGCGGCCTGGTGAACATGCCGCAACATTCCACTCTCCGGTCCGCTCCACCCCTCTGCAGGTGCTCTCGGTGGCAATCGAGGAGCACAAGAGATGCGATTACGAGGTGGTGTTTCTTGAGTCACCCATCCTTCGCATTCCATGCCATGGCGAGATAACATACCCCGATCACGGGCATGCATACGATCCAGTATATCGCCATCATCCCGAGCGCCGACTCGAACATCCCGTGCGGAAAGTCCCGCACCAGAATAACCATGGCGGTTGTGGCGGGTACACACATGATTGCGGTGAGTGCAATAGACACAGATTTGACCCGCTGGTCTGCCGGGATGGCATAGAACACCGCCATGGAACAGGGGGCGAGGAGCAATGTCCCGGCTGCCCAGCTAGCCCAGTATGACTCTGGAATGCCGCGTGGAATCGATCCGCCGATGAGAACAAGGAACACCCCTAACATGAGGACAGCGAGAAGATCCAGGATGAGCGGGACGACGAGATACCGTTGAACCGGTTTCATGAACTTCCCTGAAAGGAGGGTGAGCAGCATACCGGCGATGGATAGGGTGCACGTCGCAATCAGAACCGCAGTAAACAGGACCGGACCGCTATACGGGTATATCAGCAACAGGGCGTAGGTAACCGGCATCCAGAAGAATACTGCGGATGCCAGCGCCAGCGAGTATTTCATAAGATGTGATTTTCCCATAAGCTAAAAAAGGATAGAGCGTTTATCCGACGAGGTCGTAGAACTCCTCGATGTAGCCTTGATCTCCGCCGTAACTGTCGGTAACCCGGAGTCTCCAGTCGTGGATGTTCTGGAATCCGACCGCATTGATGCACAAGGCGAGATTATCGGTGCCATCCCCCTGGTGATCCCAGATCTTTGTCTCAGTGTAGGTCGGTGACGATTCGTCCTTCCAACCGAGCCAGATCTCAAGATCTCCGATATAGGTGTGGGTGATATACGTACACAAGTACATATTCTCGCTGCACGCGATGTTGTCAATATATGCATATGAAGTTGTGTAGTCCGAGATTGCGACCCGGTTCTCGCCGATTGTGTTCGGGGAATTGTACCTGGTCACGTAATCGATCATCCCCATATTCATCATCGCCGTTTCCCTTAGCAGGTCCCGGGTAATGGTGACCATCTCCTGTGTTAGTGCAGGCGTACTTTCCCAATTAGGGGTATTCATTATGTCGCAGATCCTTGCAAGCTTTTGGTGGGAATACCAAGCGAGGTACTCTGACGCATCTGACGGATCCTCTATGCGATAATACCTGTCAACCCAGAGAGCTGACTCCAACTCGCTCCAGTACGATGACACCCACTCTTCGTAGGCTAAATGGTGCGCCTGACCATTGAGCACTGATGTGTGGAACGGACAACCCAGGTCTTCGATATAGTGGAGGCCCTTGCCAATATCGACATATGCCCCATCCACATCGTACTGGTTCATTTTGGTCCGCGCCTGAAATTCGAAATATTCGCAGGAATCTGGTCCGTAGTTGTCGAATCCCGGGACACCGGGTTCATCGAACACCCAGGAATGGCGGTTCAGGATAAGCCCGGAAAGGGGAGGCCGATCCCTGTTGAGATCCGCCCAGCCGCTATAGTCACCGAGTGTGGTGGTGTGTTCATCTGTCACGAAGTTGAGACAATCGGCGGCGATGATTGACATCTGCCAGTGCCCGTTGGCACCGGCCCATAGAATGGTCGGAGTACTGTCCTAGGCCTGAACGAGGAATTCACCGATCTGCTGCAGGACCTTTGACTGTTCCTCCTTTGAGAGGGCTGAGGTTCCATTGTAAATCTGCTTCGTTTCTTCAACCAGCCGATCCTTTTCCTCGTCGGATAAACCAGTCATGATACTTCGGAGATATGCCCAGTCCTGATCGGATGGCACTGATTTTGATGCGCTGGTGTCCGGTTTTTTCCAGGTGTCCGGGATTTCGACGGCCTTCAGCAAGGGAGTCTTCCCGGTCGCGGCTGTGTCCGGTACTTTTGTCAGTGTTCCATCGGGGTTGAGGATCATGGTGGTGGTCAGGTCTTTTCCGCCGGAACCCGGATCCTTCATCGGGGAGCTGCTGATCTCCCCCGCGCTTACGAGCGGGATTAACACCGCACATCCCAGCAACATAGCGATGAGCATGGAGAATGCCTGCATTCCAGTTTTTCATTTCATGTGTTTCAACTCCTTCTTCGTTTACCGGAGGCAGGAGAGGCACACATGTTAAGTACATGGAATGCGTAGATCTCATTGGCCTCCGGGCGCGCGGGACGTTCACCCATCCAATTCCCTACTGGCCGGGTGAACCTCCGCATCATTGCAGGCGCCGCCTACGGCACCCACAATCACTCTCTTGATCGCTCCGGGATAAATCATTTATGGGACAAAAACCAATTCTTCACCAGCCTTTTTCAGAAAAGAGCGATGATAACGCCCCGGGGATTTCATATACACCGAAGTCGTCCCAAAAGTACCTCGTGGTTGAAGATCCACATAGTTTAGGACGTTTTTTACGTGCGCTCCAGGAGAATTAAACGACATCCTGCGCCAAATCCCTGACACGGATTTCGAGGTGATATCGCCACTGAGGGGGGGTGGGGACAGGGGAGGGGGGAATACTCCCCCCTCCCCGTCAGCCCCTTCCCCCTATGGCGATACTCCCACGGTCCACTGTATCGGGATTTTTATTGTCTTCGACGTTTTGACAATTGCAATGTATGTTTTCACAGTTCGGCATCCAGATTAATGGATTTAATTTTTACTTCCCTTTTAATCCTGTTTCCATATTTATCTTTTACATAAAATAATGCATAAGCCTTCGTCTTATGCACTATCTCGGGCATATACTCTTCATCTTCAAATTCTATCTCTATCTGTGGGGGTACTCTCATTTCTGTAGCATAAATAAGACGGTATATCCCTTCAGAATTTGGAGAATAAATTATGACATCTCGTATCCTGTTGAATTTTTGATGGAATGCAGTTAAAGCGTTATTCGGTGAACAACAGATCCTTTTACACAGTCCCATGTTGGGAGAGCCAAAAACGAAATGACTCTCTTCAAATTCTTTCGGAATAGTAAATAGTGTGTCTACAGTGATTATCAAATGTAAGGCGAATAAGTCTTCATAACGGATATTTAAGTTGTAAAATGTGTGCGGTAACACTTCATTCCAGGGCGATATTCCAAGAGTAAACGTAATTCGAGTATCAGTATCTTCTCCAAGATCTATAGTTATGCTATCCTGTTTTGGCGCACCCTTATCTAACAATTCGATAGAAGGTATCGAGTAATATGCAAAGGGAAAAAACTTTTTTATGTCAAATAAGGGCTCACTATAGATTCTCCTATCATTATCATAGTTTATTTGCCCGCTTGTATGATACGTTATCTTGTGGCCTTTGCGTCTTGAAACATTTATTTCGACTACCTCAGAATGCTCGTCTGTATTATTTACTGGGCACATCCAATTCCAGTGCAGATCGGAGTTCCCTTTTCTAGGAAAAGTAAAAACAAGAGATCCATCTTTAAACATGAAACTATAATTCAACAATTTGTAGTGCTCATTCTTATAGCGGATGAATAGACTTTTTGTATCAAAGTCTGCCATTAAATGTTGTTATCACAAAGTTGATTAAATCATTTTCTTTATTAGGCAATATAGTTGCTTTAAAGTGGTTACATACTAAAGAGGCAATTTCACATTTATTTAGCGTGATACGAGTGAGGGATTAGATCCTTGAACCCCTATGAGATGGGACAGCAAAAACCGAACCGCCGAAGCAAGAGGAATCCCCCTCACTTCACCGATTCTTTCATCTTGTCGACGACGTCCTGGAAGAAGCCTTTGCCCTTCTTCGCGGAGGGTTTCTTCCCCTCCATCTCGAGCAGGCGCCCATAGAGTTCGCGTTCCTCCTCCGTCAGCCGTTCGGGCACGACGATGTGCACCCGCACCAGCATATCGCCGGGCTTCGTCTGCCACCGCACGCCCTCGCCCCGTATTTTCAGCCCGGTGTTGTACTGCACGCCGGCCGGGATGTCGAGGACGACGGTGCGCCCGTCGATCGTCTGCACCTCGACCTCGGAGCCCAGCGTAGCCTGGGCCGGGGTGATATCGACGGTCGTCTCCAGGTCGTCGCCCCGCCGGGTGAACGTCCTGTGCGGCGCGACGGTGATCTCGATGTAGAGGTCCCCGCTCGGCGCACCGTACTCCCCGGCGTCGCCGTAGCCCTCCATCCGGAGGCGCATGCCCGTATCCACGCCCGGCGGGATCTTGACCTTCACGGTCTGCCGGGCACGCCGGTGCCCGGTCCCGCCGCAGGCCTTGCACCGGGTCTCAGGGATCTTCCCCCGCCCGCCGCAGGCGGTGCAGGGCGCCATCCGGACAAAGTTCCCGAAGATGGACTGGCTCATCTGCCGCATCTGGCCGCTGCCGCCGCAGGTCGGACAGGTAGTGGTCTTCTTCGTCTCGCTCCCCGACCCGTCGCACGCAGGACAGGACTCGACATGGTCGACGCCGACCTCCTTCTCGGTCCCGAACGCCGCCTCCTCGAGCGTTATGCGCATCTTCATCAGGAGGTCGGCCCCGGGGCGCGGGCCGGCCCGCTGCCTGCCCCCGCCGCCGAAGAAGGTCTCGAAGATGTCCCCGAACCCGGAGAAGTCGGCGTTGAACCCGCCGGAGTGCCCTCCCCCGCCGGAGTACGAACCGCGGGATGCGCTGCTATAGGCCTCGTGCCCCAGATGGTCGTACTGGGCGCGTTTCTGGGAGTCTGAGAGGACGCTGTAGGCCTCGTTGATCTTCTTGAACCGTTCCTCGGCCCCCGGCTCCTTGCAGACATCGGGGTGATATTTTCGTGCCAGATCCCGGTAGGCTTTCCTGATCTCCTTATCGTCGGCGTCACGCGGGACGCCCAGGGTATCATAATAGCTGTCCGGATCCATCGACCTCACTCTTTGACTTCGTAATCGGCATCGACGACGGTATCATCCGTCTTTGCGGCACCCTCCGCTTGCTGCTGCTGTGCAGCCGCTTGTGCCTGCTGGTACATCTTCGTCGTGACCGCATATACCGCTTCGGTCAGGGCGTCCATCTTCTGTTTGACGGCATCGAGGTCGTCGCCCTCGAGCGCCTTCTTGAGGTCGGCGATCGCACTCTCGATCTTCTCTTTGTCCGCAGCCTCGATCGTATCCTTCGCGTCTTTGAGAGCCCGCTCGGCAGTGAAGATGGCGGTATCAGCGGTGTTCCTCAGATCGATCTCCTCGCGCTTCATCTGGTCCTCAGCCTCGAACTTCTTGGCGTCGCCCATCATCCGCTGGATCTCTGCTTCCGAAGGCCGGGAGTCCTGCGGCTTGATGGTGATCGACTGCTCGTTGCCGGTGCCGAGGTCTTTAGCTGAGACGTGGACGATGCCGTTTGCGTCGATATCGAACGTGACCTCGATCTGCGGGATCCCCCGGGGTGCCGGCGGAATTCCGGTGAGCTGGAACTTGCCCAGGGCGAAGTTGTCCTTCGCGAGCGCCCGTTCGCCCTGCATCACGTGAATCTCGACCGAGGTCTGACCGTCGGCGGCGGTCGAGAAGACCTGGCTTTTGCGCGTCGGGATGGTGGTGTTGCGCTCGATCAGCTTCGTCGCGATGCCGCCGAGCGTCTCGATGCCGAGCGAGAGCGGAGTCACGTCGAGAAGGAGGACGTCCTTGGTCTCGCCCGTCAGCACGCCGGCCTGGATGGCGGCGCCGAGAGCGACACACTCGTCGGGGTTGATGCCTTTATCGGGCTCCTTCTTGAGGATCTTCTTCACGGTCTCCTGCACGAGCGGCACCCGGGTCGACCCGCCGACGAGGAGGACGTGGTCGATGTCGTCGGGGCCCAGTTTGGCGTCGGCGAGCGCCTGCTTCACCGGCCCGACGGTCGATTCCACGAGGTCGTCGATGAGCTGCTCGAACTTCGCGCGGGTCAGGTCGGTGTCCAGGAACTTGGGGCCGCTCTCCGTCGTGGTGATGTAGGGAAGGTTGATGTTGGTCTTCTGGACGGTGGAGAGCTCGATCTTTGCGTTCTCGGCCGCATCGCGCAGCCGCTGCAGGGCGACCGGGTCCTTCCGGAGGTCGACGCCTTCCTTCTTCCGGAACTCGTCGGCCAGGTAGTCGACGACCAGTTTGTCGAAGTCGTCGCCGCCGAGGCGGTTGTTGCCGGCGGTCGATTTGACTTCGAAGACGCCGTCGCCGAGCTGGAGGATGGAGACATCGAACGTGCCGCCGCCGAGGTCGTAGACGAGCACCGTGGACTCGCCTTCCTTATCGATACCGTAAGCGAGGGCGCTCGCGGTCGGTTCGTTGATGATCCGGAGCACTTCGAGGCCGGCGATAGTCCCTGCATCCTTCGTCGCCTGCCGCTGGGCGTCGTTGAAGTAGGCGGGCACCGTGATGACGGCTTTCGCGATCTTCTCGCCCAGGTACTCCTCCGCGTCCAGTTTCATCTTCTGGAGGATCATCGCGGAGATCTCCTGCGGCGTGTACGTCTTGTCCCCGATGGAGACTTTGTCGCTCGTGCCCATCTTCCGCTTGATCGACTGGATGGTGCGGTTCGGGTTGGTGATCGCCTGCCTCTTTGCGACGTTGCCGACCAGCCGTTCGCCTTCCTTGGTGAACGCTACGACGGATGGGGTGGTTCTGCCGCCTTCGGCGTTGGCGATGACCGTCGCCCGTCCGCCTTCCATGATTGCCATGCACGAGTTGGTTGTTCCAAGATCGATACCCAGAACTTTTTCAGAAACCATGTGTTTATGCCTCCTTTCCTCTAGATACTACAACTTTTGCGCATCTGATGACCTTGTCCTGCATACAGTATCCGCGAACGACCTCGTCGATCACGGTGCCCTCCTCCGCGTCCGAAGGCACGTAGGCTATCGCCTCGTGCCGTTCCGGGTCGAAAGGAAGGTCCCGGCATTCGATGGGCCCGATGCCGTGCCGCTCGAGGATGGTCGTAAAGAGCTTCTTGATCTGCTCCATCCCTTCCGTGAGGGCTGCACCGTCGGCCTTCTCCGCCCGCTCGAAGTTGTCCACGACCTCGAGCAACTCCACCGCGAAATCCTCGATGGCGAACGTTGTACGGGCGTCGAGTTCCCGGTCCATCCTTTTGCGGTAGTTGTCGAAATCTGCTGCAAGGCGCAGATGACGGCTGTTAAGGTCGTCATATGCCTTTTGCAGCTCTTCAAGCGCCGGAGATGCTGCATCCGCCTCGTTTGCGAGATCCTGTTGCTTCTCGTTTGGTTCGGATGTCTCCTCCTTCATACGCCTAACCTGCTTCAAAATGATGTTAATGTAGTAGTTCGATTATTTATTGTAATGTGGTTCTATATAATATTAACGTATGCCGCAGGCATCCGTCTTCGGTAACGGGCCGGATTTCCGATTGGACTCCCATCCGCTGGTATTCTCCCGTCGATATGCGGATCCGTGGAAGGGAGGCTGCCCGGCACCGGAACCCGGCAGGTGAAACGCGGCCGGTTTCGTGGGCGGCGCCAAATATATATCCCTCTATCCCGCTCACGTGTATTCATGAAGTGGGCACTGCTGTCTGTCTGGGACAAGGCAGGCATCGTCGATCTTGCAGAGGTGCTTATCAAGCACGATTACCGGCTCCTGAGTTCCGGCGGCACCGGGGCCGCGCTGCAGGAGGTAGGCGTTCCGTATACCGATGTTTCCACCCACACCGGCTTTCCTGAGATGATGCACGGGCGGGTGAAGACCCTTCACCCGAGGATCCACGGGGGCATCCTCGGGCGCCGCGGCATCGACGACGCCGTGATGCAGGAGCACGGCATCGAGCCGATCGACCTCGTGGTGGTGAACCTCTACCCCTTCGAGGCGATGAGGGAGGCGGGGCTAACGCTGGAGGAGATGATCGAGTACATCGATATCGGCGGTCCGGCAATGGTGCGGGCGGCGGCGAAGAACCATAAGTACGTCGCGGTCGTGGTGGACAGTGCCGACTACGGGACGGTTGCGGATGCCGTCCGGCGGGGCGGGTTCTCGCCCGAAGAGCGATTTGCCCTCGCGGCAAAGGCGTTTGCCCGGACGGCGGCCTACGACGGCGCAATCACGAACTACCTCACCGGCATCGACCGGCCGTTCCCCGATGTCCTCACCCTCCAGTTCCGGGGCGGGAGGACGCTCCGGTACGGCGAGAACCCGCACCAGGCAGCCGCCGTTTACGGCGATGCCGGCATCGCCGGGGAGCAGCCGCTCCAGGGCAAGCAGATGTCCTACAACAACTACCTCGACGTCCACGCCGCGGTCGGCCTGCTCCGGGAGTTCGACGACTGCGCCGTGGTCATCGTCAAGCACAACAACCCCTGTGGTGTCGCGACCGGGGAGGCCCTCCTCGAGACCTACATCGCCGCCCGGGAGGTCGACCCGGTCTCGGCCTACGGCTCGATCGTCGCCATGAACCGCGAGGTGACGGAGGATGTCGCCCGGGAACTCACCGGGACGTTTGTCGAATTGGTGGTCGCCCCGTCCTACACCGCGGGAGCCCTGGAGATCATGAAGGCCAAGGAGAACATGCGGGTGCTCCGGCTCCCGGAGCCGGTCGTGCAGGACGAGGTCCGGAGCATCGACGGCGGCATCCTCCTCCAGCGCACGGAGTCCTATCGCGAGGACTGGCGGGTCGTGACCGAGCGGGAGCCCGACGCCCACGAGATGCGGGCGATGCACCTCGCCTGGAAGGTCTGCGGGCACACGAAGAGCAACGCCATCATATTTGCAGACGAGAAAGCGGTCATCGGGATCGGTGCGGGGCAGATGAACCGGGTCGAGTCGGCGGAGATCGCGGTCAGGAAGGCCCGTAAGCCTCTTGCCGGCTCGGCTGTTGCCTCGGACGCATTCCTGCCGTTCCCCGACACCCTGGAGGTCGCGGCGGCGGCGGGCGCGACGGCGCTCGTCCAGCCGGGCGGCTCAATTCGGGATGCTGAGGTCATCGACGCGGCGAACCGGCTCAACATCGCGATGATCTTCACCGGTGTGCGGCACTTCAGGCACTAAGGCCACAAGAAACCCCTTTTTTCGGGCCAACAAAACAGTTATATGCACCACCTTCTCTCCACGGCTGAAGGTGGTATGTATGGACTACGGCAGTCTCATCTCCGGGTCGTTCGGCTACACGAAAGACGCTCTCTGGGGCGAATGGTGGCGGTGGGTGCTCCTGGTCATCCTCTCGCTCATCCAGACGTTCACCCTCTTTTTAGTCCCACTCGCGAGCGGCTACATCGTCCGGGTGCTCTCCGGCCGGACGCCCGCCCCCGAAGTGGACGGATGGGGCAGGCTCTTTGTCGACGGGTGGAAGTGGAACATCATCACCCTCATCTACCTGATCCCGGTGATCCTGGTCCTGGCCGTCTTCGGGGGGGCTGCGGTCGTCTCCGCCATAGCGGCAGAGGGCGCCGGCAACCCCGAAGCATGGGCACCGGCCGTTACCGCCGCGATCTCCGGGATCCTGGTTGCGGCCGTCGTCTGGATCATCATATCGTTCATCTCCCTCTTCGCGGCCGTGCGGTTCGCCCACACGGGCAGCCTCGGCCAGGCGTTCAACTTCGGGGCAATCTTCTCCCACATCGGGAGGATCGGGTGGGGTCCTGGATCATCGCTGTCATCGTACTCATCGTCGTCGCGTTCGTCTACGGCTTCGTGGTCGGTATCATCAACATGATCCCGCTCCTGGGTTTTATCATCGCTCTCTTCCTCAACGTTGCGTTTACTATCTTCTACGGCCGCTACCTTGCCCGGGTCTACGAGGACACGCCCGCTCCCGCGTAATATCGGAATAATCCTTTTTTTTCCTGGTGTCCTGTCTTTGCCGCGGCATTCCCTGTAACCAACCGGCATCCTTCGTCCATAACGATACCGGGCGTAAGATCGGGACTTTTCCCCTGCGAACAAAGCAGCGCGTTTATCTCCATGAACGCGAGATTCTTACCCGAACATGCGGTGATACACATGGATTTCGTCCGATTACTCAGCGAGTCCTTCGACTACACAAAGGAAGCCCTCTGGGGCAGGTGGGTCCGCTGGCTCCTCCTGCTCATCAGCACGATCATATTCCCGCTCATCTACGGCTACACGGTGCGGGTCATGAGCGGCACAAAGCCCGCCCCCGATCTTGAAGGCTGGCTCGGACTCTTCATCGACGGCATCAAACTGCTCGTCATCACGATCATCTACTCGATCCCGCTCACGATCCTCACGCTCCTTCCCGTTGCGTTGTACTTTATCCCGGTCTCGGCAACAACTACCCCGGGAACGGGCTCCGGCTCGCTCCTCAGCCCGGAGCTGGGCGTCGTCGCAGCCCTGGTCATCTTCGTCATCTTCATCGTCGCCGCCATCATCATCGGCATCCTCTCGACCTTTGCGGCGGTCCGGTTCGCCCGGATGGGGAGGATGGGCGAGGCCTTCAGGATCCGCACTCTCCTCACTCACATCGGCAGGATCGGGTGGATCAACTGCTTCATCGCCCTCCTCGTAATGGGCATCGTGATCGCGATCGTTGTGTTCGTCCTCATGCTCATCCCGATCGTCGGCCTGATTCTCCTCCTCCTGCTATCGCCTGCATTCATTATCTTCTCAGCCCGGTACATCGCCCTCCTCTACGAGAGCGCCCCTGCGCCGGCATAACCCCCCTTTTTGCTCCGCACCAGAAGCCCCGAATGCCCAACATTTAAGTGGCGCCGCCGCCAATTCTCTAACGGTGAATTGCACTATGTGTGATCGTTTTATTTGGTGAATCGATTCGCTTTTTTGATACTACCTTACGGGACGGCGAACAGACACCGGGTGTCTCCCTGACGCCGGCCGAAAAACTCGAGATCGCAACGCATCTTGCCGACCTCGGCGTCCACGTGATTGAAGCAGGATCAGCAGCCGCATCCGCGGGAGAGAGGCAGTCCATCCGTGCCATCGCCGACGCAGGCCTTGGCGCCGAGTGCTGCACCTACGTCCGGGCTCTTCCCGGGGATATCGATCTTGCCGCCGACGCCGGCGCCGACTCCGTCCACCTCGTCGTCCCGGTGAGCGACCTGCACATCGGTAAGAAGCTCCGCAAAACCCGCGAGGAGGTCTGCGAGATGGCCTGGAGCGCCGTCGAGTACGCGAAGGAGCGCGGCCTCATCGTCGAGCTCTCCGGGGAGGACGCATCCCGCGCCGACCAGGCGTTTCTCGCGGAAGTCTTCCGGGAAGGGGTCGAGCGGGGCGCAGACCGGCTCTGCTTCTGCGACACCGTCGGGCTCCTCACGCCCGAGCGGGCCGCCGCGATCGTCCCGCCGCTCCTCTTCGCCCCGTTCTCCATCCACTGCCACGACGACCTGGGGTTCGCGCTCGCAAACTCCGTCGCCGCCCTCCGGGCAGGGGCGACCTGCGCCCACGTCACCGTCAACGGCCTCGGGGAGCGGGCGGGGAACACGGGGCTCGAAGAACTGGTGATGGCGCTCGAGGTGCTCTACGGCGTCGATACCGGGATCGCGACCGAAGAGCTCTACCCGCTCTCGACCCACGTCGCCCGGCTGACCGGGGTGCCCCTCGCGACCAACAAGCCCATCGTCGGCGAGATGGCCTTCACCCACGAGAGCGGCATCCACGCCCATGGGGTGATGCGGGACGCGAGCACTTACGAGCCGCTCCGGCCCGAGCGGGTGGGGAGGAAGCGCCGAATCGTTCTCGGGAAACACTCCGGGTCGGCGGCGGTCGAGGCTGCGCTCCGCGATATGGGATATGCCCCGGACGCTGCGCAGCTTAAGGAGATCGTCGAGAGGATCAAACGCCTCGGGGATGCCGGGATGCGGATAACCGACGCCGATATCATGGCGATCGCCGATACCGTCATGGAGATCGAGTTTATGCCGTGCATCGAACTGCGCCAGTTCACCATCGTCTCCGGGAGCAACGCGATACCGACCGCCTCGGTGACGATGCTCGTTCACGGCGACGAGATCACCGGTGCCGCAGTAGGGACCGGGCCGGTGGACGCGGCGATCCGCGCGCTCCAGAAGTCGGTCGCAGACGTCGGCAGCGTAAGGCTTGATGAATACAGCGTCGATGCCATAACAGGCGGCACGGACGCCCTTGTTGATGTATCGGTGAAACTCAGCAAAGACGGGAAAACCGTGACGTCACGGGGCGCGAGGACCGACATCATCATGGCAAGCGTCGAAGCAGTTATCGCAGGGATGAACAGATTACTCAGGGAAGAGCATGAAGACCGGAGCCAGGACTCTGATTGAAGCGCTGCAGCGTGAAGGGGTGGACACCATATTCGGCTACCCCGGCGGCGTGGTTTTGCCGATCTACGATGAACTCTACGATTCGTCGATCCGGCACATTCTGGTAAGGCATGAGCAGGCAGCGGCGCACGCGGCCGACGGCTACGCGCGCGCAAGCGGCCGCGTAGGGGTATGCCTTGCCACCTCCGGCCCCGGCGCGTGCAACCTGGTCACGGGGATCGCGACGGCGTATATGGATTCCATCCCCGTCGTGGCGCTCACCGGTCAGGTGCCGACCGCCCTCCTCGGGAACGATGCGTTCCAGGAGTCGGACATCACCGGGATCACGATGCCGGTCACCAAGCACAACTACCTGGTGAAGGACGCCGCCGAGATCGACCGCGTGATCCAGGAGGCGTTCTACATCGCGCGGACCGGCCGCCCGGGCCCGGTGCTGATCGACATCCCGAAAGACATCAGCACGAGCGAGGTGAAGGCGGGAACGACCATTCCGGAGACGGTCTCCCTCCGGGGCTACCAGCCCACCTACGAGGGGCACGTCCGCCAGATCGATAAGGCGCTCGACCTGATCGCGGGGGCACAGCGCCCGCTGATCTACGCTGGCGGCGGGGTGGTCCTCTCGGGAGCGTCGGCCGAACTCCTGGAGTTCATGGAAACCGCCGCCATCCCGGTGACGACGACCCTGATGGGTCTCGGCACCGTCCCCGGCGACCACCCGCTCTGCCTCGGGATGCTCGGGATGCACGGCACCCAGTCCGCTAACTACGCGGTGACGGAATGCGACCTCCTGATTGCCGTCGGCGTCCGGTTCGATGACCGGGTGACGGGGAAGATCGAGACGTTCGCGCCGAACGCCGCGGTCGTCCACATCGATATCGACCCGGCGGAGATCGGGAAGAACAAGAAGGTCGACGTCCCGATCGTGGGCGATGTGAGAGCGGTGCTCCAGGCGCTCCTCCGGCGGATGCAGAAACGCGGCGATACGGCGAACTGGGCAGCGAGGATCAACTCTTGGAAGGCGCAGTACCCGCTCGGTTACTGTGACGACGGCCATCTCCGCCCGCAGTACGTCGTCGAGCAACTCTCCGGCGTCCTGAAGGGCGAGGGGATCGTCGTGAGCGAGGTCGGCCAGAACCAGATGTGGACCGCTCTCTACTACTGCTTCAAGAAACCCCGGACCTGGATCACCTCCGGCGGCCTCGGGACGATGGGCTACGGTTTCCCGGCAGCCATCGGCGCCCATTTCGCCCGGCCGGATATGCCGGTCGTCGACGTCGCCGGTGACGGGAGTTTCCAGATGAACATCCAGGAGCTCGGGACGGTGGCGCAGTACAATATCCCCGTCAAGGTCGTGATCTTAAACAACATGTACCTCGGGATGGTGCGCCAGTGGCAGGAACTCTTCTACGACCGCCGCTACTCCTACACCGAGCTCCCGCCGGTGGACTTCGTGAAGATCGCGAATGCCTACGGGATCGAGGGCATCACGGTCGAGGAGAAGGACCGTGTCCGGGAGGCGATCGAGGCTGCGCTCGCCGCCGACGGCCCGTTCGTCCTGGACTTCAGGGTCGAGCGGGAGGAGAACGTCTTCCCCATGGTCCCGGCCGGGGCTGCCATCAACGAAATGATTGGGGTGCGCCAGAAATGAAACCGCATACGCTGAGCGTCCTCGTGGAAAACCGGGCAGGGGTCTTGAGCCGGGTCGCCGGGATGTTCTCGCGGCGGGGGTTCAACATCGAGAGCCTCGCCGTCGGGACCTGCGAGGAGCCGAACATGAGCCGGATCACGATCGTGGTGAACGGCGACGACGGGGTCGTCGAGCAGGTGATGAAGCAGACCAACAAGCTCATCGACGTCATCAAGGTCTCGGACCTGACGGAGCGGGAGAGCGTGGAGCGGGAGCTCGCCCTCATCAAGGTAACCGCCGAACCGGGCACCTCCCGTGCCGAGATCCTGCAGATCGCCGACATCTTCCGGGCGCAGGTCGTGGATGTCGGGGCAAAGACGCTGGTGCTCCAGGTGGCCGGCGATACCGACAAGATCGACGCGCTGGAGAAACTCCTGCGCCAGTACGGTATCAAAGAACTCGTTCGCACGGGGAAGATTGCTCTCCTCCGGGGCGTAAAGACCGTGAAGAGTTCCAAATAACATTCATTTTTGTGTGATACGTTCGTCACCCCATCGGGACGATCTCTCCGCCCCCCGGACGATCGTGTTATATGTTGGCACGCCACACGCTAACACAGCATGTTCTTCGGATTACCTCTTCAAACGGGAATCATCGTGGGCGGCGCCGTCGCCCTGGTCGTCGTGTTGCTCGCCTTCTGGGGGCTCCGGTTCAGGGAGGCCGTCTGAATGGCGGACATCCTGACGCTTGCTCTGATCGTGCTCTACTTTGTCGTTCTCGTCGGCATCGGGAGCTGGGCCTCAAAGAAGATCCATAACACCGAGGACTACATCCTCGCCGGGAGGTCGCTCGGGTTCTGGGTCTTCACGATCCTGATCGTCTGCTCCATCTGCAGCGGCATGACCCTCCTCGGCGTCAGCGGGTTCGGCTACACCTCGGGCTGGCCCGGGATCTGGGAGCAGATCTTCGTCCCGCTCGCGGCCGCCTTCTGTATCATCTTCTTCGGGGTGAAGCTGAACGCCATCGGGAAAGAACGGGGCTACCTGACCGTCCAGGACTACCTCGCGGACCGGTTCGAGAGCCCGCGGGCGCTCCGTGCGCTCTCAGCGGTCTCCGGGATCATCGTCTCGCTGATCTACCTCGTGGGGCAGTACGCCGCGATCAGCATCGTGCTCGTCTGGCTCTTTGCTATCCCGCACTGGCAGGCGCTGCTCATCGCCGGGGTCATCATCACCGCCTACACGGTCGTCGGGGGGCTCTACGCCGTCTCCTGGACGACCCTGTTCCAGGGCGGTATCCTGATCTTCGGCGTGCTCCTGATGGCGCCGTTCGTCATCGCGAGCGCCGGCGGGCTTGAACACATCAATTCCGTGCTTGCGGGGGTCGACCCGAACTTCGTCCAGCCCTGGTACCCGAGCCCGGTCTACGCCTCGTACGCCTACGCGACGCCGGAGTTCCTGGTTTCGTTCGGGATCCTCCTGATGGTCGGCCTCGCCTGTGCGCCGCACGTCATCAACAACGTCCTCGCTGCAAAGGAGGCCCGCTACTTCAAGTGGGCGCCGCTCGTCGCGTTCTCGATCTACGCGGTCGTGATGTTCCTCGTGAAGTTCACGGGGTTTGCGGTGCGGTCGCTCGTCGAGGAAGGAACAATTGTGCTCCCCGAAGCCGTGAACGCCCAGGACTTCGCGTTTATACTGGGCGTCGAGTATGCCATGCCGAACGTGGCGTTGTGGGCGCTTTTTGCCGTGATCGTCCTTGCGGCGGTGATGTCCACGACCGACCGGCTCATGCTCACGGTCGGGACGATGTTCGCGTGGGACATCTACAAGAACATCTTCCGGCCATCGGCGTCCGACAAAGAGGTGCTCCTCGTCTCGAAGGTCGCGGTCGTCCTCGGGGCAGGCGGCACGCTCCTGCTCGCCATCAATCCGCCGCCGATGCTTGCGTGGCTGATCTGGATGGGCATCGGGGTCATGCTCTCGACGTTCGCGGTTCCGCTGCTCGCCGGGCTATACTGGCGCGGCGCCACCGGGGAAGGGGCGATCGCGAGCATGGCGACCGGGCTCGTCGCGGCCGGGATCTTCGGCTACTGGTCCAAGTACGTGGGATCGCTCCCGGTGCATTTCAGCCTCTATGCGCTCGTGCTCTCGGCCATTGCCATGGTCGTCGTCAGCCTCCTCACCGCCAAGAACTCCTCCGATGTGCTCGACAATACCCGGACCGGCTGGTTCATCCAGTCACCCCAAAAGTCTCCCCGGGCGAGCAGCCCGGGAGAGACCCTGTTCGTCGATCAGGAATCGCCCCGTCAGCAGTGACGGCGGAGCGCTCCCGATCCTCCCCGGGCGCGTCAATTTTTCATCGTCGTGCGAGACTGCATCATCGCCTCTTGCGTAGGTTCCGGATCTCCTCCGCAAAGATTATACCCATATAAGCATATACTTATATACTTCACATGGACGACTGTAACAAGTGCGATCCCTGCACCGGACTCTGCAAGATTGCCCCGGAGATGGCAGGCAAATTCAAAGCCCTCGGCGACCCGAACCGGCTCCAGATAATCCACCTGCTGTCTACGGACATCACCGGGACACTGGGGGTCTCCGATCTTGCAGAAAAACTGGGTATATCGCAGCCGGCCGCATCACAGCACCTCAGGACACTGAAGAGCGAAGGGTTCGTGACATCCCGGCGGGAGGGGTTCCGCGTCTACTTCTCGTTCAACCGCGACCGGCTGGTGCAGTTCCGGGAATATTTCGACCTGATGTGCGGGGCCGTCATGGACCGGTGCGACCGGGAACTCGTCCGGAAAACGACACAGCAGACGGCGCTGAATGCCTGCGTCGTTTTCTACTCGTATACCGGCGTGACCCGGGGCGTGGCCGGGCAGCTTCGGAACGCCTGCGGATGCGATCTCGTCGAGGTGAAGACCGTGACCGAGTACTCGGCGTTCACTGCATACACGACCGGCGTCCTGCATTCCCGCAGGGGGGTCGGCGATCCCATCCTGCCCGAAGAGATCGACGTCTCGCAATACGACCTGCTCGTCATCGGCACGCCGGTCTGGGCCTGGAAACCCGCACCGGCCATCAATTCCGCCGTCAGGGCACTCAAGGGCTGCGAGGGGAAGAGAGCCGTGATCTTCGTCACCTGCAGCGGCCAGCCCGGCGAAGCCCTCCCGCTTCTCGAGGCGGCGCTCGCCGCACGGGGAGTCGAGGTCGTGGCAGCGGTCACCCTCACGAAAGAGGAGATGGCGACCCGGAAGGCGGAGAACGATCTCATCGAGCGGATCGTCGATGCATACCCGCTCCCGGTTGGGGACGGAGATAGTGTGAGAGCATGAAGACCATCATCTATTATTTCACCGGCACCGGCAACTCCCTTGCAGCGGCAAGGAAGATCGCCGGCCCCCTCGGGGACTGCGAAGTCGTCCCGATTGCATCGTTTGCGGACACCACGGGGACTGTCGTCCCGGATGCCGGCCGGGTCGGGATCGTCTGCCCGGTCTACTTCGCCGGGCTCCCGGCGATGGCGGCATCGTTCGCGGAGCGCCTTGACTTCGCTTCAGCGAACTACGTCTTCTCGGTCGTCACGCACGGGGGCGGGGGAGGCACCGCCGCCCTCCGGCAGCTCGACGGGATCCTGAAAAAGGGGGCTGGAAGGGGGCTCGATGCAGGATTCGCAGTGAGTATGCCGGGCAACTACATCCTGGCGTACGAGTCGCCCACAGGGGAGAAGCGGGATCGCCTGCTTGCCGCGGCAGACTCGGACCTCGAGGCGATCGCGGACCGGATCCGGCATGGGGAGAGGCTGAAACTTCCATATTCGCCTCTGACAAGCGCCATCAGAGCCATCGTATACCCCGGGTTCCTCTCCCGTGTCCACGGGGACGACCGCAAGCTCACGGTCAGCGGAGAGTGCACGTCCTGCGGCACCTGCGCGAGCATCTGCCCGGCGGGCAACATCGAGATGGTCGATGGAAGACCGGTCTGGAACCACCGGTGCGAACTCTGTTGCGGGTGCATCCACCTCTGCCCGGCCGAGGCGATCCAGGCTGGCAGCGGTACCGAAGGGAGACAGCGCTACCGGAACCCGTCGGTCAGCATGGCCGAACTGAAACGCCAGCGGGGAGACGAACCATAAAGACCGTCATCTACTACTTCACCGGGACCGGCAACTCCCTTGCAGCAGCAAGAACGATCGCCGGGGCTCTCGGGCAGGAGTTTGTCGGGGAACTCGCGAGTACGTAGGCCTCCCGGACGGGACGGGAGAACCCTGCACTCCGCGCTCTCCCTGCCCGATAACTCCGGATTTTCACCCCGGGGTGCAGCAGCCGCGGGGAAACGGATGGTCAATCATATATGGCTTCGGCATAAACAGTATGAACGTGAAATCGGCGGTACTGGGTGGCGGTCTCACCGGGATTACGCTGGCGCGCCTGCTCCACGAACAGGGCGACGACGTGACCGTTCTCGAACAGGGTGAGAGGATCGGGGGGCTCTGCCGCTCGCGGACACAGAAGGGTTTCACGTTCGATGCCGGGGGCTCGCACATCATCTTCTCCCGCGACGAGGAAGTCCTCTCCTTCATGCTCTCGGCTCTCGGCGAGAACGCCGACCGGCGGAAGCGGAATACGAAGATCCTCTATAAAGGCCGCTACGTCAAATACCCATTCGAGAACGGCCTCTACCAGTTGCCCGACGAAGACCGCTTCTTCTGCATCAACGAGTTCGTGAAGAACCTCATCGCCGTCGAGAAGGGCGAAGTCCCGCCGCCCGCGAACTTTGCCGAGTGGATCACCTATACCTTCGGCCGCGGCATCGCCGCGTGCTACATGCTCCCCTACAACGAGAAGATCTGGAACTATCCGGCGGACCGGATGTCGCACCACTGGGTTGAGGGGCGGATCCCCCGCCCGCCGGTCGAGGATATCATCCGGTCGGCCATCGGCATCGAGACCGAGGGCTACGTCCACCAGGCGGTCTTCTCCTACCCGGTGACGGGCGGGATCGAGGCGCTGGTCCGGGCGATTGCCGAGCCGGTCCTCCCCGCCGTCCGGACCGGGTTTCGTGTCGCCTCCGTCCGCGAAGAGGACGGGGGTTTCGTCGTCAGCGACGGCCGTGAAACCGTCCGTGCGGACCGCCTGGTTTCGACCATCCCGCTCCAGAACCTGCTCCCCTGCCTTACGGACGTCCCGGCCGGGGTGCAGGCGGCGTGCGACGCCCTCCGGTACAACTCGCTCTGTTCGGTCTTCATCGGCCTTGCGGCGGATGTCCCCGATATCTCCTGGCTCTACGTCCCCGACCCTGAGACCGGCCTCTTCAACCGGATATCGTTCCCCTCGAACTACAGCACGGAAGTCGCCCCTCCCGGCCACTCCTCGATCCTCGCCGAGATCACCTACAACGAAGGGGACGCGGTCTCGCGGATGACGGACGATGCGGTGATCGAGCATACTGTCGGTTCTCTCATCGCCGCGGGGATCGTCCCCTCCCTTGATGCGGTCGTCTACACCGGCATCGCGCGGGAGAAGTTCGCCTACGTCGTCTACGACACCGAATACCAGAAGAACATCGCAATCGTCCGGGAGTTCTGCCGGGAGCGGGGCATCGACCTCGTCGGGCGGTTTTCGCAGTTCGAGTACCTCAATATGGATGGCTGCATCAGGAGTGCGATCGACTTCGTGAGGGCGAACGAATGAAGATCAACATCTTTGTCGAGGACTTCCGTTTCCTGCGCTATATCGGGTGCGCGACGGCAGCGAGGACGCTGTACAACCACCTCGGCCTGCTCCCCGATATGGAGGTCGCCCGCAACCTGTATCACGGCGACTTCGACCTGACCCACTACCATACCTTCGGGCCCTGGGCGATGTACCACCTGAAGTTCACCGAGGGCACAAAGGTCCTGACCGCCCACTCGACCCCACGGCTGAACGAGGGGAACGTCGCCTTTTCAAAGAGGATAAACACGGTATACCCGAAGATCTACCGGCAGTTCGACCATATCATCACGATATCGGAGCCCTGCCATCGGGAGACCGAACAGCTCGTCCCCGATGTCCCGATGACCCTCATCCCGAACGGCATCGACCGTGAGTACTTCAAGCGCGATGGGAAGAAGCGAAAATCGTTCCGCGACGAGTACGGGATCGACCCCGGCCGGAGAGTGGTGCTCTCCGTCGGCCAGCAGACACCCCGGAAGGGCATCTACGATTTCTTCAGGCTCGCAGAGCAGCACCCCGATATGACCTGGATCTGGGTGGGCGGGTTCCCGTACGGGACGTTTTCGAAGGATTACGCGAAGATCCAGATGCTCAAGACCCAGTGCCATGAGAACGTCATCTTCACCGGGGTCATCGACGATATCTCCCGGGCATATAGCGGGGCCGACGTCTTCTTCATGCCTTCGCACGCCGAGACGTTCGGCCTCGTGATCGTCGAAGCACTCTCGGCGGGCCTCCCGGTCATCGCCCGGGACATCTTCGAGTTCCGGGAGATCTTCGGCGACTCGGTCCTCTTCTTTTCCGAGGTCGACGGGGCAAGGGACATCCTCGCCGACGAGGCTGTCCTGCAGCGCTGTGCGGCGAAGGCACGCGCTTCGTCGGAGAAATACGACATCACGCGTATAGCAAAACGGCATCAACAACTATACCGGGAGTTGATCGAGGGATGATCTCCGTAGTCGTTCCTACCTACAACGAAGAGCAGAACATCGAGCGCTGCCTGCGGTCGCTCGCCGACCAGACGGTGCCGAGGGAGACCTACGAGATCATCGTCGTCGACGGAAACTCGAAGGACCGGACCCGGGAACTGGCCGAACCCCTTGCTGATCAGGTCTTTATCCAGACGAGCAAGCGGGTAGGAGGGGCCCGGAACGACGGGGCGATGGCTGCCTCCGGCGAGATCGTCGCCACGACGGACGCCGACTGCCTCCTCCCCCGGGACTGGGTGGAGCGGATCGGGAGAAACTTCGCGGAGAGGGAGATCGTGCAGCTCTACGGCACTGTCTACCCGATCGAGGGCGGATTTCGGAACCGGCTCTCGCTTCTCGGCGCAAACATCTTCTCGCGCCTGGGCTACCACACCCGAACGATCTACTTCACGCTCGGGTGCAACACGGCGTTCGACCGGGAGGCGTTCGTCCGGGCGGGGATGTACCGCTGCATCGACGCCGGGGACGACCTGGAGATCGCGCAGCGGATGCGCAAGATCGGAAAGGTCTGTCTCGATCCCGGTCTCGCGGTCGGGTTCTCGATGCGGCGCTATCAGCAGTTCGGTACGCTCAAGTCGGTCTGGGAATGGCTGTATATCGTTATCCGCGGCGGCGACGCCGGCGGCGTCTCCTACTCGCAGCGGGAGTATAAGTAGTCGCGATGACCGAGAGACCCATCCCGGAGGCCTGTGCGGAAGTGGTGCGGCGGTCCGACACCTGTGGGTTTGCACGCCTGCTCGGCATGGTGGTGACGGAGATCGAGGGCGGCCGCGGGGAAGGAGAACGGCCACGGCACGGCCCACGGGGGCGCGATCTTCGCTGTCGCGGATCACGCCTTCGGCGTCGCCGCAAACATGGACGGGATCGACCAGATAGCGATCTCCGCGTATATCCGCTACTTTTCCGTGCCGGCGGGGGATACGCTCGAGGCGGTCGCCTGCAGGGTCTCGGAGACGGAGAGGACGTCGGTCTATGTCGTCGACGTCTACTCGGGCGACCGCCGGATCGCCTCGTTCGAGGGCGTCGGGTTCAAGATTGGGGTTTTGGGGACGAAAGGGTGAAAGGGGGATTTGCTCTCCGGGCGAAGCGTCCGCAGCAACTCGAAGCCTGCTGGGTTTTTGAACTCCTGCTCTGGGCAGTCACTATACTAAAACACGGCAGCCTTGCACACTCTCTTCACTCGCTCACACCCATACACGGATTTCCAGTGGGTATCGCCGTAGGGGGTGGGGACAGGGGAGGGGGGAGACCCCCTCC
>JAHDQM010000038.1 GCA_018433835.1 Methanoculleus sp.
CGTCAGGTGGGGGGGGGGGGGGAGGATTCCCCCCCCCCCCCACCCCCCTCCCGGCGATAGCCCCACGAAATCCGTGCTAGGGACGCAATCCAAAGGTCACATATGAGTGGCGCTGGTGAGAGTGATGACGGTTCGGAGCGCCACGGTGCGAGCACCGTTAGGCGCGAGGCAGGGGAACCCGCACCCGGGATCGCCGACAATCCAGACCCCCTACCGCAACCACAGATCACTCGCAGGACAACCCCACGCCTTCCCTCAACCGGAACTCCGGCTCGAACGAACCGATCAGGTCGAGGTACTGCTCGACGGTGCGGGTGAAGAGGAAATGCTCCCGCACCCTCTCATGTGCCGCGCGCCCGAGCCGCCGCGCAAGATCGGGGTCGCGGAGCAACTGTACGATCCTCTCCGCCGCCTCGTCGACGGATGAAACCAGAAACCCGGTCTCCCCGTCCCTGATCTGGTGGCGGATGCCGCCGACGTTCCCGCCGATCACCGCCGCGCCCTTCCACATCGCCTCCGATACCGTCAGCCCGAACCCCTCCCGGATGGACTTCTGCAGGACGACCGCCGCCCGCCGCTGGAGCGCGTTCACCAGCGCCCCGTCCTGAACGCTGAGCACGATGACCCGCTCGTTTTTGTGGGCGAGAAGCGCCCGGTAGACTTCCGCACCCTCCGGATCGTCGGTCGCCACGTTCCCGACCAGGACCAGGGTGCACTCCTCCTGCTTCCTCGCCTTCTCAAATGCCCGGAGGACCCCCTCGGGGTCTTTCCAGTGGTCGAACCGGGAGACCTGCACGACCAGGGGGAGGTCGGTCGGGATGCCGTAGTGCGCGAGGCGCTCGTCGACAGCGTTCTCGGAGAGTTCCTTGTTCACGATGGAGAAGGGGTCTATCCCGGGCGTGAAGAAGACCTGTGGTTTCGCGAGATCCCGGCGATACTCCCCGCAGGAGAGGACGACGGCGTCGTACTTCTCGATGAACGGGACGAGGTAGTTCCAGACCTTCCGGTTCGGTGCGGTGAGGTCGAGGTGGCAGCGCCATACCCAGGGGCTCTTCTTCCGGTAATGAGTGATCAGCGGGAGCGGCTGCGGGTCGTGGATGAAGACCATGTCGTGATCGAGATGGTTCCGTACGGCGTTTTCGTGAATGACATCTTCGTAGATCTCCTTTTTGCGGCCGGTCAGGTTGATCGGCCCCCCCTGGAGGGCGTTATGGAACTTCTTCGTCACGCTGAAGAAGTCCGGCGGGCCGTGGACGACGCGCCATCCGGTCTGTATGCCGAGGCTGTTCATCAGGAGCGTCAGCGATGACAGGATCTGGGAGACCCCGCCGCCGTAGTAGGTTGAGTTCATGTGCATGACGTGCATGTCACGGAGCGGGCGCGCCTTCGCCTTAACGCGGCGTACCGCCTCTTTTCCGATATACTGCTCATAGTCCCCGATTGAGTGGATTGCGCTCATCCCGATCCCTCCTGCATTCTCGCGATCGTTCTTATACGTAACGGCAGGTCTCCTTTCCAACCCGCACCGCCGGACGGCCCTGCCCCGTGCCCTGCATAACCATTATATAGTTGCCCTGGCACCCACCAGCGGGAGGCAACCATGGGAGAGACACCGGAACGCAATCACGGCCTGCAGGGAACGGCCGAGTCGTACTGGATAGCCACCTCGCCGGAGACGGGGTTTCCGTCCCTCGACGGGGACGGACGCGTGGACGTCACGGTGATCGGCGGCGGGATAGCGGGGATCAGCACGGCCCTTCTGCTGAAGAAGGCGGGGCTGACCGTCGCCCTCCTCGATGCCAGCCGGATCGTCACGGGTGCCACCGGCTATACGACGGCGAAGGTAACCTCGCTCCACCGGCTGATCTATAGGGACCTCATCGACCGGCTCGGCGAAGAGCGGGGCCGGCAATACGCCGACGCGAACCAGGCGGGGATCGAGACGATCGCGTCCAACGTCTTGGAGTACGACATCCCGTGCAGTTTCGAGCGCAAACCCGCCTACACCTACGCGGAGTCGGAGGACTCCCGCGACAGGGTCGCGGCCGAGGCGGATGCGGCACGGAGCCTCGGACTCCCGGCGGCGTTCACGGAGGACGTCCCGCTGCCGGGAGGGGCGCACGGAGCGGTAGTCCTCGAGAACCAGGCCCAGTTCCACCCGAGGAGCTACCTCCTGCTGCTCGCCGGGCACCTCCCGGGGGATGGGAGTTACGTCTTCGAGACGACGAGGGCCGTGGATATCGAGGAGCAGGCGGGCGGCGTCGTGGTGAAGACCGACCACGGTTCGCTCTCGTCCGACTACGCAGTCCTCGCCACGCATTACCCCATCTACGACCGTCCCGGTGCATACTTCGCCCGGATGGAGCCGTCGCGGTCCTACGCACTCGGCATCCGGATCGAAGAGCCGTTCCCGGACGGGATCTTCATCAACGCCGCGGGACCGGTCCACTCCTGGCGGTCGCAGCCCGCCGGCGACGACGACCTCGTTATCGTCACCGGTGCGGCACACGATACAGGGACGGTGACCGACACCCGGGCGCACTACCGCGGCATCGAGGAGTACGCCCGGTCGGTCTACCGGGTGAGTTCCGTCGACTACCACTGGTCCGCGCAGGACTACGTCACGGCCGACCGCGTCCCCTACATCGGCCGCCTTGCCGAGGGGCACGACCGCGTCTTTGTCGCGACGGGGTTCGGCAAGTGGGGTATGGCCGCCGGCACGGCAGCGGGGATGATCCTCACGGACCTGATCCGGGGCCGCACGAACCCCTGGACGGAGGTCTTCGATCCGCTCCGGTTCCGGGAGCAGCCGGAGTACCCCGACCGGGTGCGAAAGAAACTCCAGGCCGCCGGGGGGACGTTCGAGGTCGACGCCGCACGGTTCGACCGGGAAATCGCGGCGATACCGCCCGGGGAGGGGAAGGTCGTCGAGGTCGACGGGCGGAAGGTCGCGATCTTTCGGGACGGAGGCGGCGGAGTCACCACGCTGGACCCCACCTGCATGCACATGGGCTGCACCGTCGCCTGGAACAACGCGGAGAAGTCCTGGGACTGCCCCTGCCACGGTTCGCGCTACGATGCCGACGGCAGGGTGATCGGGAGCCCGACGGTGAGGGACCTGAAAGGGAAGGAGGTCATAAGGAGGTAGGTTCGGGGTCCATACCTATATATGGTCCCGGCATAACGGTGACCGCCCGCCGGGACTGCAGGCCGGGCGGGCAGAAGGAGGCTTGACGTATGGAGCATGGACCGGGTGCATATGACCTGCCGGGCAGGCACGAGTCGTTCTGGATTGAGACAACCCCCGAGACGTCGTATCCTCCCCTGCCGGGGAACCTGGAGGCCGACGTGACTGTCGTGGGCGGCGGCATCGCCGGCATCACCACCGCCGTCCTGCTCAAGCAGGCCGGTTACGCGGTCGCCGTGATCGAAGCCGACAGGATCTGCAGGGGTGTGACCGGTCACACAACGGCGAAGATCACCTCGCTCCACCGGCTGATCTACGCAGAACTCATCGACCGGTTCGGGAGCAGGCAGGCGCAACAGTACGCCGACGCGAACCAGGCGGCGATCGAGACGATCGCGTCGTTTGTCCGGGAGTACGACATCCCGTGCAGTTTCGAGCGCAAACCCGCCTACACCTACGCGGAGTCGGAGGACTCCCGCGACAGGGTCGCGGCCGAGGCGGATGCGGCACGGAGCCTCGGACTCCCGGCGGCGTTCACAGAGGATGTCCCGCTGCCGACCCGGACCTACGGCGCGGTGCGGTTTGCCGGCCAGGCCCGGTTCCACCCGCTGAAGTACCTCCTGCAGCTGGCCTCACTGGTGCCGGGCGACGGGAGCCAGATATACGAGAAGACCCGGGCGCTCGAGGTGCAGGACGACGGAGGGCGCTGCACGGTCCGGACGGCACGGGGGACCGTCACGTCCCGTGCCGTGGTCCTCGCGACACACTACCCCTTCTACGACAGTCCGGGATTCTATTACGCCCGGATGGAGCCGTCGCGGTCCTACGCGCTCGGCGTCCGGCTTGACGAGCCGTTCCCGGACGGGATGTTCATCAACGCCGAAGGGCCCGCCCACTCCTGGCGGTCGCAGCCCGGCGGCGCAGGCGAACTGGTCATCGTCGGCGGCATGGAGCATCGGGCCGGCGAGGACATAGATACCAGAAGGCACTACCGCGACCTCGAAGCCTACGCCCGGTCGGTCTACCCACTTCGGTCCGTCGACTATCTCTGGTCAGCGCAGGACTACGTCACCATCGACGGCGTCCCCTACATCGGGCCTCTCGCCTCCGGCCACGAGAACGTCTACATCGCAACGGGTTTTCGGAAGTGGGGAATGACCACCGGCACCGCTGCCGCGACGATCATCGCCGATATGATCCGGGGCCGTGCGAGCCCCTGGGCGGAGGTCTACGCCCCCGACCGGTTCAAGCCGGCGGCGGCGGTCCGGCGGTTCCTCGTGCACAACATCGACGTGGCCGAGAAGTACATCGGCGGGGCGATATCCCGGCCCGCCGGGGACCTCGCGGACGTTCAGCCCGGGGAGGGAAGGATCCTGATGCTCGAGGGGCATAAGGCCGGTGTCTTCCGGGACCGGGAGGGACGGGTCCACGCGGTTAACCCCACCTGCACCCACCTCGGGTGCGTCGCCGCATGGAACAGCGCCGAAGATACCTGGGACTGCCCCTGCCACGGCTCGCGCTACGATGCCGACGGGAAGGTGATCCACGGGCCGGCGGTGAAGGATCTTAAGCCGCGAGGGGGTTGAGAGGGCTGGAGAAGATTGAGTCATGACGGATAAGTTGTCCCGAAATCGAGCTCCTAGAAGGTGTGAGAGGAGAGACGTCACTTGCACCAGTGGTACTCAATCTTGACCTTCGGTTTGCTTCCCTGGCACGGATTTCGTGGGGATATCGCCATGACTGCCCCCGCCCCTTGGGGCGGGGAACGACTGCCGGGAGCGTAGCGGACGGCAGGAGTTTGAGCACCGCAGGTGCGGAGGAGGAGCGCGAAGCGCGGGTGAGGTGGGGGTTACAGGCAAATCTGTAGAGTGGGGACAGGGGAGGGGGGCGAGCCCCCTCCCCTGCAACCCCTCCCCCATGGCGATACTCCCACGGTCCACTGCGCCGGGATTTTTCCCCGCTCGACCACTTCGGCTGATTTATCCGTCGCATTCCGCACCTAGCGGTGCTCCCGCTCCGTTCCTGACAGAGTGCAACTCGAAGGCCTTCGCTGATTAACATCCAGGGGTTCCGACGGGGCGATGGTCCTGTGGGGTGACGTCAGAAAAACACCGGATGGATAACTATAAATCCGCCCGCCCGCACACTCCCATTAACCATGTACCTCGTCATCCGCTGTCCTGGCTGCAAAACTTTCAACTACGTGGACCGCTACCAGCGCTGGAGGCTCTGTCCCATGTGCGGGGAGGCGATCAACGTCGGGCGTGCGCCGGTCTACCTGGATGTCGACGACTTTCTGGATGCAGAACAGGTGGTAGAGCAGCTGGAATCGTACCTGCACCAGACCGGTAAAAAAGACCTGACAGAACAGGATATCCGGCAGCTAAGGGCCCAGTATGCAAGGTGGGTGAAAAACCGGGTCTGATCACCAGAGACGCCCGCAGCCCGGGCAGAGCATGCTCACTCTTCTTCCGCAGTACGGGCAGTAAAGGCCCGTGCGTTCGTTGTTGGCTAGCGGCCGCCCGCACCGCTTACAATAAACCGGGGCCTCGAACCCACACTCGTGCCTGACCATCAGTCCAGATATTCGTAGTCCTTCACAAAAAGATTTCCTTTCCCGCGATTCGCAAGATCACCGGCGAACCGGATAAGCGTGCGCCCCCCGTGCTGAACCGTCCCGATCTTTCTGAAGGTGGGGAGCATCCCCTGCACGGTGCCGTAGACGTAGCAGGAGCCCTCCTTCATGTTCGCACCCGGGCGGCGGCAGTCCCCGTGGACGACGAGCGTGCCGCCGCGCATCTCCGCCCCGGCCATGTCCCCGGAATTGCCGTGTACGGTCACGGTGCCGCCGGCAATGCTCTCCGCGAGGAAATCCCCGGTGCTGCCGAAGACCTCCACGGTGCCGCCGGTCATGCCCTTCCTGCCGCCGCGGTACCCCGCCGCACAGTAGTCGGCGGCGTCGCCCCGGCAGACGATGGCCCCCCCCGCCATCTCCCGCCCGAGCCAGCCGTCGGCGTTGCCGCGGACCTCAATGATCCCGCCGCTCATGAAATTGCCGCAGTGCATCCCGATATTCCCGAGGATGGTTATCCTGCCGCCGTCCATGTACTCGCCGACCCTTTTCAGCCGGAACGTCTCCCCGGAGAGGACGACCTCGACGTCCTCTGAGCGGTCGGCGTCGCCCTCCACCAAGACCGAGAAGACCTCGTCGAGCCGGAGCTCGCGGTTCCCCCGCCAGACCGAGAGATCGGTGCCGTCGAGGAAGTTCTTCGGGACGATCGACTCCGCCTCGATGGAAATGAACGATTTCGCGGCGGGTTTCATGGCGAGCGTGACCTTCATATCCTCGCCTCCGTCTCGATGCACCGGTTCCGGTTCAGATACTCCTCCTGCACCGGGTAGTTCCTCATCCGGACGGTGTAGTAGCGGTCGAACTTCTCGATAAAGTCCGGGTCTTTTCCCATATCGTAGTTCTCGGAAACCTTCGGCCGGACCCAGAACGTGGCGTTGCTCCCGTCGACCAGGCACTCCCCCCTCCGGGCGACGACCCTGCCGCGCTTGATCGTGTACTCGGTCCGGCTGAACGCATCGATCACCTTCTGATAGTCAACCGACGGGTCGACCTCGTCCATCCGGAGCGGGTAGATGGCGACGTCCGCATCGGCGTCCGGCCCGAGATGGCCTTTCCCAAGATCCTGGATCCCGAGCGCCTTCGCCTGGCCAGCCCGGGTCATCACCGCGATCTCGTACCAGTCCAATTCCCGCTCGATCGCCGGGAGGGGCACCCTTGCCTCGGTATCGGGATGGATTGTGGCGAACTCGGCGTCGCGGTACTTCTTGCTCATCAGGAGGCCAATGATCTCCGGGTATTTGACGAACGGCGCCCCGTTCGGGTTATCCGTCGTGAGCAGGCACTGCCAGGGGCTTTTGGTGAGGAGCGCGAGCTCGAGCCCGATCGCCCACATGATCGAGTTGACCAGGTTCTTGCGCCGGTAGATGACCGGGATGATCCCGGAGCCGGTCTCGAGTTCCACGTCGTGGTTGCTCCACTTCTCGTGGTGGAGGCGGTAGAGATTGAACTCCATCGGGCCGTCGGCGGTCATCGTCGTCGTCCGGCCGAACATCACCTGCCCCATGTCCATGACGATCTGCGGGCGCATGTCGACGAATCGCGCGATCGGCTCGCTCTTCGAGCAGAAATCCTTCCAATCCGACCCGCCGTAGGCGTGGAACTGGACGTGGGCGGCATACAGTGTCTGCCGCTTTTCGTTCAGGTCCGGGATGAGGCCGAGCGACCCGAGCGTGCAGGAGTAGTTCCCCGGAGTACCCAGATTGTTGCAGTGGAGGTGGACGGAGTGCGGGAGACCGAGGAGTTCGTTCGCCTCGACGATCGACCGGATGATCTCCGCGGGCGTCACCTCGAAGTAAGGCACCGGGTCCCTGATGCAGGAGACGTTCTTGCCCCACTGCCAGGCCTCGGTGCCGCCGGGGTTCGTGAGCTTGATGGCGAACCCCTTCACCGCCCGGAGCGTCCAGGCGATGATGGCCGCGACCCTCTTCGTGTCGCCGTCGCGGATCGCCTCCATGATCCCCCAGTTCCCGTCGAAGAGGACATTCGCCATCGTGTCCTGGAGTGGGGTGTAGATGAACTCCTCGTGGGTGTGGCGGGCCTCGAGCGGCGCCATCGCGCCCTCGAGCAGGGTGGTGTAGCCCATCACGCTGTAGCGGTAACTGTTGCCGTAGGTGGTCGGGACGCTGTAGCCGGACGTGGCGTGCAGCGGCCCGCGCCGGGGCGTCCTGCCGGCCCGCATATCCTCGGGGCTCATGTACCTGCCGAAGTTCACCTTCGTCCCGCAGATGTGGGTGTGGGAATCGACCCCGCCCGGCAGGGTGAGCATGCCGCGGGCGTCGATCACCTCCGCCGCATCGCTCACCTCCTCGACGATCTTCCCATCAAGGATGGCGATATCCATCGTCTCGGCGTTGATGCCCCGGAGAGGGTCGATCACGCAGGCGTTCTTCACCAGGAGTTCGGTCATCGCTCTTGCGCCTCCTGCATCAGCGCGTACATCCGGGAGAGGACCTCCCGATCGGACAGGTAATCGGTGGAGAGGACCCTCCTCGTCCGGATCGGGACCCCATCCATCCGGTAGGCCGTCCCCTCCGCGTCGATCCCGGTCACCGCCACCGGGATCTGTACGTTGCAGAACGCGGTGGTGGCGTTCGGGTAGGGGTCGAGCTGGACCACCGGTATATCGGCGAGGTGCTCGAGACACTTCCGCGGGAAGTGGGCTGCCGGGTCGCTCCCGACGATCAGCGCCGCGTCGCACTCTTTCCGGGCCAGGATATCCACCGCCGTCGTCTCCCCGGGGTTGTAGAAGGCAATCCCCCGGGAGAAATCGATCCCGAAGGGGTAGCCGGTCATCCAGGTGTTCACTTCGTTGGACCCGTAGACGTTGTAGTGGCCCCGCATCGCCGAGATGGTAAACTTCGTGTGCCGGCTCAGCTCCGAGACGAGTTCGATGGCGTTCCGGATGTTCTTGTACTTCCCCGGGGTCATCGTGAGCCCGAGCCCGAAGTAGACCGCCCCGAACTTCGCACTCTTGCAGAGGTTTGCCACCCGGACGAGCTGCTCCCGGGTGACGCCCGCGACCGTCCGCGGGATCGTATCCGTCTTCCCCTGGACGATCGCCCGGAGCGCCGAGAGGACCGCGTAGTCCCCGCCGGGCTTGATCCGCACGAACTCGTCGGCGATGTTCGCGGTCTCGGTTTTGCGGACATCGACGACGATCACCTTCCGGTCGCGGAAGGCGTTCTCGAGGAAGAACCCCTCCGCGTAGCGCGTGTAGCGGGAGAGATGGCGGGGGTGGGCGTCGATCGGGTTCGACCCCCAGTAGATCACGAGGTCCGCCCGGTTCTTCACCACCCCGAGCGTACACCCCGGGTGTCCGACCTCCTGGATGGCGAGGATGGACGGGCCGTGGCAGACCGAGGAGGTGTTGTCGATGACGCCCCGCACGAGCTCGGCCATGTGCACCCCCACGCACTGGGCCTCCCCATGGGTGCCGCTCCACCCGTAGAGGAGCGGGCGCTCGGCGGAAAGCAGCATGTCGGCGGCATACCGGATCGCCGTATCGTAGGTGATATCCTTCCACTCGTCCCCGTAGCGCAGGATCGGGTTCTTCAACCTCTTCTCGCCCATGAACTTCGTTGTCCCGAGCTCGCAGGCGTTCGTCACGGCGACCACCCTGTCATCCTCCACTTCCACCTCGATGTCGTCGCAGAGGCATCCGCAGAAGGGGCAGACCGCGTCCTTAACGATCATAAGCAAGGCCTCCCAGATCTTCCATCAGTTCGTGAACCGTCTTCGGTTCTTCGTCCGTCGGTTCGATCTCCACCTCGTGGGACTTGAAGTCCGGCATCCCGGTGGAGTGGGTGCCGGCAGCGACGATGTGGTTTGCGTACGGCCCGTACGGCACAAAGACGGTGCCCGCCTCCACCTCGACCGATGCGGACGCCCGCATGACGACCTCTCCGCAGGCCCCGGTCACCCTGACGGAATCCCCGTCGGCAAGCCCGAGCTCCAGCATGTCGAACTCGTGCATGAAGCAGGTCGAGGTCTCGGCCGCGTATTCGGCGGAGGTCTTGTTCTCGACGGTCACGCCCTGGTTCACCGTCCGCCCGGTGATCATCAGAAACGTCATGCCTCCGCTTCCTCCCCCTGCACGCCTTCCACCATGCGGGCGACCCGGATCGCACGGTTCGGGCAGTTGTTCTCGCAGGTCTTGCACCCCGTGCACTTCTCCTCGTGGAGTATCGTCACCCGGCCGCCCTCGATCCGCATGATCACCTCGTCGCTCGCGGACGTCCCGGTCCCCGCGAGCTGGGGGTCCACCTCCCGGTTGACCGGACAGGAGACGCAGCAGTTCCCGCACCGCATGCAGAGGTTGTCGTCGACCTGCAGGCGGTACCACGAGAGGAACGCCGTTTTGTCGCGCCGTGCGACATCCAGGATCCGCCCGCTCGCAAGGACGCCCTCGGGGCACGCCTCGACGCAGAGCCCGCACCGGATGCAGTGGCCCGGGTAGACCTCCGGCTCCCACCCGTCCTTCTTGCGGAGGACCGCGATGGCGCCGGGCGCGGGGCAGATCATCATGCAGGAGAGGCACGCCGTGCATTCCTTCTCCGTCAGGGACGGGTAGTCCTTGAAGTAGGAGGGAGAGACGAGCGGCGCGGTCTTTGCGAAGAAGAACTTCTTCAGCCATTCCGGCCGGAGGAACTCCCGCACGTAGTAGAAGATCGATCGCATATCCTCACCTCTCGTTGCACGCGATGCAGGGGTCGCTGCTGATGAACGTCGACGTCACGTCGGCGATCGACGTGACATCCCTGATCATCGAATGGGCGCAGGCCTCGATGTTCATGATCGACGGCGTCCGGATCGCGATATCGACCACCCTGCCGTATTCGTCGGTCTTTATGGAGTAGGTCAGTTCGCCCCGGGGAGCTTCGCCGCCGTACGAGACCTCGCCCGCCCTGCAGAGGCCGCCACCCCGGATGGGGCCCTCGGGAAGGGTTTCTATGCACTTTCTGATCAGGTCGATGCTCTGGAAGACCTCCTGGAACCGGACCATGATCCGGGCGAAGTTGTCGCCCTCGGTTCGGGTTACCTGCGTAAAGCCGAGCTCCCGGTAGGTAGGGTGGCGGAGGCGCAGGTCGGAGTCCTCGACACCGCTCGCCCGGGCCGTGGGGCCGACGGTGTGGGCGCGGATCGCCTCCTCACGGCTCATGACCCCGATCCCCTTGCTCCGCAGCGCAATCAAAGGCCCGGTCTCGAATATACCGGTATACCGCCGCATCTTGTCCTCAACCTCGCGGAGATCGGCAAGCATCGCCGCGGCGTCCTCAGGCAGGAGGTCGAACCGGACCCCCCCCGGGATCATGTAGGCGGTGTTGATCCTTGAGCCCGTGATCCGCTCGAGGTTGTCGAGCACCGTCTCCCGGGTATTGAGGAGATACATCGCGAGCGTCTCGTGCTCGATCGTGTAGCAGTAAGAGAAGTTCGCGAGAATGTGGCTTGCCATCCGGTCGAGCTCGTTCACGACGACCCGGAGGTAGGCCGCCCGCGGCGGGACCGCGATGGCGCTGATCTCCTCCATCGCCTCGATGAAGACCATGTTGTGGATGACCGAGCAGATGCCGCAGACACGTTCGGCAAGGAACATCACCTCCTGCCAGGGACGGCCCCGCATGATCCGCTCGATTCCCTTCTTCATGTACCCGAGCTCGACCTCGGTCCTGAGCACCCGCTCGCCCGCCGTCTCGCACTTGAGGCGGACGGGCTCCTTCCAGCAGGGGTGCACCGGGCCGAGCGGGATGGATACGTCGACGGTCTTCTTCATCGTTGCTTCTCCTCGTAGTCCTTGTATATCAGCGGCGCGACCGAGAGTATGGCGTTGAGGATCTCCGTTGGTCGGGGCGGGCAACCCGGCACCTGTGCGGCGATGGGTATGTAGTTCTCGACGGGCGGTGTCGTCAAGGTACCCCTCCGGGCATAGACGCATCCCGATATCGGGCAGTTCCCGATGGCGACGGCCACCTTCGGCTCCGGGATCTTCTCCCAGATATCGCGGAGTTTGTCCACCCACTGGGGGGTGACGGAGCCGATGACCAGGAGGATGTCGGCCTCACGGGGGTTGTTGTGGACGTAGATGCCGTACTGCTCGATGTCGTAGCGCGGCGCGAGGCAGGCGAGCACCTCGATGTCGCAGCCGTTGCACGACCCGACGTCGACGTATGCGACGTGGATCGACCTCGACCGGACGGCGTTCTTGATGTCCTGAAGGATGCTCATGAGAGGACCGCCTCCCGGACCCGTGCTTTTCCTCTCGCGATCGCTTCGTCTCTCGACGATTCGTTCCCTATCATTGCTCTTGTCTCATCGCATATCGTCTGCATGACCCGGGCGTCCACGAGCGGCACGAACCGGGTGAAGAGTTCGCACCCGAGTTCTTCCGCCACCGGGTCGTTGTCGTTGTCCGCATGCTGCTGTCCCATCTCCCACCGGGACTCGAGGTTCTCGAGCAGGGACATATCGAATTGCCGGATCAGCACCATGCGCAGTTTCGCGTCGCTCGTCCCGAGGCGCCGGGCAATCGCCCGGACGGCCTCGTCGTGCTTCGTGCTCGTCAGGATGTTGTACTTCATCTGCCGGAGGTCTTTCTCGTAGAGGTACCCGGTCATGCGTATCCTCCCGCCTTCGCGAGGGCGTAGCCGACGAAGAGGGCGACCGCCAGCCAGAGCCCTGCCGTCTCGAGCCTCTTGAGCCGCTCCTCGTTCGAGGCGCGGTGGACGAGGGAGAGGGCCATGAGGGCAGCGGCGAGAACCACCGTCTCGCCCCGGACCGTCTGGTTCTGCAGCCACTGCACCAGGGCTATGACGAGGTACGTCGCCCCCCCGAAGAACACAAGTTCGCGAATCATGGCATCACCCACCACAGGTACCCGACGTAGGCGAGCATCACCCCGGTGATGAGCCCCTGGATGGTGACGCTGTCGAACGGCGAGAGCATGGGCGTTATCGCGCATACGAACGAGAGCGATACAAGAATTACCGTCATGATGACGAGCGCCGCCCAGAACGGCACGGCTCCAACGAAGATCGCGACGAAGGCGTAGAGGAGCACGAACGTCTTGAGCCCGTCGATGACGGAGATCCCCGCCCGCCAGACCCCGAAGTGCTCGGTCTTGTAGCCGCTCACGAGTTCTTTAGACTCGACGATGGAGAAGGGGCCGTAGGGCAACTTCGAGAGGATCACGAGATACATGGCTATCGCAACAGGCGGCGCTATCAGGAGGAACGGCCCGTGGATTGCCTGGTAGGCGGTGATATCCGCGAGGAGAAGCGATCCCGTGAAGAGGTAGATCGCGGCGACCGTGACGAAGAGCGGGATCTCGGAGGCCGCGGATATGACCGACCGGACACCGCCGAACTTTCCGTAGGGCGATCCCGACGAGAGCCCGAACCCGTGCTCCACGACCTTGTGAAGCATGTAGATCGCAAAGAGGATCAGGATGCTCTCGCCGGCAAGGACGATGAAGAGGGCTGCGCTCCAGATGCCGATGCCGACGAGCACGACGCCCACGTAGAGGGTAGCGCTTGCCGTCTTCGGGACCCAGGTGCTCTTGAACGAGAACTTCAGGGCGTGAAGGATCTCCTGCCAGACGGGAGGTCCCGGCCGCATCTGTACCCGTGCGATGACTTTCCGGTGGAGCCCCAGCAGGAGGAGTCCGAACACTGCTGCAAATACCAGGTACTCGATCATGTCAGTATCCTATGAACGGGATATCCTCTTCTCCGCCCGGGGCCCGCCACCAGAGCCCCAGGAAGATGACCAGTGCCGGGAAGGCGATCACGATGGCTGTCTCCGCCGCCCAGAGCGGGATGAGGGATGCCGCCAGCGCCGCCGATGCGGCGACGATAACGGTGGCCGATGCCGCGAGTCCCAGGGAAACCGTCTTTCTTTTCATGGTTATCAGATGGTTATGGCAATCTCCACGACGCGCAGGAAGATCAACAGCGACGAGAGGGAGCACATGATGACGTAAGGGGCGCCCGGCGCCCGGAACATCTCGGCCTTTGCCGCATAGAACGGCGCCATCCCCTCTCCGATGACGCCGAGTGCGAGGAGGGCTTTGCCTATCGGCGGGACGGCAAAGCCGCCGGCCGCAAGAGCCGGTATCGAGAGCGTGCCGGTGGTCGCGAGGATCAGCGCGGCGCCCCCGAAGAGCGGCAGGGTGGCGACCATGGCGACGATGCCGTATTCGTACGCGGCATCGAGGACGTGGCGGCTTTTTACCGCCGCGACGATGCCGACGTTCGTGATGCCGACGAGCGAGGCAAAGAGCGTGAAGTTGAAGATGTCCCCGCTCCCCATCGCGCCCATCGTCGCGAGGCCGCACGCGATCGTCATGAACCGCCGGAAGCGCATCTCGGAGACGGCGGTCTCCTTCGCGTAGTAGGCGTCTCCCCCGAACGCTATGTCGACCTGCCCTTCGGGCCTGCTCAGGATAGCGAGGCCCGTGAAGATCAGCGCGAGCACAAAAAGCGTCGTGGTGTAGGGGGTGTAGTAGTGGAGGATATCCCCGAACTCCAGCACGAAGAGGTCGCTTCCGCCGATCTCAGACATCCGGACCACCCCGCATGGTGCCGATGAGCGACATCTTGGCCATGACCTTGACGAGGATCGCTGATCCCGCGAGCATGACCGCGAAGAACCAGTACTCCGGGAGGAGCATGAAGACGAAGAACGCGACGATCCAGAGCACCCACGAGTAGCCGCTCGCCGTCTCGATCAGCTCGAACCGCTCGCTATGGCTGCGGCTGAGGAAGTAGAAGATCACCCCGAGGCCGGCGACGGCCCCGCCGGAGAACCCGGAGAGGACGATGCCGTAGACGACGAGGATCGCGGCGAGTATGCCGGGAGCGCTCTCCATCACCTCGATCTGCAGGCCGGCCGCCGGCGGCCGGACGTACCCTTCCTTTACCCGGTAGATCTCGGAGAGCGCGATCAGCTCCGAGACCCCCACCACGAGGCCCGGCAGGATGAGAGCCTCCGCGAGGTCGGTGCCGACGAGCGCGATGAACGCGAGGGTGACGACCTCGATGAGGTCCGTGAGCAGCAGGCGGTGGAGGCCGTCTGTCTCCCGCATCAGGGCAAAAAACGCGACTCCCGCCGACGCGAACGCCACGAGGAGGCCGATCGAGTAATCCGCGATCATTTTACCTCCCTCCGGAAGAGGTACGAGGCGATCGCGAACGCTGCAAAGAGGATGCTCGTCTCGACGACCGTATCGAGCCCCCGGGTGTTGTAGAGGATCTCGTCGATGATCCCTCCCGGATGGGCGACGATCGTCGTGCCGAGGTAGTGCGTGTGGTCCGCGAGGTACTGCGAGAGCGGTGTTAAGTAAGCGGTGACGTAGCCCGCGTAGGGTGAATTCTCCGGGTACTGGACGACGACCTCCGTTGTGCCGAACGGCACTCCTCCCCGGTCGTAGGGGTAGAGCGAACTTGCGGGGTCGAGCGTCTTCGGGTAGAGCTGCTGCTCCTCGAATCCGAGCGGCAGGGAGAGGATGCCGGCGAGGGAGATGATGATGCACGCACCGGCAAAGAGCGCCACGAGGTTCTGGAAGTTGGAGACGAACCTCGAGATCCGCGTGATGATCAGCACGATGCATCCCTCCATTCCATCAGGCGCACGATGACGAACGTGCTGATCGCGGTGACGGCAACAAACGTCAGGAGGGCCAGGGCCTCGTCGTAGGCGAGCATGACCAGCAAGAGGCCCCATGCCGGTATCTCGAGGTTGATCAGCCGGGCGACGTAGGTCTTCGGCCGCACGAAGGCGACGGAGAGGACGCCGATCACGAGGATGGCGAGGCCGAGGGCGAAGACGGCATTCACGCTTCGGCCCTCCTGACGGCCATGAGGACGAATATCGTGACGACCGGGGCGATGAGGGAGACCGCGACGGCGACGTCCAGGTAGCCGCGGTCCACGATGAACGGCACGATGCCGGCGACGAGGACGCCGAGCGAGATCACCTTCCCGTAGGAGTCCCGGACGAGGGCGGTGGAGACCGCACCCAGGAGTGCGACGAGCCCGAACGCAACCTCGAGGGCGACGATCACCGCTTCATCCCTCCCGCGTAGGTGCTTGCCACGGCGTTCGCCTCGAGCGTGGAGCCGACGAAGTAGGCTGCCGCCGCGACGAGCGAAAGCGGATGATCGAGCAGCAGGACGATTGTCCCGGCGACGGCGAAGTTCATGACGTTCGCGTAGGGGAGTTTCCTGCCGGTTTTCTGCTCGATGACGACCCGGACGGCGGCAAAGACCGCGATCGCGGCCACGAGATAGAGCGCGATCACTGTCTGATCCTCCAGAGCCGGTCAAGAAGCCTGCTTGCGTGGGTATGGGAGAGTCCCTGGATGGTAAGGATGGCGATCACCATGCCTGCGATGAAGTCGGTGGCGGCGAACCCGACCAGGGTGAAGGCGTAGACAACGAACGTGGCGAGGACTGCGCCGGTGGTCCCTGCGTAGCCGGGGTCGTGGCAGATGCGGTTGCCGACAAAGACCATCAGGGCCGCAGCGAGCCCGCCGGGGATGCCGGCGACGTAGACGCCGCAGGCGGCAAGGAGCGTCCCCGCCGAGGCGTCGGGGGAGCAGACGATGTTCCCCATCATGGTGCCGCCGGCAAGAGCGCCGCCGCCGGCCTCGATGTCCCGTGCGACGGCAGACGCTCCGCTGACGCCCCCCGCTTCCGGCAACCTGAAGAGAATATCGACGGTCACGAAGAGAATCCAGCTGATAGTCGCTGCCGCCAGGATATGGAGGAACTCGCCCAGCATTCTAGCTCAACTAATGGAAAATACGGTCGATCAATTCAATAAAGGTTTTGTTGTTAACATTTCGGGCCCGATTCGGCCGAATTGCGACTCCGGCGCACTTCCGGTATGGCAACCCCGGGTTGATTTGATATGTAATGTAATGGGTTTTATATACAATATATTTTTCCACGCACCTTTTCGGGGTTTTTTGCACCGCAATTGCCGGATCCCCGGACCAGACAGGGTTTTCCGATCAGACCCGGGTGCGGGTGATGCCGCGCACGCCGCCCGACGGGGAACAAGTATAATTCTCCCGGCACCGACATATATGCACGCGGGGGTTGCCGAGCCAGGTCAAAGGCGCTGGATTTAGGGTCTTATACTAAAAAAGGTTCCTATATCTGACTTACATCCCACCCACGCGCGAGGGTTGCCGAGCCAGGTCAAAGGCGACGGATTTAGGGTCCGTTCTCGAAGGAGTTCAAGGGTTCGAATCCCTTCCCTCGCATACGTACCAATTTTTCCAGAAGTTCTTCCCTGTCAGGACAACGGAAGGCCCCTGGCACTCTATTCCACCGCGCCGACGGGCACAGCCTTCCTCCGGGGAGGCCTCACCCTATCAGGTACACACTCTCACTTAGCGCGCTCAAGGTATTTTGTCCCGCATAATCCGATGCTGATTGCATGGAACAAGACCAGCCACACGGGGCACCAACGCTCTTTCAGGATGCAAGCGTCTTTACCGTCGACTACATTCCCGTTCCAGGTCCGTATCGCATGGTACAGGCCGAAGAGCTCGCCTTCGAACTGCACCAGATGATGGCCGGCTCAACACCAGGATACATCATCTGCAGAGGCCCACCAGGGACCGGGAAGACCGCATGCGTGCGAGCGATCTTCTCCGAGATCGAGGCGCTGAACTCGCGTTTCATCCCGATCTACGTTGACTGCAGGACTGACCGGACAAGATACTCTATCCTCTCGCGGATCTCCCTGAACCTGACCGGCCGGCCGTCGGCCGAAGACATGGATGAGTCGGGGGTCATAGAAACCATAGCGGATCATATACTCGAACGCAGGGCCGTGCTCGCCGTCTGCCTCGACGACATCGACCACATCGGCGGGGGTGTGACCAATTATGTGCTGCACGTACTGCTACGCATGCACGAAACCCGGCCGGGGGTCAAGGTCGGCGCAGTCGCTATCATCAACAGCCCCTATTTCAATCTCTGCAGCACTCCGGAGGCTTCCAGCTCTTCGGTCTTCCACCCGGCCGAGATCATCTTCCCGCCATTCTCTGACGGCGAGATCCGTGGGATCCTCCGGGACCGGGTGCAACAGGGGCTCTCCCCTGGCGTGCTGTCTGATGAGATATTTGCCCTGGTGGTACAGGGGACGATGGAATGTGGCAATATCCGTATGGGTCTCTCCCTGCTTCGGCAGGCAGTGACGATCGCTGAACAGGATGGCCGGAGATCAGTAACCCAGGAGGATGTCTGCACGGCGTACAAGAGTTGGTGTGACGGCTTCCTGCAAGCGATCTAAGCCGCCCTCCAGCCCGTGACCCTCGTTCATGACGGCTCGCGGGGGACCCTCCGCCGACAGACCTCACTCCCTCCGGTCAGCGAGGGTCGCGCCTCCGGCGCTGCACTCCGTGCCCCCTCGCCGCCCTCCGCTCGTGGCGTCTGCCTGATCTTCTCTTCCTGTATGGGACCTCAGACGACCATGACCGGCTCGGAACTCGCCGGTCATCGTCTGCTAGGAAGTGCTCGTCGCGTCGTGCTGCGCACCGCGCTCCTCGCACGGAGGGGTGGCGCAGGGCCACCCCTCAAAAGTACTGGACGTTGTATAGACCCCGGAGCCTACCCGCATTTCAACTCCGGCCACTGCCCGCTATCTGCTGCGCCCAAACACTGCCTTCACCGGTCAGCCGGTAGACGATCCAGTTCCCCTGCGCCTCGCCGACGATCAGCCCGGCTGTCTTCAGGACCGAGAGATGGTACGACAATCTTGAATCCGCTATTGAGAGCACCTCCTTGATGACGCAGACACAGAGCGGCTGCACGGAGAGCATCGCGAGGATCTTGAGACGGAACGGGTCGGCGAGCGCGCGGTGGACGGCGCTCTTCCGTTTGAGCGTCGTATCCTCCGGCAACTGCTTTACCAAGCCTTCGATGCCGCCACACCGGCAGAGCGACTCCTCGACGTCGGGAGGGAGGGGCATGGGCGTATCCTGGTATTTACCATCTTCTGTCATCAGGGTCTCACACTCGACATTTCAAAAGAATATGAAATGGAAATATCTATAACCTTTCGCCGCCACCACACGCGGTGCGAACCCTCCGTTCGACTGCAGAGGAGAAAAAAGCATGGATGTTACATGCTTCGGTTGCATCGGCGGTGGCAGGGTTGCACGAAGCATCCTGACCCGGGGAGGAAAAGGCCGGGGCAATACCGGCCCGATAAGCCACCAGGGTTCCACTGGAGATTCGATTCCCTCGAAAACTGTTTGTCTGCTCGCAGAGGCAGAACGACTCACCGGAAGGACGATATGCAAGGTAGTGCGCACATGAACATACTTGGCATCAATTATATCTACCACGACTCCACGGCCTGTGTGGTCAAAGACGGCAAACTGGTCGTCTCACTGGAAGAGGAACGGCTGAACCGGGAAAAGCATACATATGCGTTCCCCAAACAAGCAATCGCACGCAGTCTGGAGATTGCCGGGTTAGCGGCCGGGGACATCGACCATATCGCGATCTCTTTCAAGCCCGACCTTGAAAGGCCGAGAAAAATTGCCTATGCACTGAAGTTGGGGTGGAAGACCCGGACCTTCTCCTCCAAGGAACTGGGCTTCGCCCTCTTCGCGACAAGAGCCTTCAGGCTCTGGTTCGATGCAACATTTGCGAAGGGTAAGAAGCCGAAGGTGCATTTCGTTCCTCACCACCTCTCCCATGCAGCCGGCTCGTTCTTCGTCAGCCCCTATGAGAGCGCCGCTCTCCTGTCGCTGGACGGATGGGGCGAGTGGGCCACGACGTTCAAGGGGGTCGGGCGGGGCACTACCGTTGAGTTCTTTGCTCAGGATCTCTTCCCTTACTCCCTGGGCGCGGTGTATGAAGCGCCCACCGACTTCTGCGGGTTCCGGACCAGTTATGATGAGGGCAAGACCATGGGACTGGCGCCGCTGGGCAACCCCGATACCTTCTCCGGGATCGTGGAGAAGATCTTCTGGGTCAACGAGGACATGTCCATAGGCGTGGACCTCTCCTACTTCGACTTTCAGCACTATGGAGCACGCTGCTCGAAAAAGTTCTACGAGACGTTCGGTCAACCCCGGCAGAAGACCAGGGACGCCAGATTCGAGCAGCACCACCTGGACGTGGCGGCAGCCTTTCAGAAGCAACTCGAGGAATGTGTGCTGAAGATCGCCCGTCAACTCCACGAGCGCACACAGGAAGATTATCTGGTGATTTCCGGCGGTGTTACCCTCAACAGCGTGGCGAACGGCCGGCTGGTACGGGAGAGTGGATTCAAGGATCTCTACGTGATGCCGGCGGCCGGCGATAACGGGACGGCCATCGGCGCCGCATACTATGTATATAACAGCGTACTGGGCCAGCCCCGTACGTACGTCCACGACGATCCCTACGTCGGCACCGAATACGGGAACGAGACCATCCAGAAACTGCTCGAGGAATGCAAACTGGAGCATCACTATCTCCCGGACGACCAACTGGAGGCCGTAACTGCAGGCCTGCTTCAGAGCGGCCAGATCGTCGGCTGGTTTCAGGGCCGAATGGAGATCGGGCCCCGGGCTCTCGGCAATCGCTCAATTCTCGCCAACCCGACGTTGCCGGATATGAAAGACAGGATCAATGCAGAGGTCAAGCACCGGGAAGCGTTCCGGCCCTTCGCGCCCTCCTGCCCGATCGAAGACACCCCGCAGTATTTCGAACAGCACGTGGCGGATCCGTTCATGCTGAAGGTATGCCGCGTGCGGCCGGAGAAGCAGGCAGTCATACCGGCCGTCACCCATGTGGACGGCACGGCACGGCTGCAGACGGTTCACCGGGAGACCAACCCGCGGTTTCATCGGTTGCTGAAAGAGTTCGAGAAACTCACCGGCGTCCCGGTATTGCTGAACACGAGTTTCAACGTGATGGGCGAGCCTATCGTGGAGTCGCCGCAGGATGCCATCCGCTGCTTCTTCTCCACCGGTCTGGATTACCTGGTATTGGGGAATTATATCGTCGGCAAGCAACCCGGCATGCTTCCCGATGCCCTGGCGGTCCGGGCGTTCGCACCCTCCCGCAGCCCGCCGGTCTCCCTGGATCGAGAGGCTGTGGAGGATCCGGTTCCCCTGCTGGTTGCCGACAATCACCCCTGCCTTCTCCAGGACCGGGAGGTGGCGGGTCGGTCTTGAGTCTGCTGGCCCGAGCACCGCCTTGATGACGCAGAGCGGCCGGGACCACGAGCAAGGCAACGATCTTCAGCCGGAGCGGGCCGGCGAGTGCACGGTGGACGGTGCTCTTCTGTTTGGGCGTCGCATCATCCGGCAGCGGCTCTGCCGGTCCCACGATGCCTTCATGCCGGCAGAGCGACTCCTCGACGTCGGAAGGGGCAACGTCGGAGATGCATTATCGCAATTCATATCCAACAGGACACCTTCCATCTATTTCAATATTTTATGAAACAGAAAAGGCCTTAACCATTGCACGTGAAAGCAGATTATGTCGGAGAGTGCTCTGGCAACAACATGGCAACCGGCACGGATCCGGATCCCGGCGAGACTATCGATACACCTCCACACGTCCTATGTCGAAAACCAGATTACGTGGGGTCTGGACGGCTCAGAGGGCAAGCCCGACAGGGTCTGCCCTATCACCCCGGTGGCTGGCGGATGCCAGCGGGCCTGCCGACATCTCCTTCAACTCTTTTTGAAACCAGAACCTTTATCGGGTGGTGGCACCCACACTGTTTCAAATATTGTTGAAACAGTATGGAGCGTATCACCATGACGGACGACACCAGCGAAAACCGGAAAGAAGGCATCGCCGGACGGATCAAGAAACTCTTTGCACCGGAGAGCGACTGCGGCTGCGGCAGCGGCGGCTGCTGCGGCGGCGTGAAGGTTGTGCCGAAGAAGACAGACGAGAAGAAGGAGTGACCGGAAGCGGAGCATGGCAGACGACGAACAGACGACCCTGACCGAGGATGAACTGGTCGAAGAGATCCGTGCCTGGGCGGAGGAGTACGCCCGCGAGCACGACCTCGCGCTCAACCCGGACGAACGGGTCAGAAACACCGTCATCCGGGGGCTCGCCCGGAACCAGCTCCGGTACGGCAGGCGCTACTGCCCCTGCCGCATCCGGAAAGGTGTGCCCGAAGAAGACGCAACGATCACCTGCCCCTGCGTCTACCACCGGGAGGAGATCGAGGCCGAGGGCAGATGCCACTGCAACCTCTTCTTCCGGAAGAGTGCAGTCGGACGGGAGGAGTGACGGATGGCCGATCCTGTGCTGACGATCGAGATCGGAGCGGAACTCCTGTGGGTGCTGCTGGCGGCCGTCATCGTCGCGATGGCCTTCTTCATCGGGATGATCGTCCTGATGCGGAGCCGTATGGCGACCATGATGAAGCACGGCTGCTGTTGCATGCCGCCGGCAGAGCGCGAGCCTTCCAGAGACCAACAGGACGGAGAGTGATCGACTATGGATATCACTGCCAGCCTTATCACCGCCGGAGAGTTCTTCGTTGTTATCGCCGGGGAACTGATCCTGCTCTTTGTGGGGATCACCTTCCTCGTCGGATTGCTTCAGGCTTACATCCCCGAGGAGCGGATCCGGAGCGTGCTTGCCGGGAGGCGGCAGGGTGTCGGGAACGTCATTGGGGCCGGGTTCGGGGCGCTCACCCCGTTCTGCTCCTGCTCGACGATCCCGATCCTGCTCGGCCTCCTCGACGTCGGGGTTCCGTTCGGGGTCTGCATGTCGTTCCTGCTCGCCTCTCCGCTCTTGAACCCGGTGATCCTCGCCCTCCTCGTGGCACTCGTCGGGGTCGTCCCGACCGCCGTCTACGCCGCCTTCACCTTCACGGCCGCAGTCGTGCTGGGCTGGCTCCTCGACAGGCTCGGCTACGCCCGCTACGTGAAAGACGTTATGGTCGAAGGCCGGCCGGAGCCGTGCGGCTGTAACAGCAGCCACGGCACCCGGATCCGCGGGGCGTTCTCCTTCGCGGTCAGACTTTTCCGGCAGGTCTTCCCCTACCTCCTCCTCGGTGCGGGGATCGGGGCGTTCATCTACGGGTTCGTCCCCGAAGACCTGATCGTTGCGGTCGCGGGGCCGGGCAACCCCCTCGCCATCCCGGTCGCGGCGGTCATCGGCGTGCCGATGTACATCCGGGCGGAGACGCTCATCCCGATCAGTGCTGTCCTCCTCGAGAAGGGAATGGGCATCGGCGCCGTGATGGCGTTGATCATCGGCGGCGCGGGAGCGAGCATCCCGGAGGTGACGCTTCTATCCGCGATCTTCGAGCGGCGCCTTCTCGCCGCTTTCGTCGCGGTCATCCTCGGGGTCGCCATCCTGGCCGGCGTGGTGTTCCAGGCGCTCGCCGTCATCTGAATTGCAGATTGAACACACGTTAAGAGAACACCATACAGTAACAAAAGGAACAGACCATGATTGACATCCTCACCGGCGCTCTTGCGTCCGGGCTCGCGGCAGTGCTCGACTACCTCTCGGCGCACGTCCTCACGTGCCTGGTGCCGGCGTTCTTCATAGCCGGCGCCATCGCGGCCTTCGTCAAGAAAGACGCGATCCTGAAGTACTTCAGCCCGGACACGCCAAAACACATCTCTTATGGGATCGCATCGGTATCGGGGACGATCCTCGCGGTCTGCAGCTGCACCATCCTGCCCATCTTCGCGGGCATCCTCAAGAAAGGGAGCGGCATCGGTCCCGCGACGACGTTCCTCTTTGCAGGACCGGCCATCAACATCCTCGCGATCATCTACACCGCCCGAGTGCTCGGCTTCGACCTTGGGGTGGCCCGGGCGGTCTCTGCAGTCGTCCTCGCCATCGTCATCGGGCTTTTCATGGCGCTGATCTTCCGGTCAACCGACGTCGAGACACTCAAGAAGAAGGCGATGGCGCCGAGCGTCGCCGGGGCGTGCGAGGAGGAGAAGCCGCGCTGGGTCACGCCGGCGTTCTTCGCCCTCCTCGTCGGCGTGCTGGTCTTCGGCGCCTCGCCGCTCGATTGGGTGATCCGGCTCTCGATCGTCTACATCCTCACGCTCGCGATCGCTGTCCTGCTCATCTACTACTACGACCGGGACGAGGTGACCGACTGGGGGATGGAGACCTGGGACCTGACGAAGAAGATCTTCCCGATCCTGATCGGGGGGACGTTCGTCGTCGGGATCATCGCCTTCTTCCTCCCGCCGGAGACCTTCCAGCCGTTCTTCGGGAACAACTCGCTCGGCGCCTGCTTCTTCGCGGCGATCGTGGGGACGATCCTCTACATGCCGACGCTGCTTGAGGTCCCGATCATCGGCACCACCTTCGGCTACTCGGCGGGGCTCATGGCCGGCGGCCCGGCGCTCGCCCTCTTGCTGGCCGGGCCGACGATCAGCCTGCCCTCGGTCCTCGTCCTCCACCGAATCATGGGGGCGAAGAAGACGGCGGTCTACGTGGCGCTGGTGGTCGTCTTCGCGACCATCGCCGGGTTCCTGTACGGGAACGGGATATCACTACTCTAGGAGAGAACCCATGGAAACAAAGAAGAGAGAGAAACCCTGCTGCGCCGCCGAAGCCCTGCGGCGCGTCCGCCGGATCGATGTCGGCGGGGTCGTTGTCGGGCTCGCGATGCTCGACGACATTCTGGCCGACATCATCGAGAGCGATCTCTCAGGCGTTACCGCTATCGGCGATGAATTGATCAAACAGGTAAAGATTTACAACTACATCCCGAAGGAAGCCGAACCGCTCTACCGGGCGGCGCTCCTTTATGAGTATCAGAACGAGGTGAAGAAACGATGAAGGTAGAAGTGCTCGGAACCGGCTGCGCCAAGTGCAAACGGCTTGCAAAGAACGTGGAGACAGCGATCAGGGAACTTGGCATCGAGGCCGAACTCGTCAAGGTCGACGACATCACCGAGATCATGGACCGCGGCGTGATGCTGACCCCAGCCCTCGCCGTCGACGGGGAACTCAAGGTCTCCGGCCGGGTGGCGGACGTCAAAGAGATCAAGGAGATCCTGCAGGGGTGACGGACATGGCCCGCGAACGGCGCGTCATTGTCGCCTGCTGCGGAGGAGCGTATGCCGGGCAACTTGCCTGCCGGGGCGCGGTGCGGCTCGCCCGTGAAGGCTACGGCGACCTTGTTGCCGTCGCGGCCGTCGCCGCCGGGTGCAGGCCCGAGATCGAACAGGTGCAGGCCGCTGACGACGTCGTGGTCATCGACGGCTGCGAGACCGGCTGCGCCCGGGCCATCCTTGAGCGGCTGGGTCTTGAGCCCGACCAGTACATCGTCGTTGCCGGGCTCCCCCTCCGGTCGACCGGCTACCTCGGGATCGACCCGCAGGACGTCGATGCGGTCGTCTCCGCCGGATGGGTGCGGGACGCCGGGACCTGCATTCTTCGGAGGAGAAACCATGGTGCTGATTGAGGTATTCGGGACCGGCTGTGTCAAGTGCAAGCGGATGATCAAGAACGTCGAGATCGCGGTCAGGGAGCTCGGGATCGATGCGGAGATCCGCAAGATCGAGAGTCTCGACGAGATGATCGAGCGAGGGGTGATGCTGACGCCGGCGCTCTACGTCGACGGAGAGGCCAAAGTCGTCGGCCACGTCCCCTGCGTCGAGGATATCAAACAGATACTGCTTGGAGTGAAATGAGATGGCAGAACAGACAGTGCCGCAGTGCACCTGCGGGGGCGGCGCGGAGCCGGAAGGCGGAACGAAGCGGATCATCTTCGCCTGCGCCGGCGCGTCGAAGGCCGGACAGCTCTCGAACGAGGCTGCAGTTCAGTTAACAAAGGAAGGATACGGGAACATCGCCTGCACGGCCTCCCTCGCCGTCGGGACGCCCTCGATCAAGAAGAAGGTCGAGGCAGCGGACGAGGTGATCGTCATCGACGGCTGCCCGGTCGGCTGCGCCCGCCAGATCGCCGAACGGGCCGGGGTTACGCCCGACCAGGAGATCGTGGTCACGGACCTCGGGATCGAGAAAGGCGGGAGCCTCGATCTCTCCGAAGAGGATGTGGAAAAGGTCGTCTCCGCCGCCTGGGAAGGAAAGGGGAAGGCAGAGCGGACGGGAGAAAGGAAGAAGAAAGGATCAGGCCAGACTGATTCTGGCTGTTGTGGGTGATGGCAGATGAAAGAAGTACCCTCATGTTCCTGCGGCGGCGCATCGGTCGCCGGGCAGAACCGGATCATCTTTGCCTGCGGCGGGGTCGCGAATGTCGGCCAGCTCAGTAATCTCGCCGCGATCCAGCTGACGCAGGAAGGATTCGGCAGCGCAGTCTGTCTTGCCCTCCTCGCGGCTGCCCCCGAAGGTCTGGCGGGGGCTGTCGGGGAGGCGAATGAGGTTCTCATCATCGACGGCTGCCCGGTCCGGTGTGCGGGGAAGATTGCCGCCGCAAAGGGCATCACCCCCGACCAGCACCTCGTCGTCACCGCTCTCGGAATCCGGCGGGGAGGAGCGCTGGAGTTCTCCGACGCCGACCTGGAGACCGTCGTCTCGGCGGTCTGGGAAGGGAAAGGCCGCACGGTGGATGAAGATTCGCTGCTGCGCCCGCCCCGGGAAGGCGGCTGCGGGTGCGGCGGCGGGGGATGCTGTTAGGGTGAGAGCATGGCGGCACCACAGCCTGAACGGCGCCTCTCCACCTTCGAGAAGTACCTCACGCTCTGGGTGGCGCTCTGCATCATTGCCGGGATCCTCCTCGGCAGCACCTTCCCCGGTGTCGCGGTCGCGCTCGACGCCCTATCCGTTTACCAGGTCTCGATACCGATAGCCATCGCGCTCTTCTTCATGATCTACCCGATCATGGTGAAGATCGATTTTTCCGAGGTGCTCCGGGCCGCGAAGACGCCAAAGCCCGTCGCCCTCACGCTCCTCGTGAACTGGGCGATCAAACCCTTCACGATGTACCTCATCGCCACCTTCTTCCTCGGCTACCTCTTCGTCGACTTCCTCCCGGGCACCGAGATCCTCCCGAACGGCACCGAGATCGAGCTCTGGCGGAGTTACGTTGCGGGGTGCATCCTGCTCGGGATCGCCCCCTGCACGGCGATGGTGCTGATGTGGAGTTACCTTGCACGGGGCAACGAAGGCCTGACGCTCGTGATGGTCGCGATCAACTCGCTCACGATGCTCGTCCTCTACGCCCCGCTCGGCGGATTCCTTCTCGGCGTCGCCTCGATCCCGATCCCCTGGGAGACGATCCTCCTCTCGGTCGCGGTCTACGTCGGCCTTCCGCTCGCGGCAGGTTATCTCACCCGGAAGTGGATCATCGCCCGGAAGGGCATGGCCTGGTTCGAGACGAGGTTCCTGCACTACCTGACCCCGGTGAGCATCGCCGCCCTTCTCGGGACGCTCGTGCTCCTCTTTACCTTCAAGGGCGACGTCATCCTCGCAAATCCGCTCACCATCCTCTGGATCGCGGTCCCGCTCTTCATCCAGACGGTCTTCATCTTCACGCTCGGCTATTTCGTCCTCGCCCGGAGGCTGAAACTCGCCTACCGCGACGCCGCGCCCGCCGGGATGATCGGGGCCTCGAACCACTTCGAGGTCGCCATCGCCACCGCGACGATCCTCTTCGGCCTCGGGTCGGGGGCGGCGCTGGCAACGGTGGTCGGGGTGCTGATCGAGGTGCCGGTGATGCTGATGCTCGTGCGGGTCTGCCTGGCGACGCAAGGAATGTTTGGAGGTGAAGCAGAATGACGAATGGCAGAAAACTCGGAAAGGTGCTCGTGCCGCTCGACGTGGCAGAGAGCGGCGAGAAGATCCTCCCGGCGGTCGAGGAGATCGTGCGTCTCGGCGTCCAGGAAATCCGGCTCCTCCACGTGGCGAACATGCGGGACACCCTTGCGGCCCCGGAGATCCTCGATCACGACCGGGAGGTGCTCGATGCGTGGAGGGAGCGGTTGGTCGCGTGCGGAGCAGCGTCCGTGACCGTGGAGGTGGTCAGCGGCATCCCCTCGATTGAGATCGTCGAACGGTCGGAACGGGACGACTACGCGCTCATTGTTCTGGGCTCGCACGGGCGGAACCTTCTCTCACGGGTTCTCCTCGGCAGCACCACGGAAGACGTCCTCCGGAACGCTAACGACCCGGTCCTCCTCGTCCGGTTGCGGATCATTGAAGCGGGCGATGAAGCGACCTGCCGGCTCGCGGCCGACCGGCTTTTTGGGCGCATCCTCTACGCGACGGACTTCTCGGCGTATGCCGAGCGGTGTATTCCCTGCCTCTCGTGGATGGCCGGAGCACACCCCGATGAGGTGATCGTCGCCCATATCCAGGATCTCCGGCACCTTGCGTACGCCTCAGAAGAGCAGATGGAAGAGTTCAACCGGCGTGACGAGGGGCGGCTCGCAGCACTGAAGCGGCAGTTCGAGGCAGAAGGGTTTGCAAACGTCAGCACCGTCCTCCGGACGGGAAACGCGATCGACGAGGTACTCTCCCTTGCGAAGGAACGCGGCGCAACGCTCATCGTCCTGGGGGCGAAGGGGCGGCACGGGGTTGCAGAGCAGATCTTCGGCGGGGTGACCGAGGCGGTCGTGCACCGGTCGAAAAGCCACGTGCTGGTGGTACGATAATTCAGGAGAGATAGATATGGCAGAACAGGAACTCGTCGTCGAATGGCGGCATATCGGAAGAGACATCAAAAACACCTGCGAGCGGTGCGGGGAGACCGGGCGGGCGGTGATGGACGTCGTCGAGCAGATCCGTCCCATCCTCGAGGAGGAGGGCATCGCGGTCCGGGTTGTCGAGACGGTCCTCGAAAATGAGGCGATCGAGGAGTCGAACAGCATCCTCTTCAACGGTATGCCGCTTGAGGAACTTATCGAGGGTATGGAAGTCACCAGCACGCCCTGTGCCTCCTGTGCCTGCATCACCGGACAGGAAGATGCAGCGTGCCGTGCTATCGAGTATAACGGCGAGCGCTACGAGTCGATCCCGCCGGAGCTGATCGCCCGGGCGGCACTCAAAGCGCTTGGGATAGCGACTACAGTAGAATAACGTGATAACTATGACAGCAATCGAAGACATTCAGAAGATGGGATCGGCGATGAAGGAGTTCCTCGGGCTCTCCGGATCGCCGGTCGGCGTACGGATCGTGAAGCAGAACGATGAGATCGCAGAGGCCGAACCCGCCGGTGGGCACCGGTTCTGCCAGGCGCTGATGCGGGGGAGGCGCGGCGACCACGTCGTCGTGACCGCCGAGACGATCGCGTGCCCGGCGGCCGCCCGTGCCTTCGGGTTCAAGCCGCTCCCCGAGCCGCTGAAGTCGGGGAAGGGCCTGGTCGGTTTCGGGATCACCGCAGAAGAATCGGTCGGACAGCAGATGTTTGTCGGGATGACGACCTTTGAGCCGGGCGAGATCGTCCAGCTCGACGTCTTCCCGCTGGATGCCGCCGGGAGCGAACCCGACATCGTGGTCGTGGAGGACGAGGTCGAGAAACTGATGTGGATCGTCCTCGCCTACATGCATGCCCGCGGGGGAGAACGGGTCTCCGGCTCGACCGCCGTCCTGCAGGCGACCTGCGTGGACTCCACGATCATCCCCTACGTCGAAGACCGGCTCAACTACGGGTTCGGCTGCTACGGGTGCCGGGACGCGACCGATATGGGGCCGGGGGAGGCGATCCTCGGGTTCCCGGCGCGCTACCTTCCCGAGATCGTCCGGCACCTCGAGTACCTGAACCAGAAGGCGCTCCCGCACTCCCGGGGCAAACATGCCCTTGCCGCGCTCACGAAGCAGCTGGGAGGCGGCGAGCAGGGTTCCTGCTCGTCGCTCTGAAGAGGGGTCTGATACCGTGAAGAAGAGGGTCCTCTTCGTCTGCACCCATAACACCGCCCGCTCGCAGATGGCGGAAGGCTACATGAACACCCGCTACGGCGACCGTTACGAGGCCTTCTCGGCCGGCACCGCGCCGGGGACCCTGAACCCCCACGCCGTCCGGGCGATGGCGGAGATCGGGTTCGATATCGGCGGCCACCGCGTCAAGGATCTCGCCGAGTTCGACGAGCAGGAGATGGATTACCTCGTCGCCGTTTGCGAGGGAGGGATCTGCCCCCTCTTCCCCTGGGCAAAGGAGGAGATCCACCGGGAGTTCCCGGACCCCTCGACCCTCACCGGCACCGACGAGGAGATCATGGCCGGTGTCCGGCGGATCCGGGACGAGATCATCGGTTGGATCGACGCGACGTTCGGGGGGAACTGAATGGCGGTCACCATCATCGCCTGTTCCGGGATATCGAACACCGGGAAACTGACCGCCCAGGCCGGGACGATGCTCATGCGCCGCTGCGGCGGGAGGATCGAGGCCTGCATCGCGGCCACCCGGCCGACGGTGTCGCTTGAAAAGGCCGTGCGGCACGCGGATCGCATCCTGGTGCTGGACGGGTGCGGCGACTGTTGCGGGAAGAAGAAACTCCGGGCGCTCGGAATCGAGCCGCGCCTGCACATTGTCGCGACCGACTGCGGCATCCAGAAGAACGGGATGGCCGAACCCCGGTTCGACGAGATCGAGCGGATCGCCGCCGCCGTGCTCGAGGCGATCAGGGAGTGAACTGCGGCCGGGTGCAGGCACCCGAAGGCGTAACGAGGCTGCACGCCGGAACCTGCCCTGCATCCCGCTCCGATGCCCACTGCAGGAGCGGCAGTATCGCCTCCCGGAGCCCGGCACCGTCTCCGGTGAGCGAATACTCCACCCGGGGCGGGATCTCAGCGTAGCAATGGCGCTCGACGAGGCGCTCGTCCACGAGGACTTTGAGTGTGTCGGTGAGGGTTTTGGGGCTGATGCCGGAAAGCGCCCCCTGCAATTCAGTGAACCGGATCGTCCCGGCCCGTCCGATGGTCGTGATGATAAGGAGCGTCCATTTCTTTGCAATGACGGGGAGTATCCCCCGGAGGGGGCAGGTACCGAACGCCTTGCTATCGTTGCACATAGTAAGTATCAGTACCGACAGGAAGTACCTTAATACTTCATTTGAGAAAGTATTGTCAGGAGCACTTCAGACGCTTCTCTCGTGCGCGGATGAACGAGATACAGGGAAGGGGAGATATCGTGACCCAGGAAACCGGTGAGGACCATGGCGCCCGGCTGAATCTTATGCAGATGGCAGAGTTTTCCAGGGACGGACCGGTAAAGAAAGACCTGATGCGAGCGGGGCAGACCGATCTGGTTCTCGTCTGCTTCGAGAGCGGCCAGGAGATCCTGCCTCACCGAGAGCCGTATGCGGTGCAGTTCCTCGTGCTCTCCGGGGAAGGCACCATCGTATCGGGAGACGGTGAGTACCAGGTGGAGGCGGGGCACCTCGTAGCGGTGGCCGCAAACGGGATGCGGGGCATCAGGTGCCGCACACGGATGACCATCCTCGGGATTCGTCACGTTGAGGGAGCGGACCCGGCATGCCGGCAGTGATCGAGGCGCGAGACCTCACAAAGGCCTTCGGCGCCGTCATCGCCGTGGACCACGTCTCGTTTGAGGTCCGCCAGGGTGAGATCTTCGGCTTCCTCGGCCCGAACGGGGCGGGAAAGACCACCACCACCAGGATGCTCACCGGTGTCGTCCCGATGGATGGCGGGAGCGTCAGGATCCTCGGGTACGACATCCGAAAAGAGCCTGTCCAGGCGAAGCAGCGGTTCGGCGTCGTGCCCGAGACCTCGAACGCCTACGTCGACCTGACCGCGTGGCAGAACCTCATGCTGATGGGGGAGATCTACGGGCTCGACAGGAACCGGGCAGAGCAGCGTTCCTGTGACCTCCTCCAGACCCTCGGCCTCTACGAGAGGAGGGACCAGAAGGTGCAGGGCTACTCGAAGGGCATGAAGCAGCGGCTCATCCTCGCCATGGCGCTCCTCCACGAGCCCGAACTCCTCTTCCTCGACGAACCGACGAGCGGGCTTGACGTGCAGAGCACCCAGATGATCCTCGTCCTGCTGCGGGAGCTGAACGCGGACGGGACCACCATCTTCCTCACCACCCATAACATGGAGGAGGCGAACCGGCTCTGCGACCGGGTCGGCATCATCCGGAGCGGCCGGATCGTCGCGATCGACGCCCCGGAGAGACTCAAGACCGCGATCGACCGCATCCACCGGATCGAGGTGAGTTTCGATGGGGAGATCGCGGGAGACCTTCTTTCAGGGCTTGCGGGCATCACCGGGACTGCCCGAACAGGGGACAAGTGGCAGATCACGGCGGAGGATCAGGATACGGCCATCCGCTCCCTCGTGGCATTCAGCCGGCAGGAGGGGATGGCTATCCTCACCTTAAACACTCTCGCTCCTTCGCTCGACGAGGTCTTTCTGCGGCTGACAGAGAAGGAGCGGCCATGAACCCGGCAGGGACGTCCGAACAGGTCCGGCGAGCATGGGCGATAGCGAAGAAGGATATCCGGATCTACTACTCCAAAGGCCCCGTCCTCATCTTCGGCATCTTCATGCCGGTCTTCCTCTTCCTGGCTTTCTTCATGGGGGGCCGGCAGCTCCCCCTCGCGTTCCTTCTCTCCGGGCTCATGGGGATGACCCTCTTCTTCACCTCGACCGCCGTATCCCCGGCTATCTTTCCCTGGGAAGGGCAGGCAAAGACCCTCGAGCGGCTCGCAGCCTGTCCCATCACCATCGAGGCGATCGTCCTCGGAGACATGATCGCCTCCATCCTCTTCGGCATCGGGGTCACGGCGGTCACGCTCCTCATCGCCCTCGCCCTCGGCCTGTCGCTCCTGCACGGCATCGTGCTCGGCTCCGCCGTCCTCCTTGCGGCGGTCTGCTTCTCGGCCATCGGGATGCTCCTTGCCGTCCCCCCGACGAACGTGCCTTCGAACATCATGATGCTCTCCTCGCTCCTGAAGTTCCCGCTCGTCTTCATCTCCGGCATCTTCGTCCCGCTCGAGCAGATGCCGGCGTGGGGGCTGGCTCTTGCCGTCTGCTCGCCGCTCACCTACTTCACCGACCTGGTGCGCTACTCGTTCACGGGCGCACACTACTTCCCGGTGCCGGTCGACATCACAGCGCTTGGCCTCTGCACCCTGGTCTTCACCGCCGCCACGATGCACCTGCACCGGCGAACCATGCCGCGGAGGATGTGACGTCGCGACAGGAAGCCGGGCTCCGGCGCTGCATACAGCTCCCCCGGCCCCCTCCTCCGCTGGAGCACGCCATGCCTCCCTTCAGAACAGAACCCAGCACGTCCGGCGTGGTCTCCTCAATACCACTTCAAACAGCCTGTTCTTGGTTACAGGTGAGCCCCGCGGTGATTCAACTTTTTTTGAAAAGGTTTAATACCAGCGACAGAGAGGACTTCACTGATGACCATGGACGGTTACGCCGGAGAGAGCGTGTCTGCCGATCTCCCGCCCGTTAGAGAGGCGGCCGGCCACTTCCGGCCCGAAACTCGACCTTCCGGGCGGCAGGCGGATGCACCGGGCTGCGATCCCGCACCGGTTGCCGCCCGGCACGAAGCGGTTATATTACGGCGACAACTATAGCGTGGCGGGTCCGATGTTCTCAACCATACTCTTCCCGGTCGACCTCTCCGGCACCACCGAGCGGATGTTCTGTGCCGTCCGAGAGCTGGTCGGCGCCGGGGCCGGGGAGGTTGTCCTCTTCCATGTCGTCGAGAAGCGGGAAGCAGAAGCCGATCCCGGGGCCGTCGAGTATGCCCGGGGAGTTCTCGATGATTGGAGCCGGACGCTCGAAGCGGCCGGGACGCCCGCGGTCAGGTCCGAGGTGGCGGTCGGGACACCGTGGATGGAGATCGTCGACCGTGCGTCGCGGGACCACGTCTCGGTCATTCTCATGGGGTCGCGCCCTACCGCCATGCTCCGGCGAACGTTCCTCGGGAACGAGACCGAGAACGTGCTCCATCAGTCGGATTGTCCGGTGCTCATCCTCAAACTGAACCTCATCGAGCCGGTCGACGAAGCCACGTGCACGCTCGCAAAGGAGAGGCTGTTAAAGCGGGTGCTCTTTGCCACCGACTTCTCGGCAGACTCGGAGAGATGCATCCCGTTCGTCGAACAGATGGCCCGTGCACACCCCGAAGACCTGATCGTGGTCCATATTCAGGATCTCCGGACCCTCGGCTATGTGTCGGCGCCGCAGATGGAGGAGTTCAACCGGCGCGATGCCCGGCGGCTCATGGAGCTGAAACAGAGGTTTGCAGCCCGCGGGTATGCGAAGGTCACGCCGATCTTGAAGACCGGCAACGCCATCTCGGAGCTGCTGGCCATCATCGCGGCGACCGACCCCACCCTGGTCGTCATGGGTGCGAAGGGACGGTCGAACGCTGCCGCGATCATGCTTGGCGGGGTCAGCGAGACGGTCGTGCATGCCGCCGATTCGCACGTCCTCGTGGTGAGGTAGGGGGGATCGGGATGGTTGCCGACGAGATAACGCGCATAAAAGAGGCGGAACGCGAGGCGATAATGCTCGTGGCGGAGGCCAGTTCACGCGCCGAGGGGATGCTTCAGGAGGCGCGCGTCGATCGGGAGGCGATCCTCGGGCGATGGAAGGCCGAAGCGGAGAAGGAGCGGGAGCGGATCCTCGAAGAGGCCCTTGCAGCGGCCCGCAGCGAGGCGGAGCGGATCCGGCGCGGAGGAGCGGAGCGTGCGGAGGCGCTGCGCCGGGAGACGCAGGCACGGATCCCGGACGCGGTCGCGTACGTCCTCTCCCGGGTGAGGGGTGAGTGAGATGCTCTCCCCCGCCGGGATGCTCTTTGTGACGATAGGCGTCCACGCAGCCGAAGCGGAGTCGGTTGTGCGGTTGCTCCACGAGTCCGGCCTGGTGGAGATCCGGGGGGTGCATGACGGCCCCGGCGAGAACGCCCCGGCCCTCACCCCCGGCGAGCGGGCGGGATACACGACCGCCTCCATCGACTACCGGCTGAAGATGGACCGCATCCTCGCCGCGGTCGCCGGGACCCGGCCGGAACGCCGGCCAGCTCTGCGCGACCTCTTTGTCCGGCCCGCCCGCGACCCCGTCCCGGTTGCGGGTCTGCCGTTCCGGGACGCCACGCCGGACTTCGACCGGCTGGTTCGGGAGGGCGACCGGGCGATCGCCCTCCAGCAGGAACTGGCAGGGCTCAAAGAGCGGGAGGCGGAGATTGATGCCGATCTCCGGGCGGTCGGATACCTCCGCCCGCTCGCCGTGCACCCCGATCACCTCGGCACCTCCGCCTACCTCACCGTCCTTGCCGGTACCGTGCCCCGCGATGCAGCCGGAGAGGTCGGGGGAGCGCTCGGCGCCCTCGGCACCGGGGAGATGCTGGTCCTCTCCCACACCGTGGACGAGACGGTCGTCTATGTCGTCGCCACCGTGAACGAGCACCTCCCGGCCGTCGAAGAGGCGCTCCGCCGGGTGCCCTGGGAGCCGGTCTCCGCACCGGGGCTGGCCGGCAGCCCGGATGACGTCTTTTCCCGGCTCGATGCGGAGCGCTCGGAGGTCCGGGAACGCCGGAAGCGGATCGTCGAAGAAGTGGAGGCGATCGCGTCCGACCGGGAAGACGTGTGGCGGGCATACCGTGAAGAGGCGGAGATGGTGCGGGAAGAGGGCGAGGTCTTCAGCCTGACCGGCACCACGCAGGAGACGGTGGTCATCGAAGGGTTCGTCCGGGCATCCGACCGCGAGAACCTCGAGGCGCTGACCGAACGGGCGTCGGGAGGCCTTTCGTTCTGCAGGTTCTCCCCGCCCGACCCTGCGCGGACGTCCGTCCCTGTCGCCTACGAGAACCCGGCCTGGGCACGGCCGTTCGAGATGCTGACGAGCATGTTCGCCGTGCCCCGCTACGGCGGGATCGATCCGACGGTCATCATCGCCCCGATCATCGTCTTTTACTTCGGGTTCATGCTCGGCGACGCTGGTTACGGCCTGGTCCTGGCTATCGGGGCATTCCTCAGTTACCGCCTCCTCGGTCAGACCAGCCGGTCGATCCGCGACCTCTCGCTGATCATGCTGGCCTGCGGGATCTCGGGCATCGTCTTCGGCATCCTGCAGGGCGGTTTCTTCGGCGACCTCCTCCCGCGGTTCTTCGGCGTCGAGGTGCCGTTTTCCGTCGTCGACCCGCTTGCCCAGCCCGTCGATATCCTGGTCGTGGCGCTGGCGATCGGCGTGGTGCAGATCAACGCCGGCCTGGCTCTCGGCCTCTGGCAGAACGTCGCGGCGCACCAGGTCCGCAGGGGGATCTTCGAGCAGTGCTCCTGGTTCATCCTGCAGCCGGCAGCGGCAGTCCTGGCGGCTGGCTTCCTGGGCTGGGCTACGCTCCCGACGGCGATCGAGATCCTCGCCGCGATCGGCGCCGTCACTGGCATCGGCATGATCTTCGTCGCTTACGGGCCGCTCGGCGCGTTCCGGCTCACGAACTTCCTCGGCGACTGGCTCTCCTACACCCGGATCCTCGCGCTCGACCTCGCCACGCTCGGGATTGCGCTGACGATCAACATCCTCACCGGGATGATCGCCGCACTCCATCCCTGGCTCGTCGCCGTGGCCGTCGCCTTTGCCGTCGTCGCCCACACCTTGAACCTCCTGCTGCAGGCCCTCGGCGGGATGATTCACTCGCTGCGCCTCCAGTACGTTGAGTTCTTCGGCAAGTTCTACACGGGAGGCGGCAGGGCATTCGCCCCGTTCGCGGCAAAACGGCGCTTCAGCGTCCGTCCGGGAGGTGATAAGCGGTGGTGATCGATATCGGCACCGTCCTTGCCGTCACGGGAGCGGGGCTCGCCGTCGGGCTCTCCGCGATCGGGTCGGGCATCGGGGTCGGGATCGCCGGCGCCGCCGGTGCGGCCGCGCTCGCCGCCCGCCCGGAGAAGTTCGGCACCTCGCTCGTCTTTCAGGCGGTTCCCCAGACGCAGGGGATCTACGGCCTGCTCGTGGCGGTGCTGATCCTCCTCTCCACCGGGGTGCTCGGCGGTGAAGGCGGCGGCGTCTCGTTCGCGATGGGGCTTGCCGCGATCGGCGCCGGGCTCGCCGTCGGGCTCGCGGGGCTCTCCGCCATCGGGCAGGGGATCGCGGCTGCGGCAGGGATCTCGGCATCCGTCCAGAAAGAGCGCTCGGTCGGCCGGAGCCTGGTCTTCTCGGTCATCCCCGAAACCCAGGCGATCTACGGCCTCCTCGCCGCAGTCCTCATCCTCTCGTTCACCGGGTTCCTTGCCGGCGACCTGGCGGTCTCGGACGCGGCGGGGCTTGCCGCCATCGGTGCGGGGTCAGCTGTCGGGTTTGCCGGGCTCTCCGCCGTCGGGCAGGGGATCACTGCCGCGTCGGGGATCACTGCGTCCGCCCGGCGGACCGAGGCCTTCGGCAAAAGCCTGGTCTTCTCGGTCGTCCCCGAGACCCAGGCGATCTACGGCCTCCTTGCCGCCATCCTGATCATGGCCTTCACGGGGATCCTTACCCAGGACGTCACCGCCACCCTGGCGGCAGGGTTCGCCGCGATCGGTGCCGGGCTTGCCGTCGGGATCGCCGGGCTCTCCGCTATCGGGCAGGGGATCACCGCGGCGGCGGGGATTTCGGCGACGGCGGAGAAGGACGAGGCCTTCGGCAAAAGCCTGGTCTTTTCGGTCATCCCCGAGACCCAGGCGATCTACGGACTCCTCACCGCCATCCTGATCATGGCGTTCACGGGGATCCTCACCCAGGACGTCACCGCCACCCTGGCGGCGGGGTTCGCCGCGATCGGTGCCGGGCTCGCGGTCGGGCTCGCGGGGCTCTCCGCCATCGGGCAGGGGATCACCGCCGCGACCGGGGTTTCGGCGACGGCGGAGAACGACGAGATGTTCGGCCGGAGCCTGGTCTTCTCGGTCATCCCCGAGACCCAGGCGATCTACGGCCTCCTCGTGGCGGTGCTGATCATGGCGTTCACGGGGATCCTCACCCAGGACGTCACCGTGACCGCTCTCGTCGGTCTCGCGACGATTGCAAGCGGATTTGCCGTGGGGTTTGCCGGGCTCTCTGCGATCGGGCAGGGGATCACCGCGGCGGCGGGCATCGAAGCCACGGCGCGTTCGGGCGCCGCTCTCGGCCGGAGCCTGATCTTCGCCGTCATCGCCGAGACGTTCGCCATCTTCGGGCTGCTTATCGCTATCCTGATACTCTTCGGGATCGGCGTCTTCGGATAACCGGGTGACCATACGTGACTGTGGAAGCAATCATCGAGCGGATACGGACGAATGCCGGGCAACGCGCCGCAGAGATCGAGCAGGAGGCCGGAGATGAGGCGGAAGCCATCCGCCGCCGGTCGGAAGAGGAGGGGAGAGAGGCGTACGCACGGACCTGCGAGGAGGCCCGGCGCGAAGGCGCGGTCCTTGCCGGCCGGATCCTCTCCGTGGCACGCATGGACGCCAGGACCACGGTGAACGAAGCGCGGTCCGTGCTTATCCGGGAGTGCATCGGGCGGGCGGAGGAGCAGTTTGGAACGCTTGCCGCCTCCCCGGAGTACCCGGCGATACTCGGACGGCTGATCGAGGAGGGACGCCGCGACCTCGGCGGGGAGAGCGCGGTGATCGAGGGCAGGGAAGAAGACCTTCCCCTGATCCGGGGCCTGATCGAAAGGGTCCCGGGCAGGAGACTCTCGGCCGTGCCGGCGCCGGACGGGACGGTTCCGACCGGTGGCGTGGTCCTCCGGTCGGAGCAGGGCGACCGCCTCGTGAACCAGACGTTTGAAGCCCGCATGCAGCGGATGCAGCGGCCGCTCGTTATGGAGCTCGGCACCAGACTCTTTCGGGAGGAAAAACCGCCATGATCACCGAGTTTGCCGGTCTGCCGCTCGACGACGGGACAATCCTCGTCATTCTGCTCGGGCTGGGGCTTTCGGTCCTTATCGGCGTGCTGGTCGTCTTCTTCATCCCGGTGATGGAGATTGCCCGGTTCGTCCACCCGATCGCCTACGTCAAATCGACCGGAACCCCGTTCGTCGAGCGGGGGGAGATCTACCCCCTCGCCGAGGCGGCCGATCCCGGCGAACTCCTTGCCGTCCTGCGCGCCCGCAGCGTCCTCGGGGATATGCCGCCCGATGCCGCCGATCTTCGCCGGCACCTGGCAGCATGGCACATGCAGCGGCTCGCCGACCTGCAGCAGGCTGCGCCCCTCTCGGTCGGGGCGTTTATCGAGGCGGCTGCGATGGAGTTCGAGATTGATACATTGAAGAGGGCTATCATGCGCAAACACCTTGACAGCGCGCCTGCAGGGCTCGAGGACGAACTCCTTCCCGCAGGCAGGATGGATCCCGCGGCGTTGCGGCGGATTGCGGAGGCGGCCGGCATGGAAGAGGTCGCCGATATCGTTGCCGGGGCGCCGTACGGCCGGGCATTCCTCGACGCACTCCCGGAATACCTTGCGGACTGGCGTGTGATGCCGCTTTCCGCCGCTCTTGACAGGTTCTTCTACGCCGGACTCCGGCAGGCGGTCTTCCGCAGCCCGCAGAGCCTCCGGGAACCGCTGGCATTCTACGTGGGTGCCCGGATCGATCGTGCCAACGCCGCCACGGTCCTTTCTGCGAAGGTGGCCGGCACCTGCCGGGACGAGGTGGTGGAGCACCTGATCCCCGGCGGGCTCGCCCTCGACCCGAACCTGCTCGAGCACATGGCGGACGCCCCGTCCATCCCGGACGCGCTCGCTGTCCTGGAGGGGACACGCTACTGGCCGGTCGTCGCGCCGCTGGTCCCGGCGTATGAGACCGAGAACGACATCGTCGCGATCATCTCGGCACTTGAGGCCTCGTTCCTCGAATACGCAGCGATCCTCGGCGGCGCCTACCCGCTGACCGTCGGGCCGCTCCTCGAGCATATGGCGGGGCTCGCATACGAACGCCGCAATCTCCACGTCGTGCTGACGGGCGTGCTGACCGGGGTTCCCCCGGAACGGATCAAGCGCCTCCTCATCGTCCGGGAGGCGGCGGCATGAAGGTAGCCGTGATCGGCGGGACCCGGATGGTGCTCGGCTTCGCCCTTGCCGGGGTGAAGCGGACGTACGTCGCCGGAGACCCGGAGAGCGTCTCGGCCGCACTGTTCGAGTGCCTGCACGACCCGGATGTGGCCGTCATCCTCCTGCAGCAGGACCTCGCCGGCCTCACCGGGGATCTCCTGGACCGGGTGCGCCGCGAGAAGGGTGCGTTCCCGATGATCGTCGAGTGCCCCGGCGAGGAAGGGCGCGGTCTGCGGGAGGACGCGTTCGCCCGGTCGATCAGGACTCTGGCGGCTCTCGGCATGCGGGAGACCGGAGGGGCGGCATGACGATCACCGGCACGGTTGCACGGATATCGGGTGCCGTCGTCTCTGCAAGAGGACTTGCCGGAGCGCGGATGTACGATGTCGTCCGGGTGGGAAACGAGAGGCTCGTCGGGGAGATCGTCGTTCTCGACAGAGACGTGGCGACGATCCAGGTCTATGAGGATACCGAGGGGATAGCTCCCGGCGAGCCGGTGACGACGACCGGCATGCCTCTCGCGGTGGAACTCGGGCCGGGACTCCTCGGCACCATCTACGATGGCATCCAGCGCCCGCTCGAGGTCATACGGGACGAGATCGGCGACTTCATCCTCCGGGGCGTCCATGCGCCGGGTCTCCGCAGGGATCGCGGCTGGGACTTCACCCCGATAGCCCGCCGGGGGGACCGGGTGGAGCCCGGCGACCTGCTCGGAACGGTGGTCGAGACGGAGGTGCACGAGCACCGGGTGATGGTGCCCCCCGGCATCCGGGGCCGGATCGAGGAGATCGCTTCAGAAGGGCGTTATACGGTCGAGGAGGTCGTCGCGACCGTCAGGGATGACGCCCGCCTGCACAGGGTCCGGATGCTCCAGTACTGGCCGGTGCGGCAGCCACGCCCCGTCCGGATGCGGCTCGAACCCACGGACCCGCTCATCAGCGGCCAGCGGGTCGTCGATACCTTCTTCCCGCTCGTGAAAGGCGGGACGGCGGCACTGCCGGGCCCGTTCGGCGCCGGGAAGACGGTCGTGCAGCACCAGCTCGCGAAGTACGTGAACGCCGACATCATCGTCTACGTGGGCTGCGGCGAGCGCGGGAACGAGATGGCCGACGTGCTCCGCCAGTTCCCGGCCCTCGTCGACCCGACCACCGGCAAAAGCCTCATGGACCGGACGGTGCTGATCGGGAACACCAGCAACATGCCGGTGGCCGCACGCGAGGCGAGCGTCTACACCGGGATCACGATCGCCGAGTACTACCGGGACATGGGGTATGACGTGGCCCTGATGGCCGATTCCACCTCCCGGTGGGCGGAGGCGATGCGCGAGATCTCCGGGCGGCTCGAAGAGATGCCGGGGGAGCAGGGGTACCCGGCCTACCTCGCCTCCCGCCTGGCGGACTTCTACGAGCGGGCCGGCCGGATGACGGTCCTCGGCAGTGCCGGCCGGACAGGTTCGGTGACGGTCATCGGATCGGTGAGCCCGCCCGGCGGCGACTTCTCCGAGCCGGTGACGCAGAACACCCTCCGCGTCGTCAAGGTGCTCTGGGCTCTGGACGCCGATCTCGCGCACGAACGGCATTTCCCCGCGATCAACTGGCTCACCTCGTACTCGTCCTACGCCGGGACGGTGCGGGGCTGGTGGGCGGAACGGGCAGCGCCGATGTGGGAGGAGTACCGGGCAGAGATGATGGGCGTCCTCCAGGCGGAGAGCGAGCTCCTGGAGACCGTCCAGCTCGTCGGGGAGGACGTCCTGCCCGAAGAGGACAGGCTCGTCCTCGTCCAGGCCCGGCTGATCCGGGACGGATTCCTCATCCAGTCGGCGTTCCACCCCGTCGATACCTACTGTACGGCAGAAAAGCAGTATCTGATGCTCGAACTCCTCGTCCGGTTCTACCGGCAGGCACGCGAGGCCGTCGCTGCCGGCGTCTCCGCGGCGGCGGTCGGTGGGCTTGCGGTGAAGACCCGCCTCGAACGGATGCCGTTCGTTCCGAACGAAACGTTTCCCGACGAGTACGCGAGCATCAAGGAGGAGATTGCGGAGGCGTTTGCCGGCCTTACGGCAGGCCGGTCCGCGTACGGGGTGACGATGCGTGGATGAGATGTCCTCCGACCGGAAGCAGCAGGGCAGGGGACGGGAGTACCGCTCGGTGACCCGGGTGACCGGGCCGCTGATCGCCGTATCGGGGGTAGAGGGCGCGGCCTACGGCGAGGTCGTTGAGGTGACCGTGCCGTCGGGCGAGCGGCGGACGGGCCGGGTGCTGGAGAGTCGAGAGGATACCGCCATCGTGCAGGTCTTCGGCGGAACGGAGGCGGTCGACACCGTCCGCACCTCGGTGCGGTTCACCGGTGAGACGATGAAGATCGGCGTGACCGAAGCCCTCCTCGGGAGAATACTCGACGGCACCGGCGAGCCCATCGACGGAGGGCCGCTCCTCATCCCCGACGCGATGCGGGATATCTCCGGCAACCCGATCAACCCGTCCGCCCGCGACTTCCCCCGGGACTCCATCGAGACAGGCATCTCCGCGATAGACGGGATGAACACTCTTGTCCGGGGGCAGAAACTGCCGATCTTCTCCGGGTCGGGGCTTCCGCACGCCCGCCTGGCGGCACAGATTGCGCGGCAGGCGCGGGTCAGGGGCGAAGCGGAGTCGTTCTCGGTGGTGTTTGCCGCGATGGGCATCACCTACGAGGAGGCGGACTTCTTCATCAGGAACTTCCGGGAGACGGGTGCGCTCGAACAGGCGGTCGTCTTCGTGAACCGTGCCGACGACCCCGTCATCGAACGGCTCATCACGCCGCAGGTGGCGCTCACCGTCGCGGAATACCTTGCCTTCGACCTGGGCTACCACGTGCTGGTTATCCTGACCGACATGACCAACTACTGCGAAGCCCTCCGCGAGGTGGCGGCCGCACGGGAGGAGGTGCCGGGCCGGCGAGGGTATCCCGGCTACATGTATACCGATCTCGCCGGCATCTACGAACGAGCCGGCAGGATAAAGGGCCGGGAGGGGTCCATCACGCAGATCCCGATCCTCACCATACCCAACGACGACATCACCCACCCGGTGCCCGACCTGACGGGCTACATCACGGAGGGCCAGATCGTCTTCTCGCGGGACCTGCACCGGAAGGGTATCTATCCGCCGATCGATCTGCTGCCGTCGCTCTCCCGCCTGATGCAGGGAGGGATCGGGGAGGGGAGGACGCGGGAGGATCACGCCGCCGTCAAAGACCAGCTGTATGCCGCGTACGCACGGGGACGGCGGTTGAGAAACCTCGTCGCCGTGGTCGGCGAGGAGAGCCTCGGAGATATCGACCGCCTCTATCTGGTGTTTGCCGACCGGTTCGAGCGCGAATTCCTCCGGCAGGCGGAGAACGAACGAAGGTCGTTCGAGGAGACGCTTGATGCCGCGTGGCGGCTGCTTTCCATGCTGCCGGAGAGCGAACTCGTACGGATCGAACCGTCCCTCATCGAGCGGTATTATCCCCGGCGGACGGAGGGGTGAGGTGGCCGTCCGGATCATCCCCGGTACCCGCCCGACGCGGATCGAGCTGCAGCGGCTCCGAAAGCGCCGCGAAGTGGCCGAACGGGGACGGGATCTCCTCGAAGACCAGTTGAACTCGATGCTGCTCGAGTTCTTTCAACGCTATGCCCGCTACCAGGCGGACCGTGCAGCGTTCGATGCCGTGCTGGCGGATGCCTACAGCCGATACCGCGACGCGGAGATGGTCGACGGCCAGACGGCGATCCGGGAGGCCGGGTACACCGTGCCCGACCCCGGCGACCTTCCCCTGCAGGAACGATCGGTGCTGGGCCTGCGGGTGCCTGCTGCCCTCGGCGATATCCCGGCGCTGGGGACTCCCGGCTACTGCCCGGTCGGCGCATCGCCCCATATCGTCCTTGCTGCAGCCCGCTTCTCACGGGTGCTGTATCTGGCGCTCCTTCTCGGCGAAGAGGAGGAGACTCTCCGGGCGCTTGAGAGGAGCATCACGCGGACACGCCGGAAGGTGAACGCGATGGACCGGGTGCTGATACCCCGTATCATCGAGACCCTGCGGTATATCGAAGAACAGCTTGAGGAGCAGGAGCGGGAGGATCTCTACCGCAGGAAGATCACCCGGGCAAAGAAGCGGGGTGAGCCGGAGTGACAGTTTCTGCGGCTCGTCCCCGATACGCGGTGGAGAGACGTCGATATCTTCGGCAGGGGGATGTGGTGATGAAGCGTCACTGGAGAAAGCATATATATCAACCTGCACAAGAACACAGAACCATTTCAAACCAAGTTGTAATAGTCAATCCCACGACAGGAGTGTCCTAGATGAAAACGAAACAACCATGCAGCCCCGAGGCCCCGCGCATGCGCAGGGGGCCTGCCTGCGGCATAACCGGACGAAAGGTCCTGCCTTTAGTTGCGCTGTCGATCCTCCTGGCCTTTGCCGCCCTCTCCGCGGGCTGCACGACAGAACCCGGCGGGCAGGGTGCCGCCACGGTCCCGCCGCTCAACGGCACCGTCACGAAAGTCGAGGTCATCCACTTCACCGCGCCGAACCAGTGCTACTCCTGCGTGGTGCTCGGCGACTACGCCGAAGAGACCGTGAAGACGCACTTCCCCGGTGAACTCGGCTCCGGGAAGGTGATCTTCGACCACGTCGATGTGGCCGACCCGGAAAAGAAGGAGATCGTCGAGCGCTACGGTGCGACCGGCTCGTCGCTCTGGCTTGGCACCTACGACGACCAGGGCGGGTTCTATAAGGAAGAGGATATCCGGGTCTGGTACAAACTCAACGACAAGCCCGGGTACATGCAGTACCTCAAGACGCTGATCGGGATGCGCCTTGCAGGGGACTTCTCGCAATGAGCCTGATGGGGTTCATGGAGGCGATGGGGACGAGCAGCGTTCCTCTCGTCGCCGCGTTCTTCATCGGCCTGATGATGGCCCTCTCCCCCTGCCCGCTCGCGACGAACGTCGCCGCGATCGGCTACCTCTCCCGCCGGATCGGGAGCCCGGGGCAGACTCTCCTCGCGGGGTCGCTCTACAGCGCGGGAAGGATGGTCGTCTACGTCGGCATCGCCGCAGCGATTGTGACCCTCGGCCTCTCTGTCCAGGGGATATCGCTCTTCCTCCAATCGTGGGGCGAGGTGCTGGTCGGCCCGCTGCTGATCGTGATCGGGGTCGTGATGCTCGACCTCGTCCCGCTCCCCTCCTTTCAGGGCGGGAGCAGGCGGTTTGCCGCGTTCAAGGAACGGGTCGCCGATAAGGGGCTCGCGGGAAGTTTCATCCTCGGCGTGCTCTTCGCACTGACCTTCTGCCCGTTCTCGGCGGTGCTCTTCTTTGCGATGCTGGTCCCGCTGGCGCTCCGAACCGAGGATCCGCTTGGTGTGCCGGCGGTCTTTGCCGTCGCGACCGCTCTGCCGGTGATCGCGTTCTCGCTGATCATGGTGACCGGGATCGCGAAGGTGGGGAACGCGATGAAGGCGGCGGAGAAGTTCGAGTACTGGACGCGGCGCATCGTCGGGGTGCTCTTCATCGGGATCGGGGCATACCTTCTCGCAATGCTGCTGCTTGGGTGAGGTTGGATACCGCCGGTCAATAAGCAGTGCTCCGAGCAAGGGGGTCCGGGCGGTTGAATCTGCGGGCCCGTCCCGCCCCTCAGGGGGCGGGCAGTGCAGGGCGATAGGTCGTGGATGGGGAGAAACAACCGACCGAACCAGATCGACCCGTCTGAAAAACTCGTAATAGAGGGGGTGGCCCCGCAGGGCCACCGCCTCCCGCGCGGAGCACGGTGCGATAGCACGGTGCGGAGCGCGCACCCCTGCAGGCGGCGGCCGGCGAGTTCCGAGCCGGTCGCGGCCGTCAGAGTGCCTGGACAGGAAGAAGAGATCAGGCAGACGCCACGACCGCGAGGGAGTGTGGTCTGCCGGTCAAGGGTCCCCGCCGGCGGCCTCTATGCTAAATAGACGGGTCTCCTGCACTCCGAACAGATGCCGGCCCCTCACTCCCCGCCGATACCCCGCTTCCCGCAGATCTGCACCACCTTCTCAGGCTCATAGCGCAACGCAACCTCGCTCGTCCTCCCGCCGGCCTGCACCCGGATCAGGTCGACCAGCCGCAACGAGTCAAGCTTTCGCAGTTGCCGGGAGAAGACCGTGTAGCCGACCTTCGGCGTCTCCTCGACCCGGCCGTAGATCGTGCCGGAGACCAGCGGGCCCGATTGTTCCTGCGACAGCTCCGCGATCCGCCGGAGCAGCACCCGCTCGTCCGTCGAGAGTGCCCGGACCGTGCAGGCGAGGTGGACGTGCTTCGCCTGCTCGTAGGCCTTCGCGATATCCTCCTCGACGACCTCGGTGCGGGCGGCGCACTCCGCGTTCAGCACCGCCCGCTTCACCAGGTCAAGCCCCACCCGCACGTCGCCCGACTCCATCGTCTGCTCGACGATGCGGTCCAGCATCGGCGCCGGGAAGACGCCTGGGTAGAGGCCGATCCGGACCCGGTCCTGGAGGATGCCCCGGATCTCGTCGGCGTCATAGGGCGGGAAGTAGATATCGGAGGGGCGGAACGGCGAGAGGACCCACTTGCTCAGATCGCTCGCGAGGTCGAGGTTCATGTCGCTGACCGTCGCAAAGACTGCGGCCCGGGCGCCGGGGTAGTCCTGGTGCAGCCGGAGCAAGGAGTTGACGACGTCCCCGAGCAGGTTGTTGTAGTGGAGCAGGTTCGCGTCGTCCAGGCAGACGATCAGGCTTTTGTCCTGCCGCTGCAGGGTGCCGCCGATCGCATCCATCACCGCCTTGATCGAGATCCCGGTCCGCGCCGGCGCGTGGCCGACGAGCGCCGCATAGATCCGGGAGAAGACCATGTACTTCGTCCGGTCGTTCTGGCAGTTCACGTAGACCGGCACGATCTTCTTCGTGGTCTGCTCGAGCTCGGTAAAGATCCGAAGCACGCTGGTCGTCTTCCCGGTCCCGGGCAGACCCCTGCAGATAGCGGAGAGAGCCCGCCCGCCTTCGAGTGCGGGGCGGATCTGGTAGGCAAGGTCTTTGAGCTGGCTTTCGCGGTAGTTGAAGAACTCTGGAGCGTAATCGATCTCGAAGACATCGATGCTCCGGAAGAGTGTCTGGTCGGACATGAGGAGTCGCGTTCTCATACAGGGATCGTCGGGAGGTGGTTATTTAAGCGGGAGCCGTGCGCATGGTGAAAGTGAGAATAGAGTTTTGTCCAGTGACCGCTTAGACTCATATCGTTGTTAATTTGCCCAACTGGGGGCATCGTGCCCGAAGATATGGTGTGGCCGATCATCCGCCGAGCACCTTCACCAGCACCGCCACCACCCCGCCGACGACCCCGCCGGCCCCGGCGCTGACCGTCGAGAGCCGCCGCTCCTCGCCCACTTTCTCCGCCCGCCAGCCTTCCAGCGCCCGGATCCGGGCCTCGAACTCCTCGTCCTGGGCCTCCATTTTCTGCAGCGCCTGGCAGATCCACTTTACGTCCCTGTTCGTCTCGTAAACGAGCTCCCTGGTGGTCTTTTCCCCGGTCATCCTGGTAACCCTCCCGGAGGACTATGAGCACTCGACCCCCAAAAGATTGACTGTAAAGGATATACGCAGGAATCCGGGCCAAATCCACGGTCCTGGATAAAGTCAGGCTAATATTACTGGAAGGCATATCCTATGCTTGTCTGTCATATTCCCGGGAAAATGCAGGCAGGAAGTACCAACCATGGCAGACTTCGTGCAGAAGACCGTCAACAAGACGGCGGTCCGGGACCTCGCCGTCCCGATCGCCGATGTAACGTCGTTTGACAACCTCATCGAGACCATCATCGATGACAACCCCTTCGGGTGCGTCGGGTATACCGGCTCCGATGGCGTCCCTGTCGCCGCCGTCGTCCGGAACCGCGAGCACTACACCGCGAAGGTGGACTTCATCGACGGCGAGGGGAAGCGTGTCGGGAACGTTTCCCTGCAGTCCCCCTCGATCACCGCCTTCAACGCGAACGCCGCGGAGGCTCTTGCCAACGCGACCCTCGCGGCCGCGATGGGCGGGGACGCCGAGCGCAACTTTGCCGGCGAAACCTACTACTGCCAGCTCAAGTGCCACGACCCGTCCGGTGACGACTACTACGTCACCTTCACCCGCAAGACCGTCCGGATCTCGTCCTACCAGGACGATGCCATCCGGACCGCGGTCGAGACCTGGGCGGATGCCGTGCCCGCCCTGGCGTGAGAGGGGGGGAATCCCCCTTTCCCATCTAGAAGGTAAGACAACTTCAGGGCATGTTCCATTTCTGGGGTTTTGGGCTAATCAGGCACTGGGACCCACTCTACAGAGTAGAGAATTATGAGAGCCTACCCGCGCCTTGATCTGCTCGAAATGTTTAGAGTAAGGTGTTAATCCTCTCAAACAACTTACCTGCCCGCTGGATTGTCGAAATCCCAATCAGACCCGCTAACTCCGCCTGATTTTTCAGGAGGTAAGCTGCAGGTTTGAAGTGGCTGAACTCTCCATTGTCAATATTGTTTTGCTCAAAGTAGTCTTCGAGACGCTTGGTGATTCTCGGGTTTTCATTCGTGAATACTTCAGGAGTTAACTTAGCTGGTAGAACTTGCTGATATGCCCCATTGACGAGCGTGAGATAAAAGTCCCGATCAAAGAGATCCTCGATATCAGCGTCGCGTGCCCCAGTGAATTCTCCGACTTGAATCAGGTTGTTTTGACCGAGGATTGCATTCGCTTTCAGGTTGTCTATCCGCTGGCGATCCTTCTTCGCAACATCCATGAGAACCGCAATATTAAGCTTATTTGATCCTAGTAGGGATACAAAGGTGGACACCTTATCAGCGCCACCTACAGGAGTGATTACCCAACGAGGATCAAGTCTTGACAACCCATTTTCCTGGACTATTTCACTAAGGATCTGAAGATAGATAAGATCAGAAGGCCCTTCAACTAGGAGGCAGTTCGGGCCAATGAATAGTGTTTGCGCCAGATCGTATCCCAGAGCAGCCTGAATGGGGAATACCGTATCCATATCATTTTTCAGAACATCCTCTGTAATTTTAGTCCCCTTTGCATCTACATCTTCCACCATTCTCACTTGGTTAAGTTTTGTTGGCTCTATCATGAATGGGGAGTGGGTAGTGTATATCACCTGATGTTTAGGAGCAAGCCTCTCTTCGATAAATCTCAAAAAGTCTCCCTGTGCCTTTGCATGTAGACTGAGCCCAGGTTCATCAAGTAATAGGATAAGATCTCTATTTTTATCTTCAATTTGTGAGAAGTAGGCGAAGAATGAGAAAAACCAGATGAAACCACGAGAGCGTTCATCGAAGGGTACTGAAACGCGGTGCCGGTTGTTTTTCACTCGAATATGCAGAATCGTTCCTTGATTCAATGGAGCTAAATCCGCAGGATTTGCTGGGGAGATTGCGAATTCTACCTCGAGTTGTTTGTTCTGAGTCCAATATTCAAAGACCTGATCTGTGACAGTGATCGATGCGGATTCCATTTCTGCATTTAGTCTTTCGAAATTTTGCTGGTTTTCGAAGTCTTCTAGTTTATTCCCGGACAGTTCGAGGAGGGACAGAAATGTACGATCGGCTTCACTTAATTGGTTGGAATCACGTCGTTGTCTTAAATACTGTATGGATATCCGTCCATTAATAGCATAATAATCACCAAAATAAACAAAGTATGGGAGGAACCGTTCTAAGTAATTGTTTATTATGTGATATTCCAAGCCCTTTAGAAATGCTGATTGTAATCTTGTGTGTAGGTCAGTGACACTGCTATTGCCATCAGCCATCGTTTTCAAAACTGAGACGAGTTCTGGGATTGTGTTGATATGTTCTAAACTTTTCTTTTGAGAGTCTGTGAGATCGGACTTCTCTAAAATTCCATGAACTGCTTTCTTTTCATCTGTCTTGAAATCCCACCTCAACTCGTTTTTATAGTTCTTTGTTATCGTAATTTGACGTGAAGGTATTATGTTATGCCCAAGGGCTGCCTCTATTTGTGCCATTTCTTCATCGGTCAGTTCAAATAATGCGTGAACGACGTCTGCTGGGTTTTTCTCGTGTATCTGCCGGTATCTTGTGTAACCTTTCCTTGGATAATCTAGGATGTCAAAGTTGCCTTTAGACTTCTCTATAGGATTGAGCCGCATGAGTGCCTGAAGGAATGCGGTTTTACCAGACTCATTCTTTCCAACGAGGCAGGTCACATTGTCAAAGTTGACAACCTCCGAATCGTCGATGCTCTTAAAATTGGTTACCTGTGCATTGATGAGTTTCATAGAGACCCTCGTTTAATTATTCGAGTATTGCAAAGTAGGCAACTTAAATGTGTTGATATTAAAAGATCTCTTGGATCCGCACCATGTTGAAAAGATAGGTTTGTGCCACCATATTAGGTGCCAGTGGCTTGCTGCTCACCATCACCACCATAGGCTGTGCAACAGCATACAAGCTAAATCAACTGGTGCATCGTGACCAGATGTCTGCAGAGTGTCTGATTAGAATAGATGTGAATAGTTTTTAGTTTTTAAAAGAATCAACTGGTATGAAAAGAGCAGTTGATTCTCCCGCTTGTTCTGAGTTTATGAAGGGATGTGAGCTATATTTAGAAAATGAGAAGCGAAATCCAATGTATAAAGTGGCAAACTTCTGGATATCTAATTTTTGGGGTAAACCAACTGAAATGGCCGATGGGTTAGGAGTATTGCTATTAACTTGGAACCAAGCTTTTTACAGGTATAGCAGTTTCGATTTTAACGAGTTGGAAAAATGCATAGAAGAAAATTTTCCCAGTATTCAGTCCTTTAGAAGTCGAGATATTTTTAGTTTATCATCTGAAGATGAGACACAAATTTCGGCACTTTTCAATAGGTTTTTACATGCTTTAGCTACCGAGAGAGGGTCTAGCCCTGTTGCGGTTGCAAAAGGATTGCATCTACTTTCGCCAAACTTTTTCCCCTTATGGGATAAAAGAATCGCAACTGCATATGGTTATAATTACGCTGTCGACCCCGCAAAAAAATATTTCCACTTTTGTTTAGAGATGCAAAAATTGGCATTATTGTTGAGAGAATGTCAAAAAGATGATGAAAAATCACTTTTAAAGAGAATTGATGAATACAATTATACAAAGTATACACTAAAGTTAGATTTGAGATAATTTTCCATTTAATCAGTTTTTTTCGGTTAAGGTTAACATTTGTCCCTCTCCCCTGGAAAGAAGATTGCCCCTCCCTACCGTCAGTGATACTACAACAGTGATCCCCCAAAGTCGATTCATTGATGTAGAGGAAAGGGAAATGCTCATGAGATGGTGACGCGCCCGCCCGGACCGGTCAAGGTACGCTTTGAATGGGACAAACAGTACTACTTTGAGCACATTCATGAAAGATCTCCTGAGCCGCATGTCCGCCTGTGCATCGGAGAAACGGTTATACCGCCACAATTTACGCTCAGCTCCTATATCTGGGATACATTTCTCTCAATATATCAAGCACTAGGCCATATTGATGTCGACAGGTTGTGCGAGAGGAAGAAGGATCTTGAGTTCATGATATCCAAGGATCCCGATGATCTCAGGATGCTCCACTTCGACGAGGCAGTGTATGATGTGAGTCTCCTCCCAACCGAGGATGAGGAGACACTCTGTATCAGATATGAATCCTGGGAGGAAACTCGAAATGACAGAACCGTCGAAGTCCCCCTGAAAGACTTCGTACGCGGGATTCTCAATTCAAATATAGAATACTTCAATGAGGTACAGGATATCCGTGCGCTAAAGGAAGTGAACGAAAGTACTGAAGATGCCCTGGAGCAGTTGAATACGTCGTTCCAGATCATTAAGGACTGGTACTTTGCGCGCTGGGAGCCAACCCCCTCTCCGGACGATCCCCTCTTCTCCTATCAATATACTCCTCCCAAGAGAAAGAAGACAAAAGATAGGTATGCTCAGTTCACCCCCTCTTGCCTGGCCGTCAATCTGTCGGTCTTCCGAGAGATTGCAAGGGAGGTGGGTAGGCTGCCGTTTGAGGTCCGACGCCGACTCAGAAGGCGGCCGTACTTTGGGTTTGGTCGGATTGTGCATTCTCAGAACGCATCCCTGGTCGGTAGATATCGGCGTCGCCCGTCCCGATCGCGACGGCTCTAATAACTTTGAGAAGGACCTGAACAATGTTCCGGAATGAGCAGCACGAGCGAGGAAACGCGCCCGGCGACACCGCCCGAAAGAGGTGAACCCTCCTCACCGGGGGCGGCGAGGAAGTCCGCCGAGCCGTCGCGGATGTGTCGCAGCCACCCGTGTTCACAAAGTCGCCGAAGGAAGTCAACGCTTGGCTTAACAAGATCGTGAAACAAAATAGGGGCGCGACATTCGTTTCCACGCCCTGCACCATCTATAATAGCCCTCCAGGGCCATTTTGCGGTGCAACCAACGCCTACTGTGAATTAAGCTCTGTATTTACGAGCTTCAGGGTGTCTCTAATTAGTTTCATCGTTGGATGATCTGGTTTGTAAACTTTCTTGGCAATCTTGAGCGCTTGCTTGTAGTTCTTCTTTGCCCCTAGAAGGTCGCCGAGTTTGTACAGGACAAGTCCGAGGTTGTTGTGGTTGGTAGCAACCATTGGATGGCTTGGGCCGTAGTTCTTCTCGCCGATCTTGAGAGCCCGCTCGAAGTGCGCTTTCGCTCCCGGCAGGTCGCCGAGAGCGTACAGGATACCACCAATGTGGCTGACACTCTTTGCCACATCCGGATGGTCGGGTCCGTAGGTCTCCTCATTGATCCTGAGAGCCCGCTCGAAGTGCGCTTTCGCTCCCGGCAGATCGCCGAGCGCCTGCAAGACACCACCAAGGTTGGTGACACTCTTTGCCACACTCGGA
>JAHDQM010000030.1 GCA_018433835.1 Methanoculleus sp.
GGCCACGCGATGGTCCCGGACGCCATGACCCAACACCGTTCACGAAGACGCGCCGACACCAGTTCGGCGATTGCGGATACCAGTCCAGACCGTTCCGGACCGTGTCACTAAAGCCAGGAAGAGACCCGACGCCCCAGCCGGAACTGGCGAGGCTATCGGCGTGGATATGCATCTCTACGATCACCGGCTCGCCGTCGGTGATCACGTAGTCGTTGGAGATCAGGCCGCCGGGACTCCGAGATTGATCGTCGTATATCCAACCGTTGGAGAAGTAATGGGCGCCGGGGGTTGTGTCCGTCCAGATCGTCGTATCGAGATCCGGGCCGTTGAAGTCGTCGTAGAGGATGTAGGCGTTGTCCCGGCTGCCGGTATCGGTGGCTGCCGCATTCCCGTAGTACATCCAGATCAAGGTCACACCGGCGGGGAGATTGACCCAGATGACGGCCGAGTCGGATGCAGTATAGGACTCCTTCCAGTAGTCGAGAACGGTGCCGTCGTCGGTCGCGAACCGGACGTCATCGAAGTCGCTCTGCATGCCGGGAAGGAACGAGACGACCTCACAGTGAGAGTAGTTATCGACCGCTGGCGGGTTGGTGATCGTGATCGGCACCCGCGCTGTCCAGGCAGTGTTCCACCAGGTCATCTCCGGGCACGCGACGCCCCGGAAGACCGGGGCGGTGTTGATATCGACCTGCCCGATCTCGGCGGGCTTGGTGTAGACGACCTTGAAGGTCCGCGCCTCTTCGGCGTTGAGCGTCTGCCCCGCCGGGTCAAACGGCACCCACTCATACCAGTACTGCTCCCGGGTCTCGGTGCCGGCGATATAAGGTTCCCGGACCGTGGCGGTTTCAGGAAGAGTTTCTCCACGGGTAACATTCTCAAAAGTACGATTTTCAGATGTATTAATCTCAAGGGTGACGTTCCGGTACTCAATGATCGGGATCTCGACGGTATGCAACCGGTTCTCCCAGACGAACCACTCGGCCCGGGTGGCGTTTTCCTTCCCGTTGTGGAGCGCCCATGTGGCCCGGAAGTCCTCTGATTCGTCGAGGGCGATCGTGCTGTGCGCGGTGATCTCGAAGATCTCGGTGAAGGTGCCGAGATCCGGTGTGGTGTTCACCAGATGGATCTCAAGGTCTCCATCGGCGGCAGATCTGCTCTCATCCGTGATCCGGATGGTCCCGGTCTCCGGGTCGTAGGTTTTGAGCCGGATCTTGCCGGAACCGGTGACCACGCGGGTGATGTCTGTCGCCGGTGAGGTATCCGCACCGGGTTCTCCGGCACTCTCAATCTCCGCGGAGGTATTTATCCAGGACGTGGTATCCACATTCGATGTATTCGGTTCTGCGGCGCTCACGGCAGGAATGAACGCCGTGGCTATCATCAGCACCGTCATGAGAAGAGGAAAGACTCTCTCCATACGTCTCGTGCTCATTTGGTAATCTCCCTTCGAACCGGAGGCAAAAACAAGGACACCCTTAAGCATGAAGAGAGCCAACGTATTTTGCCTGCGGGCTGTCGTGATGTTCGTCCCACCCTCGACAGCGGACGAACATCACTCATTTCTCATTGAATTCGTGAATTATCGATCGGGCACCCCACGAATGCTCTCGCGGCTGTTCGACCAAGGAAGTAAAATCTCCATGGTCTGATATATACATCCACCGATTAATCGCACTGAAGAATACCAATGGCACTGGAAAAACAAATTACACCGAGAATAATCCATTTTCGCGCGATCAGTAGCGCCATTCCCGGGTCGCGGCACTCCTGCCAGCACTCCCGCCATGGAATGAGGCGGTCGGCATCGAACTGCAGAGGCACCGGAACGTTACACGCGAACGGATCTTACTCTCCGGTGCGTCCGCGATTATGCAGAACATTCCTGGACCTCGCCGCTTTTTGCCTTAACAACGGGACAGATGGGATCGTCCCCTCACCACCACCGCTTCACCGGCCGGATGACCTTCTCCCCCTCCGCCCGGGATCGTCCACCGCTGACAAGACCGAATAGCCTTCCATTGCCGCCGGGTAGGGTGCGAGCACCTCCCGTAGAATCCCTGCAGGGATGGGACCCGGCCCCGAACTCGGCGTCGGAAATGGTGCCGGCGTGGCAGTAGGGGAAGCCGAAGTTCAGCCCGGGCTCGGGCGCCCGGTTGAGCTCGTCGAGCGGAATGTCGTCCCTCATCCCGTCTGCTCCGTTGTCGGTGAACCGGAGACCTCATATTTCCGCTACAACCCCGGGGGCGGGATAGTGTTTGTCGTTCCGCACCGATGCGCATATTCCCCGGAGACGCGCACAGGTGGGTATGAAGAACGTCGACATGACGGTCGAAGGAAACATCCTCACCATACGGGTGGATCTCGAAAAAGAGTTCGGCGCATCGAAGAGCGGGAAATCGATCACGATCGCCTCCACCGAGGGCAACGTCTCGGTGCCGGGGCACGAAGAGATTAAGATCGGGTTGAACATCTACCGGAAGAAGTAAGCCGGCGGTCAGTCCCGCCCCCCGGCGCACTGGAGCAGTCCGTGAACCTCCCGGACGGGGCAGCGGTCGCAGAGCGGCGACTTTTTGCAGACGGTCTTGCCCAGGCGAACGATCTGGGCGTGATAGTCGTTGAAGAGTTCCACGTCCGCAGAGAGGTTCTCCGCGAAGAGGCGCTGCGTCAGGTCGTAGGACGCCCCTTCGGGGAGGAGGCCGTATCGGGAGAATATCCGCCTGGTGTAAGCGTCGACGACGAAGACCGGCTTTTCGCAGGCGTACAGCAGGATGGTGTCCGCCGTCTCCTTCCCGAGGCCGCGGAGGGCGAGCAGGCGTTCGCGCAGGGCGCCGGTCTCCACGGCCGCCATCGCCGCCGGGTCCGCCCGGAACTCGGCGACGTAGACCCCGGCGAACTCCCGGATCCGCTCCGCCTTCTGGTTGTAGAACCGGGAAGGGACGATCAGGCGGGCGATGTCGGCGGTATCGGCCCCGGCGAGCCGGTGAGGGTCGAGCATCCCGGCGTCCTGCAGGTTACGGACGGCCTGCGCCGCGTTCGTCCAGGAGACGTTCTGGGCAAGGATGGCGCCGACCATCGTCTCGAAGGGCGTCTTTGCGGGCCACCAGTGCTGGTGGCCGAACGCAGTGGAGAGGGCGCCGTAGATATCGAGCAGATCGTCGGTGAGGGCCGCCGTCATCAACGCCACCAGGGCTTCGCGGCGATCGGCATGTGCCAGTCCGTCCCGAACGCCCGATCGGTCACCCTGATCCCGGGCGGAGCCTGCCGGCGCTTGAACTCCGCCTGCCCGACCATCCGGAGGACCTCCCTGACGGTCTCTGCAGGATACCCGGCGGCGATGATCTCGCCCGGGGACTCGAAGCAGTCGATGCGACGGTGGAGGATCGCGTCGAGGAGGTCGTAGGGGGGGAGGATCTCCTCGTCGATCTGGCCGGGCCGGAGCTCCGCGGAGGGGGGTTTTGCGAGCACCCGGCCGGGGATGACGGGCTGCTTCGCGTTCAGCCACCGGGCAATCCGGTAGACCATCCCCTTCTGGACGTCGGCGATCACGGAAAGTCCCCCCGCCGCATCCCCGTAGAGGGTGCAGTAGCCGACCGCGGCTTCCGACTTGTTCCCGGTGGAGAGGAGCATGGAGCCGAACTTGTTCGCGAAGGCCATCAGGACCGTCGCCCGGATCCTGGCCTGCAGGTTCTCCTCGGTGATGTTGGGGGCAAGCCCCGCGAAGACTCCCGCGAGGGCTCCGTCGAACGCCTCCATCATCGGAGCGATCGGGATGCACTCCACCCGGATACCGAGGTTCTTTGCAAGTTTTTGGGCATCCTCGATGTTCTCGGCGGAGGTGTGGGGGGAGGGGAGGAGCACCCCGAGGACGTTCTCCGGCCCGAGCGCCCGGACGGCAACGGCGGCCACGAGCGACGAGTCGATCCCGCCGGAGAGGCCGAGGTGGACGGATCTAAACCCGCACTTGTGGACGTAGTCGCGGGTGCCGAGCACCAGCGCCCGCCAGATCTCGGACTCGGGGCCCTGGTCGTCAGGCGCGATCGCCTGCGGGACGGGGCGGGCGAGGTCGACGGTCACGACGTCTTCGGCAAAGGCCGCACCGCGGGCAATAAGGGTTCCGTCGGCGGAAAAGGCAGCACTTCGGCCGTCAAAGACCAGGTCGTCGTTTCCGCCGACGAGGTTTGCTCTGGCGATTGCGACCCGATGCTCCCTCGCGGTCCGGGAGAGCGTCTCCTCGCGCAGGCGCTGTTTGCCTGCGGCAAACGGCGATGCGGAGAGGTTCACGATCGCGTCCGGCACCGGCCCGCCGCACCGGACCTCCTCGCCGATGGTGACCCCGACCGTCCTTTCGCCGATGCGGAGGAGCTCGGGAGTCGGGGGCGCCGGCTCGAAGTAGCGGGCTTCATCGAGGATGCCGCTGGGGATATGGGTTTTCCGGAACGTTTCCCCTACTGCACCGCCCCGGAGGAGGGCGGCTGCATTGAAGAGCGGCCGGCCGGTGCCGGAGGGGTTCGGCTCGGCGAAACCGACGAGCACCGGCGGCGCATCGGCGAGCCTTGCGGCCAGGTTTTCCAGGGTGGTGAGGCTCCGCGCTATAAACCCCGTATCAAGCAGCAGGTCCCGGGAAGGGCAGCCGGGCAGGGAAAGTTCCGGGGCGACGATCAGGTCCGGCCGGTGGCGGGACGCCTCCGCGACACCCGCCGCTATCCGGTCGGCGTTGCCGGCGAGGTCGCCGACGACCGTGTTCACCTGAAGGAGCGAGATCTTCATAGTTGTCCCCTGATTATCCTGATCAGTAATGGCTGAACGGATGGCATATGCCTTTGCATGACCTCGTTCTCGTGGAAGGGGAGCCGCCGGGACCGGGTGCGCCTTCCTGCCGATCAGATCCATTTTAAAGCCTAAAAGCCAAAGCGCCTTGTGGAGATCATGCAGAGAGGATGCCGTGGAGCGGTGTCCCCCTTTTGGATATTCAGAGGTCCGGCTGCGTTTCGTAACCGTATTCGGGGGCGAGCAGCCTGATCTCCGGGCGGCGCCGGCCTGCACGGAGGGATACCCGCCTCCTTCTGCTTGCGGCATCGATCCTCGTCGCCTTCGCTGCGAACGCCGCCGGGCTTCTTGCCGGGATTACCAGTGTCCTCCCGCACCTGCTGTACCTGCCGATCGTGCTTGCCGCCTACTGGTTCCCCCGCCGCGGCATCAGCATCTCGATCGCTCTCGCCCTCGGGTATCTGGCGATGGCCCTGCCCTTCGCCGGGGGAGACGCCGGGCTGGTCGTTTCGGCTCTCGCGCGGGCGGTAGTCTTCGCCGCCATCGGCGCCGTCGTATCCCTCCTCTCTCTCCGGCTGCGGGAGCAGGAAGAGCGCTACCGGGGGGTTTTCGATAACTCGGAGGCGGGAACGTTCATCGTTGTACCGGGGGAGGCCAGCCCGCGCATCGAGGAGGCAAACTACGTGGGCGCCATCCTCCTCGGCTCCACGACGAAGGACCTGATCGGAGAGCCCGTCACCGGGTTCCTCGACGATCCCGGTGCCTGGGAGGCGTTCGAGGCGGAGATCGACCGGAATGGTGCAGTCTACGAGTATGAAACGGCCCTCCGCCGCGCCGACGGGGCCGCTGTCCAGGTGCTCGCGTCGGGCGGCCGGCTCCCCGACGGGCGGATCGTCCTCACGCTCGTCGATATCACTGCCCGGAAGAACGCCGAGGACGCGCTCCGCCGGACAAACGCCAAGCTGAACATGCTGGGACGGCTCACCCGGAACGACCTCGCGGCGGCGGTGTCCGGCCTCCTCGAGCGGATCGCCGGGGGGATGCGGCAGTTTGACGACCCCGCCGTCCGCCGGCATCTGGAGATCCTCTCCGAGGGTGCCCGGCTCGTGCAGCGCCGCGCAGAGATCACCCGGGACTACCAGGACCTCGGTCTCCGGCCGCCGGGCTGGCAGCCGCTGCAGAAGACGATCCAGGAAGCGGTATCGTGCCTGCTGCTCCCCGGGTTATCGGTCAGGCCCTGGGTGGAGCGGATCGAGGTCTTCGCCGACCCGATGCTCGACCGGGTCTTTGCGAACCTGATCGAGAACGCCGCCCGCCATGGAAAGACAGCTTCAAAGGTCGTCATCACCTACCTGATCCGGGACGACGGGCTCTCGATCTGCGTTGAAGACGACGGTGAGGGTGTCCCCGAACCGGAGAAAGAGAGGATCTTTGCATACGGCGTCGGCACCGACGGCGGGCTCGGGCTCTTCCTCGTCCGGGAGATCCTCTCCATCACCGGCATGACGATCCGCGAGACCGGGACGCCCGGTGAGGGGGCGAGGTTCGTGATACATGTGCCCCCCGGCGGATACCGGATAATTTGAGGTGAAACTATGTTTGCAAAGATGTTCATCCCGACAGACCTCTCTGAGGCCTCCGTCGCCATGGCGGAGCGGGTCGGTGAGGTCCCGGGCGTCCGCGAGGTCGTCCTCTTCCACGCCCGGACACCGGCCGGCCCCTCGTCCGCCGATGACGTGCTCCGGCGGATGCAGGAGCTGGTGCAGCGACAGGGATACCCCGTCGAGGTGGTGCTGGCGGAGGACGACGGAACGCCTGTCCCGGAGAGGATGCTCAGGGCCGCCGCCGGGATGGGTGCGAGCCTGATCGCGATGGGGGTCAGGGATCAGGGCCTGCTCCGGAACCTCTTCTCCGGGAACGTTGCGGCCACCGTGCTCCGGGATGCCCGGATACACGTCCTGATCGTCCCGCAGTCAGGAGAAGGCAGGCCGCCGCTCTTTGCACGGGTTCTGGTGCCGACCGATCTCGCGGCTCCGGCTCCTGAAGTCCGCACGGCACTGGAAGATCCTGTCGGGACCGGGACGGCGTTGCTCCTGCACGTCGTCGAACCCGGACGCGCAGAGGCGGAGCAGGAGGCAGGCGACCGGCTCGCGGCTCTCTGTAACGGTCTCTCACCCACGGGGCGCGAGATTGAGGTGCTGGTACGGGCCGGGGACCCGGCGCGCACCATCTGTGCCGTAGCAGACGAGATCGATGCCTCCGCGGTCGTCATCCCGCGCATCGGGAAGCGCGACGCCCTGGGAAGCGCCCTGCTCGGGAGCGTCACGAGTGCCGTCGCGGGGTGCGTGAAACAGCCGATACTGGTGCTGGCGGTCTCGATCCACCTGCAGATCGAGACCCGGGAACTGCGAAGCGAGGAGTTTGGGCTCGCCGAGGAGATCTGGCTCGACTACCACCAGTTGAAGGCGGACCCGGAGACTGACCGGATATTCGGGGTCTTTGCGGACGGTACCATCGTCTCCGTTGCCCGGTGCCGCCGGCACCCGGACGGTTACGAGGTCGACGGCGTCTTCACCCCGGTCCGGTTCCGGGGCAGGGGATATGCCCGGAGGGCGATGGACGCGCTCGTCGAGGCGTGCCAGCACGACACCCTGTACATGCACTCGGTCCGGAACCTCGTCGATTTTTACGGGGCGTACGGGTTCATATCGATACCGGAGAGCGACCTTCCGCCGACCATCCGGGCGAGGTTCGCGTTTGCTCTCGGGGAGATGGAAGGGGCGAACGTCCAGCCGATGCGGCGTGCCGCAGGCTGGTTCCAGAGATAAGGCGAGCGTGGCACAGCCTTCTGCCGCCCGCCGCTCTCAACAGCGCGAGGTTCAGTCGTCGTAGAGTACCGGGGCTTCCGCATCGTCGTCGATGTCGTCGGGGTACGGGACATCGACGATGACCGAGCCGTCTTCGAGGATGTCGCCGATCTCGATTGAAACCCCGGCAGGAAACTCCCGCTCCTCTGTTCTGCCGTCAGACCGTTTGACGTATGCCCACATGCTGTACCTCCACGAATCCATTGTTTCAGCGCTCCCGGTACACCCGGCCCGGGCAGGGCCCCTGACCCGGTGCATCCCCGTGAGCATGCTCCTATTCCAGTATCAGATATCAGTCGGATAAAGATTTTCCTGTTTAAAAAGTGGAGGTATGCCGAATATTCTGGATTTCCGGGGCGGTGTGGGTAAAAGCGCGTGCCGGTTGACACGGAGAGAGATGTGCCTTCTGGAGTTTCCCCATCGTTTTGCCGGATCGGCGGGACGATGAACAGCCATATATATCGTGACAGCGGTCAGGAATGCATACATGCGCATCGGGATCCTCTCGGACACACACGATAACCTCGGAATGGTGGATGCGGCCGTAGAGCAGCTGAACAGGGAACAGGTGGGCCTGGTACTCCATGCCGGAGATTACGTCTCGCCGTTCGTCATCCCCCGGCTTGCGAATCTCCAATCACCCATGATCGGTGTTCTCGGTAACAACGACGGCGATCACCGTCTCCTTTCGGCACGGTTTGCCGAGCATGACCAGCTCAGCCTGCGGGGAGACTTTGCCGCCGTCACTGCGGGCGGCATGACGATCGGATTGCTGCATGGTGACGACCGTGAACTTCTGCAGGCGCTCATCGGGCGAAAGGCCTTCGACGTCGTGGTTCACGGCCATACCCACAAGGCGGAGGTCCGGACGCTCGGGTCGACGCTGGTTGTCAACCCCGGGGAGGCCTGCGGTTACCTGACCGGCCGGCCGACCATCGCCGTGCTGGATACGGTCACCCGGGACGTGGAACTGGTCTCGTTCTGATTGAGGAGACGAAAAAAGAGACGGTACGGGTTATACTGCATCCCCCGACTCTTCGCCGAGCTCCTTTCCGAGTTCCCAGGCGGGCATCCCGGCATCCCCGAGATCCGCCCTGAGAGTCGCCCCGGAGGCATCGAGAGTCGCGGGAACGTCGAAGTAGAGGTAGCCCTTCAGCGACTCGTACCGCTCGAGCGTCTTTCGATCAAACGACTCCCCGAGCGTGGTGAAGGGTGGGGTCTCCATGGGCGCAAACGTCGTTCCCTGGCATTCGAGGACGAACGCGTCCCGCCCGGGAGTCTCGATGGTGTAGAGATCGGAGTCTCCCTTGTGCCCGAGGTTGGTCGACTTGACGGCAACGAGGAGGAACATACGCCCTTCGCCTGCCTCGACTTTCGGCGTCGACGCGTTGATGGGGACTTCCTGGTACTCGGTTGCGGTCCGGGTGGACTCCGCGAGCAGGGAGACCATGTTCTCGCCTGACGGGTCGTCGTAGGTGTAGCGGTCCAGGAGAGGGAGCACCTTCTCCGGCGGTGCGACCTGGACCGGCCCTGTGACGGCGGCGCTCATCGTGGACACACGGGTGCTGGCCTGCTGCACCTCACCGGCCTGCCGGTTAACCGTTTCGAGCCCTTCCGACGCCGTGGCCAGATCCCTGAAGGCCGCCGGAACGGCATCCCCGCCGGTATCCATCGGGCCGAGAAGCGTTTCGCTTGCCGCGGAGTATGCCTCGAGCGACCTGACGAATTCGTCCTTGACTGGCTGCCGCTCCGGGGACACCTGGAGCGGCTGCACCTCGCGGAGCAGCCTGACGGAGAACGCGTGCAGCTCGTCCGCCGCTACGGCGGCGGCATCTGCATCCTGCTGGTAGAGGGCATAGGCATGCTCCATCGAGAGTCTCATCAGGCGAATGCTGGCGGTGCTGATCAACCCTATCAGCCGTTCGTCGTCGTAGCTGCCGGTTCCGTCGGGAGATGCATCGACTGCAGGGATCGGATCGGCAGGCACCACCGGCTCCGCTTCGGGAACAGTGGGCTCGGTCGGGTTGGGGACCGTGCCAGAGGCATTCCCCTCGTCCGGGAGTACCGGGGCTGCGTCGGAGACATTTCCTACATCCGGGGTAACCCCGTCGTCCGGGAGTACCGGGAGTGCGTCGGAAGCATTCTCCTCATTTTGGATTACCGGGGTCGCATCAGAGACATTTCCTACATCCGGGGCATTCCCCTCGTCCGGGGGTATCGAAACGCCGGATGACTCAGATTCGTTCTCCGCCGCCGAAATATCGTCGATTGAGAACGGTAGTAGTTCTCCCGACTCCAGCGCCATGAGCCCCTGGCCGGAGCCGGCAACGGCCGGTACGGAGAGGAGGAATCCCGCGCAGACGGCAATTCCCAGGAAAACCAGAGCATTCTCACGGTGTTTGCTCATGCGCATTTTTCTTTCAATTGTTGAATATAAATATTATTATATTGTCTGTTTGAAAAAAAGGCCTCTCCAGCGAAACCGTTTCCCGCACCGACGAAAATCCGCCATCAAAGAGCCGGCATACCCGGCCAGCACGAACACCCTTCCGGGAGGCCGGAGCCAGGAACCGCCGGCAAAAACTATCCAAAACCCCTCCCGAAGCGGCAGATCCTGCGGGCAGCCCCTCTCCTTCGACTCCCTATCGTTAAAACAGAGATCCCGGCAATCAGGCCCGCAGTCGTCGGGCATTAACTCTTTATCCGGAAGGGTTACCCCTTCGGGTGGAAACTTATATGAACTCTTACGGGTTACCGGCATAGGAGGATGCCCGATGGAGATCGTGAAGATCCCGAGTATGGATAAAGAAGAGTACGATAAACTCATATCGGAGGGGTTTATCAGCCGTATTGCATTCCAGGGTGGTAAATACCCGTATATCGCCCCGTTTCTGTACGTCTTCGACGGAAAATTTCTCTACTTCCTGGCGACCAAGTACGGCAGGAAGAACGACCTCTTCCGGCAGCACCCCTACGTCTCCGTCGAGATCGAGAAGTATTCAGGCGACCTCTCCTGCTACACCTTCGTGACCATGCAGGGGTATCTGGTGCAGCTCGAGGACGCGATCGAGAAGAAGATCATCCGGGATAAGTTCGTGAGCATGATCAAGGCGCACAACCTCTCACAGAATATCCTTGCCGCACTTGGTCACAAGCCCGAAGAGCCGCTTGAGGCAATCGCCTCCGAAGAGCGTTCAAACATCTGGAAACTTACCGGTGTGACCGATATCGTTGCCCTGAAAAACCTCTAACCCATTTTGCCGGGCCCGGAACCATTATGACCCGGAAGGACGTGGGGCGGCTATGGCTCCTCCCCGACGCCGCCTGACGGTCGCCGCTCTTCTTACCGTGCTTCTCGCCATGACGCCCGCCTTCGCTCACGTCCCCCTCTTTGCCCGGGACGGTTCTTCACCGGACTCGGCGTTCGTCATCGATGACCCGACGCGGTCGTGGGTGGCCTACGGCACACTGCCGGACGGCCCCGCCGTCCGGTACTACCGGTTCCGGATGGAGGAAGGGGAGCGGATATACGCGACGCTCCAGGTCCCGCGTGCGGGAGGGTTCGTGCCCGGGATAGTGCTCGCGGGGCCGGGTATCGAGGGTTCGGGCACGGTCCCGCCGTACGTCGAGGTCCCGGAGGGCGCCGGCGCGACAGCGGTGCCGGGGAGTATTCCAGAACAGCCGGAGTACGAACCGTTCACGCCGTCGAAACTCTATGAACTCGCCCGGATCGATGTGGCGGCTCCAGAGGCCGGCGACTACACCCTCGCGGTCTACACGTCGGGAGAGGGAGGAAACTACGCTCTCGCACTCGGCTTCGTCGAGTCCTACACCCTCGGAGAGTGGATCCGGATCCCGGTCGACGTCATTGCCATCCACCGCCACGAGGGACAGCCCCTCATCCTGATCTTCGCACCGATGATCGCCGCCCTCGTGATAGGAGCCGCCCTGCTGCTCCGCCGCCGACCCCTCTCCCTCTTCGCGCTCGCCGGAGCGATTGTCGGTCTCCTCTACATCGGGAGCGGCGCCATGACCCTGATGCAGATGGTCATCGCGGCCGTGGGAACGGACGTTGGAGCCGCTCTCCTCCTGACCCTTGTCTTCGCGGTCATCCCTGTTTTTCTCGGGATCGCGGCACTCCGGGTCGCCTTCCGCGAGCGGGTCGGTGTCGGGGAGCGTATCGCCATGGTAGCGCTCGGGGCTCTCGCCCTCGTCACCTGGGCGGGGCTCGTGTTCGGTCCCCTGCTTGCCTTCATCGCCGCCATCCTGCCGGTCAGCCGCCGGGCGCCGCCGTGAGTCATTCCAGGAGCGGTTCGAGCATCGTGTGGGCCGTATCGATCAGGCTGCCGAGCCCCTCCGGTGTGGCGGTCCCCTTCTCCATCCAGCGAATGATGCCGCGTCCGTCCAGGAGGTAGATGTAGGCAAACGACGGGTTGTCGACCCCGTAGGCACGTCGGCACCGCTCGATATCTTCCGGGACCGTCAGCACCAGGTCGTGCTTCGCGGGAGGGACGCCGCCCGCGAGTCCCTGCCGGATGCGGTCGACAAGGGATCTGCCGATGAGGCTGTCGCCGACGACCGTAACGAGGTAGGTCGTCACCCGGGGATTTTCAGTGAACGCCCCGACAAAGGGGCCGCTCCATGACTCCGTCATCGGCGAGGCGGACTCGAGGAAGACGAGGACGATGAGCGAGACGTCGCCCTCTGCGTCGTCCGGGAGGGTGACGACCCTGCTGGAAAGGGACGTGGTCATGAGGGTGGGAAACACCCTGCCGAGGGCCGCAGGCACCGGCTCGGTGGTTGCTGCCGTTCTGTTCATGCGCTGCGAGTAAGGATGCACTCCAGATAAAGCCTCTCCCCGAGGGGAGGAGCGTTGCGTCAAGCACTATAACCATGGGCTGCAACATCCCTGAGAGGAGGTTTATCGGGCTTGATCAGCATCGGGGAAGGGTGGGACGATCTCGTCGCGGCGCTTCTGGGGTCGGATGCCCCGGAAAGCGTCTACGTCGTCGGGGGGACGGACAGCGGAAAGACGACGCTCTGCCGCTACCTCGTCGACGAGGCGGCCGCACGCACGAGGACGGCATACGTCGACTGCGACACCGGGCAGTCCCGGCTCGGCCCGCCGACGACCGAGGGGATGGCCCTGTACCCCGGCACGCCGGAGCCGTATCTTCGGTTCGTCGGCTCGACCTCCCCCGGGGGCCACTTTATCCAGACGCTCACGGGAGCAAAGCGCCTCGTCGAGAAAGCCGCCGAATGTTCGGCCCGCGCCACCGTCATCGACTCGCCCGGGCTCGTCGCCGGCGGGGTGGGCACCGAGTTTCAGTTCCAGATGATCGACCTCCTCCGCCCCACCCGCATCGTCGCCCTCCAGCGCGGGCGTGAGCTGGAGCGGCTGCTCGCGAACTTCGCCCGGCACCCGGAGATTGCGATCCACCGGGTCCCCGTATCCCCTGCGGCCGTCGCCCGGACCGCAACCGGGCGGCGGTGCTACCGCGAAGAGCGTTTCGCATTCTATTTTGCCGACGCGCGATCGCAGGAAGTCCTGCTCCGGGGGCTCGGGCTCCAGGGCCGGGTGCCCGACATGAGGAACCAACGCGGGGTCGCCGGAAGGCTGGTCTCCTTGAACGACGCCGAGAACTTCGTCCTCGCCCTCGGCATCGTCGAAGACCTGCACCCCGGAGGGCGCCGGCTCGAGGTCTTTGCCCCGCCCTTCGACCCGGCCGCCGTCGCATCGGTCAAATTCGGCTCGATCTACCTGGATCTCGGGGCGGCTCCGGGGTCGATGGAGTCCTGCCGGCCCTGACCCGCCTCACGCCGGGATGAGCGAGAGGAAGACCACGTACACCGCCGTCTGGGCGAGGGTGAGCGGGACGCCGACCCGCGCGAACTCGCCAAACGTCAGCGTCTCGCCGTCCCTCTCCGCACCCTGGATGACGATGACGTTGCTTGCCGCCCCGAGGATCAGCATGTTCCCGGCGATGGTGCTGCCGGCCGCAAGCGCCATCATGTCGACGGCGGATGTCCCGAGGTGCGAGAGGGCGGGGAGGGAGAGGGCGACGAAGGGGACGTTCGAGACGAACTGGGAGACGACGACGCCTGTTGCGACGATGACCGGAACGGTGGCGAGATCGAGGGAACTCCCTTCGATGAGCGGCTGGAAGAACCCTGACTGCCAGACGCTCGCCATGAGGACGAAGAGGCTGGCGAAGAAGACCAGTGTCGGCCAGTCGATCCGGCGGAGGATCTCGAACCGCCGCCCGCTCCCGACGAGGATGGGTATGGCCGCAACGACCGCGATCCAGGTCAGCCGGATGTCGATCTCCGGGGCGAGCATGACCGCGGCGACCCTGGCCCCGATCAGGAGGACGAGCAGGATGAGCGAGAGGCGCGCGAGCGCCGCGAGGCCGGGGTCGCAGATCTCCTCCTCGCGGTGGACCAGCGATGTGGGGTGGAGTTCGCCCGGAAACGCCCGGCAGAGGAAGACGTAGGCGAGCAGGAGCGAGATCGCCGTCGGGACGGCGAGGTAGAGCGGAAACGTGATGAACGGGTTCTCGATCCCGCCCGAGAGCGCGACGAGAAGGTTCTGCGGGTTCCCGATGGGGCTTGCGACGCTTCCCGTCGTTACGGCGAACGCAAGCGCGAGCAGCAGGAGTTTCGGGGAGATGCCGTGCCGCCGGGCGAAGTAGAGCATCAGCGGGGTGCCGACGACGGCGAGCGTGTCGTTCATCAGGAGCGCCGAGAGCACGCCTGCGCCGACGAGGATGAGAAAGACCAGGTGCCGGACCGACTCCGCCCGGGAGAAGAGGCGAAATGAGAGGTGGTAGAGATAGCCGCTCGCCGCGAGCGCCTCCCCGATCACGAACATGAAGAAGAGGAAGAGCATCACGTCGAGGTTGATGGACGCGAGCGCATCGAGCGGCGTGATCGATCCTGTCGCGAGGACCGCGAGCGCGCCGAGGAGCATCACCTGCCAGATGCGGAAGTTGACGTTCCCGATCTTTCGGACCGCGATCAGGAGGAAGACGATGGCGAGGACGACGAGTGGGATGAATGTGCCCATGGTACCGCCGGCAGGGAAGATTGCGCGTAATCGATCGGTTTGCTCTCTCTTCGAAAAAAGGGATCGCGCGGCCGGAAAGCCGCCTCAGGCTTCCAGCCCGACGGAATAGTTGATGACGCTTTCGGAGATGTCGCCGGAATACTCCCCGATCCGTCGGATGCTGTCTGTGATCTGCCTCATCGGGATCGCCGCCACCGCCTCGAACCGGAGCACCCGGGTATCGAGCTCCCGGGTCTTCTCCTCAAGGTCGCGCACCCTCTGAATCGTCGCGTTTGCCTTCCTGGCATCTCCCGTATGAAACGCCTCCATGCTCCAGGAGAAGATCTGCAGGGCAAGCGCGCTCGCCTCGTCCATGAGGTCGAGCGTCGCCGCCTCGACCTCGCGGTCGATCAGGGCGAGGGCGTTATGCGCTACCCGGGTGGCGTGGTCGGCTATCCGCTCGATGATCCTGCTGACCTGAAGGTAGTACGCCGCCTGGTTTACCGGGATGGCCATCCGGCGCGAGAGCGTGGCGTCGCTCATGATGAGGTTATCCTGCCGCGCAACCAGCCAGTGCAGCCGGTCCACTTCCGTGTCCCGCATGACGACGTCTCCGGCAAGAGTTGCATCATGCCCCCTTATCGCGGCCATCGCGTCCTGCTGCATGCTCCGTGCTAAGAGATGCATCCTTTTGATGGTGTTATCGAACGGCATCTCCACGGGGTTGAGGAGATCCTTGATCGTTATCGAGGAGTCCGTCTCGCCGACCACTTCCTGCCCGATAGCCATCTGCGTGAACTCCCGGACCAGTTGCAGTACGAACGGCGGCAGCCTTTCTTTCGACTCAAGGCGGATAGCCGTGAACCCGGCGATGTACGCTCCGACGAGGAGGCGGAGCAGGTAGGTGCGATCCGTCGCGGCACCGACCTCGAAGACTCTAACCCTCTGGACCGACTCCCCGCTGATCTTCGGGGTGACCAGGAGCGAACCGTCGGGCTGCACAACCAGCCCTACAGGGTCGTTTTTCTGGATATTCGCGGACTTTATCCACTGTTTTGGCAGGGATACGATGTACGACGAGCCTCCGGTGATCTGAACTTTTCTGATCTCCATGGATAGTACGCGTTGGTGCCGGTAGGATATATGCATTCTGTGTTGTATATACACCACCGGAGTTTATGGTGAATAAATATACTCATATAGTCTCCTTCGGGAACGCCTATCCGCCCGATATACTCACGCAATAAGCATATGGCCCGGATCGGCGCAGCACCCGGGGAACGGTCGCACCAGGAAGAAGCTGAAGCCCGGGCAGGCACCACGAACCCTCTGCAGGGCGGGAGCACGCCGCTCACCGGAGAGATGGGATCCGATCGCCCTGTCGTTCATACCCCGTCGGGGACCGCGCAGGTGCCCGGGGAGCCGGTCATGGACGGCTTTTTTCGCCTCTGGAAGAGGACCCGGCAGATCCGTGAGGAGGCTATCCGGGCATTCTGGTTCTGCACGGCCATCTTCGCCGTCGTTGCCCTCTTCTTCATCCTCTTCTTCCTGATCCAGAACGGTTACCCGATCTTCGAGCAGGTCGGCGTCTCAAACTTCCTTGCCGGCGACGTCTGGAACCCGACGGGAGCGGCTCCCGCATACGGCATCTTCCCGCTGATCGTCGGCACGCTCCTCGTTACGCTCGGTGCGATGGCTCTTGCCGTCCCGCTCGGGATCGCGGTCGCCGTCTTCATCGCCGAACTTGCGCCGCCCGGGGCTCGCGCGGTCATGAAACCCGCCGTCGAGCTCCTGGCGGGGATACCCTCCGTGGTCTACGGGTTCTTCGGTCTCGTCATCCTGACCGACTGGATCCGCGTCTCTTTTAATGTCGCGTCCGGGGAGACCTGGCTTGCCGCCTCCATCCTGCTCGGTATCATGGCCCTCCCGACGATCGTCAGCGTCTCGGAGGATGCGATCGGCGCCGTGCCCCGCGGATACCGGGAGGGGTCCCTGGCGCTCGGGGCGACGCACTGGCAGACGATCGCCGGGGTCGTGGTCCCGGGAGCCCTCTCCGGCATCACCGCCGCGATCATCCTCGGGATGGGACGGGCGATCGGCGAGACGATGGCGGTGATCATGGTCGCCGGCAACGCGGGAGTCGTGCCCGAACCGCTCTGGAACGTCCTATCTCCGGTCAGGACGCTCACCGGGACGCTGGGTATCGAGATGGGCGAGGTCGCCGTCGGCAGCGCTCACTACCACGCGCTCTTCGGGGTCGCGGTCGTACTTCTCGTGATCACCCTCGCGGTCAACCTTTTTGCGCGGGGCATCCTCGCGCGGGTCAGCGAGCAGCACACGGCGACAGCGGCCCGTGTGGCCCGGAAGAGGGGGTGCGGCACGATAAAGCCTTACGCCTACGCTGTTCTCGGCATCGGCGCGCTCGGGACCCTTACGGCGGCTACGGATATTCTGGTTGCCGCCGCCGTCGCCGTTGCCCTGTTCGGGGCGGTATACGTCCGGCGCAGGGTCTCTGCAAAGACCGGACAGAAGATCGCGTTCGGGTTCCTGTATGCGGCCGCCGGCATCGTGCTCTTCGTCCTCGGGGTCATCCTCTTCGATATCGTCTACAACGGTGCACCGGCGCTCTCCTGGGAGTTCCTGACCGCTTCGCCGAGCAACCTCGGCCGGGCGGGAGGCATCGGCCCGGCCATCCTCGGGACCCTCTACCTGGTCGGGGGTGCCATCCTCTTCGCCCTCCCAATCGGCGTCGGCGCCGCCATCTACCTGCACGAGTACACCCGGGAAGGGCGCATCACCGAGATCATCAGGGCCGGCGTCGACCTCCTGGGCGGCACGCCGTCCATCGTCTTCGGCCTCTTCGGGTTTGCGTTCCTGGTGCTCTACCTTAATCTCGGGGTGTCTCTCCTTGCCGGTCAGATCACGCTGGGGCTGATGATCCTCCCCACCATCATCCGGACGACCGAAGAGGCGTTGAAGAGCGTGCCGGACAGCGTCAGGGAGGGAAGCCTCGCTCTCGGTGCGACGCCCTGGCAGACCATACGGCAGGTCGTGCTCCCGCCGGCGGTGCCGGGAATCCTGACCGGAACGATCCTCGGCATCGGGCGGGCCGCCGGGGAGACTGCGCCGATACTCTTCACCGCAGTCGTATTCTCCCGGCGGTTCCTCCCCACATCGGTGACGGAACCGGTGATGGCGCTTCCCTACCACCTCTTCATCCTGGCGACCAACGTCCCCGGGGCACGAGAGAACCAGTACGGAACGGCACTGGTGCTTCTCGTGCTGGTGGCGGCCATCTATCTGGTCGCGATTGTCATCCGGACACGTTACCAGAGATCAATTCAGTGGTGACCCACAATGCAGAACAACGGCAGTATCCTTATAGCAGAACACCTGAACCTCTACTACGGCGACAAACAGGCCCTTTCCGACGTATCGATCTCTATCCCGCCTAACAGGGTCACCGCACTGATCGGACCCTCCGGGTGCGGGAAATCGACCCTCCTGCGCTGTTTCAACCGGCTCAACGACCTCGTCGACGATGTCAGGATAGAGGGCAGGATCCTCTTTGAGGAAGAGGACATCCGCGCTCCGGACTGCGACGTCGTCGACCTGCGCAAAAGGATCGGGATGGTCTTTCAGAAGCCGAACCCTTTCCCCTCGTCCATCTACGACAACGTCGCCTACGGGCCCCGCGTTCATGGGGTTCGCAGCAGGGAGAGGCTGGATGCGATCGTGCATGAGAGCCTGAAGAAGGCGGCTCTCTGGGACGAGGTGGCAGACCGGCTCAACGACTCCGCGATGGGGCTTTCGGGCGGGCAGCAGCAACGGCTCTGCATCGCAAGGACGCTTGCGGTCGAGCCCGAGGTCATTCTCATGGACGAACCCTGCTCCGCGCTCGACCCCATCGCCACCTCGAAGATCGAGAGCCTCATCGACGACCTCAAAGAGGATTACACGGTCGTCATCGTGACCCACAACATGCAGCAGGCGGCCCGGGTCAGCGACTACACGGGGTTCATGTACCTCGGACGGCTGGTCGAGTTCGGGCCGACCGCCCGGATCTTCGAGGCCCCGCAGGAAGAGTTGACCAACAACTACGTGACGGGACGTTTCGGGTAGGATATCCATGACGGACAAATTTCACGAGGAACTCAAAGCCCTCAAGGACCTGGTCCGGGAGCAGGGGGCGTTCGCCTCCGGCATGCTCTCCGACTCGATGATCGCCCTGCAGAACCGGGATCCCGGGCTTGCCGCGCGCGTGTATGCCCGGAGGGTGGAGCTCGCTGATAAAAGCCATGCTATCGAAGAGGCGGCGCTCCGCCTCATCGCGCTCTACCAGCCCATGGCACGCGATCTCCGATCCATCGTCTGTGCGCTCCGGATGAACTTCGCGCTCTACCGCATCGGCCGGTACGGGAAAGATATCGCGCAGCTTGCGGAAGAGCTTTCCGGGGAACCGCATCTCGGGAACCTGATGAGCCTGCCGCACATGGAGGATCTTGTCAGCGCCATGATCGCCGATGCCCTCAAAGCCTACTGGATCGAGGGGATCGAACCTATCGCGGGTATGTCGCACAGGGACGACGTCGTGGACAACCTCAGGTACACCATCTTCCGGGAGAGCCTCACGCACATGATGGAGGACCCGCGCAACATCCCCCGGTGTATCGACTACGTGATGATCGCACGCTACCTGGAGCGCTGTGCCGATCACGCCTGCGATATCGCCGAGCAGGTCTGCTACATGGTCACCGGCGAGCGGGTGGAAGTAAAGTGACGCCGCGGCATCGCCGCTACATCTACATGAGCGCTGTGAGCCAGAGGAGCAGGGCGAAGAGCAGCACGATCAGAACGACCGACCATTTCAGGTATCGTTTTGCGATGGCCTGGTCGCGGGTACCCCGGGGCTCGATCTTCAGCACGGTCACGGCGACGAGCGCGCCCGCTATCAGCCCGACGATCTGCCCGGCCACCAGCAGCGTAGTGGAGATCAGGCTCATTGGCTGGAGCACCAGGACGAGGCCGGTCACCACCGTCGGCGGGATGATGGCGGCAGCGATGGCGACGCCGGCGATCACCTCAGAAGTGCCCCGGTTGAACGCCAGCACCGCTGCGAACCCGAGGAGCACAGCCATCAGCGTGTAGATGGGGTTCACCACGATCCGTGAGGTGATCTCGCCGGTCAGTGTGAGCGGTATGACGATATTGATGAGAAAGGTGGCGACGGCGGAGAGGACGAAGACACCCAGGAGCAGCGCCGCCAGCACGCCGAGGCAGCGCAGGGCGTTCTGGGTGCTGCCGAGAGCAGCATAGACGGCGAACCCGTAGATCGGGCCCATGATCGGGGAGAGGAGCATCGCCCCGATGATGATCACCGGGTTGTCGAGGAGCAGGCCGGAGAGAGCCACCAGTCCGGCGATGGACGTCAACGCAAGTTTTTCGAGATCGAGGTCTCTATAGTCCTTAACAGTGTCGAGCAGTTTTTCGACCGGTGTCTTCTCTTTCTTTTCCTCGGTCTTCTTCTCGGCACGTTTCAGGAGCGACGAGATCACGAACTCCGGTGTCGATACCTCGATCATGTTCTCGTTGTACCGCAGGTCCAGTACGGCCTGGATCTTCTCGATCAGCTCGTCGAGGTTCTCGTCCGGCGTGTATATGGTGATCTCGTAGATGTCCTGCACGAGCGATATCGTGTAATGGAGGTCTTCAAGGGCCTCTTCTACCTTTTCATGTCCATCTTCCCGGACGTGTACAACGATCTTTTTCATGATCCGCTGGTCTGCATATTTCCGGAGGGTGCGAACCTCTGATCGGGCACTACCCGGTCAGCCGGTCGATCCTCTATTCGACGACTCTGTGACTCTCGATACACTCCCCGCCGCTCGCGGGCTCTCCCTGGGTTCTCACCCCGCGAACCCGCGGAAGCAGTGCTCCATGGCGCGGCAGCGCGGGCGCTCCGGGGTGGAAAAATATCTGCACGGCAGGCCCCGTCCCGCCATCTACGGCGGTTTCGTCGTCCACGGGCCCGACTCCGGCAACAGTACTGTCCACGGGCAATGTAATGACGGCAGATGAATTTAAGGTATCCCGGACACGTGGGAGAGAAGCGATGATTCGGCACCGATCCCTCCGACGGGAGGCAGGGGAGGACCGCCATGCTGCCGGACCGTAGCGGACGGTGTGGGCGAAGGCTCTGCGTCGCAGAAACCTGCCTCCCGGTCGGACAGGATGCCTGAAAGAAATGCGGTTTCACACCCGCGGTGCACATGCTCGCAAGTCGAAAACGCTTCGCGTTTTCTCCTGCTCCGGCCCTTCGGCCCGTCGCATTTAGAGAGAAGAGGATACACCAAAAAGACGACGTCAAGGGGGGAAGTGTCTTATGTGGATCCAAATCTCTCTGGGGCTATTTAGTCCACATTGATATTTAATGATTTCCATTTATTAAAAAGTAGAAAATAAAGGTTTTGGCCGGTTGCCCGGGAGTTTACGGATTACCGTGCAGGAGCCGCCTCTGCTTTGCGTTCTCTGGGTTCCGGCCCCTCTACGACCGGGTTATCCGGATGCGTGACCCATTCGGTGAACGATCCCTCGTAAATCCTGACGTTGGGGTAGAGGTAGAACCACTTTAAGAGGATGAACTCGTTTGTGGCTTCCCGGCCGGTCCCGCACGAGCAGATGACGGTCTTGCTCCGGTCGACGCCGTGATCCTCCAGGATAATGTCGAGTTCGTCGTTCGATTTGAGCCGTGCCGGGTTCCCCGTGTCCATCAGGCTTTTCCAGGGCAGGTTGACGGCACCGGGGATATGCCCGGCCTTCCGCCAGGGTCCCTTTCCTTCGTATACCTTTGCCGGACGTGCGTCGAGCACGATCACATCGTCGTTGTCCTTGATCCGCCGAAACTCCTCGTACCCGATGGGGTATTCGTCGCGAACCTCGACGGTGAAGCTGGACGGCTCGACCGCAGGGTAGTCCTGCGAGAGTTCCCGCCCCTCGTTCTTCCATGTGTCAAGCCCTCCGTCGAGGACGTATACGGCGTTGTGGCCGTATTTCGCCAGGGTATAGGCCATCATCGTCTGCTCGAGCCCGTCGCCCGCGCCGGAGAACGCGCCTTTGGCGGTGTAGACGACGACCGGGGAGTCGGGCATAAGACCTGCACGCCGGAACGACTCCTGCAGGCAGGCGTTCGGGCTGTACGACCCCGGGAAACCGCGGTTGGATACCCGCAGGACGCCTTCCGTCAGGTAGACGGCACCGGGGATATGCTCCTGGATGTAGTCGTGAATGTTCGGCTGGACGTCGATGACCCTCAGGTTGGCATCGTTCAAGTGGTCGGCGAGCCAGTCCGGGGTCACGAGTTTGACCTTCCCGTCACCCCGGGGATACGGGACATTCTCCCGGTCGCTTCGCGTCTGCAGGCGCTCCATGCCGCCGGGGGTGAACATCTTCTCTTCCATTCCCATCACCTCATACTGATATTCCCACCGGGAAGCCGGTGAGCCCGGCCTCACTGCAGGCTTGAGACCACATATACCTTGTGCACGATCCGGTGGAGGGCGCGGGGGTGGGGGCGGGGGTTGTGGCGTTTCGGCAGTGCATGCGCTAAAGCGGCGAGCCCTGGAGGCTGGCGCGCGGGTTCTGTAATTGCCGGTGGCGGGGGTTTGGGGTGTGCGAAGATGCCTCTTACGGACGATTCTTCTTCACTATGTCGCAAAGCCCGTGCACGGATTTCGAGGGGATCTCGCACCTTGACGGTGCTCATGCTCCGGGCGTCCCGTCCATCGCAAGTCCAAGACCTTCGGTCTTCTCCAGCGATGTCCCGGAGGGGCATCGCCTATCGCCATGACTGCCCCCGCCCCCGTGGGGCGGGGAACGACTGCTGGAACAGCAGGAGTTTGAGCACTGCAGGTGTGTTTGAGGAGGCCGAAGGCCGGGCGGGGTGGGGGCAACAGTTCTCAGATCCGAATCTTGAGCACCTGAGGTGCGAGCTGGAGACAGGGGAGGGGGGCGTGCCCCCCTCCCCGTCAGCCCCACCCCCAGTGGCGATACCCACTGAAAATCCGTGCACGGGACTTGAGATGTCCCAAAATGTGGCCGGAGGAGCGTGAGCACTGAAGGTATGAGTTGATCTACCTCAATCATCGGTCAAATGTGCCACCGAAAAAGCGCCCCCTCGCAGACGCCCACCATGGCCGCAAAGCCCCGTGGCTTCCGGAGAGACCCGGGGTGTAGGCCTCAATCCCCGGAACTCTCCGGACCAACCTCGATGCTCTCCCCCGGCGAGAGCACCGCGACCCGGATCGACGTCGTCCGCTCGATAGCCTGCTTGAAGTTCTCCACGTTCTGCCGGATGGCGGGGAACGTATCGTAGTGCATCGGGATCACCAGCCGCGCGCCGATGTACCGGGCTGCGATCATCGCCTCGTCGGGTCCCATCGTGAAGCACCCACCGACGGGGAGGAGCGCAACGTCCGGCCTGTAGAGGTCCCGGATGAGTTGCATGTCGGAGAAGAGCGCCGTATCGCCTGCATGGTAGACGCTGAGGCCGTCCATCGTGATGACGAACCCGGCGGCAACGCCGCCGTAGAAGCCCATGCCCTCGTCCTCCAGCCACGACGAGTGGAGCGCCGGCGTCATCGTGAACCGGACGCCGTCGACGGTGATGGTGCCGCCGATGTTCATCGGTTCGGCAGGAACGCCCTTTGCTTTTAGGTACTTCGCCACCTCGTTGACGGCGACCGTCTTCTTCAACAAACGGGCAGCAATGCCCAGGTGGTCCGCATGGGCGTGCGTCACGGCAACGATATCGGGCTCCGCAGGGAGCGAGCCCTCCGGGATGAAAGGATCGATGAGGATCGTCCGCGATCCGACAAGCGAGAAACATGCGTGGCCAAGCCAGGTCAACCTCATGGAGAAGAGATCGATTCTCGATACTAAAAAATGTTCAGTGGGGTTACAGAGGATGGACCGGGGTTCAGAACTCCCCCATGTCGATCGCTTCGGTGATGTCGATCGCCTCGCTAAGGCCGTCGTTCGCGACACCGCGCGTCATCATCTCGGAGAGATCGCGGTCTTCCATCACATCCCTGATCCGTTCCAGGTACGGGTCGAGAGTGGCGTCCCTCTGCTGCTCGATCACATGGCGGTACTCACGAAGCGTCGAGGGGCTCACGTCGAGTTCCTCGCTGATCTCCTTCATGGTCTTCCCCGAATCAAGAAGATCCGACATCGCCCCCTGGTCGAACGGCATCTTGAAGTCGAGTTCCCTGAAGAGTTTGAGGCGGACCCGGGCACGTGCCACGGTCTTGCTCAGCTTCTCATCGCCGAGCGCCCTCGCAATCTCGGTGTCGTTTTTGCCGTCGTAATACGCGACCACGAGTTTTGCAAGCTGCCGTGGGGCGAGTTTGGTCTTGAAGTACCCCTGATCGAGGACCTCCCGCATGATCAGGGCAATCTCGCGCTCAACAGCGTCGCGATCCCGAAGCGTACCGTGGACCTTTCTCATCGGTTCAACGATCGTCTTCTTGTTCGTGATGGTCGTGAACAGCTCAAGTAGCTGCTGCTTGCGGGTATCTTCTGCCATGTCCGTCTCTCTCTGTTCTGCATTCCACCGTCTGGTTCTGAGGGTCACCCATGATGACCTCGGATATATATACTTTATCCCCCAACCGGGGCGTAACGTTCCCTACATTACAACCGCTAACATTTAAAGCTTACCATATAATCCGTCGAAACAGAAAGATCATTTTCGCGGATGTAACCATATCTTCCGGGATATTACCCTCCGTGGAAAAAATAACTCCTCATTCAGCCCCTTTTCCGATGAATTTTGATCTCGCGCGAGGTGAGGACCATTCTTTAATAGCACCGGCGCTCAAGTGTACTGCAAGACTATGGCCGAGACGAGCGATATTTACGAAAAAGTCATGGACGTAGCCAGAAGACGTGGTTTCGTCTGGCCCTCATCCGAGATATACGGGTCGATCGCCGGGTTCATCGACTACGGCCCGCTCGGAGCGATGATGAAGAGGAACGTCGAGAACCTCTGGCGATCGTTCTACGTCTTCCAGGAAGGCTACTACGAGATCGAATGCCCCACTGTCGGCAATGAAGCAATCTTCGTCGCATCCGGTCATGTGAAAGAGTTCGCCGACAAGATGGTCCAGTGTCCGCACTGCGGTGAGTACCTCCGCGCCGACCACATCGCGGAGGGGAACGGCATCGAGAATGCAGGCACACTCCCGGCGGAGACGCTCCAGGCGGCGATCTACGAGCTGCCCTGTCCTGCATGCAAGGAACGCCTGGGCGAAGCCGGCGTCTTTGCGTTCAACCTGATGTTCGAGACGACCATCGGCCCCGGGTCGCAGCGGAAGGGCTACCTGCGCCCCGAGACCGCCCAGGGCATCTTCACCGACTTCTCCCGGCTCCTGCGCTTCTACCGGGACAAACTTCCCTTCGGCGCCGTCCAGATCGGGAAGTCCTACCGGAACGAGATCTCCCCCCGCCAGGGCATGATCCGGCTGCGGGAGTTCTCCCAGGCGGAGGCCGAGATCTTCGTCCACCCAGAGCAAAAGAACCACCCCGCCTTTTACCGCTATGCGGACTATACGGCGCCCCTCCTCACCCTCGCGCGGCAGCTCGAGAACCTTGAGCCGGCCGCAATCACGATGCGTGCCGCCGTTGACGAGGGGCTGATCGCAAACGAGTACGTCGCCTACTATATCGCGCTCACGCACCGGATCCTGACCGCCATCGGCGTTGACCCGGCGAAACTCCGGTTCCGCCAGCACCTGACCGACGAGCGGGCGCACTACGCTGCCGACTGCTGGGACGCCGAGGTCTACTCCGAGCGCTTCGGGTGGGTGGAGATCGTCGGCATCGCCGACCGCACCAACTACGACCTGCGCTCGCACGCCGGGCATTCCGGCACCTCGATGACGGTCTTCATACCCTACGACGAACCGAAACGGGTCGTAAAAAGGCGGATCGTAGCCGACATGGGCGTGCTCGGCCCCCGGTTCCGCGGCAAGGCGAAGGCGATCGCGGATGCTCTGGCAGCATCTGAGCCGGGAGAGGACGGTGCGCGGGTCACCGTCGACGGCGAGGAGTTCTTCATCCCCGCCGACCTCTACCAGGTCCGGGAAGAGGAGGTCGAGGTCCGCGGCGAAGAGGTGATGCCCCACGTCATCGAGCCGTCGTACGGCATCGACAGGATGATCTACGTAGTTCTCGAGCACAGCTACGCCGAGGAGGAGGTCGAGGGCGAGCTCCGGAAGGTCCTCCGGCTCCCGCCGGCGGTCGCACCGGTCCAGGTCGCCGTCTTCCCGCTGATGAACCGGGACGGCCTCGATGGAATCGCGCAGACGATCATGGAGAGGCTCACCGGATGCCGCATCCTCGCCCAGTACGACGACTCCGGCGCCATCGGCAGGCGTTACCGGAGGCAGGACGAGGTCGGAACACCCTTTGCCGTCACCGTCGACTACGATACGCTCGAGGACAACACCGCGACCATACGGGACCGCGACAGCATGGAGCAGGTCCGTATACCGGTCGAGCGGCTGCCGGAGATCCTCTCCGCACTCATCTCCGGCACCACCACATTCCGTGAACTCAGGGCATGAACTACGTCTCCCACCCGCTGATCCGACCCCGGAGCATCGAGGAGCGGCGGTATCAACTCTCCATCGCGCTCAGGGCGCTCGACGCGAACACGATGGTCGTCCTCCCGACCGGCCTCGGGAAGACGGCCGTCGCGCTCATCGTCGCGGCGTCCCGCCTCTACTCCCATCCGGGGAGGGTGCTGATGCTTGCGCCCACGAAACCCCTGGTCGAGCAGCACCTCCGTTTCTTCAGGCAGTTCCTGCTCTCCCGGGACGGCTCCGAGCCCCAGGAGTCCGATTTTGCCATGTTCACCGGGGACACTCCCCCGGAGGAGCGGACCAGGGCCTGGGAGGCGTGCCGGGTCTGTTTCGCCACCCCGCAGGTGATCAAGAACGACTGCCTGGCAGGGAGATACGGCCTCGCCGACGTCGTGCTGCTGGTCGTGGACGAGTGCCACCGGGCGGTGGGGAACTACGCCTACGTCTTCCTCGCCGGGCACTACTGCGCCGCGGCGAGGGAGCCCCTGCTGCTCGCGATGACCGCCTCTCCCGGAGGGGACCAGGCGAAGGTGCAGGAGGTCTGCAACAACCTGCATATCGAGGCGGTCGAGACACGGGTGGAGACCGACGAGGACGTCCACCCCTACATCCACGAGCGCGATATCCAGTACGTCGACGTCTACCTGCCCGAAGAACTGCAGGCGGCGCTCGTCGTCCTCCGGGGGCTCGTGGAGTCGCGTCTTGCCCGGCTCGCGAAACTCAATTTCCGGGTTCCGAAACCCGACAAGCTCTCGATGAAGGCGCTCAACGCCCTAAACGCCCAGATCCAGCAGCGTATACGGTCACGTGACCCCTCTGCGTTCATCGCGGCGTCCCTGCACGCCGAGTGCATGAAGCTCCGCCATGCCATCTCGCTCGTCGAGACTCAAGGAAGCGAGGCGCTCAAACTGTATCTCGCCCGGCTCGGCGCGGAAGGTGCCTCGAGCGCAGGGAGCAAGGCGAGCAAGCGCCTCGTCGCCGACCCCGCCTACCAGAGCCTCGTCGAGGCCGCCGCCGGCTGGAAGGAGGAACTCCACCCCAAGACTTCAATCGTCCGCGAACTCGTGCGGGCGCAGCTTGCGGCGCACCCGGACAGCCGGATCATCGTCTTTGCCACCTACCGCGACACCGTCCAGACGCTCGTCGACGCGCTCACCGCGGGCGGCATCGCCTGCGAGCGGTTCGTCGGCCAGGCCTCCCGGGACGCGGAGCGGGGGCTCTCGCAGAAAGAGCAGATCGCGAGCCTCGCCCGGTTCCGGGAGGGTGAGTTCAGGTGCCTGGTCGCGACCTCCGTGGGCGAGGAAGGGCTCGACGTCCCCTCCACCGATATGGTGATCTTTTACGAGGCCGTCCCCTCGGAGATCCGGAGCATCCAGCGGAAGGGGCGGACCGGGAGGAGCGGCAGCGGCACGATCGTCGTGCTGGTGACGAAAGGCACGTCTGATGAGACGTTCCGGTACGTGAGCCAGACCCGGGAGCGGGCGATGGTGACCGGGATCAGGAGCATGAGCACCGCGCCCGCATCCGCCCCCACCCCGTCCGTCCCGGCCGCCGCCAGACAGACGGACTTCCTTGCGTTTGCCCCCGCGGGGCCGGCGATCACCGTCGACGACCGGGAGACGTCGTCACGGGTCGCCGGGCGCCTGCACGAACTCGGGGCGTCGATCACGCTGGAGCGCCTCGAGTTCGGCGACTACGCCATCGGCGACCGTATCCTCGTCGAGCGCAAGACCGTGCAGGATTTCATGAACACCCTCGTCGAGCGGGACCTCTTCGGGCAGATCAGGGCCATGGCCGACGCGGTGCCGCGTCCCGTCCTGATCATCGAGGGAGAGGACGATCTCTATGCGGTGCGGAATATCCACCCGAACGCCGTCCGGGGCACGCTTGCCGCCATCACGGTCGATATGGGCGTCGCGCTGATGCGCACGCGGGACGCGGACGACACCGCCGAGGTGCTCTACGTCCTCGCACAGCGGGAAGGGAGCGAGCGGGGGGAGCGGAAGGTGCACCCGAAGAAGTCCTACCGGTCGGTCCGCGAGGAGCAGGAGTACGCGCTCGCCGCGTTCCCGAACATCGGCCTTAAGAGTGCACGGCTCCTCCTCGAACATTTCGGGTCGCTCAAGGCGATCATCGATGCCGAACCGGAGGAACTGGCGTCGGTGCATGGGATCGGGGAAAAGACCGCCCGTGCGATATGGGACCTTGCCCGCAGGCCTTACCGCTGACCCAGTGTTGCGAGCGCTTCGGCGCCCTTTTTAACCGCCTTCATCAGGGTCAGGCATTCGCCGGCTCTCTGCTCGCCCCTGATCCGTTCACAGAGGTCGACGATCGTCCGCTCGAGTTCCGCGGCAACCCGGCCCTGTGGTTCCCGGGCGGCCGCAGCCGGTGCAGGGGACTGCCCGGGCTCCCGGACCTCGCCGGGCGGCTCCGGTTCCAGAAGAGACTCGCTGGAGGTTACCCGCGGACAGATCACGCACTGTGTCTCTCCCTTATATTCAAACAGGGGGTACCCGCAGACCTTGCAGGATTTGGCGAGCATCTTTCCTCCTTTCAGGAGGTACTCGGCCATGACTTCGTCAGCCTGATCAGCCGTCATTTCGTCGAACTCCCTTAATCAACTTATATATGTCTGGATGCCATTAATAATAGAGGGGTAATTCTAATGGCAAGTCCAGACGAAACAATACGGATCTGCATCCAGATGCTGCAGAATATCAGTGAGGATTCCACCATTCCACGCAATATCCGGCGCGTCGCAGACGCGACCAAAACGGTTCTCCAGGACGAATCCCGGAGCATCGGTCTCCGCGCTGCAACCGCAATATCCATGATCGACGAGATCAGCAACGACCCGAACATGCCGGTCCACGCACGGACCCGTATCTGGGAACTGGTATCTCAGCTGGAAACGGTACCTCTCGATTAACCAATTCTTCCTGAACTATTCCGGCGAAGACCGAAAGCAGGGTGATTTATCCGGGGTTGCCTTTCTGGCGCCGCACCCTGCCCGTCGTATGCCATCCGGCAGCCGGAGCCGTATGTCTCACCCAATTTTGCGGCGTTCAGCCCTGGACGGTGACGTAGATCGTCCGCTCGCGGCTCGACCGCACGTCGAGCTCCAGGAGGACGACCTGCTGCCAGGTGCCGCACGCGAGCCTGCCCTCGATGACCGGGACGGAGAGCGAGGGGCCGACGATCGCCGCCCTGACATGGGACCGCCCGTTGCCGTCGCCCCATGCCGCATCGTGCGCGTAGGGAATATCGGCCGGGGCGATGACCGAGAGCGCCCGACGGAGGTCGGAGAGCACCCCGGGTTCGTACTCGATGGTGGTGACGGCGGCGGTCGAGCCTGAGACGAAGACGTTTGCAAGGCCTTCCCGCACGCCGCTCTCGGCAATCGCCTGCGCTATTTGGGGCGTGAGGTTGACGATCTCCCCCTCCCCGTGCGTATCCACCTGAATTGTCGTACGGAACATACTACGGACACCTCATCCAGGCATCCTGTTGTCCCTCATCCGGATAAAACCCGCGGAAAGCGACGGCGATACGAGGGACCGTGAGCCAGCACGTTAGGAGGGCGGTTCCCGGTGCGGAGAGGCTGCCCGGGGTGTGCTCGCCGTAAACGCTTTATAGGTGAGGCGGGTATTTCCTCCCCGGAGATGGTGTTTATGCCCTATCGATGGAACAACAGACAGGATGTGGACGAGGCGGTCGTCGTCGTGATGAACACGCTTGATTCGGGCCAGGAGATCCGGGGGTGGCTGATGCGGACCCTGCAGCAGGCGATCAACGAGTCCGACCCGCAGCTCTCGCAGTACTTCTTCGCAGAGCTTGAGCGGCACCGGCCCACAGCGCTCAGGTACTTCAAGAAACCGGAATTTTAGCTTATTTTGGCCGGGGAGCGGTTCGAGAACGCCTCCCCTTTTGCTGATTATCACCAGGCCGAAGAAGAGTGTTTCTGTGGTAGTTTCAGACAGGAAGAGGGCGGGAACGAAGAGGCCTCACGTCTCTTCTCCGTTCTCCTCCGAGTCCAGGATCGTGAACCCGATGACGCGGTCGCCGTCGTCGAGCCTCATGATTCGGACGCCGCGGGTGCCCCGTTTCTGGATCGAGATCTCGGAAACTTTCGTCCGGATCACGATGCCGGACGCGCTCATCACGATGATCTCGTCGTCGTCGGAGACCGCCATCGACCCGATGACGGAACCGGCCCGGGCGTCGACGACGATGTTCCGCACGCCGAGCGTGCCCCTGCCGTGGCCGCGGAACTCATCGAACTCCGTCCGCTTCCCGAAGCCCTGCTCCGTGATGGTGAGGAGATGGTCGTCCTCCACCACGGATACCGCCTGCAGGGCGTCGCCGTGGCGAAGTTTGATCCCCCGCACGCCCATCGCACCCCGGTGGACGGGGCGGACGGCCTCCTCGGGGAACCGGAGACTCTGCCCGAACTTCGTCGTCAGGATCAGTTCCTGGTTGCCGTCGGTCGCCTTCACGTCCACCAGCGCATCGCCGTCGCGGAGGTTGATGGCGTTGATCCCGGTCTGGCGGGGCCGCGAGAACTCATCGAGCGCCATCTTCGCGACCGTTCCTTCCCTCGTCGCGAAGAAGAGGAAGCGGTCGGCCCGGAACTCCCTGACCGGGATCACCGCGGTCACCCGCTCTTCGCCGGCGAGGGAGAGGAGGTTGACGAGGGCCTTGCCCTTGCTCGCCCGCTGCCCTTCGGGGAGGTCGTAGACCTTCAGCCAGTACATCCTCCCCCTGTTGGTGAAGCAGAGGAGGTAGTCGTGCATGTTCGCGACGAAGACCCTCTCGACGCCGTCGTCGTCCTTGGTGGCCATGCCGATGACGCCGTGGCCGCCGCGCCGCTGGTTCCGGTAGGTATCGAGGTCGATCCTTTTCACGTAGTTAGAGGAGGTGAGTGAGACCAGCATCGGTTTGTCCTCGATGAGGTCCTCCTTGTCGAGCGCCTCGACTGCGTGCGCGATCCGGGTCCTCCGCTCGTCGCCGTAGCGCACACCGATATCGACGAGTTCCTTCCTGATCTCGGCGAGGATGTTCGCCTCGCTCGCGAGGATAGCGGTTAGCCGCTCGATCTCCGCCGCAAGGGCGTCGCGCTCGTCGAGGATCTTCTGCTGTTCGAGCGCGGCAAGCCTCCTTAGTTGCATTTTCAGGATCGCGTCCGCCTGCACCTCGTCCAGCTCGAACTTCGCGACAAGGGCCTTCAGTGCCTCATCGGTCGTCCCGGAAGCCCGGATGGTGGCGATGACCGCGTCGATGTTGTCGAGCGCGATGAGGAGGCCGCGGAGGATGTGCATCCGCTCCTCGTTCTTCGCGAGATCGAACTCGGTCCTCCGCCGGACCACGTCCACCCGGTGCTTGAGGAACTCGTGGATGAGCTCCTTGAGGTTCAAGGTGCGGGGCTGGCGGTCGACGATCGCGAGGTTGTTGACGCCGAAGGAGGATTCGAGCGCCGTGTGCTTGTAGAGGAAATTCAGGATCACCTGGGGCGCGACGCCCTTTTTGAGGTCGATCACGACCCGCATGCCGTCCCGGTCGGACTCGTCGCGGATGTCGCCGATCCCCTCGATCCTTTTATCGCGGACGAGGGAGGCGATGTGCTCGATCAGGCGTGCCTTGTTCACCTGGAAGGGGATCTCGGAGATGATGATCTGCGGTGTCCGGCCTTCTTCCTCGATCTCCGCGACTCCCCTGACCACGCACTTCCCGCGCCCGGTCAGGTAGGCGTCCCGGACCCCTGCGGTGCCCATCATGACCCCGCCGGTCGGGAAGTCCGGGCCGGGCATGATCTGCATCAGTTCCTCCGTGGAGACACCGGGCTCGTCGATGACGCGGCAGGTCGCCTCGCAGACCTCTCTGAGGTTGTGGGGCGGCATGTTTGTCGCCATCCCGACGGCGATCCCGCTCGACCCGTTGACGAGGAGGTTTGGGACCCGTGCTGGGAGGACACTGGGCTCCTGGAGCGACTCGTCGAAGTTCGGGACAAAGTCGACGGTCTTCTTGTCGATGTCGGCCAGGAGCTCCTCCGAGATCTTCGTGAGCCGGGCCTCCGTATATCGCATGGCGGCGGCGGAGTCCCCGTCGATCGACCCGAAGTTCCCCTGCCCGTCCACCAGCATGTGGCGGTAGGAGAAGGGCTGTGCCATCTTCACCAGCGTATCGTAGATGGCCGAATCGCCGTGGGGGTGGTACTTACCCATCACGTCTCCGACAACACGGGCGCTCTTCTTGTAGGGCTTGTCGCTCGTGTTGCCCATCTCCCACATGGCGTAGAGGGTGCGGCGGTGAACCGGTTTTAAGCCGTCTCTCGCGTCGGGGATGGCACGGCCGATGATCACGCTCATCGCGTAGTCGATGTAGCATGATTTCATCTCCTCTTCGATGTTGATCGAGACGACCTGATCAGATGTCAAGGTTGCTCACCTCCTTTGCATGCCGGCGGATGAAATCTTTCCGGGCATCCACGTTCTCCCCCATCAGTTTCTCGAATATGTCGTTTGCGTAGACGGCGTCCTCGATCTTCACCTGTTTGAGCACCCGGTTTGCCGGGTCCATCGTGGTGCTCCAGAGCTGTCCGGCATTCATCTCACCGAGACCCTTGTAGCGCTGGATCGAGACACCCTTCTCGCCCCACTCGGCGATGATCTCCCGCATCTCCTCCTCGCGGTAGACATACTGCTCCTGTTTTCCCCTGGCGATTCGGTAGAGAGGCGGCTGGGCGATGTAGATGTAGCCGCTCTCGACGAGTCCCGCCATGTAGCGATAGAAGAACGTGAGGAGGAGTGTCCGGATGTGCGCTCCGTCGACATCCGCATCGGTCATCAGGATGATCCGGTGGTACCGGGCCCGCTCCGCGTCGAAACTGTCGCCGACCCCGGTGCCGATAGCGGATACGAGCGCCTGGATCTCGGCGTTCTTCAGGATCCTGTGCTCCGACGCCTTCTCGACGTTCAGGATCTTCCCCCGCAGGGGGAGGATCGCCTGGAACTTCCGGTCTCGTCCCTGTTTCGCGGAACCGCCTGCAGAGTCTCCTTCCACGATGTAGATCTCACTCTTCGCCGGGTCCCGCTCCTGGCAATCGGCGAGTTTCCCGGGAAGGCCGGTCGACTCCAGCGTGCTCTTCCGCCGGGCGAGTTCGCGTGCGTTCCGGGCGGCTTCCCGGGCCCGGGCAGCCGCCATCGCCTTTTCCACGATCGCCTGGAGGGATTTCGGGTGCTCCTCGAAGTACTCGGTGAGCGACGAGTAGACGAGCGAGTCCACGATGCCCCGGACGTTGCTGTTCCCGAGGCGCATCTTGGTCTGCCCCTCAAACTGCGGGTTCGCCACCCGGGTGCTGATGACGGAGGCAAGCCCCTCCCTGACGTCTTCGCCCTTGATCTGGGCATCGTTGTTCTTGAGGAGGTTGTTGCGGTGGGCGGCGCTGTTGATCGCCCGGGTGAGGGCGCTCCGGAATCCCTCGAGGTGGGTGCCGCCCTCCCGGGTGTTGACGCTGTTGACGTAGGTGTAGATTGTCTCCGAGTATGAGTTGTTGTACTGCAGGGCGACCTCGACCTCGACCATGCTCTCGGGGTCGCGTTTCTGGAAGTAGATGATGTCATCGTGGAGGCTCTCTTTCCCCTCGCCGATGTGGGCGACAAACTGCCTGATGCCGTCCTCGAAGCGGTAGGTGGCCGAATCGCCGGTGCGCTCGTCCCGGAGGACGATCGTAAGGCCGCTGTTTAAGTAGGCGAGCTCGCGAAGCCGGTGGTCCAGCACGTCGTAATCGAACTCGACGGTCTCGAAGATCGACCGGTCGGGCTGGAACGTGATCCGGGTTCCCCGGAGGCGCTCGTAGTCGAGCCGCTGCCCTGACCGGGCGCCGTAGCGCTCCTCGTACCGCGCCTCCATCTCGTGTTCGGTCTCCGGGCGGCTCGCGAGCGGCTTCGCGACCTGGCCCTGCCGGAACTGCATCATGTAGATGCTGCCGTCCCTGAAAACCGTCGCGTCGAGCCAGCTTGCAAGGGCGTTGACGACCGAGACGCCGACGCCGTGCAGGCCGCCGGACACCTGGTAGGTGTTCTTGTCGAACTTTCCGCCGGCGTGGAGCACGGTGAGGACGATCTCAAGAGCGCTCTTGCCGTACTGGGGCATGAGATCGACCGGGATGCCGCGCCCGTTGTCATCCACCGTGACCGAGCCGTCCCGGTTGACGGTCACCTGTATCAGGTCGCAAAACCCGGCGAGAGCCTCGTCCACGGCGTTGTCCACGACCTCGTAGACCAGGTGGTGCAGCCCCCGGCTATCCGTGCTGCCGATGTACATGGCGGGACGTTCCCGCACCGGCCTCAGGCCTTCCAGTACCGTGATGTGGGAAGCATCGTAGGTATCAGTCATCTGTGACCTCCGCTGAACGCGCGGCGTCCTGAATCGCAGCAAAACTCACAGTATATATTGGTTTTATAACCACTTATATTGTATGGCTCCGGAAAACTCCCTGTTTTGGGGTTACCCTGCCGGTCCACAGTTCGATGGAGCCTCCACGCGAGCGCGCCCCGAGAGATCGGGCATCCCGACCGATCCCGGTCTTTAGGCGGGAGAAAGCGCTCCCGTCAGTCGTACTTCCCTGTATCCGGATCGGGTATGCCGAGGTGCGTATCGACTGCGATCGCGAGCCGGTTGAGGACCCTCTTGATGTCCGCCGCGTCCTCTTTGTCCAGGGTGCCCGGCTGGTGCCAGATCACCATCTTGCGGAGACGCTCAACGAGTTCCTCGATCTCGGTTCCCCTGAACTGCTCCGGCACAATGAAGTCGTTGAGGTGATCCGCGGCGCCATAGAAGGCTTTCTCGGGGGGCAGGCCGAAGTGCCGTGAAAGCAGCATCAGGTTGACGACGAACCCTCTGCCGAATTCGCTCTTTGCGGGCATATTACCCTATGCACCGCCGGTCGATATGAACGATCCGTTTTTTCGCGTACCGAAGTTGTCCTGAAACGGTTCCGGGTCTGCGGGTTCGTCTCTCCTCAATTGTGCCAGCCCACCTCCGATTTAGCGTTCATCTTTGGCCTGTCATTATCTGGCACATCATGATGCTGTGCACGGATTTCTATCGAGTATCGCCTTAGGGGGTGGGGACAAAGGGGAGTGCGAGCGCAGCGAGCATGAGAAACCCGGAGGGTTTCGAGGGGGGAGACCCCCCTCCCCACCTGACGGTGGTCAAACTCCGTTCCTGCGGAACGTCGTCCTCCCCTTCAACCCCTCCCCGAGTGGCGATATCCCCACGGTCCAGTGTATCGGGCGAACCGGGAAAAACCAGCCCATTCAACCCCTGCATCCTATATTTTGCTATCCACCGGTCGAGTCTGTGGCCGATATAGGGGCCCATAGGCATTTGGAGATACTCTCTTCCTTAGAGCCAGGAACGCACTCACTGCGGTTGCTAGCCACAGGATAAAATGTCCGGTGTACGAGAAACACCTGAGGTTCCAAACTGCCCTGATCTACGGCTGCAAACAGATCAGCACCGTAGAGAGCACGATGAAGGCAAGCGTCGCGACAAAGAATACGGTCTCTCCTGCACGGAGGGGTTTTCGCTTAATGTAGAGGCCGGCGTTTGCCCCGTAGCCCCGGCAGAGCATGCTCGTGTAGGTGCGCTCGCCCTGCTCGTAGGACCGGATGAAGATCGTCCCGACCGTGTAGCCGACCTGGTGCAGCCGGTAGCGGTAGGGGAGGTTGCGGTCGAGTGGATCGAAACACCGGGTCTCCATCGCGGTCCGTATCTTGCCGAACATATCAGCAAAGACAAAGATGTAGCGGACCATCATCCCGAGCGTGAGGGTAAACTCCCTGGGCAGGCCGAGCCTGCCCGCTGCCTCAATCATGTCCTGCATCCTCGTCGTCGACGAAAGCAGGATGACGAACGAGATGCTGACGATGAACTTCACAAGAAGGATCGAAGCAAACTGCACCGACTCCGCGTAGACCTCGATCCCGAAAGGGAGAGTCGCAATTGTATGAAAAACCTCATAATAGGGGTTTTTTACGAATACCTGAAACCCGACCAGGAAGATCCCGAACGGCAGGATGAGCACGAGCCTCCGGAGGTAGACGGCCGGCGAGAGGCGCGATGCGGCCCAGAGAAGAGCAAAGAGAGCAAGGAGGACGGCGCCGACCTCGTAGACCCTCGTCGAGTACGGCACGGCTACGATGGCCACGATGGCAGCGAGGGCTATGAGGAGTTTAATCCTTGCGTCCAGCCGGTGGACGATGCTCGCTCCGTAAGCATGCTTCTCGATAAAGTAGAGATCGTCGATCATTCTCGTCTCGCGTAGGCGTCGAGGAACGACTTCTTCGCGTCTTCGTAGGTGTAGGCCGTATCGATGGCGACACCGCTCTCCTGCAGCGACCGGATCAATTTCGGTATGGGCGGCACGTCGAGCCTTGTTCGGGCGAGCAGCTCCGGCCGGGCGAAGACCTCCCCGACCGTCCCGGAGCCCACGACTCTTCCCCGGTCCATCACGTAGATGAAGTCCGCCATCTCCGCCACGAGGTCGAGATGGTGGGTCGAGAAGATCACCGTCATACCGTACTCCTCGGGCAGCCGGTTGACGAACTCCACGAGGTCGGCGACACCCTGGGGGTCGAGCCCCGCGGTCGGCTCGTCGAGCACCAGCACCTGCGGCTCCATCGCGAGGATGCCTGCGATGGCGACCCGTTTCTTCTCGCCGCCCGAGAGGTGGTGCGGCACGCGCTCGCGCAGTTCCTCGATCCCAAGGAGGTGCAGGGCCTCCTCGACACGGTGGGCGACTGTCTCCTCGTCGAGGCCGAGGTTGGTCGGGCCGAACGCAACGTCCTGCTCTACGGTGGGGGAGAAGATCTGGTCGTCGGGGTTCTGGAAGACGATCCCGACGAACTTGCGCACCTCGCGGACGTTCTCCTTCGTGATAGGCTCGCCCCTGACCAGCATCTCGCCTGACGTAGGTTTGAGGATGCCGTTGAAGTGCTTGAATAGGGTGCTCTTTCCGGCGCCGTTCGGCCCGATGACGGCGATGCGGGACTTCCTCTCTGCGACGAAGTTCACGCCCTCGAGGGCGTGGACGTTGCCGCGATAGATGTGTGTGAGATCGCGGGTCTCGAGCAGGTGCATAACAGCAAAAAGTGGGGGTTTTTCAGGTATCTAATTATCGGGCCGTGCGGAAACCTTCGCAACGGCGAATACCAGTATGAGCATAAGAAGCGTGCCTATCACGACCGCAAACACCTCTCCGAGCTTATCCATTCCGGGGATGCTGTAATCAGGCATGAACGCTTCATACGAGAAGTCGTTCCCGGTCGTGGCGATTGCCTGCTCCTCCGCGGTGCCGGCGGCATCCTCATCCAGTTCGCTGCCCATGAAGGGTTTGGCTTCGTAGATGCTGAAGAATGCGCTCTCAAGCCCGTCGGGGTCTCCTGACGCGAGGAACGGCGCGGCAACGGCGATCACGAGAGCAATCACCACACCGATGATGACGAACTGTTTCGTCTCCATTACGCACTCACCGCCTGCGGATGTTCCAGGATATCCGGTCGTGCCGAGGCTATCAGGTAGAGAGCAACCGCGGTGATGCCCCCCTCGATGAGACCGATGACAGCATGGTACGTACCCATGAAGGTGAGCCCGAGGCCGAGCGGGAACGTGCCGGCGATTGCAAGTTCGACCGCACAGAGGATTGCAGAGACAAAAAGCGACGCCCATCCGGCGATGAACGCAGCGGCATACGCATTCCCTATCACGCCTTTGATGCCGGTGTAGCCGTAGTAGCCGACGAACCCGCCGATGACGCCCATGTTGATGATGTTGGCGCCCATGACGGTGATGCCGCCGTCACCGAAGATGATGCCCTGCACGAGGAGCACCAGCGTCAGGACGAAGACTCCTGCAAACGGCGACCCGAGGACGATTGCCGCGAGCGCCGCACCGACCATGTGGCCGCTCGTTCCCCAGGGAATGGGGATGTTCAACGCCTGGATGGCGAAGATGCCGGCGGCGAGCACGGCGACCAGCGGTATCTTCTCCTCTCCCATCGAGTGCCGCGCCCACCGGAGGGCGAGAACAATAAAGACGAGGGCGATGACCCAGTAGACCAGGGCCTGTCCCATCGGTATAAATGCATCAGGTATATGCATAACACACCTGATGCAGTTGTATTACGTTTTGGTATAAATGTATTACCAAGCGCGACGGTTGCATCAGCCGGTAAGAATCTGACGTACCCCTGATGCGAAAAGTATGCCCATCGTCCTGACCAATGCGGGTTTCAGAGCGAGCCTGCGAAGCAGGGTGCCCGGCCGGTCCATGTCGCCGTGCTCCACGATCGTCGCGATGAGGTCCGGGTCGTCCAGGGCCCGGCAGAGGCGGTCGATCTCCTCCGGCGTCATTCTCTGCCGCATGTGAAGCGCTTTCATCCCGATATTGAGTTCCCGCCCGAAATCTTCCTTCCAGCGCCGCTCATACTCCCGGAGGCTTTCATCATCGAACACGCCGCGCGCCGTGCAGGCTGCCGCGACCGCAGCGGCGTGCTTTGCCGACCGGACGCCGGTGTAGACGCCGCCCCCCGACGTGGGCTTGGCAAAACCTGCCGCGTCGCCGACGATGAGCGCGCGGTGGCCATAGGTCTGCGGCATAACCCCGAGCGGGATGACCCCGCTCGCGAGGTGGAGCGAGTTTTCCCCGTAGCGGGCGACGAACCGGTCGAAGCACTCCTTTGCGCGCTCCCGGGCACAGAGCCCGACACGCGCCCGGGTCGCCGAGACCGGGATCACCCACCCGAAGAAATCGGGCGAGGCGTTGGGGTGCAGTTCCACGTAGCGCGGGTCGAGTGCGTACGGCACCTCCGCCTGAATCCCGGCGAGATAGACCTCTGGGCGCCGGAGGCCGAGCATCCGGGCGACGGAACTCCGCGGCCCGTCGGCGGCGATCAGGAGGCGGAACGGGATCTCCTCGCGTCCGCGGACTCCCCGGGTCAGAAGGGAGGAGCCTCTGATGCCGGATGCGCTGGCCTTTAAGCGGAACTCCGCCCCGGCATCTGCTGCTCTCTGTGCCATCTCCCGGTCGAGGAGGCACCGGTCCACGACGCAGGCCTTCGTGGTCCGGGCGTCGAAGAGGAGTTCCCCCCCAAGATCCGAGACCATGCGGGCGCCGCTCACCTCATTCATGACCGATCGTTTCGAAACACCGCACTCAGCGAACGCGGAGACCGAGAGCAGTCCGGCGCACTGCACCGGGTAGCCGATTGTCCCGTGCTCCTCGATGCAGAGTGTCTTGAGCCCCTCCTCCGCGCACGCCCGCGCCGCGGCACTCCCGGCAGGCCCTGCGCCCACCACAACAACATCCCAGACCAGAGTATCATGCCCCGCACGAATGAGTTTCCGGTGCCGGTTGCCTGCCCCCGTGCTGCAGGCCGGCGGCCCGGTTCCTGAGTAGAGTGGACGTTCGGTGACTTAAAAGGGAGCGAGTGGGGGATGCGGAACGTTACATATCGCATCCAAACAGGCGAGCCATAGGAAGTGTGACGTTTGAGAACGCAATAGGTCGGTCACCTGAAATTGGAGGAGGCATTTGCTTTTTGTGAGTATTAGTGGAAGGATAGACAGGGGAAATCCCGTGTGGTGGACCGTGGGAATATCGCCGTTGGGGGGTGGGGACAGGGGGGTGGGGGGGGCCCCCCCCCCCC
>JAHDQM010000040.1 GCA_018433835.1 Methanoculleus sp.
CACCCGCTCGAAACTCTTCGAGTGTCTCAAACTCCCTCCGGTCGCACCTCCTCGGACCCTCCCCCGAGTGGCGATACCCAATGGAAAGCCGTTTCACCATTTTTGCCTTGAGTATGGTTCAGATGGTCGAAAATTTGGGTGGAAATGCTCCGATCCGGAGGTAACGATGGTTCCGAGATCTTTTTGGGACGACCTCGGCCGGAAATCCCGCTTAAGGAGGGTTTTGAGATGAGCAGCGGCGCTTCGATCCGCGGCGTCCGGGACCCGGAGAAGATCCCGGAGTTCATCCGGCGTCTCTCCGGATCGGATCCGGAGCGGCAGGAAGAACCACGGCCCGGGTAGCCCGGGCCGAACCCCTGCCTCCGGAGGGTTTTGGTTTTAGCAATGAACCGAACAGTTCTCCTATTTTCAGGGCAAAACCGAACAGAATGCGGGGAGAGTACATGCCTCCCGAACGACACACAGGATACGTGGCGGCAGAGTCCGGCAGGAGACAAAAGTGATGAAACCCAAAAAAGCAGTCCAGCAGAGAGGCGGAGAACCCGTGCAGGCGTTCGCCGTGATCGCACGACCCGAGACGGGTGACGGCTGCCCGGCACTCTCCGGCCCGGAGTTCCTCCGGATCGTTCCCCCGGAGGAGGGAACCTGTCCGGCATCGAACCATGCAGCCCGAAATTCCGGAGGTGATTCGGTGTAGCCGTTCGCTGAAGTCAGCATTCTCCCATGTTATCACTCGGGTCAGGGGGAGGATGGAATAATCATGGTAGAGCCTCACTCTGTACAACGTACCAGATTCAACATCATCCGATAAACGATCTCTCTTTTTCGAATTCCCGTGGGACTGAGACTCACGGTGAACGGGATCCTGTTTCACGTCTCGTTGAGCGGATCGTATCCCCACGAAGGAGCGTGGCCGCTGGTCGCCGTGGAACCGGCTGCCTTTCGGTCCACTCTCTTTTTCCGAAATATCTCCGGGAATTCTTGTTTTCCGAAAAATGTTCGGCTCTGGTTGATTACAGCCGAATTGAATACTCGTTTTACGAGAGAATGCAACTGATCGATTTGTTTCCAAATGAACGAGCCCGCGTTGCTGCAGTCGAAGGCCGGGCGTTTCATCGGTGGGTTTGCCCCGCCTCACTCTCCGGCGATCCTCCTCCTGCCGTTCACGCTGGTGATCGTCTACTTCCTCGTTACCGGGAGGTTCGATGAGGCACGAGAATAAAACGAGTCGTCGTGCCGCCTGTCGCCCTGGTGCTCCTTCCGGGGTACTCTTGCTGCCGGACGCCCGGCGCCGCCCCGGTGCCTGACGCGGATCGTGACGCAACACTGGAAGAACGATCCGGTACTGTGGATCACGCTCTGACGAAAAGCACCGAAAAGCGATGACGCTCCATCGAACCGATCGAATGCCAATATATAGGGGTTAGTCCCAAACAGATGGTGTAACTTGCCGTATGAACCACCGTTGCCGTATGAGACATCAGGGATGCGCGAAAAATCTCAGCAGGAGAGTCGAGGACTACCTTGAGGCCATCCTCAACGTCACGCTGGAGAAAGGGTATGCCCGCACCAAGGATGTGGCATGCGAGCTGGATATCAGTCCGTCAACAGTTGTGGAGATGTTTCAGAAACTTGACGGTATGGGTCTCGTCGATTACCGGCGCTACGAAGGAGTGGTCCTCTCGCCTGCAGGGCGCGAGGTTGCCGAAGTCATCAAATTCCGTCACGATACTTTAAAGGAGTTCCTGATGACCATCCACGTCCCGGAAAAGATTGCCAATTCCGACGCCTGCTACATGGAGCATGAACTCCATCCCTCGACAATCCGGCAGATCCGGCTGCTGTTGGAGGCACTTCAATCAGATTCCGGGATCTGCGAACGTATCCGGCGGAGCACTCCTGCACGGGAGGGGTAAGCGGCATGACCCCTGTTGCCGCCGCGATCGCGATCTACCTCCTCGCAAACGCCGTCTCGTTCCTCGCGTACTATCGCGATAAACGCTCGGCGAAACGCTCGGCGTGGAGGACACCGGAGAAGGCGCTCCTCGTTCTCGCGCTGGTCGGTCCGTTCGGCGCCTATGCCGCGATGCGTGCCTTCCGGCACAAGACGCAGAAGGCGACGTTCAGGCTCGTCCCTGCCTTCCTCTGCCTGCACCTCGTGCTCGCCGCCGCGCTTGCCCTGAGGGTCCTGCCAATCCCGTTGTCCTGAGGGCAAAGTTAAATCCTGTCCGTTATCTCACCTAACCATATGGCATACGAGTACGGGCCGCTCCCCCGGCCGCTCGAAGAGACCCTCGCGGCGTTGCAGGAAGGGCTCATGCGCGAGTACCGGGCGGAGTATCTCCCCGCCCACCGGCGGTCGCCCAGAAGATCGCGGAGGCTCCGCCGGATACGAGGGTGGATCAGGGAGACCGGCCATCTGGTCGTGCAGATTGGCCGGGTGGCGCAGCAGACCCTCCCCCGTATCGAGCAGGACACCGGGCATACCTTCCGGGGCCCGGACGGGCTCGCCCGGATCCTGATGGATCCCTCCACGAAGCGGCTTTTCCGGGGGATAGTCGCCGGGTTCCCGGAAGAAACGCTCCCGATCCGCGCGATGGACCTCGTTCTGCTCGGGAACTTCTCCGACGACGCCCGGGTGCTCGGCCTTATCGGCGACGTCACCCTGCGGCTGAAGGTCCTCTCCGGCCTGCACGTTCGGGGAGATGATATCGCGCCCCTCTGCGACCGCTGGGGACTCCACGAGAGCCGGATAGGCCTTCGATGCAGTCGTCGTCAGGCCGGCGGGACCTCCGCGCGGGAGAAGGAGACCCTTGCCTGGGCCGTCCTCGGCCTCATCTACATCGAGGGGGGCACCGACGCGCTCGGGCGTGCAGCACCGCTCCTCGCGTGCGGCCGGGAGGGGTAGAAGGCCGGTCCCGGAAAAGTATACATACCCGCTCTTCCCATCCCACGACGGGAGACTCTTTCATGGACACCCGTGCCCTTCGCGAGTTCATCAGGCTCGGCCGGTTCCACTTCCTCCTCTCGGGATTCATCCCGTTCACCGCCGGGGCGCTCCTCGCGTTCCTCCTCGGGGCACGATTCACCCCGGCGCAGTTCGTCATCGGCTACGCGGCCATGGCGGCGGCGCACCTCTCCGTCCACTACAGTAACGACTACTTCGACGCCGACGCCGACCGTTTCGTCGAGACGACGGCGATATCCGGGGGGAGCGGTGTCCTCGCCGCCAACCCGAACCTGAAACCCGCCGCTTTTTGGGCGGCCGTCGCCCTGATGGCGGTCTCGGTCCTGATCGGGTATTTCTTCGTGACCGCCTACGCTTACCCGGTCTTCTTCCTCGTCTTCGGCATCGCGGGCAACCTGCTGGGCTGGTTCTACACGGCGCCGCCGCTCGCGTTCGCCTACCATAAACTCGGCGAGGTCACAAACATGATCACCTTCGGCCTCCTGATGCCGGGCGCGGGCTACTTCGTCGCGGCAGGAACGCTCGATGCCGCCTTCTTCGCCTTCGCCATCCCGCTCTGCCTTTACGGGCTCGTCTTCATCACGAGTGTCGAGATACCGGATATGGAAGGCGATATCGCCGGGGGGAAACGGACTCTCATCGTCCGGAAAGGCCGCATCTTCGGCTTTGGGCTCATCGCCCTCGCGGCGACCCTTGCAACCGCGGCACTCACTTTCTTTGCCCTGACCGGCTTCTTTGCGCCCGTGGACTTTTGGCCGGTGGCGCTGTTCTCCTGCATCCCGCTCGGGATTGCTCTCTGGGGGTTTTCGCACCGGTGCGCCGAGCGGGCGCCTGCCCTCCGGTACGCCACCGCGAACATCATGGGCTACTTCATCTTCCAGGGGCTCGTCGTCCTCTACTTCATCCTCGCGGCCGTTACGGGCTGAGCGAGAGAAAAAAGGGTTATTCTCTCCTCACTATGAAGAGGTATACCGCTGCCGCGACGATGACGACGACGATAACGGCAAATATTATCATCGTAATGGGCAGCCCTTCAGCAGGCGTCTCTCCGGTAGGCGTCGCCGCCGTCCCGGTCACCGTAGCCGTCGCCGTCCCGGTCGGGGCAGCCGTCGTCACCGGCTCGGTGAAGAGCGCGAAGGTGCTGAAGTGCGTTATTGTTGCTCTCACGGTCCTCGTGCTCGGGCTGACGGTCGTCGGAATATCCTCCCAGGCGTTCGCCGACTGGTTGTACCACTTCACCGTGAGCCGCTGATCGGTGAGATCGAGCGTGTTCCAGACGTCCTCGGGGATCTCTATGTACAGGGTGATCGACGGGTCGAAGGTGGCCCCTTCGGGGCTGACTTCGTAGGCGTAGCCAGCAAACTGGAAGACTGCTCCGGCCGGAGTCCCCGGCATCTTCTCCTCGGCCACGGGTTTGATGGAGATATCCAGCAGGGGTCTGCCGTTCCTGTCGAGCGCCTTCACACCTGACGGCACGTACAGGCTGCCAACCCCGTCTTCGGCGTCGATCTCGACGGGGCGACCCACGATGCCTTCGCTGTCGGTGTTCAGGTTACCGGTCTCGTTGTAGACGATGGGGGGCTCCGGCGGGAAGAAAGCGCCTCCGCCGCCTCCGCCACCGCCGCCGCCGCCGGTGGGCGTCGGGGTCGGTGCGACGGCAGCGATGGTTATGGACTTCTGGTCAATCGCAATGACCCTGTCGTCGTTCAGACCCAGGGCGTAGAGAGAGTAGGTGCCGGGGTTGAGCGTCTTGAGGGTCGCTGCCGCAATGGTCACCGAGGACGCGTCTGCATACCCGGAGCACCCGTAACCTTCGGTAATGACGAAGCCGGAGTGGACGTCGACGTCGACCGGGGCGCCGTCGCAGGTCAGGGTGTAGGCGACAGGGCTTGCTTCGCCGGCGATCGTTCTCAGCACCTCTACCAGATCTGCAGTCGAGACGGGAATCGGCTCTTCTGCCAGCTTCGCCGTATCGACTCTCATCGAGAGACCGTACCTCGTCTCTTCCTTGACCAGGACGTAGGCGACCTTGTCCGTGCCGGAGAAGGAGACGGTTACGTTCTTGTTCTGGTTCTGGTAGTAGGGGTTGTCCCCGCTCCAGGTGACGGCCTGGTTCCCGTCGAGGACGATGACCGGCATGGCTGCAAGGACATGCATCGTGTCTGCGGCGCCGTCGTACTTCACCGCCGCGATGAGGTACTCCCCTGCCGTGGGCCGTGTGTAGGGCCTCGCGTCCATCATGTTCCGCGCGAGGCTGCTGTCCGTGGTGAAGCCGGTGAGACTGACTTCGTTGTGGTTCAGCGTGTAGGCGAGATCGCTCTCACTGTAGTCGGAACTGTGGATGGCGCCGTAGGCCGTGAACCCCGTCTGGTTCATGTAGATGATGGCGTCGCTCTTGAAGAGGTAGCCTTCCTTCGACGCGGCTCTGAAGAGTTCGGTGAAGTTCGCGCCTTCAGGAAGGTTCTCCGGGACTTTGACCAGGAGGACGTTGCCGGACTTTCCAGGGACGTCCACGGTGAAGCTCGGGATCGTCCGTTTGACGTAAACCCGGTACTCGCACGGGATGGTGCGCCCGTCGACTGTCTTTACCGGCTCGTTTGCGGTCACGTGCACACCGTGGTAGGTGCCGCTTGCCGGATCGAACTCACGGACGATATCCCCGAACAGCGGGTACTCGAGTTCGTCGAGGTCGCCCGTCTCGGTGCTCCCAAGCGTCACCAGCGTGCAGTCCACATCCAGGGGGTCGAGGGCATCGACAGTACGGATGCACAGTTGTTTGTACTCCCTGGCGTCGTCCGCCGTTCCTGTAATGTAGGCACCCCCGGCCGCGGCCGCTGCCGCCGGGAGGAGGAAGAGGAGGGCGATGAGGATACCCGGGAGGAGATAACTCCGTCGCTGACTCATGAGGTTCGCTTTTTCTTTACCAGAGCATAAGTCTTTTTATTTGAAACGGTCACCTATACGTAGTTAAACCAAAACGGAGATTTCTTATGTCAAAATTCGGTGCGCTTCTACTCGTGCTTGTTCTACTGATTCCAACCGCGGCAGCGGCGACGATCACCGTCACCCCCGACGCGATCGACCCCGGCGACACGGTCACCGTGGACGTGCAGAACCTTCCCGACGGCGCCGCCTTCTCGCTCGGGATCCGCGGTGAGTTCGACGTGACCCCCGGCGAGCGGTTCGCGTTCACAGCCAGGAACCTCGTTCTCCCCTTCTCCCTCGGCTCGGGCGAAGTGAGCGCCTACAGCAGGGGCACGGAGTGGACCGGGCTCTCGGTGCAGATGCCGGACGGGGCTTCGGCGAGCCTGAGCAACAACGCCGACGCGAACGGCGAGTTCCGGACCACCCAGACCTACAACATCTCGAGCGGCACCTACGCGGTGATCACCCTCGACGGAAGAGCCGCGCCCACGACCGAGCGCGTCGTCACCGAGGTGACGATGCAGGGCACCAAGACCGGACCCGATAACGGCCGGATCTCCTTTGCCATCGACGGCATCACCCACGGCACCGCGACGGTCACCGTCTACGTCGACGGAAGAGAGGCCCTCTCCCGGGCGATCACCGTCGGGACCCCCTCCTCGGGCACGGGCGGCTCCTCGTCCTCAGGCCCCGGCAGCAGCGGCACCGTCTCCTCCACGACCACCGCGCCCACCTCCACAACCGGTTCCCCGACGACGATCGCCGCGACAGACGGAAAAGTCTCTCTCACCGGCACCGGCATCGCGGGCGCCGGGCTCCTCTCTCTCTCCGTGCAGGGGACCATCCCGCCCGGCTGGTCCACGAGCGGGAACGCTTACGCCGTGACACCCGAGGACCGGCAGTTCGATCCCACCGCGACGCTCTCGTTCCAACTCCCGTCGGCAGGCGCCCAGGCGACTATCGCCCGTTACGAGGATGGGATCTGGTCGGCGGTTCCGTCCAGGATCGAGGGCGACCGGATCACGACCGCGATCGACCGGGCAGGGTCCTACATCCTCCTTGTCGCCGCACAGGTGCCGGGTCAGACGACGACCGTCACGACCGCGACCCAGGCCCGGACCACAACCGCACCCGTGGCGACAGCATCCACCGCCGCGCCGCTCTCACCCTTCATCGCTGCCGTCGCATTCATTGCAGCGATCGCCCTCGTTCTCCGGAAGCCCTGATAATCCTGCCATGAATTCCGAAGATCAAAAGCCCCTGGTCCTTGAGGCTGCCGGGTACCGTCCCGGCGACCTTCTTGCGGTCGCGGTCGTGACGGCCGCGACCCTTGCCTGCGTCTACGTCCCGGTCTTGAACGAGAGTTTCCTCCGGATTTTCCTCGGGGTGGCGATGATCCTGTTTCTGCCCGGATACACCCTGATCGCCGCACTCTTCCCGGCGCGGGAGGACCTCGACGGGATCGAGCGGGTCGCCCTCTCGTTCGGGCTCTCGATCGCCGTATCCCCCCTGATCGGGCTTGCACTGAACTACACCCCCTGGGGAATCCGGCTCGACCCGATCCTTGCTTCGCTGGCGGCCTTCACCCTCGCGATGGCGATGGTGGCCTGGTACCGGCGCCTCCTCCTTCCGGCCGGCGACCGTTTCACGGTTCCGGCCAGGGAGATGATCGGCGAGGCGTGGGCCGAGTTGTACGACCCCGCGGCATCCCGGCTCGACCGGGCCCTCTCCGTCGTCCTCGTAATCTCGATCGTGGTTGCGCTCGCGACGACCGCCTACGTCATCGCGGTGCCGAAAGAGGGGGAGCACTTCACCGAGTTCTACATCCTCGGCCCGAAAGGGAAGGCTGCGGACTACCCTAACGCCTTTTCGGCCGGGTCGGTCCAGTCGCTGATCATCGGGGTCGGGAACCACGAGTACCGGGAGATCCCCTACACGGTCGAGGTTCTCGCCCTCAACCAGACCTTCGATCCCGCGACGAATACCTCGACCATCCACGCGGCCGTACCGCTCGACCGGTTCGTGCTGACGGTCCCCCACAACGAGACCTCCGAGCTGCCCCGGGAGTTCTCGGTGCCGTCGAGCGAGTACAACCGGATCGAGTTCCTGCTCTTCAACGAGACGGTGCCGGGGGAGGGAATCACGGGGCAGGAGCGGATCAACGCGAGTTACCGGGATCTGCACCTCTGGGTGCGGGTCCGGTGAGAATAACCCGGAGCACCCCCTTCTTTTCGTCGACGGCGACGTACTCGATCTTCGTCGGGCTCCCGGTCCCGAGGGCGGCGATCGCGGCGAGCAGGCTGCAGATCGGGCAGCCGACCATGGTGCAGCACTTCGGCGAGACCGCCCGAACCGCCCGGCAGCCGGGCATGAGCCGGTAGTCGTTCAAGGTGACGACGATGTTCGCGCCGTCCTTTCTGGCCTCGGTTTTCCCGGCGACCTCGAGAAGGTCGTCGCAGACCTCGGCGATGCACGCAAGGAGGGCGTCGTCCTCTTCGGGGATCTCGAGGGCGTGTTTCTCCCGGAGCCGCGCGAGGAGCGGGGCGCATGCCGGGACGAGCCGGACGGCGCATCCCCCCTCGCCGACGATGTAGGAGTAGTCGCCGTCTGCCGTCGCCGGGAGGGCGGTCGCGACCGGGACGATCTCGATGACCGTCTCTCCCTCCGGGACGAACCAGCCGTCGCCCTGGACGCCGAGGTCCGCGCAGAGCGTGGCGATCCCGACCGTCCCCTGTACCGGGAGGAGGGCGGTGATCTCCGGGTCGAGGGGCTCGCCCTTGTGGAGCGCGAGGAGGAAGACCCCGACGATGAAGCACCCGGTGCCCGCGAGGACGACTGTTGCCGTGGTGATGTCGCCCCGGCCGGTCGCGGCCGCGATGGCGAGGAGGACCGCCGCGGCGACGATAAGAAGAAAGGCTCCCTGGTAAGGGCTGTTGGCGGTCACGCACCACCTCCCGCCCACCGGGCGAGCCGGTAGTCCTGCAGGGTGAGGGCAACATAGCCGCACCCGAGGGCGGCCGCAAGGGCGAGGAGGGGGAGGAGGACGGTGCCCGAGGCTGCGATGATCCCGGAAAAAAGGGCTATCCCAATGGCGAAGACTCCGTAACCCCGCCGGTCTTCGAGAAATGCCGCAAGCACGATCGCCTGGATTACGAGCGCGGCGAGGAGATCGGTCGCGGCGACGACCAGCACCTCGCCGGCGCAGAGGAGGAGGAACCGCCGGTCGAACGCCATCAGAGCACCTCCACGGCGTCGACTCCGGGGATGGCCCCGGCGCCGGCCGGTGCTTTCAGGACGACCTGCATCCCCCGGACCTTCGCCTCGTGGACAAGCTGGATGAGGTGGCTCGTGTCGCCCGCGGGGAGGAGAGAGTAGACCCGGATCTCCCGTGCGCCCGCCCGCCCGAGCGCCGTCCTCACCGCCGCCGCGAACGGTGCGGGGCTCTCTTTCGCAAACGCGGCGAGGATGCCGCCGAGCCGCTCCCGGTACACCGCCTCCGGTCCCGTCCCGTGCCGGGGCATCCTGGCCCTGACCGCGAGGACGGCGGGCCCCGGCGCCCGGTAGAGAGAGGCCCGGGGTTCGAGCGGCGCAAGCCCGCCGAGGGCCGAGAGCACTTCGCGGATATCCTGGGTCCGGGGAAGGAACCGGACGATCTCTCCGCCGGCGACGACGAGGAGCGAACAGCCGTCGCGAGAGGCGATCGCCCCTTCGACCGCCCCCGAGACGGCCATCGAGAACCGGGCGAAAGTTTCCGGATCCCCTGCCCGGGCCGGGAGGTCGACGGCGATGAGGGGCGCCCCGCCCTCAAGCCCGGCCAGCTGCCGCACGTAGAGGGCGCCGCGCCGGGCGGTGACCTTCCAGTCCACCTGCCGGGGGTTGTCGCCCGTCAGGTAGGGCCGGAACCCGCGCACGCTCTGGCCGGGGAGCGCGGCCCCCCGGTTCACCTCGGTGTCTCCGCCGGTGGTTCCTGTTCCCCTGCCGTTGCCGTTGATTCCCGCGGGGAGGACCCGGAGGTGCGGGGCGTTGAGGCGGCGGCAGACGAGGTTCCGGGAGAAAAAAACGTCTTTCGCCTCAAGGGCGACGCCTGCAAACGCCGTCTCCCCGGGGGCCATGAGCCGGACAATGTAGGTTGCGGTCTCACCCGGCAGAGAGAGCGGGGCGTCGCCGACCGCGACCGCCGGCGGGAGGTCACGTGCCCGGATCTCCATCCCGGGCGGGACGGTGCAGTCGACTCGAACCCGAACGGTCGCGGCCGTTCCCTGCCGGAGGATCGTCCGGTCGACATCGCGGTCGACCGCGAGCGACGCGGCGACGGCGGAGAGATCGCGCTCGAACCGCCAGCCCCGCCAGAGAAGGAAGACGGCGAGGGAGCCGGCGGCGAGGGCCGCGGCCGGGTTCGCGATCGGGAGGGCGACGACGGTGAGGGCGAGGGCGAGAGCGGCTATGCCGCTGGCCGTCCGGGTCGGCCGGATCATCGCTAGGACACCTCGACCGTCTCCAGGATCCCGTTGACGACCGCGTCCGGAGTGATCCCGGTGATCGCCGCTTCCCGGGTGAGGAGGATGCGGTGGCGAAGCGCCGGAAGGGCCAGAGCACGGACGTCGTCGGGGATGACGTAGGGGCGGCGGTTCAGGGCTGCCCAGACTCTTGAGCCCCGGATGAGAGCGATCGAGGCACGGGAACTCGCGCCGAGCCGGACGTCGCCGTGCGACCGCGTGGCAAGCACGAGATCGCGCATGTAGGCGAGAACCGTCTCGTCGATCCTGATCTCCCGGGCGGTCGCGCTCATGGCCGCCACCCCGGCAGGGCCGAGGACGGGGGCGACCAGGTAAACCCTCCAGTCCAGCTCCCCGGCGCGCTCCCGGCGGAGAACTTCGAGTTCGTTCTCCGCATCGAGGTGGGTGAGGGTGGAGCTGAACATGAACCGGTCGCACTGGGCCTCGATGAGCGGGAAGGTTCCTTCGGCCTCGTGGGGGTTCTGGGTGGCGATGGTGAAGTAGGGGTCGGCGAGCGGGTAGGTCGTCCCGTCGATCGTCACCTGGCGTTCGCTCATCGCCTCGAGGAGGGCGCCCTGGGTTCTCGGCGTTAAGCGGTTGATCTCATCGACCATCAGAAAGTTCGTGAAGATCGGGCCTTTCTGGAGGACGAATTCGCCCCTGTTCCTGTCGTAGATCCGGACTCCGATGATATCCGCCGGCTGGATGTCCACGGCCCCCTGGATCCGCCGGAAGTCGTAATCTATCAGGCGGGCAACGATTTTGCAGATGGTGGTCTTTGCCGTTCCGGGAACCCCTTCGATGAGGAGGTGGCCGCCGCTGATCATGCTGATGAAGATCTCCTTGATGAGGTTGCGGTTCCCGACGACCACCTGCTGGGCGGTCATTTCGATGGTCTCGTAGGCGTTTGCGATCGTTTCGATGCGCTCGGTCAGGTTGTTGTTACTCATTCTTTTTCCTCCCGAACCGGAAGGCTGCCGGCAGGACGGCCAGGGCGGCTATGGCGGCCGCGGCCGGCGGCGTCTCCTGTATCCAGAGTATGGTGTTGACGATCGGGTTAGCGGTGCCGGTTCTGCTGTGGGCGGCGTCGATCAGGACCGGCCCGAGGCTCTCGATGAACACGGGGTTCTCGGCGAGCATGGCGTTGACAAAGAGGCTCGGGTCGCCGAGGACGATCAGACTGCCTTCGTGGGCAGCAACCACCCGTCGCGCGAAGGTTTCGTCGCCGCTGACGCGGCCGTCGCCGTCCGCGTCGTCCCAGGTGAAGATCGAGGTCTCGATGAGGGGCTCGCCTCCTTCGACCGTTGCGGGGCGGTTGAGGAGGACGGTCTCGACCCCGGCAACGAGGCTCGCGTTCCCGACGACATATCCGCTGAAGAGGCCGGGGTCGGCGTGGTCCCGCTCGAGGCTCGCGAGGTCCCCCGGCCGGACCCGCATCGTGCTCCCGAGGTCGGCGAGGAGGCCGTTTGCGCCCCCTTCCTCATCGCCGATGAGGACTCGCCCGCCGCCGTCGAGGAACGCCCGCAGGTAGCCTGCCTCTTCGGGCGTGAAGGGTAGGTCGGGCGCGAGGATGAGGAGGGTCGCGTCGGGCGGGAGGCTCGCGAGGTCGCGGACCTCCTCTGCGGCGAGTCCCGAGGTGCCGTTCCAGCCGACGTTGCAGCGGCTGTACTCCTCGGTGGTGGTGGTGGCGTGGACGTAGGCCGCGCCGCCGGCGAGGAGGAGGATGAGGAGGACCGCCCAGGCCTCACGCTGCATGCTCGCCGCCTCCGAGGGCTTCCTCCTCCATCGCGCGGAGTTCCTCCTCCGTGGGGGTCTCGCCGGCGTACCGGATCCGCTCGTAGCGTTCGAAGAACCCGGCGTGGTTGGTAGCGATGCGGGCGCAGTCCCGCGGGGTCTTCGTCCCGGGGATCCCGAGCCGGGCACGGAGGGCATGGAAGAGGACGGTCGCGGCTTCACGGGGCGGGAGGCCGGCGGTCTCGACCTGCGGCGGGGTCTCGTCGGGGCGCTCCGGGATCACTGCCGACTCTGCCGCGACGGGCTCCTCCTCGGGCCGGCGCCGCCGGAAGTACCATCCGGTCCCGAGGGCGGTCGCTGCCGCCGCTACGAACGGGAGGGGGGAGAGCCCCTCGCCCCGGACCCGGACTGTTTCTGTCGGGCTCTCCGAGGCGTTCAGGGGATAGCCCGCGGCGTGGAACTCCGCCCGGAGGCGGTGCTCCCCGGCGGGAAGGACGATCTTCACCCCGTAGGTGCCGTTGTCGGCGGTCTCTGCAGCGATAAGAGAACCGTCGTCGACCCTGATGAGGACCGGGGCGCCCGCGACCGGGAGACCTTCCGCGGTCGTGAGGTTTCCTGTGCAGGCGACGGTCGTCGCGTTCACCTCTGCGGCGGCGAGGCTGATCGTGGTGTTCTGGGATTGGACCGTGAACGTCGCGACCGCGGAATAGACCGCCCCCGAGACGGCGTAGGCGAGGTGCGGCCCGGCGGAGGTCCGGCCGACCCGGTAGAGGTAGTTATAGGTGCGGTCGTCGCCGAGGGCGACGGTCGCAATGCTCCTGCTGTCGACGTAGACCTCGATGGGGGGGGTCCCCGGGGTGCCGCCGGCGTAAGTCCCGGCGATCCCGAGGGTGTCCCCGTAGCGCCCCTCGGCCGGGACGACGGCGATAGCGAGGGGGGACGTTGTACTGATGCCGGTCTTCTCCCGCCAGTCGTCTGCGGCGTCCGCGACCTCGGCGAAGTTGTCGACGCTCTCGTGGTAGGGGGTGGCGTTCGCGCCGTAGTGTTCGGCGATCCGGGTGGTCTCCGCTTCGCGCCCGGCATAGGCGGCGAAACCTTCCTGCATCTTCCGCCGGAGGGCCTCGCCCTCGTAGACGACGGTCATGTGCTGCTCGTCGTCGCCCCGGACCTCGATCTCGAGCCTCTGTAAGTCCTCGAACCGCCGGGTGTCGTTTAAGAGGGTCGCGAGAGCCTCCTGGTTCTGCCGGTTGTTCCGCTGGAACTCGCCGATGTCGGTCCCGGAGACGTCGAGCGTGACGACCAGCCGGTCGAACTGGCGGGAGAGTTCGCTGTAGCGGGCGAGGTCGCGCTCGGCGCTCTCGTAGTCCTTGAGCCGGATCGTGAGGGCGAGGGTCCCGGTCTCGCCGAGGAGGTCGTCCATCAGGGGGGCGAGGGCGTCGGTGTTCCCCGGCGACCGCTTCTCGACCGTCGCGGGGTCGGCGTGGGCGGCGGTCGAGATGTTCTCCGCGGTGTAGAGGACCGGGGAGGTCGCCTCTCCCGCGAGAAGAGCGAGGACGAGGACGGCTGCGGCCGCGAGGATGACGTGCGGGACCCGGGGGTTCATGCGGCAAGGATCTCCAGGATTTTTTCTGTGACGATATAGGCGAAGAGGGCGACTCCCGCGGCGATGAGGTAGCCGAGATATCGCATGTAGCGCGGCCGGGAGAACGCCCCGTCGATCAGGACGGCGACGACCAGTAGCCCGATCAGCGAGAGGACGAAGAAGACCTCGAGGTCGAGCGTGCGGTTGAGGACCATGAAGAAGGCGACGATGATGAGCCAGGCTGCGAGTACGGCCGCCGCCGAGTATTTCTTCGCACCCGTCATCCAGACTAAATCTCGGTTCTGCAAAAGATAATCCTATTGAAATTGTGCTTTCTTGTTATACGTGAGGATGGGGGAATCTGCCGGTCTGGAAGGCTTCCGGAACCGTGGCGGCGATTGTTTCCGGCCCGAAACGGTTCGGATCCCCTATCCGTGGTTCGCCCTGGTGAAGTTCGCTTAATTTAGAACGGACCGCAGCATGCAGGTTGACCGGGTTTCATCGTCGCGACACCGGGACGGTGCATCCCGGGCGAAACGGTCAAAGAGATGCTGGAAAACGTCGCGGAAGCTCTGTTCAGGGAGGACCTGGTCGTCGCCCGGCGTCCCGGCCGTGAACAGGGAGCCGGAGGCACTCTCACGGTCACTACGGTTAACGGTATGGAGATCTCCGGTTCAACCTCTGCGGTGCAATTTATCGGGAAGCATGATCCGAGCCGGTCGTTTGCGGTGGGGGAGATGCGGTTTTCGCTCCGTGAACAAATTGTTCACGGTGCATGAACAGAAGCCGCTTTCCGGCTGACGGAGGGTCGGGTCGACCACCCCCGTTTTGTTCACTCCTCCCATACACCGTGAAAACATCCAGCCGATCAGGATATATACCACCGCGGTAGTGTAGGGTGGTATGCCCGACACGTCATCGATCAAGATCTCAACCGAGTTAAAATACCGGCTTAACGGCCTGAAGGTGCATCCACGCGAGACATATAACGACCTGATCGGGCGGCTCGTTTCTCATGCCCATGAAAGCCAGCTGCCCACCCATATTCCCCTGATCTATGTCCGGGTGCGCGGTGAAATCCGGGAGCTTGCAGAACCTATCATGTTGTGTGTCGAGGTCGAGAATGGGGAGTACATCCTGTATAACCACGCATATCGCCTGCTTGCAGTTGCCCCGAATCTGCGTGAAGGTCTTATGGAGATTACTGCCGAGTTTGAAACGAACTGGAAGGATTTTGTAGAACGGGATGAGAGCGACCTTACAGGCGGCGCCCTCCAGTTCCGGAGAAAACTTTTCTCACTCTTTCATGGAGAGTCCTGATGGGCTCGCGGAAGAACTTTGTCATAGTAAAGCGGCTCATTAAAAAGGGCTTTCATGCGGAAATGTCCGGGCACATCAAGCTGACGTTCCGGTATAACGGCCGTGATACGGCCATCCGCACCTGGGTCAGCCACGGGAGGAAGGAGATAAGCGATAGGTTGCTCTCCATCATGGCCGAGCAGCTCGGCCTCTCCCGACAGCAGTTCGACGATCTGGTGGACTGCCGGCTTGACGGGCAGGGATTGGCCACATTCTATGAAGAGTCGGCCCTCCTCTGACAGAGGGAAACGCTGTGCCGGCAGAAGCGGAGTCACGTTGGATCTGTATTCCGTGGTCGTTCACACCCGGATGCCTTCGGCCGGCACCTGGAGGATGAACGGGTTGGGCTCCGGACCGGTTCGGCGAACTCTTCGTCGGTGTAGCAGATCGGTTCGACCGGGAGATCGGTCGGATCGAGGGTGACTGCCGCCCGGCTTTGCGGCACCGCTCGCGAAAATCCCCGACGACGATCTCGGGTCGACATCGCGTCCCTCGTGGAAGTCGCCGCGGGAAAACGACCCATACGGGATGACGGCGTGGACATGCCGGCGAGCCCGGATCTTCCTGGCAAGGTCCCGGACCTGCTCGATCACCCGGAGAGCGAGCGCCTCGCGGCACTGCAGATCGAGTCCGCGTACTTGGTGCATCCCCCGGCCTCCTCCCTGTCGTAGGACGGCGTCAGGTTCCCTGCGATGCTGTCCGGCAAGCGGTGTCTCTTCCCTGCACGGTGAGCGAGGTTGTGAATCCCTTGCCTTCGGGCGGCGGAGAGGTGCATCGTGCTCTTTTCCCGGTGAAGCGGGAAGAGCAAGGCCGCTTGCCCGATGTCACAACCCACGGTATGCACTGCGGCGGTGGCGGATGTAGAGAACTATAACCTCCTGCTCCGCGTGGTGCATGGCGTATATGATCCGATAGTCTCCCACGCGAATCCGGTAGAGATGCTCTGCCCCGCTTAACCTGCGCACGCCGAACGGCAGAGGCGTTTCGGATAGAGCCTCTATGCCCTGAAGAATGCGTGGACTCGCACTTTTCGGTGCTCAAGCTCCGGTCCTTCGGACCATCGCAAATATGTCGTGCGGCATGCTGTGATATCTCTCGACGCTTGCCGTTACGTGAATCGCGCATCCTGCCATTACCGCTCGTACCGCTTCCCGAACTTGCTGAACCCTATGGTCGGCTCTTCGCGCCGTTCCGCTACGGCAGCAAGGTCGTGAAGGTCTATCTCCTGCAGGGGGAGAATTACCGCACCCTGTTCCCGTGCTCATCGACAACGTGACCGGCTCTCCTGCCGCACTCAATGCTGCGTCTGCACTGTCCTGCCGGGTGCTCCCTGGCGGTCGGCCGGGTAATATGCCGGCGGATCGACAGGAGGGGTGGCGGTTCAGGGCCCCGGGTACACGCCCATTCGGGCGGGCGAGGTCATCGGGCGCCGGGGGGGAATTTCTCGGGAGTCCTTCGCCCACCGGGGCGGTTATCCTGCAGGGGTGATGGAGGCGGAGCGGGAAAACCCGGTCAACTGCCGCACCCCATCCCGGATCACACCTGAAAAGTGCAGCGATTGCCCCCGGTCAGCCTGCGAGGCGGTGCAACGCGCACATGCGCGCGCACAGCGATCCGGTCCTGCCCGGGGCGGGGTTAACCGTTCTTCGTTGAGATCCGGAGACAGGAAAAACGCAATTTCCGGCAAGGAATTCACGGAATACGGCAGTAAAACCACCATGGTCATTCGGGTCGACGATACGGCATCCCCAGCTGAACGTTTTCGCCCCTAGGCTGCCAGATTAAGAATATTTTTGGAAAAAACGATCTCATTGAGGGGATAAAATTTAAAAACATTTTTATAGAAGAACGTGTGCGTCAATCCCTGGGGCCCATGCCGCTTCCACCAACCTCTGCGTCTTTTTTAACCCCGGATCGGCAAGGTTAAATGGATACGGTCGAGGTGCTCCAAGATACATTTCGACAAATATTTATGTCCACTTGCAGCATGTAACCACGATCGAAAGTAGCGGTCACCGCCGCCACATGCTCGCTCGACGGGCGGTCGGGGTCCGCAAGACCGACACACCAGTATCCCTATGATCCAGCCACCCACCCCCCGGAGTTTTTCCCGCCCCGAGAGAGCCCGTGCGGCACCCCCTTCGGGCCCGGTCATCCACGAGTCCCCGCAGGGGGGATCGCAGTGAGCACCCGGTCACCCACTCTTTCCACCCCGGCCTCCCCCGCCAGGCGGGTCCCCAGGCACGATGTCGACGGGGAGGGGACGATCCTCCTCGTCGACGGCATGGCAACCCGATCGCGGGGGGAGCGGCCCGGCAGCATCCGGACGCTCGTCGCCATGCCGGCCTACAACGAAGAAGCGTACGTTGCAAAGACCGTCGTCGGCGCCGCCCGGCACGCGGATGCGGTGCTCGTCGTCGACGACGGCTCAACGGACGAGACCGTCCCGATCGCGGAGGCGCTGGGTGCTGTGGTCATCCGTCATGCGACCAACAAGGGCTACGGCGGGGCGCTCCAGACGATCTTTGCCACCGCCCGGGACCTCGGCGCGGAAGAGCTCGTCATCATCGATTCCGACGGCCAGCACAGCCCGGGGGAGATCCCCCGGCTGCTTGCCGAGCTCCGGGAGGGCAACGACGTCGTCCTCCCGGCTGCCAACATACAGAGCGGTTTTGGGGCTTACGGGAAGAAGGCAATCGAGGCGGTCCTGGCCGGCGAGACGTTCGACGCCGATGTTCTGGCCGCCGACCCCAACCTGAAGGTCGCCGGGGCACGCTCCGAAAGCCCGGCCGCGGAGCCCCGCTACCGCGGGAAGCGGATCGCCGTGGTGATCCCGGCCTACAACGAGGAGGAGTTGATCGGGGAGGTGCTTGACGGGATCCCCGACTACGTCGCGAAGGTCTACGCGGTGAACGACGCCTCGACCGACATGACCGGGGCGATCATCGAGGACTACGCCCGGCTCGATCCCCGGATCGTCGCAATCCACCACGACCCGAACCGGGGCGTCGGGGCGGCGATCACCTCCGGCTACAAGCGTGCGGTCGCGGACGGGATGGATATCGCCGCGGTGATGGCCGGGGACAACCAGATGGACCCTACCTACCTTCCTGCCCTCCTCGACCCGATCGTCGACGGCCGGGCCGAGTACGCGAAGGGCAACCGCCTCATCAGCGAGGCCTACCGGACGGGGATGAGTCCCTGGCGGAGTTTCGGCAACTCCCTCCTCACCTTCCTCACCAAGGTCGCCTCGGGCTACTGGCAGATGATGGACCCCCAGAACGGCTACACGGCGATCTCGACGAGAGCCCTCGCCGAGCTCCCCCTCGACAGCGTCTACCAGGGCTACGGCTACTGCAACAACCTCCTGGTCTGGCTCAACATCCACAACATGACCGTCCGCGACGTCGCGATCCCGGCCCGCTACGGTCGAGAAAAGTCAAAGATCCGATACTCGACCTACATCCCCCGGGTCTCGAAGCTCCTCCTCGGGAACTTCGTCTTCCGCCTCAAGACGAAGTACGTCCAGATGGGCTTCCACCCCCTCGCGTTCTTCTACGCCGCCGGGGCGGTGCTCGCGCCGATCGGGGTGCTCGGGGGGCTCGTTACGCTCTGGGAAAAGTTCGTGATGGGGGAGTCGGTGCTCTTCGTGCACGGGGTGCTGTCGTTTCTGGTGTTCATGATGGGGATGCAGTTTTTGCTGTTTGCAATGCTGTTTGATATGCAGGTGAATACGGCGGTGAGCACCTGAGGGAGAGCATGCGGGATTTTACGATGGCAAAGTACGGGGAGCTCTGCCGTGCCCTCCTCGGTGCCAGCTACACCCCGGCGACGGTCTATCAGTATCTTACCGAGCCTCCCGGCGGCCGAACTGTTGTCCTCCGTCACGATGTCGACCGCAAACCCGAGAACGCCCTGAAGATGGCCGAGCTCGAGCATGCCCTCGGGGTCACCTCGACCTACTACTTCCGGCACCCGTACACGTTCATCCCTGAGATCATCGAGCAGGTCCTCTCCCTCGGCCACGAGGTCGGCTATCACTACGAGGTGCTTGCGAAAGCGAAGGGTGACTACGAGAAGGCGATCGGTCTCTTCGCCCGGGAACTAGAGGAGTTCAGATCCCTCTGCGACGTCCGGACGATCTGCATGCACGGGAGCCCCCTCTCCCGCTACGACAACCGCGATCTCTGGAAGGAGTATGATTTTCGGGAGTTCGGGATCGCGGGGGAGGCCTACCTCTCGATGGCGGGTAACGGCCTCTGTTACCTCACTGACACCGGCCGGACCTGGGGCGCGAAGCACTCGATGCGGGACGCGATGCCGGGAGCCGGGGCGGCCCCGCCTTCGGTTGCGACCACGGATGACCTTGCCCGCTGGATCGGGTCTGCCGGGGAAGAGGGGCTGTACCTGACCGTGCACCCGGAGCGGTGGGCGGTAGATAGGAGTGAGTGGCTCATAAGTTACTCCCAGGATGCTGTGGCTAATTTCGGGAAAAGTATTCTAATAATGGTGCAATAATGAGTGATGAGAGTTTCACCTGCGATATTACTGATACCGAGTGGGATAATTTTGTGTATCCCCATCCCTTGGGAAATATATTCCAGACCCGGGCTTTATATAACGTATATGCTGAAACAAAGAACTACTTCCCTGTACATGTTGCCGTCACCGATCCAAAGTCTCAAGAGATCCAGGGCATTATGGCAGGTGTTGTTATTCGTGAGATCGACGGCCTCTTGGGAGGATTTTCTACGCATTCTGTTGTTCAGGGTGGTCCTCTTACTGTTTCCAATTCTGATATGGTCAGTGCCGATTTGCTGCATAGGTATGATTCTCTTGTGAGCAAATCATGTCTCTATACTGAAATCAGGAATATGCATGATGTGCAAAGTATATTGGAATATAGTGGCAACTATGTCTTTGTTGATCATCTAAATTTCATCATTAATCTTAACCAATCTCTGGATGGCATATGGGGTCAGATCCATAACTCAAGACGAAGAAGAATTAAAAAAGCAGAAAAAACTGGCGTTTTTGTTGAAGAAATTGTAGACTCTGATAAAATTCCGATATTCTATGATTTACTTGGTGAAACCTACAATAACGTGAAAGTTCCTCTTGTGGATATCTCGCTGTTTGAATCTGCTTTTCGAGAACTTGTTCCAAGAGGGGTGGCAAAATTTTTCCTGGCTCGGTATGAAGACAACTACATCGGGGCAAGAGCGGTTCTTCTATACCGGGATAGGATATATGACTGGTATGCAGGAGCAGCTGTCGATTACTTGTCGTTAAATGCAAACGCATGTCTTGTATGGCATATCCTGAAATGGGGAAGAGAGAATAATTATTCTATTTTTGATTTTGGAGGAGCCGGAGAGCCAAACAAACCTTATGGACCCCGTGAATTCAAGCGAAGTTTCGGTGGCGAATTAGTTAACTACGGTAGGAACGTTTGCACCTATTCCAATGGAAAAACCAGGGTTGCAGAACTGGGGTTCAAGGTGTACCGGAAGATATTTCTCTAGGAGACCTCGGGGGACATAATTTGAGCACAAATGGCGTCACTCTAACGAAAATAATAAAGAAACTTTGTCGCGCCATTAGTAAGTCATCTTTTATCCCGAGCGCCGCGAGGGTCTATTTCCTACGGGAATCTGGGGTGAATATTGGCGATAGGGTCACAATAAACGAAGGATTCACCTTAGCGTGCGATATCGGTTTTGAGTCTAATTTAACTATCGAAGATAGGGCTGCATTTGGCCCGAATGTAACGATTGTCGTAACATCTCATCCAAATAATTCACGATTGAGAGTTCTCAAGGATATATACCCTTCATTCGAGATGTTTGGTACTGTTTGCATACACCACGATGCCTGGGTTGGTGCTGGTGTGATCATACTACCTGGAGTAACTGTGGGGGAACATTCGATTGTTGGGGCTGGTGCAGTTGTTACAAAGGACATTCCTCCATACACTGTGGTTGCAGGGGTTCCTGCAAAAGTCATCAAAAAACTTCAGCCTGGGGAGGCGAAAACCGAATGAGAATTCTCTTTAGCGTCAGTCATCCTGCTCACGTACACTTATTTAAAAACACGATCTGGAAATTACAGGATCACAATCATGATATCCTCATTTGCGCAAGGAAAAAAGAGGTCACTATCGACTTATTAAAAAAATATGGTTTTACTTATACAGTTATCAGTGAAACAAAACCATCTCGAGTACACCTTGTGGCGGAGCAAATGCAGAGGGTAATGAGGTTTAGAAGCATTGTAGGTGAATTTAAACCAGATCTATCTATCTCTATGATGGATCCCTCCCTTGCGTTTGTGTCTCGATTGATGGGTGTTCCATATATCTGTTTAGCTGATACTGAACACGCAAGGGCTTCAATAAACGGTGCATTACCCTTCACTAAGGCAGTATTGACACCATCTTGTTTTAGCAAAGAAATGGGCCCTAAACAAATACGTTACAACGGCTACCACGAACTCGCCTACCTCCACCCAAACCGCTTCACCCCAAACCCCGCCATCCTCACCGAGCTCGATCTTGCTGGGGGCGACCCCTTCATTATCGTCCGCTTTGTCTCCTGGCAGGCGAGTCATGACGTCGGCCAGCACGGCATCCGCGACAAGGTCGGGCTCGTGAAGGCGCTGGAGCAGTACGGCCGCGTCCTGATAACTTCGGAGGGGGCGCTGCCCCCGGAGCTGCAGCCCTACCAGATCCGGGCCTCCCCGGAGAAACTGCATGATCTGCTGTACTACGCGACGCTGTATGTGGGGGAGGGGGGAACGACAGCTTCGGAGGCTGCAGTCCTAGGGACACCGTCGATCTATGTCTCCTCCCTTGTGGGTACGATGGGCAACTTCATCGAACTTGAGGAAACCTATGGCCTCCTCTACAGTTTTACCGACAGTAGTGCTGCGCTAGGCAGGGCGATTGAGATCCTGCAGGATCCTAAAAGTAAGGATAAATGGGGGGCCAAGCGGGACCGGTTGCTGGCAGACAAGATCGACGTTACCGCGTTTATGATCTGGTTCATTGAGAACTATCCTCAGAGTTTTACCGAGATGAAGGAACGCCCCGAGGTACAGCACTCCTGTGCTTCGATTCCGGGTGATGCATCATGAGTGCTGCTGCACATGCAGGTTCTCTAACCGGTTATCTGTCTGACTATACCTCCGCGAAACCACACTGCTTCATCGAGACCTCCGGCGAGATCAACGAGTTCATGAAGATGCACGTCATCAACCTCGCCGAACGCGGCCTCCGGCAGGTCGGCAAACGCCTTTACGGGGCGAAGATCACCGTCATGGGCCTTGCCTACAAGAAGAACATCAACGACCCCCGGGAGTCGCCTGCCATCAAGATCATCGAGGAGCTCGTAAACCTCGGGGCCGAGGTGCGGGTCTACGACCCGTTCGTCCCCTCGCTTGCGACGAAGGTCGGGGTGTTTGCCTCGGTCGGGAGCGTCGAGGAGGCGCTCAGTGGGGCTGAGTGTGCGGTCTTCCTCGTGGACCACAATGTCTTCCGGGGAATCTCTATGGAAACGGTGAAGGGACTCATGGCCTCGCCGGTGGTCGTGGACGGGAAGAATCTGTTCGCGGGCGGGGAGGGGGTTGTGTACATGGGGATTAGGAAAGGGTTGGTCTGAGTGTCGGTGAGCAGGATAGTAGAAGCGAAAGATGACTCACAGGTGGACCTGAAAGATAAGACCCTCCTTATCCTCACTCCGTCCTACCCCAGTGAGGATGAGTCTTTTATCGCCGAGACGTTTGTCAAGTATCAGGTTGCCGAATTAAAGCAATACTTCAAAAAAGTCATTGTCATTGCACCGGTGTTCCATTCATTTGGTTATTTTAAGAAAGACAAACTCTGTAACGACTATACTTACGACAACGTGGAGGTCTATTTTCCCCGATCTATCTATGTCCCAATTGTCTGGTTGAGCAAGATCCTGATCGATAACCGGCTGCAGGCAGTGGAGAGGTGCATCGAAGAGCACCATCTCCACTTTGATCTCATCCATGCTCACTTCACCTGGCCGTCCGGCTATATCGGTGTCAGACTGAAGGAGAAATATAGGAGGCCGGTTATTACCACAATCCATGAGAACGGTGACTGGTTTGATCAGGAGGCCGGTATGGATCATCCCCTCATTAACACTGCTTGGTCAGGTGCTGACGCCCTCATCAGGGTGAACAGAAAGGATGTTCCTATCCTGCAGCGCTACAATGATCAGGTCAATTCTATCCCTAACGGGTTCTCCTCGGCCTTTCACCCCATCGATACGGCTATTGCGAGGGAGCGGCTCGGCCTCTCAGGTGATGCGAAGATCATCTTCACACTGGGTGGCCTGATCAAACGAAAAGGCTTCAACTACCTGATCAACGCAATGGAGCAGGTCTGTAACCAGCGGGACGACGTGCTCTGCTTTATCGGGGGGGCAGGGCCGGAGAAAGGGAGCCTGCAGGGGCAGATCGACCGGTTGCGCCTCGGGGAGAGGGTGAGGTTGCTTGGGTCTGTGCCGGGAGACCAACTCACTCTCTGGATGAACGCCTGCGATCTCTTTGTCCTGCCGAGTCTCAATGAAGGTAACCCGACTGTGATGTTCGAGGCCCTCGGTTGCGGGAAGCCCTTTGTGGGGGCGAAGGTCGGTGGGGTGCCGGAGATTGTCACGTCGGATAAGTATGGCCTGCTGGTCGAGCCCGCTGACCCTGAAGATCTGGCAGAGAAGATCCTGGCGGCGCTGGACCGGGAGTGGGACCGGGAGGCAATCTTAGAGTATGCGGAGCGGTATACGTGGGAGAATATCGCGAAGGAGATCGTGGAGATATACACTCAGATTTTAGGGTAGGATTTGCTCATCCGCTGAAACGCATGCTAATACGATAATAATTTATAGGCATCCAAAAAACTATTGGTGTGCCATTTCATCGTTAGAAGGCTGATTACACGCTGAATGTCAATTGCATTGCTTGGTAGTACCATGTTCTCAACATATAGTGATCTTGCCCTGATAGTAATCCTGTTGACCCTGGTACTGTCACTTGCAATTGGGCGAAATATCACGCGAGGGAGCCTTAGGGGTATTGACTGTCTCCTCGCGGCATTGGGGTTCCTATTCGGGCTTTTCATGACGGTTATGAACTTAGTCTACACCAGTAATGCCCTGTTTTTGTTAAGCCCGGTCATTGCAATTAGTTGCATACTGTATTTACGGTATCGCAACGAATTCAAGGAAAACCCCCGTACCTACTTGTTAGAAATCAGTAACCGAAATAGCACAATACTCAGCATCATCTGGTGGTTTTTTATCAGCGCCGCGCTGGTCACGTACTATTTCTCTGAGATATATACACGACATCCTTTGTTCTTTATCCTTGTCTCTGGAGCTGTCGTGGTTCTTGGTATTCAGATTATAACATCTCGTGGCTTAAATTCGACAAAAACCTCGATTTTTGTCGTAAAAATACTGTCACTCTCGCTTATTCTTCGGGCTAGTGCATATTTTGTCTCGCCATACCCGATTGGGTCAGATCCCTGGGCTCACCGGGAGTACGTTAAGTATTTCCTTGAACTTGGACGGGTTGCTGTACCCTCAGACTTTACGTTTTACTATGTTAACTATCCAATTGCGCACCTACATGCAGCATGTACCAGTCTGCTGGCATCTATCTCTCCTCACGATGCGATGTTCCTGTGGGGGGTGATCCTTGCCCTCAGCACTATCGTCACGTTCTTGATCGTCAGGATGTTGACAGGAAATGTTCAGTTGGCACTGGTATCAATGCTGCTGCTGAATTTTGTCGACGTTCAGATTCAATGGAGCATCCAGGTTCTTGCAATGAGCTTTGGAATCGCCATATATGCGTTCATTATTTTCTTCGCATTGAAAATTTGTTTGAAACCTGAAGATAGAAGAAAGTATATTCCTTTTATGCTCGTATTTCTAGGTATTATAGTCTGGACTCATACGATCAGTGCGTTCATCACTCTGGTTTCTTTACTTGCATTGGTTGTGGGGTATATTCTATATGAGATTCTTTATAACCAGAATCTTCTTTCAGCCCGATCGCAAAATGCTCAACTTTTGATAATTCCCCTCATATTTCTGGCAATAATTATTACGTACCACTGGATGGATCCCTCATATCCCTTCTTTGATAAGACCTTTGGCGGGTTGCTTAATTCACTCTCCATGGAAGCAGAGTTTTTAGGGGCTACAACGCTATCAAACGTACATGGTCGATGGGAGGAGTTATTACAACCTGTGGGTTTTTGTTTATACGCCTTCTTTGGGATCATTGGAACTCTGTACTGCCTGTCTCATAAAAAGCAGGCAAAGAAGTATTTCCCGCTTGTTGTTTTAGCGCTTACGTTATTCTTTGTTCGCTACGCATTCCCGATTTTTGGAATGAGAGATATCATACCTGATCGTTGGCCCGCATTTGCGTTTGTTTGTTTCGCGTTATTTGTTGGAGTTGGGGTCTTTTGTGCTCTGGGTCTGCTGAAAACAAAGAGAACTGCCATCTATACGGTTGCAATGCTCTTCTTTATTGGATCGTTTTTTATGATTACAGATGGAGCGACAAACCATGATTCTCCATTGTATGGTGAGGAGGTTTTTCTTAAGTTAATCTGGACTGAATCGGAAATGAATATGTATACCCATATAAACGAAACGTATGATGGGACGATTATCGCTGATGAACAGACCGTGGGCAGACCTTTCGAAACCTATTTGAAGGTTGATGGTGCGAAAAAATATACGATAACTCGAGATGGTCAAATCAATAAGGATGCGTTGTCTCAAGGTCTAGTTATCTGGAGAAAGAGTAGTCTAAACCGCCCTACCTCATGTCGTGATGCTAGATATGTGACAAATCTACTGCTTGGAGATGAATTCTATCATTACCTTGATAATAATTATTCGTGTATCTTTGACGTGCGCGAGGGAAAATGCTTTCTAGCTGCTTATCTATAGTTCATTTTGTTTTGGAAGCGGATTTTTTATTCGTATATGTGGTTTCTGTAGAGTGTATATTGTTATTTTCATCGCTCTTGCTGCCTGATATACAAATCCTGGTAAAAATGATATTAAATAAACTATATTCCTCGTTCCGCGTTGGTTTCTTGTATTGCACTCGCGGATTATTTTTCGGGCCAATTTTGGTTCTTTGGACTTCAAAGCTCTTCCGGCGAGTTTTAGTCTAAGTACTTCCATATATTCTTGTAGATCACTCAAATCCGATGGTGAAATCTTTCTCTCGTTCCTTTTCATATATTCAGATCCCGTTTGCATAAATGGATGATTTATTTCCACTTTTGTTTTTTCGTTGGCTCGATTGGTGGCCTCATAATGATATACTGCAATCGGTTCCCTGCAAAACGCAATGTGGTAATATAATGCGATACGCCCCCACATTTCGGTGTCCTCACCCCACCATTTGCCTACCGCGAAAAAACCAATTCTATCGAATACAGTTTTTGGGATGCAAACAGATGATGAGGTGATAGGTTCACTTTTTGCAGCCACTTGAAAAAATCGTGAGATGATTCCTTCCCATGGTTTTGAAGGCAAGTGTTGGATGTTGGCCTCTTGAAGGTGGCTGTAATATTGGATATAGTATGATGTCGCGTATGCTCCTGCATCCGGAAACTTTCTCCTCAACCGCAGTATCGTCTCCAGAAACTCCGGCAGCCACTCATCATCCGCATCCAGAAACGCGACCAGCTCTGCCCGGGCGGCCGCAATCCCCCGGTTCCTCGCCGCCGACACCCCCCGGTTCTCCTGCTGGATCAGCCGGATCCGGGGTTCGTCAAACGCCCTGACGATCTCCGCCCCGTCGTCGGTGGAGCCGTCGTCCACCACGATCACCTCAAAGTCCTGGAAGGTCTGGGCGAAGACCGAGTTTAAGGCACGGGCGATGTAGGGGCCTTTGTTGTAGAGAGGGATGACGACCGAGACTGCTGGTATTTCGGACATTTCAGTTCACCCTGATGAGGCGTTTCAGTCCCACTCCGGCGGAGAACGCCGTCCTCTGGACGTCGGGGATCCGCCCCGCCAGATTATTCCTGATCGCAGCATTCTCGTCCAGCATGGAGGTCATCCGGCTGGCAATCTCTTCAGCATTCAGAGCGCCGGGATCCATACAGTAATCGGTATGGCCGAAGATATCCCGGTTGATCCCCTGAGCCTTGATGCTGTAGGCGAAGCTCAGCGTCGGGACACCTGACGAGAGGGCGGCGATCGTCGAGTGCGTCCGTGCCCCGGCAAAGAGCGCCAGCCGGCTGATGATCCACTTCGTCCCTGCGGCGTTATACTCAGGAGAGATCAGGGTGATGCTGCCGTTTCGGTCCCTGATCAAGGAGAATGCCCGTTGCATGAACTCGTAGTCGTTCGAATTCGGGTTGGTCACGTGGGGGATCAGGTAGACCGGTATCCCGGTCTTTTTCGCTACATTTTCGATGATCGACGCCGCCATGCCGGTCCACGCTTCGAGATCGCCACCGGTCACATACTTCGCCATCAGGGGACTGAGATTCAAGCCGATTCCCTCCTCATCGATGGGGAGTATATCCTCGATCCCCTCCGGCTTGACCGAGTCCATGAGAAACGCCGGGTCCGCAACAGGGTAGACGTTCCTGGTTACCCCGATGCTTTTGAGGTAGTCGATCGTGGCGGACTCCCGGGCAAAGATCCCGGTGACCTCCCGGAGATGGTTGCTCATGTAGCGCTCATAGTCGGGCATTGCGCTGAACGGACCGACAGACGCTCCCCAGATGGCCAGGGGCTTTTTCTTTTCAAGGACTATGTCATCAAGGCCGGTGAAAAGCCTGGGAACACCGTAGTCGAGAGAGTAGTTGTCCCCGCCGACGGAGAGAACCGCAATCGCGTCATCAAGGTATGGGAGCATATCGCGGTATACCTGATATCTGAGTGACGCTGGATTGAAGAGGGATCGATACGCGTATGACCAGGCCTCCGATTTCCAGAAGTTCCGGAGTGCCTGCTTCTTATTCATCCGGTTCGAATGAAGGTGGGTAATAGCGGGATCGTACTCCTCCAGGCACTGTCTCCGGAACTGCTCCTCGCTCCGAAAATGGCTGAGGCAGATAAAGCGGGGGTCCTTGAAATGTTCCCGCAGGATCTTCGTCGTCCCCCGCACAATCGCCTCACACCCCCGGTTTGTGTAAGGCCCGTTCCCGGCCAGAATAAACAGCGGTCTATTATCATCCATGGTTATTGCCCCTGCCCCGCCCTTCGAAGATACCGAAGAGTTCTTACCGGGAACGTAATAATCTTTGATAGTCGTCTCACGACCGCCAGTCGCTTCAGATCTTGCCCCATCGCCCCCCGGAGATGCTCGGCGTCCCGCTCCCCGGCGCCCCAGCGATCCCGGCTCACGACCCGCATTCGCTCCTTCAGCGCGATCTCCTGGCGCAGGAGGGGGTTCTTAGGCCTTGACGGAGCCACCCGCTTTTTCGGAGCACCCTCTCGGTCGAGGTACAATCTATACGCCAGATGTTGCCGCTTGACCGCGATGACCCCACTCTGGCTCTGCACCACCCGCTCGACCGGGATCGGGTCGAGAGAGATCCCCTGCCTCCGCTCGACCAACTCCTGCACCGCCGGCGATCGCACTAAGAGGAGGCTTGTTCCCCGGCTGTCCCGCGAATACTCCGGCAGCCAGGCGTCCATGCATGTCGCGTCCGCACATTCGGCAAAGACGTCGTCGCAGTAACTGCAGGTTTTCGGCGTGAACCATCGGTTCGTCCATGCCTCGGAGATCCCCTCGTTCCAGAAGATCCTCTGCTCTTCACCGTCCGAGGTCGTGAACGTATAGTGATAATTGCTCGCCGGCTGATCCGGGTTCTTCCCGCGGTAACGTACTCCCGTTACCTCCCCCCGCACCCCGGCGAGGGCGGCGATATACTCGGTGAACTCCCTGCTCTTCAGCTGTCCGCAGACGAGACCGACGGTGACGACGATCCGCCCCCGGAGTTTCTTGTTCCGTTGCTGGGCAAGCCGGATTGCCTTGACGAAGCAGGGAAGGCCTGTGATAGCGTAGCGCCCGGGGACCTCGAGGATCTGCTTGACGACTCCCGACAGCTCCACCGGGTAGTAGGCCGAGCCGGCCCCGGTGCGGACCTCCTCCGGGGTATCGAAAACCCGGAAGGAAAAGAGCCGCTCCGGGTCGCCGGTGGGGGCGACGCAGATGACGTGGTCGACGACGCCCTCGGCGAGCAGCGCCTCGAGAAGCCAGGTCGCCATCCCGCCTGAGGCACTCGTCGCCCGGTGCTTCTCGGAGTAGCCGACGTAGGAGGCGAGGTAGTAGCCGGTCTCGGAACGGTGCCGGATCCCGGGGACCGCCCCGTAGAGCCGCTCCCCGATCGTATCCTCATTCTCCCCGGTACCGGAGAACGGACAGGCTTTTAGGCAGAGGCCACACTCCGTGGTGCAGGGTGAGACCGTGACCGGGTTGTACTCACCGTAGCGGTTCCACTCCATCGCAAGGATACCCTGCGGGCAGAAGGCGGCGCAGAGCCCGCAACCGATGCAGAGATGTTCAGCAACGTTTGCAATGACAGACGATTTCACGCAATCATTCTCCTGAGTGCTGAGGGAGGTATGATTCAAAGAGCTTCCGCTCATATTCATTGAGACCGAGCGCCCAGACCGCCGCAAGGTAAACCAGAGCAATGCCCGCTCCGGCAACGGCGAGTGTAACTAGGGCGGGAATCTGGACGACGGCGCCCAGGGTTGCCGCCGCAACCCCGATGAGGGCGGTCGCGACAATCCCGGGGAACATCGACCGGGTGAAGGTGTGACTCCCAACCCCGAGCACTCGCGTTGCATACCAGGGGGTGAAAACGGCGTTCTTCAGGGTGAGGACAATCGCCGCCGCGGCCGCGACGCCGTAATACCCCCAACCGGTCAGGAGCGGGAGGATGACCGCGAGGCCGAAATTTCCGATTCCCATAAAGAACGTCACGATCCCCGGCACCCGCACCTGATTGTAGGCGACGTTGATCGGGAAGAGGGGCAGCACTGAAAGGTTGACTGCGAGGTGCACCGTCAGGAGGATCATCAGCGGGGCGAGGAAGGTAAACTCCTCCCCCACCCAGATCGTAAGAAGCTCTGGAGCAAGCCCACAGACGAGCCCGATCGGGAGGGCCATGGCAAGCCCCATCAGTTTGACGGCACTCTTCGTGACCCGGATCAGGGTCTCGGTCTGTTCCCGGGCATAGCAGGCAAGGATCGTCGGTGTCAGGACGCCGGAGAGCACCCCGGCGACCGCCCGCAGGAGGATGACCCACTGGAGGGCGATCGCATACTCCCCGGCAGACGTCGCCCCGAAGAGGAGGTTCACGACGATGAGGTCGATCTGGAGGAAGAGGAGGGAGCCGATCTGGTTGATGACCACCCACCACCCCATCCCACAGAGGTCGTTGACCCGTGTGCGGTCGAAGGACCCGATCGAGACCCGGAGATAGGGGCAGACTCGCCGGGCGAGGACAATCGAGACCCCGGAGGCTACAACAGCCCCGGCCAGGTACGCTCCGCCGACGAGGGCGAGATCCGGGCCAAAGAAGGTGAAGAGAAGGACGATCAGCCCCGTCTGGACAACGATATTTGTGATATTGACGAGGTTCTGAAGGTCGAGACGGTTGTAGGCGAAGAGCTGGACCGTGAAGTTCCCGCTCCAGGACCGGATCAGGAAGGCGGCCGAGACCCCGAGGAAGAGGAGGATTGCTCCAGTCTCTTGACCGGCCGGGACGTTGAAGATCGACGGGGCGAAGTACGCGACAACGAGGATGACCGGGACCATCAGGAGGATGATCACGGTGAGCCCGATGAGCGCAGTGTTGAATGTCTTGTTCGCGGCTGCATAGTCCTCCCGCTGGAGGTCGACGGTGAGGAACCGGGAGACCGAAGTGTTGAGCGACTGGACGACGATCGCCACGTACCCGGTGATCGAGGTCGCGAGCGGGATGAGCCCGTAGGCCGCGACCCCGAGGGTGTTGATGAAGTACGGCACCAGAAGCACCCCGATGACGATGTTCACCAGAAAATACGCGATATTCGCCGCGAGGTTGCGGGGGAGCTGGGCGGCGAGGCCTCGTGGGTTCCGGTCTGTAGCGGGGGTGGTGGATGGCATGGATATTCTTCTTGGCCGGGATGGTATCGGCTTCCCGGAGGGGTATTCACCTACGGGATTTTTATCTTACGGATTAGTAACGGCGATATGAAATGCCTGCCGGATTTGCTCTTTGGAGGTGGCGCTCCAGGATGGGCGGGGGCAACTCAGGGGCCGTGAACGCCAAACGCCGTTGAATGCTTCCTCCGCAGTGATTATGACGAACGATAGGATGGTGTCTGCAAGGTTCGAGCCCGGCCGGCCCCGCGAGACCTACTACGCTCGGCTCAGGCGCCACGACCGTCCAGTGTGTCGCACCTGCCGATGCTCCTGCTCCCACTCGAAGCCCGTGGCTTCTCAAGCTCCGGACGTCGTCCATCGCTCCCTGAGGGCCAGTCGCGACTCCTACGTCACCTTCACCCGCACGAGCGTCCGGATCTCGTCCAGAGAGGACGACGCCATCCGGACCGCGGTGCGAGCACCTGTAGCGGATGCAGTTGCCGCCCTGGCGTGAGAGGGGACTCTTTACCCTTCACTTTCAACCCGCGCACGGCCACCCATTATACCGTTCCCCTTCTCCAGACTGACATATATGATATGAAATGTTCCCCTCCCCTCCGCTACGACCGGATCCTCTTCCGCGACCGTGAGGTCTTCGAGTTCACCCACATGCCCGACAATCACCGCAATGGGGTGGACACACAGGAGACGATAGGTAAGGGCCTGCCTGAGGACCCGGAGCTCATGCGGATATTGCAGGACGAGTTGATCGAGGAGAAGATCAAGCGAGGTGAACTGCAAGGGTGCTCCCCATGAACCGGCGCGAGACGTACGAGCACCTAAAGCGCACCCCAAAGAACGTGCGGTTCAAAGATCTCTGCCGTGCGGCGGAAACCTTCGGGTTTCATCGAAAGGGCGGAAAGGGCAGCCACACCGTGTACGTGCGGGACGGAATTCCTGATATCCTCAATTTCCAGAACGTGAAGGGCAAAGCAAAACCATACCAGGTAAGGCAACTTCTTAAGATTATTGAGCACTATACTCTGTTGGAGGACGAAGATGCCACATAAATACGCAATCGAGATCTTCTACAGCGACGAGGACGAGGGGTTCATCGCCGTCGTCCCGGAGCTTGCCGGCTGCTCCGCGTTCGGCGAGACCGAAGAGGAGGCTCTCTCTGAAGTGAAGGTGGCTATCGGCCTCTGGCTCGATACCGCCCGGGGGGAGGGGCGGGAGATCCCGGAGCCGAGCGGCCGGGAGCAGCTGCGGGAGATCCTTGCGGGAAAGGGCGTTGCGTGCGAACCACGGGAAATTGCGTAGACCCTGTAGAGGCTTCCCCCCTCGGTTTCTCACACGCTCAGCGTTGAATCTTTTCCGCAGTTAGCATAGGTAAATCAGCAACTCTCTATCTCAGGTAAGATCTCTCTATAATACTCCGGGAAAAGGCTGACGATCGTCTGGTGAGATATCCCTTCCAACCTCTGATATATGTAATCCTTCTGGTAAATCCGTATATAATCGAGATAGTCAAAGAGAGCCCGATAGACGTGGCGAAATACGGCATCCAGATTCTCCTTGATATATTCACCGTCCCCATCGCGAAGCCCAAACTGGACGGCGTAGGTTCGCATAAGATGGTCGAAGGCGTCCCGCAGTTCGTTTATGGGCGGCAAAAACGATTCGGTGTTGAGTTCTTCTGCGTAAAGCGCCAGGTCCTTAAGAATACCGTAGCATTCCGTCGTCTTTTTCAAGATATCCTGATCTCGCTGCGAGAGAGTATCAGGGGGGCCTATTGCAGGGTTATGTGCAGGAAAAATGGGCGGAGCGTTTGCCCATCCGGCCGTGACCGGCTGGAGGAGGGTGTGTCAGGTCCGAAAGCCACCTGGCCTCCCGGTTTCTCGCGGCAGGCGAGGTTGAACTCACCGAGTGAGGCAGGCACCCCTGTAGCGATATCCCGGTCAGACCTTCCGGTAAATCTTGCTTCGGCGTCCGACACCGATGACATTGATCACCAGGAGGCTATCTATGATCGAAAGAACCGCCCGGTAATCCCCGACCCGGAGCGAATAAAACGGTGGGCTATCCGGACCTTTCAGTTTTTTGAGGTGCGCTTTCGGGTCGGTCTCGTCGGCGAGCGATGCAATTTCTTCACCTATCCGGATTGCTATAGACCGTGGAATGTTCCTGAGGTTATGGCGGGCCGTCGCGGTGATGACCACCTGATAGGTCATTCCCCCTTCAGCTCCGCCATGACCTCATCTAGGGTGTAGACTCTCCCGGCACGAAGATCCTCAAGCGACCGTTCGAGATCCCGGATCGCCTCGTCGCTGAGAGGCTCCTCATCGACCGCCATATCAACCAGGCGCCCGATCACCTCGTTATATGACTCCCGGGGATGGGTTTTCAGGGCGTTGAGCCGGTCCCGGAGGTTGGAGTCGATCCGGACTGTGATGCTTGTCATACAGATGTATACTCATGTCTACACGATGAAGGTTTCCACGATGTGAGCGGATACATCGTAGACCGGTGGAGACTACATCGATAACAATAATTGAGCGCCCCTGAAGGTTTGGCAGTCATGTTGGCGCAGGATACGGTGTCCGGGTCCAGCATGATGATTGCGGCCGTTACTTCCGGAGGACCCGGGGTTCAGTGAAGGTTATGCTCGATGATAGCGAGTCTGCCGAAGTATCCCCATCATAATCGTCCTGGATAACCTGCCCCGAGCTCAAGAGTTCAGTCATCGGGAGCTGGATCTAGGATCCATCCCCTGGGCAGAGGGCAAGCCGCCGCAGTTTGACCTGGAACCCATCGGCGACCGGAGATTCCGGCTGGCCCTGAGATGATCGGTATCACGCACTTATTGCGCATCATCATCCCCGTCCCCGGCACTTCCTTCCTGAGCTGAGCGTAGTAGGTGTCGCGCCGCGATCTCCGTTCGACGACGCACTTTTTGACGAGGTCGTGTAAACCCGATCGACGGCGGATAAACGGGTGAGAGCCGGCGAAACTGCAGGATACAAGAGTCAATCCACGAGATTCCCGTCACAAAACTCGCCCGGAACCCCGGTTCGGCGGATCCCGACAGGAGCTTGAGCACCCTTCGGCCCGTCGCGCCTTACGGATCCACTCCACGCCCCGGTTCGTCTTCATCACCAGGCGTCGAGATACCGGATATGGAAGGCGACATCGCCGGGGGGAAGTGGACCCTCGTCGTCCTCTACTTTATCCTCACGGCCTCTCAGGCCTGACCGGGTCGCACCTCCACCGTCCGGTCGAAAGGGACTTCGAAGGTCGCGACACTGTAGTCGACGACCCCCGAGCCGCTCACCCGGAGCGTGACCTCCCCGTCCGCGAGGCCCCGGAGGAGCCCCTGCACCAGCCCCAGGTTATCGACGGTCACCGGGATGGTGACGGGGGTCTTGCCCCCGGGCCGGATTGCAATCCCCTCCTGCTCGGCGTGTGCGAGGAAGACCCATTGCCCGTCGTTGAAGAAGTAGACGTCGAACGAGACCCGGGCCAGGGTGGCGCCGACGGGATTGGGGTTGTCGACGACGAGCCGGAGCGAGAGGTCGATGCTCCCCGGGGCGATCTTCTCGACCGCGACCCCGCTGAGGGTGATGGTCGGTTCCCGGAGCGCGGGGGCCACACAGCCGGCGCTGCAGAGCAGGACGGCGACGAGGAGGATGACGGCAGGGCGCCACATGCAGGCCCGGTATACCCTGCCGGGATATAGGTCTGCCGCCACCTCCCCTCCCTCCTATGCGTCGCCCACGTAGGAGAGCACCGGCTCGACGGGGACGTAGTGCCTGACGACGACGTTGTCGGCATAGAAGTGGTGCGCATCACCGGAGTACCACGCGGAAGACCCGATCAGCGCGAAGTCGTCAAAGACCGTCTCGTTCGGGACCGGCGAGCCGTCGGCGAACCGCAGGGCCGCCTGCCCGAGGTATTCACCGTCCATCCACGCGTGTTCCGTGGCGTTCGGCGTATCCAGGACGACCTTGATGTGATGCCAGGTATCGGTCTCTGCCCGGGCGTCGGCCGAGAAGTTCCGGTGGGTGCCGTCGTAGTGTTGCACGGAACCGTTCCGGAGGTGGAGGGCATACAGCCGGTCGGTCCCGTTCCAGGCCTGGATGTAGCCCGAACCGCACCACCTCCCGAACTCGCTGACCCGGAAGTCCCCCTCGATGATCATCGGGCCTGCCGAGATGTTCGCGAGGCATATCCGGTTGTTGCTGAACTCCGGGAGGTCCGGCTCGGAGACGTTGATATCCCCGGCGTATGCACCGTCGCGGACGACGTCGGATTGAATCCCGGCGTTCGAACCGCAGAACGACCAACGCGAGAGATCTCCCCCTTCGTAGTCCTCGAAGAAGAGGAAGACGGCGTCGGGGTCGCCTGCGTCCCGGGCCTCCGGGTTGCCGTAGAGCATGGTGACCGCCGTTGCGTTCGCCGGGAGGGCGAGCCAGACGCGGGCGTGGGAGCCGACGCTTGCGCTCTCGATCCAGTAAGGGATGGCGGTCCCGTTCCCGTCCACGAACCGGACGTCGGCGAAGTCCGGCCGCATCCCCGGGAGATGGGTGGCGTTGAAGGCGACCGCGAGACCGTCGGTCCCGGAAGGGCTGTCGACCGATACCACCTGCCGCCGGGCGAACACCCCGGTCTCCGCGGCGGTATCGCCGTTGCCGGTCGACCAGTACCGCGGGGTCGCATCCGCGGGCATATCCGTAACTGGGACGGCGGCGTGCGGGATGTCTGCAGCCGCCCCGGCACCGGCGGCGAGGAGCAGCGCGACGGCCCCTCCGACGAGGACGATCCAGCGGTTATCCATGATACCGCCCCCATGCAACCCGCCCCTATATCCATATAGCGGTCCGCCGCACCCCAACGCTGATGCTCCCCGGGAGAGCACGGTACACCGGTTAGTGCCGTGAACGACGCCATCACGATCGCGATCATCGGGGGAGGCCCCGCCGGGCTCTTCTGCGCCCTGCAGGCGGCGGGGGAGGGACGGAGCGTAATCCTCTTCGAGAAGAAGCCCGCGCCGGGACGAAAACTCCTGGTTGCGGGGTCGGGGCAGTGCAACATCACCAACGACGCCGAGATCGCCGGCTTCCTCCCGCACTACGGCGATCATGGGGCGTTCCTCCGGCCCGCGCTCATGAACTTCACGAACCGGGACCTGATCGCATTCTTTGCCGACCGGAGGCTCGCGATGAGGGCCGAATCCGGGGGAAAGGTCTTCCCGGAGACCCGGAAGTCTGCCGACGTCCTCGCCGTCCTCCTCGCGGCGTGCGCCGCCCGCGGGGTTGAGATCCGGTGCGGTGAAGCCGTCCGGAACGTCTCCCGTGACCCCGACAGGTTCCTCGTCCGGACGGAGAAGGCGACCGCCCGGGCCGAGTTACTCGTCATCGCCACCGGCGGGGCCTCCTACCCCGCCACCGGCTCGACCGGGGACGGCTACGCCTTCGCCCGGGCCCTTGGTCAGCCGGTAACGGAGGTTGCCCCGGCGCTGGCCCCGGTCTACGTCGAGGACTACCCGTTCGCCGACCTTGCCGGGATATCCTTTCAGAACCTCGCCCTCGCCGTCTACCGGGACGGGAAGCGGGTCGGCCGGCACGCCGGCGACCTCCTCTTCACGCACACCGGGCTCTCGGGCCCGGGTATACTCGATCTCTCCCGCTCCATCCTCCCCGGGGACGTGCTCCGGGTCACGTTCCTTCCGGAGGCGAATGTAGAGGCGGTGCGCACGCAGGTCGCCGACGCGGTCGCAACGGGCGGGGCCCGGCAGATAAAGACCGCCCTCTGCGATCTCGCCCTTCCCGAACGGTTCGTTCGGCGGCTGCTCGACCTTGCCGGGGTCCCGCCGGGAGAGACCTGCGCCCGGCTCCCAAAGAAAGCGCGGAACGCCCTCGCCGCATCCCTCGCGGAGTTCCCGTTCAGGGTTGAGAGGCTCGGCGGGTTCGATGAAGCGATGGTGACGAGGGGCGGCGTTGCCCTCGAAGGGATCGACAAAAAGACGATGGCATCCAGGATCGTCCCAGGTCTTTACTGCATCGGCGAGGTGCTCGATATCGACGGCGATACCGGGGGCTACAACCTCCAGGCCGCGTTCTCCACCGCAGCTCTCGCCGCACGGCACATCGCCGGCCTTCACGCACCCCGGTGACCCCGCCGATCCCCGGAACCCTTTTTGCACCGGCCCCTCTTCTCGATCATCCGTGGGGAGATCTATCTCCCTTTGGGTGCGCCTCCGGGTGCCCTCTCTCGATACTACCCCGACAAATCATATATCCGAAACGCACATGCCTGCTATCAAAATAGAAGATCTAATATAGCAACGCGTACATTAAAATATATTGAGTCGATAACGTGGTTTGGAGCATTCTTAACGCGATTCTTCTTCTTTCGGTCCTCATCCCCCAGGGACACCTGATCTACGACGGCGGAGAGGGCGATCCCGGGTTCGGCACCGTCTGCGAGGCTTCGGTAGACGAGATCGCCCTCCATTCCGCATCCCCCGAGGGCCTCGGGGAATCTTCCCGCGACGCACTCATCGACCAGGTGGGCCGGACGACGTTTGCCTGCGTCGACGGTTCCCCCCGCCTCTTTCCGGTGGGTCTCAACGCGACCCTTGCCTCCGGGGTAGGCGACTGCACAGATCTTGCGCTCCTCAGGGTGGAAGTCCTTCGCCGGAACGGGATTCCCGCCCGACCGGTCCACGGCATCATGGTCTGGGATGCGGAGACGTTCCGTACCGACGCCCTCCACGTGGAGGTCTTCGGGAAGGGCATCGCCGTCCACGACTGGGTCGAACTCGGCGACGGTCGGACGATGGGCGCCTACGAAGGAAGTCCCGGGATCCGGTGCATCAAGACCGGGAACGGAGTCTGTTTCCAGCTGGTCTTCGAGATGCTGGGCTACCTGTCAACTGCCCCCGACTGAAATCGGGGGCATGGTACTGCGTGTAGTACCATGCTCTTTACAGGCTTGCTACAGGCTTGCGATTCAACCTCCCCCGGCGCGGGAGCAGACCGCAGTAGGCTCGCCGACGAGAGCCCTGGCAGCAGCGTTCTTTGCTGCGTTCAGGTCGGCGTTCTCGGTATGCCCGCACGCGAGGCACCGGAACTCGGCCCTCATCCCATATAAACGTCGGCCGCGTGCCGTGAAAGTAGATGGGAACTCCAAGGGGCTGATTCCTCCCGCTCCTCCTGTCGCGGGGCTTCTCGGCCCAATGATCCTGAACAGGGTAGCTCACTTTGGGAATGTTCAATACCGAACGCGTCATACGAGCGGTATGAGCTTACTCACAGGGCTTCTCGCTCTGATCCTGGTGATCATCATCGCGGTCGTCCTCTACAAGGTCGTGAAAAGCGCGACCGGCCTCATCATCAACGCCGTCGTGGGCGTGATCCTGCTCTGGCTCATCAACCTCTTCGACCTGATGCAGCTCTTCGGCCGGCCCGATATCCCGATCAACCTGATCACCGTCCTGATCTGCGCTATCGGCGGGATATTCGGCGTCCTCATTACGGTGGTGCTCCACCTCCTCGGAATACCGCTGGCGCTCTGAGGGGGACCTACGCGGCCGGAGCAGCAACCCCCGCGATCGTCCGGGCAAACTCATCGATCGCCGGGCCGAACTGCCCGGCATCGACCTCGCTCTCCAGTGTCGTGGCCGACGAGACGAACCGCATCCCTTTTGACTCGAGGCTTTTTTTCACGATCGCAACGGCGTTCTCCGCCCCGGAACCCCCCATCTCCGCGAGCACCGAAAAGGGTTTTCCCGCGGCGTTCGTGACCTTCGAGAGGTACTCGTTGATGTAGGGCGGGACCTTCTGCATCCAGACGGGGGTTGCGACGACCAGGAAGTCGACGTCGGAAAGATCCGTCTTCACCGGGCGTATCGCCGCCCGCATCCCGAACATCGCCATCATGCCCTTCCTGAGCATCCCTACCTCGGATACCGGTTCGATCGTTGCAAGCCCGGCCCCGACGCGTTTTGCGAGCGCCGTCGCCACCTTCTCCGTATGCCCCTGCCAGGAGTAGTACGCAATGAGGATCATCACCATCACTCCGGCGGGTCATACACGCTTCTTACATATAGAGACAGCAGGGTGCGGAACCATCATATCCTTCGCGCCCACATTCCCGGGGCATGCAGGAGTACAGCCCCGACATCGTCGGCGAGGTCCGGTTCGCCCGCCAGGACGGCGGCTACTAAGTACAGCTCTACGACCGGGAAGGGAACCCCGTCGGCAGGACCGGGCTCTGGAGGACCGAGGCGAAGGCAAAAGAGGCGGCCCGGCGGCTCGTGGAGAAGATGGGCGGGGAGTGAACCCCTCACGGTGACTCCGGGTGCGCCTCCGCGTAGCGGACGAGGCCGGCGATGCACCTGTTGTGCGGCGTCTCGATGCCGTGGCGCTCCCCGAGGCGCGCGATATACCCGTTGAGGAGGTCGATCTCCGTCCGGCGGCCCTGCCGGAGGTCGTAGTACATGGAAGGGTAGACTTCGGCGAAGTCGGGTACCTGCACCCCGAAAAGGTGGGCGAGGTAGTCGTCGGCGGTCGCCCAGGGGAGCCGCACCCCTTCGGCGCCGGCGACGGCGAAGGTCTCGCGGATGAGGGCGGCGACGGTCTCCCGGATCCCGGCGTCGGCGGCGACCCCGACCGGGGCCCGGAGGAGGGCGCAGATCGGGTTCACCGCGATATTGAGGAGGGCTTTCGCCCATTTTCCGGAGCGGATATCGCTGTCGGCCTCGACCGGGATGCCGGCGGACCGGACAATGCCGATCAATCGGTCGAGGGCCCCGACGGCGCCACCGTCGCCGGACCAGACCCCGAGGTGCATCGGGGCGCTTTCGCTCAGGACCCGGACGTGTCCGGGCCCGAGGACCGAGAAGTTCGTCGTCACGGTCCCGCCGATGACGGTATCGGTGTAGCGGGCGATGACCTCCTCGTTCCCGATGCCGTTCTGGAGGCTTGCCACCGGCCTGCCCCGGATCACCCCGGCGTATTCCTCGCAGAGTGTCCGGGTATCGGTGCCCTTCGCGGTGACGATGACGAAGTCAATCGCAGGCGGGATCTCTCCCGATCCTGTGATGCAGCCAATCCCGTCGACGGTGCCGTTCCCCCAGACCCCTTCCATCACGAGGCCCCGCTCCCGGATCGCGCCGGCATGCACCGGGCGGCAGGCTGCGTAGACCGTTGCGACGCTATGAAGTTGCCCGGCGAGCGAGAGGCCGACCGCCCCTGCGCCGAGAATCAGGATGACCGGACGTTGTAGTGATTCCATCTGCTCGTAGCCTCTGTTGGGGCCGGAAGGTGATAACGATGTGGCATCACGGTGGACGTTGCAAACCCGGGGCCCGGAGCGCCCGGGAACCGATGGCGAACGTTTTTCGTCCCGGGTGCCGAGTTACCCTGCTGGATGAAACACGTCACGAAGGCCGACGGCAGCCTGCAGCCGTTCGACCGGGGGAAGGTGCGGCGGACGCTCCGGAACATGGGCCTCGGTGCGGACGATGCCGACCGGATCGCCGGCGAGATCGAGGAGTCGGTACCGGACGGCGTCAGGACCGCCGCGGTCCTCCGGATGATCCGCACCCGGGCCCGGGCCGTCCGCCCCGCCGTCACGCACCGGACCAACCTCCGTAGAGCGCTCGCCCTTCTGCGCTCCAAACCGGATTTCGAGGAATTCGTGCGGGTCCTCCTCCGGGAGCACGGCTACCGGGTGGAGACCGGGTGCGTTCTCGCCGGGCTGTGCGGAGAGCACGAGGTGGACGCCATCGTGCAAAAAGACGGCACCACCGTCTTTGTCGAGGTGAAGCACCACGCGACCCACCACCGGGTGACCGGCCTCGATGAAGGGCGGATCGCAAGGGCGATCGTCGAGGACCTCCAGGAGGGGTTCCGGTCCGGGCGGTGCACCGTCTCGATCGACGGAGCCCTGATCGTCTGCAACACCAAACTCTCGGAACATGCGAAACGCTACGCGACCTGCCGGGGGATCGGGCATATCGGGTGGGACTACCCGGAGGGGCAGAACCTCCGGACGATGATCGAGGAGACACGGTCCTACCCGGTCACCATCGTGGCGGGGGTGAGCCCGTCGGTCTCGGCCCGACTGGCTGCCGCCGGGGTCGTCACGGCAAAGCAGGTCGCCTACGGGGACGCCGCGGCCATCGCCAACGACGCGGCCATCCCCCTTCGTGAGGTGCTGCTGATCGCCGGCCGGGCGCGTGCTATTCTTGAACCGTAGGCAGGGCATCCTTTTCTGCCGAACCGGGGTTACGGCGTGCCTCTCCCCGCGCGCCCCGCAGGATGGATCACTGCAAGACTCACCGGATCTATCGCAAACTCTTCCCCTACGGTCGGGATCGCTACGGTGAGGCCGGCTACCATGAACGGTGCAAGCGAGGACCCGAACGCGACTGCAAGAGGCGTGTACCGGCATCCGCGCAGGAGATACCATTCCCGGAGAGTAGTGGATAGGTGTATTTAACCTGCAGTGGTGCAGGGGTGCCCGGCGGGCTTCCCGCTCATACCGTGCCGGTCTCCAGGAGCGGGGTTGGAGACCCGCCGATCACCCGGAGCTGTTCTTCGGTCGGGTTAATGAGGACGATCTCGGGCCGGCAGTTGAACCGGAGGTCCACTCCCGCAACGCTCGCGCTGCAGACCCCGCGGGAGATGTAAGTCGGCGTCCCGTTCGTCTCGAACGTACCCGCCAGCTCGACGACGCCGAAGTCGTTTAACTGCGCAACAACCGGGAAGAGGAACTGGCCGCCGTGGGTATGGCCGGCAAGGATGAGGTCGGCGTCCCAGTCGGCCCTGCAGGAGGGTTCGTGGATGAGGTAGACGGTGAACGTGTCCGTCGCCGGCACGTCGGGCGGGTCCGCCATCCCGGCCCACCCGTCGTCGACGCCGACGATGACGATCTCCTCATCCCCGACGGGGATGCGGACGTAATCGTTCCGGAGGACGTGCACTCCGTTCTCCTCCAGTGCCGCGGTGAGGTCGTCGGCAAATGCGGCGTCGACGGAGCCGTCGTTCAGGGCGGAGACGTCGTACCCGGCGGCGGTGACGTCCGTCGAGGTCTGGACGGCAAGCGTCCTCTCGAAACCCGTCCTGCCGTCGATCCCCACCCGGTAATCGTGGTTCCCGAGCACGGCATAGGCCGGCGCGTCGAGCGACCGCCACACCTCCTGGGAGGCGAAGTCCTCTTCCTCACCAGTGACGAAGTCGCCGCCTATCAGGACGAGCGAGGGGTTTAAGCGGTTGACCTCGCGGATCACCTCCTGGACGTGGTCGATGTTGGATGCCCTGACGTGTGGGTCGGTGATATAGACGACGCCTTCGGGTGCTCCGTCGATCGTAAGGACGGTCACCTCGACGGCGCGCCCTTCCCAGGCCATGTAGCCGGTCATGGAAGGGAGCAGGATGAGGATGAACAACGCCATGTGTCGTGCGCTTGGAGCCTTCAGGATCACTGCATTTTATTCTATCTCCAAAATATAAATACGATCCGCCGGATCGGTGCCGGGTGAGTCAGCGGCTGCGAGCCGTATCGACCGGATCGGCCACGATGTCGGTCGGTTCCGTCCCGGAGGACGGGTCGGCGAAGAACCGGATAAATTGATGCCCCTCGCCTCTCGCGAGGACGATAGCGGCGATGAAGGCGACGATAGCCGCCCCGACGAGGTCCACGATGAGGTCCATCATGGTGTCGGCGTTCCCGTGCTGGAGGTTCGTGCCGAAGGCCTGGTCGACCACGAACTCGTAGATCTCCCACACTGTCCCTGCCGAGAGCGTCGAGACCAGGATGAATACGACGATCGCCTGCCTTGTCAGCCGGATGTCCCCCTGGTGATCGGCGAGGACCGCGAGGAAGAAGGCGATGACCGCGACGGTGATCGAGGAGACGAGGTGGGTCAGTTTGTCGTAGTAGGGTGCGAGGGTGACGTAGTACTCCCCGACGTGGCCCATGACGTGGAGGTATAAGGAGACGGCGACGAGGAGGTTGACCTCCCAGGGCAGGCAGAGGCGTATGTTCCTCGTCATGAGGGACGGCGCCATCGTCAGGAGGAAGGCGACGCCTGCCGAAAGACCGAGGAAGTACTCGCCCGCCGTGATGCTGGAGGCTGCGCTCAGGAGGATGAGCCCCTGGATGAAGTAGGTGAGGTAGATCCCGCGCGACGGGTCCGGGCATGCCATGAGTACGTTGAGTAGGTAGTCCCGGCAACATACATAACCGTCCCGGTGGCGGTCTCCGGGGAGTCGGGTGATCGTCCTGGGACTCCGTCCGGGCGACACTGCGGCCCCCGGGACGGGGCCGCCGCCCGTTGCGGTCGCCATCAAGCCTCCGGGAGAATATTTGATAAGCTAGCAGTTGTATAAATTGGACACACAAAAGACCAAATACTCTGGAGCATGGGGTTGATGAACTGACAGATCCTGCAAAGCGCAAACCCGAGTCCAAAGGAGGGGAAGCGGGGGAGGAGATTATCCGCGTACGCCTGCCGAACAAGAAGAACCGGGAGATGTTCGCAAGCGCCGAACTGATGCTGGGCGCAAACCATATCAAAATCCGCTGCTTCGACGGGGTGACGCGTACCGGGCGGATCAAGGGTAAGATCAAGAAGAAGGTCTGGATACGGGAAGGGGACGTTCTGGTTGTCGTTCCCTGGAGTTTCCAGGACGAGAAGTGCGATATCGTCTACCGCTACACGAGACCCCAGGTGGAGTGGCTCCGGAAGAACCGGTATCTCTGATCCTCTTTTTTATCACCATATCGTTCTGTACGGCAGAAGCCGGACGAAGAGCGGGCGGGCAGCCTCTCCTGCGCGAATGCCGGATTCAAAAAAAATTAGATATCGTAGATTTTGATCCTGTACTCTTTTATGACGAGCTTGTCGACGTCGTTCCGTGTATATTCGTTGGGAGCGGTTTTATGCATCCCGACCGAACTGCCGGTCAGGTAGTTCTCCCACGCCACCGAGTAGTTACCTGACGCACCGCTTACGTATTTCACTGTCACATCAGCCCCGGGTGAAACAGGCACCGACAGTATATTCGACTCCTCCAGGCCCATTCTCACAGTCCCCATCCCGGACTTCGCCATCAGGTCGTCGGTACTGATGTTCATGATGTAGATGGCGAACGTCCTCGTGGGCCCGTCGTAGAACCACCGGGGCTCGGCAAGCATCGCCGACCCCGTCGACCCTTCCTGGCGTGTCATCACCGCACCGTTCTCGAGGGTGATCACCTCGGTGCTGCGGTCGGAGCGGTAGGTCAGTGCGCCCAGAAAGTAGTCCTGCTGGAACAAGGGGGTACCGTTTGAGACGTTGATGGAACCCCCATAACTGCTGAAGTTGACCACCTCGAGCGTCCCCCCGCTCACCTGGAGCGACGTCTCCTTGTAGGGCACGTTCTTGTAGCAGAGGCTTTTCATGTCGTTCTGAATGACGATCATCGCCCGCTCCATGTTCTTCACGTCGGTGTTGCTCTGCTCCTTGAGGAGCACCGGGTAGCCGTAGAGCGTGACCAGACTGATGCCGGTGATGACGATCCCGAGGATCAGGACAAACCCGATCGCCTCGGAGACCGCCTTCTCATTTATCTTCACGGATATTCGCCCTCCCTAAAATCCCTTTGAGTCGTACTGGATCATGTTCCATCCCGCGCCGGTGGTGTTGCCGGAAACACCCTTCGTCGCCCCGATGCCGGCGATGGCGACCCGGCTCCGGATGTCGCCGCCCTGCACCAGGATCGCCTGGCTCGCTCCCTTCATCCCCACGTCCACAAAGTAGTCCTTCCCGGCCACGTCGTCGGGGATATCGAACTTCGTCTCTATCGTCCCGTTGGCGGGCGCGATTACGTAGAGGTCGACGATACGGGTGCTCACCCCGTTCCCGATATCCACGAAGGCGTGGTAGCGGAGCGTGTCCGCCGGCCCCTCCATGAAGACGGCGTTGACGGTGAACATCATGACGACCATCAGCAGGAGCAGCCCGCCGCTGACGATGACGTACTCCATCAGCCTCGTGACGCCCTCTTCGTTCACCGGTTCAGTAATACACGGTCTCATCGTACTCCGTCACCCCGTTGTAATAGTGGATGGTCACCGGGCGGAGCGGGCGCCCGGAGACGTCCTGTGGAGTGCCCACCGTGAAACCAACCACGGCGTTCTTTCGTTCGAGCGATATCCTGGTTATGTCCTCGCGAACCGCTTGACTATCGGGGTCCACGGTATTACCGAATTTGTCGACGTAGTCGAATATTGCCGTTCGCAGGTCCCGGATGTCGCTCTTCGGGAACTCGAGCACCCCTTCCGCGGTCGTCTGCCCGACGAGCGCCGACTGATTGATGATCAGCGCGAGGAAGAACAGCGCCAGGGCGGCCAGAAGGCCCATCAGCACGATCCACTGACCGTCTTCGTTCATGCACGCCATAACAGCACCTCCACGAGGACGGCCTGTGCTCTTGATCCATAGGGACTCCGTGGTGGAGAGCTCTGAAGATCCAGCTGCACCCACCGTGTCACCCGAACGGCGGATTCTCTCCCCGTCCAGGAGTCGTCGGGTTCAACGAACGGATGCTCTTTAATCACGTTCAAATTTGCATCCCGGTAGGTGACGTTTGCACTCATGTGCAGGTCATCGGTAGCGCCAGCCGTCATGTTGCAGTAGCCCAGGAACATACTCTCAAAACCGGTACTATCATCTGCGTCGACGAAAGTCTCCAGATCGCTCCCCGTGCTATCTTTAGCGTTCGGCGTATCCATCATCGCGAGCACGTCGCTCCCGAGCTGCTCGAGCTGCATGTCCGGGATGTGCGTATCCCCCGGGGTGTAGATGCTCGTCGTGCTGATGACGATGTATACGGTGAGGAGCATGATGACCCCGGCCGCGACCCCCTCCATCGTGTAGAGCTGTCCCGAATCGTTCACCATACCGCCACCTCCAGGACGCCGGTCCGAAGGTCGGGGAGGGTGACGTTCGTCGGGTTGTAGTCGTAGTGGTGGATGCCGGTGATGTTGGTCCGCGAAGGGGTGTCCCCGAAGTTAAACCGGATATCCAGGATGCTGTTCTGGTCAAGGGTGAAGAGCGAGGTGGCCGCCGGTTTCAGCACAAGGGAGATGTTGGATTCGACCGGGACTCCCGGACTGAGCGAGTGCAGGGTCGGAGTACCATCGATATGCAGGGTGTAGAGATTCGGATCTACTGTACTGTACGAGAACGGAATCTTGGTGAACTGCGGGATCGGCCTCGTCGGATCCTTCTTCCAGAACGTCACGGTCTGGAGCGTCGCGTTCGTGGACGGTTCGGTCGTGTTGAGGTACGAGAGAAAATCGGTGATCGTCACGTTCACCGGCTCGGTCCTCGGGTCGATCCGGTAGGCCGCCCCGACGGACGGGTCGAGCAACTGGGCGAAGTCGAGCCGGACGGTGAACTCCTGGTTCGAAGAGAGTGACGTGTACTGCGGCGCGAAAGTTCCATTAATCACCGCCACTCCCGGCTCCTTGATCTTCACCACCCGGCGGATGTAGCCGTAGCCGGGAGGGAGGGGGTCGCCGACCTGCTTGAGGTCGCTACCGCTCCGGAGCGAGATGTTGTAGGAGTAGGGAATGTCGCCGAAGATCGCCTTGCTGCGGTAGTCGTCCGGGGTAAAGAACGAGTCGTTGAAGAACGCATCGACCTTCGTCGAGAGGAGGACGTTCGGTGTTTCTTTCGAGACCGCGAGGCCGATCCGCTCGATCTCGTCCTTATGGGCCTCGCCGTTCATCTCCCAGGGCGGGTAGACCGGCCACCCGGGGTCCTCCACGAGGATCACCCCCGTCCGGTAGGCGACCGCGTCGTAGTCGATGCCGCTGCTCTCAAGGCCCGCAAGGAGCCCCGGCACCATGCTCACCACCATGATCAGGGCGAGCATGAAGATCGTGAACCCCGTGAGGAAGTCAAGCGACATTGCCCCGTCGTCGGTAGCCGGTCTTATACGACCACCTCCCCGGTATCCGCCCGGAACGCGAGGGTTTCCATCCCGGCATTCGAACGGACGGTGACGGTGTAGACCCCCTCGGCGAGCGCGATATCGACCGTATCCGCATCGAGGCCCGCCATCACCGGCTGGAGCACCCCTTCCTTCATCGCGAGGAGTTCCTCCGGGGAGAGGATGTCGGTGATATTCACCTCCTCCGCCGGCAGGGGGGCACGGAGCGAGATCTCTCTCCAGCCCATGGCACCGAACGTGAGCCAGCGCACCTCCTCGCCGTCCGCAAGACCGAGGGCCCAGGAGGCTGCCCGGCCGTCAGAGTCCACGCCGGCCCCGAGCACCTGATGCACCGACGTGCCGGTGACGTTCAGGCCGCCTTCGGCCCCGAGCAGGTCCAGTTCCGCGAGAGCCTCGGTGAGGGTGCAGGCCTCCGACGTCTCCGGCTGGTCGATGGGGGTGATGCCGCCGCCCGTGGCGGTGCCGCCGTCCGATGGCGGCGAGGACGCATCGAGACAACCGCACGTCGTGCAGAGGACACAGATTACGGCAAGCAGGGCCGGGACGCCCCCGGGGACTCTCATGTAAAGCAGTCATTGTACACGAGGCCATATAAATAACCACCTCTCTTGTATCTTCAAAGATTTGCCGCTAGAATGGGATATTGGAAACGTGCAGGCCACATGCGGCAAAAATATTTCGTCCGATGTCCGGGCTCGCCGGCCGGAGTGGTTCGGCGCTTATATGCCGGGGGATCGGGCCCGCAGGTTCCGGCCCGATATCATAACATATATCCCCCAGTTCGTAACAACATCTCATGCAAGGTAAGCATATGTGTGATACCATACCCCCGGGTAGACCGGGAGACACCCATTCCAGGTTCGCCGAAGCGGCCGCCTTTCACGGCCACATCTGTCCCGGCCTCGCGACGGGCTACCGGGCGGCAGAGATCGCCCTCTCGCGGCTCCGCTCCGGCCGGTCGGAGGACGAGGAACTCGTCACCATCGCCGAGACCGATGCCTGCAGCGTCGACGCCGTCCAGGTCATGACGGGCTGCACCGCCGGAAAGGGGAACCTTCTCTTCAAGGACTACGGCAAGCACGCGTTTACGTTCATCAACCGCCGGACCGGGGCCGCGATCCGCGTGGCGGCGAACCCGTCGTTCAACATCGACTCGCTCGACCCCGAGCTCGCGCCGCTCCGGGCGCGTGTCATGCAGGGCCGGGTTCCCGATGAGGAGTGGGCCGAGTACCGGAAGCGGACAAACAGGATCGTCGAAACAATTCTCGACCTGCCTGCCGAGAAACTTTTCACTATCCAGGAGGTCGATATCGAGATCCCGGAACGAGCCAGGATCTTCCGGTCGGTGCCGTGCGCAAAATGTGGTGAATTGACAGCCGAATCCAGGGTTCGCCTCGAAAACGGGGAGGTCTTCTGTTACGCCTGCTCAAAGGAGTACACGCGGCGTGGATGAGGGGATCCCGCCTCACCGCACGATCTTTGCTATCGGGATCTCAAGGATGTCTTCGGCACCCGCGGCCTTGAGCGGCGGGATAAGCCCGTTGACGAGCCCTTTCTGCACCACCGTCTGGATGCTGAAGTAGTCTATGCCGTGCAGCCTGCCGACGGTGGGCTTCTTCATCGCGGGGAGGACCTCGATGACGCGGTCGAGTGCCGCCGACGGCACGTTCATCGTCAGGAGCACCTGGTGACGCGCCTCGATCACCCCGAGGAGGAGGGTTACGATCTCATCGATCTCCCGGCGCTTCTCCGGGTCGTGGAGGGATTCGCGGTTCGCAAGGAGGGCGGTATGCGACTCCATGATCTGCCCGACGATCTTCAACCCGTTCTTCTTGAGCGTGCTCCCGGTCTCGGTGAGGTCGACGACGACGTCCATGAGGTCGGGAACCTTCGCCTCCGAGGCACCGTAGGAGGGAAAGAGCCTGACCGGGACCCCGAGGTCCGCAAAGAACCGCTCCGTAATCCGGGGATACTCGGTCGTCACCCGGCTGCCCGGGCGGATGGCGGTGACGTTCTCGATCGGCTCGTCGCGGTGGACCGCAACCACGATCTTCACGTTACCGTCGCCGGTCTTGCTGTAGGAGAGGTTTGCAACCTCGACGACATCGGCGCCGCTCTCCTGCACCCAGTCGAGTCCCGATATCCCGAGGTCGAAGTAGCCCATCTGAACGTAGAGCGGGATCTCCTGCGGCCGGAGGATCTTCACCTTCCCGATCCGTGAATCGTCGATACGGGGGTTGTAGTCGCGGTCGGTCCGCCTGACCTCGAGGTCCGCCTCTTTGAAGAGCTGGAGCGTCTGCGCTTCAAGGCTTCCCTTGGGGAGGGCAATCGTGATCATGAAGAGATGATCGGGCAGAAAAAGAATTAAAGGTGGTGATCCGGACTTTCTAGTCGATGGTGTGGACGACAAGCCCCGAGAGGAGTTTCGGCTCGAACCAGGTGGATTTCGGGGGCATGACGCCGTCCATATCGGCGATCGCGAGCACCGTCTCGACCCGCACCGGCTGCATCGCTACCGCGAGGGCGTATTTGCCGGAGTCCACGAGCCGCTCGAGTGCACAGAGGGGTTTTGCCCCGCCCATGTAGTGGAGCCTGGGATCACCCCTGGGGTCGGAGATGCCGAGCATCCCTTCGAGGACGTCCTTCTGAAGGACCGAGACGTCCAGGGACCCGATCAGGTCGGTAGGGTCTGCGATCGGCCGGGAGGCCTCGTACCAGGCCCCCTCCAGGTAGAAGTGCATGACGTGCATCGTTCCTGCTCCGGTCGCGAGCGGCGGAATCTGGTCCCCGGCAGCGTCGACCTGCCCGTAGGGCCGGACGGTCCAGCCTGCCTCAGGGAGCGCCTCGATGAACTCACGGGGGGTATTGTAACCACCGAGGTCCGAAACAAGCCTGCTGTAGCCGTGGATACGGACCCGGTCGTGGGCGAAGAGGACCGCCATGAACTTCCCCGCCTCTTCGGTGAACCTGCCAGCGCTGCGCCGCCGTTCGGCCACGTTCACCGCCGACCTGGCCCGGTGGTGCCCGTCCGCGATGTAGGTCTCCGGGACCGCTGCAAAAAGGCTATCGAGGCGGGAGAGGGTAGCTTCGTCGGCGACCCGGTAGACCTGGTGGAGCACGCCCGATGCGGTCGTGGTGCTCCCGTCGGGCTGCACGTTATCGATGAGTGAGCGGACGCAGGAAAAGATCTCGCCGGGGTCGCGGTAGAGCAGGAATACAAGGCCGGTGTTGGCGCCGACCGTGTCGATGTGCCGGGTCCGGTCCTCCTCCTTGTCGTACCTGGTGAGCTCGTGCCGCCGGATCCGCCTGTTCTCGTAGTCCTCCGTTCCCACGCAGCAGACCAGCCCGACGAACTCCTCGCCGTCCTGGACGGCCCGGTAGACGTACATCCCGGGCTCCGGGTCCCGCTGCATCAGGCCGTCCGCAAGCATGCCGTCGAAGACCTCCCGCGAGCGCCGGTAGACCCGGTCGTCGTGCGGGGCGAGGTCGGGGAGTTCGGCGTCCGACCGGCTGACCCGCAGGAAACTCAGGGGATTCTTCTCGATGCACTCCCGGGCTTCTTCTGCCGTCACCACATCGTAGGGCACGGAGGGAATTTTTTCGGAGTACCGCCTCCCCGGACGGACCGCCGCGAAACGATAGATCTGAACCATAGATACCGCCACTCGTATGTGGCTATTATTTTGTCTCCTGACACTATATTAGGTAAGGCACCCCACGAGGGAGAGGCCGGTAACTATGATGCCGCTTCAACTCACCATTCGCCGGGCACAGCCTGCAGATATTCCGGAGATAGTTGCCATCGAGAAGAAAGCGTTCGACGACCCCTGGGACGAGAGGACGCTCCAGGAATCGCTTGCCTACTACCCGGAGACGTTCTTCGTGGCAAGAAATAACGGAGACCTGGCCGGCTTCGTCGCAGGCGGCATTGAGGATACCGGGGAAGAGGTTTACGGGCATATCATGAACCTCGCGGTCGCCCCCAGGCGCCGGCGCCGGGGAATCGGGCAGCACCTCATTCGCCGCCTGGAGCAGGAGTATGCCATTTTAGGCGCGAGCGCCGTCCAGCTCGAGGTCAGGGTCGGCAACACCGGGGCGCAGGAGTTCTACCACCGTCTCGGCTACCGGGAGGTCTTCCAGGTCGCCTGCTACTACGCGAACGAGGAAGATGCCCTGGTCATGATGAAGTGGTTCCGGTTCTAAAACGCGACGGTTTGTAGAACCGGAGCGGGATGCAGGACGTACCGCACCGACTCGGGCGTGACTGCCGCACCGTGCGACGATTCGTTAGAATCGGGATATGAGCACCGTCTGGTGCGAATGGCGGGGGTGGGCCCCCATCATTCCAGGTGGTCTCTATTCCCTGACCCGGGAGAGGATCTGACCTTTCAGTCCCGGCAGATCGTGTTCGACCACATTCCAGACTGCATCACGGTCGATTCCAAAATAGTGGTGAATAAGGACATTCCTCATCCCGATGATCTCTGGCCACGGGATGTCCGGGGTTTCGGCCCTGAATTCTGAAGAAACTCCCCGTACGGCTTCTCCGATGATTTGAAGGTGGTGGATCACCCAGACCTGTGCCATTTCATCGTTGTAGAAGTACTCACGGCCCCGGACCGATACTCTTTCAATCCGTTCGATAGCTTCGATAACATCCAGTAGCCGTTCGCGATCGTTTCTCATAGAGGCCGCGCTTCCTGTAAAACCCTCGATCGAATACGCTCCCGAAGTCCCGCTTCAGTCACAATATCAACCGGGCGCCCAAGCAGGAGCGAGAGGTCCATCGCAAGACCACCCACATCAAGGAGACTCCGGCCGGGATCGAGATCGATCAGGAGATCGATATCACTGTCTGCCCGGGCTTCGCTTCGTGCCACGGATCCGAATACCCGCACGTTCCTCGCTCCCCTCCGGTGTGCGAGAGAAAGGATCTCGTCCCGCTTCTGTATGAGTTGGGTATAGATATCGGCTCCCGGGTTCATGCTCAAGTAAGTAGTTACGATGATCGCGCGCCTTAAATGTTATCATGGGCCCTTACTCCCGGCACCACGGCAGCGCCGGGAAGTACCGGGCCGTTATCCCCGCCCGTGCTCCTGGTGGGCCCGGGCCAAGTGCTGCGCCGCGAGGGCGCCGAGGAGGGAGAGCTCGCCGGCGAGCACCCCGGCGGCGACGATCTCCGCAAGCGCCTTCGCGTGGGCTCCCGGCGGGTCGCCGCCCCCGGCGACGCCGAGCATCGCGAGGCACTCGTGCTGGGTGTCGACCCCCGTGCCGCCCCCGACCGTCCCCACCGGGAGCGAGGGGAGGGTGACCGAGACGTAGACGCCGCCGTCCACCCGGTCGACGGTGGTGATCGCGGTGCTCCCCTCCACGACATGGGCAGGGTCCTGCCCGCAGGCTATGAACATGGCGGCGACGACGTTTGCCGCGTGGGCGTTGAACCCGAACGAGGCCGCCCTGGCCGAGCCCACCAGGTTTTTGCGGTAGTTGACCTCGATGAGCGTCTCCGCATCGGTCTTCAAGAGGTCGGCGATCATCGCGTCGGTGAGGCGCACCCCCGCGACCACGGTCTTCCCCCGGCCCCGGACCAGGTTGATCGCCGCCGGCTTCTTGTCGGTGCACATGTTCCCGGACGTGGCGACGAGGCGGGCGCCGGTCTCACGCTCGATGAGTTCGCCCACCTTCTGGCCTGCGATTGTCACCATGTTCATGCCCATGGCGTCCTTGGTGTCGAACTCGAGCCGGACGAAGACGCTCGTCCCCGCGACGTAGGAGACGGCTTCGAGGAACTGTCCGTGTTTCGTGGTGCTCTCTGCGACCTCCCGGATCTCGGCGGCGTGCCCCTCGACCCACCTGACCACCTCGTGGGCGTGCACGACGTCGCGGGCGGCAAAGACCGGCGCCCGGGTCATTCCGTCCCGCGTGATCCGCACGTCCGCGCCCCCCGCCCGGGTGATCAGGGAGCAGCCGCGGTTCACCGAAGCCACGAGCGCCCCTTCGGTCGTCGCCAGGGGCAGGTAGTAGGATCCGGAGGCGTACTCCCCCTTCACCCGGAGCAGCCCCGCGACACCGAGCGGCACCTGCACCGTGCCGATCATGTTCTCGATGTTGCGCTTCACGACCCGGTCGAGCCCGATGGAGAACGACCCCACCGCGGGGAGGGCGGTGCCGGTCTCGCACTCGACGAACGCCCGCCGCACCCGGACGGCCTCCTCGGGCGGGAGTTCCTTCTCAAGCGCGTAGAGTTTGAGAGACCCCTCCTTGAGCCTCCCGATATACTCATCCATGAATAAGTATGAGATCTCATCACTAAAGATGGCTGGTGGTCGATATGGGAGAAGAACAGTGGTGCCTTGCGGTGCCGAAGCGAGAGGCCGAGCAGGCACGGCGCCGGCTGCTTGAGGAGGGGCTCCTCGACCGGGGCCTCAGGCCGCGCCCCGAGGGGGACGCCGTCCTCTTCCCGGTGACCGAAGCGGTCCCGGGCGCCGTGCGGTGCGACTTTGCGGCCGTGCCGGAACAGGCCGTTCTTCCCCGCCACGAGCTCGTGGGCGGGATCGCCGTCGTGCAGGAGGACGACCCGGAGGGCGCAGAGCGGCTGCTCGCCTCCCGGCCGTCCCTCGAGACGGTGCTATTCCCCCAGACCGCGGTCGAGGGGGAGTACCGCACCCGCCGGTTCTCCGTCCTCGCCGGGGTCCCCTCCACCCGCACCCGGGTGACGGAGTACGGACTCCGTTTCGACGTCGACCTATCCCTTGCCTACTTCTCGGCCCGGCTCTCGACCGAGCGGCAGCGGGTCCTCGAGGCAATGGAGGAGGGGGAGCGGGTCCTCGATATGTTCTCCGGCGTCGGGCCGTTCGCGATCACTCTTGCCCGCAGGGCCGCTCTCGTCGTCGCCGCGGACCTCAACCCCGCCGCGGTCCACCTCCTGGTCCACAATATCGCGCTCAACCGGGTGCGAAACGTCGTCCCGGTGCTCGCGGACGCCGCCCACCTCCCCCGGCTCGGCTTTTCCCCCTTCGACCGGGTCGTCATGAACCTCCCGCTCGCCGCGCCGCAGTTCCTCACGGCGGCAGCCGCCCTCTGCCGGGACGGCGGGACGATCCACCTCTACGCTTTAGAGGGGCGGGAAGGCGAATACCTTCCCCTGATCCGCGAGGTCACCCGCGGCGAGGTCGCCGAACGGCAGGTCAGGACCTACTCGCCGGGGAAGTGGCACGCGGTGTATGATATCGTCGTGGAGAAGTAAGAGGGTCCGGGGATTGCACCCCTCGCACGCTCAGTGATTGAATATCTTGCTCTTTTTGCCGACCGGGCATTTCCCTCCCGGGCTCTCCACCGCCCATCGCATCGTGGGAGAGCGAGATTGCGAGGGGGCTGCTCCCCTCGAAGACCTTTGGTCTTCTCGTGCTCACTACGTTCGCACCTCAAAGGCCTTCGGCTTTCTCATGCTCCGTTCCTCGCACCTAACGGTGCTCAAACTCCGCTCCTACGGAGCTTCGTTCCTGTCGGAACATCGCACCTCGCACCTGGGGCGCCTGAGTTTCTCTCCTTTGAACCTGCTGATTTCCTATGGCTATATCCAGCACGGATTCCGTGGGAGTATCGCCATTGGGGGTGGGGCTGACGGGGAGGGGGGGAGCATCCCCCCTCCCCTGTCCCCTCCCCCCTCCTGGCGATATCCACTGGAAAGCCGTGGATGGGATTGTGATTGAAGTTATTCCAATCCTCTGACGGGGGAGACCCGTTGCACCCCTCGGCGCCCATGCATCCGCCGTACCGCAGGACGCACCGCCCGCATCTTCGAAGCCTGATGGTGTCTCAAGCTCGCTACGCTCTCGTGCGAGCCAAAAAAGAAGTATAGAGCGTCATTAAATCCCGCGCAGAGCGCGGAAAACCCCTGCCAACCCAAATACGATCAGGATCATTCCGACGGCACGAACTTCGTGCCGTAGTGGATGGTGCCGCTCTCGCCGTCCGCCGCCACCCGGCGGAAGACGCTCTTGACCCGCATCCCGATCTTCGCCTCTCCGGGGGGGCAGGCGATCTGGGTAGTGAGCCTCGGCCCCTCGTCGAGCTGCACGACCGCAAGGACGTAGGGGGTGGTGTTCTCGAACTGGTCGCTTGCCGACCGGACGACCGTGTAGGTGACGACCGTTCCCTCGCCGTTGAACTTATGGTCGACGATCTTGCCGCTCCGCCGGCAGTCGGGGCAGAGCGATCTGGGCGGGAAGAAGTACCGCCCGCAGGTCGTGCACTGCGTCCCGACGAGGTTATACCGCTGCGGAATCTTTCTCCAGAACCGTGAAACCGACATTGTTATGCCCCCAGGATGTGCACGACGACCGTCGCGCCGGTGCCGCCCACGTTATGGGCCATACCGATCTCCGCGTCCACCTGCCGGGCCCCGGCTTCGCCGCGGAGCTGGCTGACGATCTCGTAGATCTGCTTGATCCCGGTCGCACCGACCGGGTGGCCGCAGGCCTTCAGGCCGCCGCTCGTGTTCACCGGGATCTCCCCGCCGAGGGCGGTCGTCCCTTCCGCGGTGAGCCTCCCCGCCTCACCTTTTTTACAGAACCCGAGGTCCTCGATCGCACAGATCTCGGCGATCGTGAAGCAGTCGTGGACCTCCAGCATATCGATATCCTTGTGGGTGAGGCCCGCCTGGGAAAACGCCCCCCTCCCTGCCGCCACGGTGGCGTCCAGGGTGGAGATGTCCCGCCGGTCGTGGAGCGCGATGGTGTCGCTCGCCTGGGCGCTTGCGAGCACCTTGACCGGCGAATCGGTGAACTCGCGGGCGCGTTCGAGCGGCACCACCACGACCGCCGCCGCACCGTCGGTGATCGGCGAGCAGTCGAAGAGCCGCAGGGGGTCGGCGACCAGCGAGGAGTTCAGCACCGTATCGACCGTGATCCTGTTCCGGAACTGGGCGATCGGGTTCTTTGCGCCGTTCTCGTGGTTCTTCACCGCCACCTCTGCAAGCTGCTCCCGGGTGAGGGGGTAGCGGTGCATGTAGTCGGTTGCGATCATGGCGTAGAGCCCGGGGAAGGTCGCCCCGGCAAACCCCTCCCACTCGCGGTCCGCGGCGCTCGCGAGCATGTCCACGCTCGCCCCGGTCCCGACGTCGGTCATCTTCTCGACGCCCGCAGCGACCACGATGTCTTCCATGCCGCTCGCGACCGCGATCACCGCCTGCCGGAAGGCAAGTCCGCCGGAGGCGCAGGCCGCCTCCACCCGGGTCGAAGCGACATGGTTTGTTGCCAGGCCGGCGTAGTCCGCGATAAGGGCCCCGATGTGCTCCTGCTCGACGAATCTGCCTGCGCTCATGTTCCCTACGTAGAGAGCGTCGAGATTCTCGCCGGTGACCCCGGCATCCTCGAGCGCCAGCGTCCCCGCCTTGACGAAGAGGTCGCGGAACGAGGTGCCCCAGTGCTCCCCGAACTCGGTGCACCCGACTCCGATTATTGCTACGTCTCTCATTTCTGCATCACGATCTTCCCCTTGTGTTTGGCGTACAGTGCATAGTCGAGGTAGGTCGGGTTTGCGAGCAGTTTCTCGACGCTCGGCGCCGCTGCCCGGTCGAACTCAACGGAATCGATGGCATCGGTGACCGTGATGTCGAAAGCGTCGCTCCCCGCCCCCGACCCGAACGAGGTGACGAAGATCCGGTCGCCCGGTTTTGCCACGTCGAGCGTAGCGGCAAGCCCGATCATCGATGCCCCCGAGTAGGTGTTGCCGAGCCTCGGGACGACGAGGCCGGGCTGGATCTGCTCGTCGGTAAACCCGAGCATCTTTGCCGCCCGTTGCGGGAACTTTGCGTTGGGCTGGTGGAAGACGGCGTAGTCGTAGTCCTTCGGGTTCGTCCCGGCCGCCTCAAGCATCAGCCGCGCGGCGCCCTGGACGTGTCTGAAGTAGCCCGGGTCGCCGGTGAACCGTCCGCCGTGGCGGGGGTAGTTCTGTCCTTCACGCCGCCAGAAGTCGGGCGTGTCGGTGGTGTAGGAGCAGGTCCGGTGGATCTCGGCGATGGGATCCTCATCCCCGATGACGAACGCCGCTCCGCCGGCCGCCGCTGTGTACTCGAGGGCGTCCCCTGGAGCACCCTGTGCCACGTCCGCACCGATGGCGATCCCGAACGGGATCATCCCGCTTTTGACCATGCCCATGCAGGTCTGAATGCCCGCCGTTCCGGCCTTGCATGCAAACTCGTAGTCGGCGGCGGTCATGTTGGGAGTCGCCCCGATCGCCTCGCCGACCGTGCAGGCCGTGGGCTTGACCGCGTAGGGGTGCGACTCGCTTCCCACGTAGATGGCGCCGATCGCGTCAGTGTCGACGGTCCTGCGCCGAAGGGCGGCACGGGCCGCCTCGACGGCGATCGTTGCGGTATCCTCATCGAGATCGGGGACGGATTTCTCAAAGACACCGAGCCCCCGGGTGATGTCGTCTGCGTTGGCGCCCCATACCCGGGCGATCTCCGGGACTTTTATCCGGTATCGCGGGATGTAGACGCCGTACGAATAAATGCCTACCATGACTTTCCTCGTAGTGAACTGATGATCTTCTCGACATCCATCTCGGTGCAGAGTACGCTGATCCGGTCACGCTCCGCAAGGCCCGGGATCAGCGGGTGTACCTGCTCCTGGCTGATACCCTGCAGAACCACGCAGCGGGGCTTGAACGGCGTGACCCGGATCGCCACCATGGGGGATTTCCCGGTTGAGACTTCGGTGAAGATGAGGGCACGCTCCGTGCTCCAGCCGTAGATGCGGTTGAACTCGCTCGAAGAGAGCTGGAGGATCGCATTGAGACTGTTGATCACCGTATACCCGTAGATGGCCTGGTCCGTCGGACCGCAGAGCGTGACGGCGTCGATGGCCGCTGCGAAGTCCGACAGGCTCACGGGGGATGCATACTCGTGGATGTCGTAGATGACGTCTTCGTCGAACTCACTGTACAGAATTTTTGCAAATTTGTTGATGAACCGACCGCCGTTGTCCTCGTCGATCGAGAGGATCGTATCAACGATCTTGCCGACGATGGCGGTGCCCGGACTTTTTCGTCGTCCGCTTTCGTAATCGCTGATAACCGAGGGAGAGACCTCGAGACGCTCGGCGAGCAGTCCCTGGGGGATGTTGAAACTCTGCCGCCACTTTTTCAAGGCCTGTCCCGGTGAGTCCGAGAGTGTGATCTCTCCTGCCATTTTCTCGGCAAGTTGATGCCGCACTCCGGATTTCATGCAGGTACTGTTAACACTTCGACTTAAATAATTAGCGTATGCCACTTCGACATTTCACGAAGATCCATCAGTCGGGCTCGGTGCGCAACCCGTATATAGTATGCATCTCAATTATGATACAATGGTTGAAGCGGAAGATCTGCAGTCCTTAAAGACGATCGCCCTGCTCGGCGGGTGCCGGGGCCCGATCTGGCTCTCGTCGCAGTCGCTCGGAAACGTTCTGGGGATCAGCCCCCAGACCGCCTCACGGCGGCTGATCGCGCTTGAGCGGCAGCAGTTCGTCGTACGGTCGATGAAGCCCGACGGCCAGTACGTCGCCGTCACCCGGGTGGGCGAGCAGGCGCTGAAGCGGGAGTATGCGGATTACGTCAGGATATTCAACCCGGAACGCAGGCAGTATACCCTTGCCGGGACCGTGATCAGCGGGCTCGGGGAAGGGCGCTACTACATGAGCATCCCCCACTACAAGGAGCAGTTCGGCGCGTATCTCGGGTTCGAACCCTTCCCCGGGACCCTGAACATCAGGCTCGATGCGGCGAGCGTTCAGGTCCGCAAACAGCTCGACCATGCCGGGTGGATCGATGTCCCAGGGTTTACTGCGGATGAGCGGACGTTCGGCGCAGCCAGGGTTCTTCCCTGTCGGATCCGGGGCCATAAGTGCGCGATAGTCGTGCCCTCCCGCACCCACTACCCGGAGGATATCGTCGAGGTCATCGCCGGGTGCGAACTCCGCAAAGCCCTGAATCTGAATGATAGCGATACGATCGAGGTGGAGATTACCCATGATTGATGCAGCCATACAGGCCCTCGCGAGGGGCGAATTTGTCCTGCTATATGACTTTGACAACCGGGAGCGCGAGACTGATTTTGCGATCCGCTCAGACGCCGTCACCCCTGCCCACATCCGGCAGATGCGTAAAGACGGCGGCGGGCTGATCTGCACGGCGGTGCACCCCGAGGCTGCAAAGAGGCTCGGTCTGCCGTTTGCGCACGACGTCCTGCGTGCCTGCAGCCTCGTCGAGAAGGACGGCGAAGTTCCCTACGACCCAAAGAACCATTCGTCGTTCTCCCTCTGGGTGAACCACCGGGAGACCTACACCGGGGTCACGGACAGGGATCGCGCCCTGACGGTCACGGCCGTCGCACAGGAGGTGCAACGGTCGCTCAACGGCGGCGGGCACGACTTTGCCGCACACTTCCGGACGCCAGGCCATATGGCGCTCCTCAGGGCCGCCGACCGGCTGCTCGACGACCGGCGGGGGCAGACCGAACTCTCGATCGCGCTTGCCGCCATGGCCGGGGTCACCCCGGCGGTCACGATCTGCGAGATGCTGGACGACGAGACGGGGCTTGCCCTCTCGAAAGAAGGTGCGATGGCGTATGCGAAAAAGCACGGGCTCGTCTTTGTCGAGGGAAAAGACGTTCTGGACCGGTGGGAGTCCCGAAGACCGGAAAAATAACACGTATCCCTTTTTAGTCCCGCAGGTCCGCAGGATCGCCTCCTGAAATCGGTCGGGAAGGTCTTTTTACACATCTCCGGTGGAGAGCAGGAATATGCACGGGACTCCCCGGCATGCCGCGAAATGGCGTTGCTCATGAGTTTTCAAAAACAATATATACGATTGTACGGCACCATAGACGGATGAAAAAAGATGCCGTGGCATACTTGAATACGAGAAAGAAGGGGGATTTCGCAGCACAGAAGAGTGAAGTGGAGGACTATTGTAAATATCGGTTTCAGATTGTTGAAATCTTCCATGATCACCGGGCGAACGCAACGTCTCCGGAGAAGCGGAAGGGCTTTATGGAGATGCTGGATTACTGTGCCGCCAACAACTGCCCCGACATCGTCATCTACGATCTCGCCGGTCTTGCCAGGGACATGGATGCCGGGCTTGCAACCCTCAAAATTCTGAACGATAAATACACGGTTTACTGCGTGAATAACGACTTCTTCGGGTTCCGGGACGACCCGGAACAGAGAAGAGAGGCGACCGCCAACTTCGTCGCGTATATGGAGCAGTACCGGGAGAGTGCCCGGAAGACCGCACCCCCTGTCTCGAAGAAGACGAAGAAAGAGGACGGGCGCCCCATCGGGAGGCCGAAAGCACTCAACGAGGGCCAGGTCGAGGCCCTCCTCACGATACGGCAGGCCGGGACGAGCATCAGCCAGATCTGCAGGATGTTCGATGTCAGCAGGAGCACGGTCAGCAAGATCCTCGCGGACTACCCCGAGCTGAAGGGTGAGTGGAAGGGCGCCCGGCAGGAGCCTGCCGGGGAGATGCCGGGGGAGCAGACGGAATAATCCTCCCGGACCTCGTCCGATCTTTTGGAAGATCTTTCGTGCCGGCTACTCCTGGTCTTTGCGTCTCTCCGATATCCACGACTCGATCCTGGTGATAACGAAGACCTTTATCATGCCCAGCACCACGCCTACCATGAAGACGACCCGGGCGTAACCCCTCTCTGCCCCCTCCTCCCGGACGTTTACGAGGTAAGAGAGAGCCCAGATGAAGGAGAAAATTCCAAACCGCGATGAAGGTGATCGTTTTTCTTCGGTTCATGGTGAAGATGTCTCCTGACTGTTCTGCCCGTGTCCCTCGCATCGGAACCGTATCGATGATCCCGGTCGTGCAACGGGAACCGACGACTTCCCTTTGAGACCGTTTTTGCATCGCCATCGTAAAAATCGAACGCTCCGCTATATACCTTTTCTGTCACCTCCCTTTACACGTCAGGGCCATCATATCGGTCCAGCACGAAAAACGGCCTCTACGAGCTGGAGGAGAATCACGCAGGCAGATGCGGCGGCGTCCGGGGGAGAATGGCAGTTGCCCGTAAAAAAGAGTTTCGGAGGTAGAGCGCGGCCCTACAACTGCACCTGGGTGAGGGCGTCGTAGACGATCTTCCGATAGACGTCGGGCTGGGTCCCGTACTCTTCCTGGGCCTTCCTGGAGTCGTCGGTGGTCCCGAATGCATCCAGCCGGTCCAGGGTCTCGCGGGCGGTATCCAGCACCCAGAGATCGCGGGTGTCACGGTCCACGACCGCGATCGACTCCACACGGACCGAGACCAGGCAGTTTCCGTCCTGAGTCGTGTAGAGGTTCGGCTTCCCGACGACGGCGACGAACGCGGGCTGCTCGATCCGGGCAAGCTGCTGCATCGCCTCGGGCTGGTAGGACCCGGCCATGATGAAGAAGGTGCCCGTGGGGTCGACCACCCGTCCGCGGTAGAAGATGTTCTGGTCGCCCTGCCGCTGCTTCTCCGTGAGCGTCCCGACGATGAAGATCCGGTTGCTCCGGATCCCGCTCGGGAGGAGGACGTAGGTCGGGCTCTTCTCGTCCTCGCCCTCCTTGAACTGGTAGCGGGTCTCCCGGAGCTCGGATGCGAAGACCCTGCGTGCCGGTTCGCGCTCGAATGCGCTCTGGGGCTTCATGCCGGCTCCCCCCCGGCGCGGTTCAGCAGTGCAGCCAGTTCCTCGGGCTCGAACGTGATCGGAGTGCAGGAGTTGACGAGCAGCCTGCCGCCGAACTCGCTCCCCGTGCAGGTGTAGTAGCGCCCGAGCACCGTGTTCCTGATGCGGTAGAAGATCTCGTCCATGCCGAGCGGGTTCGTTTCCGCGATCCCGACGGCCTCTTCGAGGGTGATCCCTGCAAGTTCTTCGACGGTCTCGCGCTGCATCAGGACGTTCCTGGCACGTATGCCGTCGTCCAGGACCGCTTTTAAGCGGAGGTCGTAGCGGAACTCGGGCTGGATCTCGTGCACCGGGCAGTAGTTCTGCCGGGAGAGCGTGCGGTTGCAGCCCTCGACCGGGCAGCGCTTGATCAGGCCCGAGCCGGGAGCGACGTGGACAAGAGCTCCCCGGATCTCGGTCTCGTTTCGCCCGACCTCGATGTCGCCCTCGTCGGTGATGTACATCGCGGTGTTCAGGGCGAGGGAGAGCCTGCCGTTGTACTCGTCGACGGTGGCGTAGAAGATGTTGTAGACGGCGTCGAGGTCCAGCTTATCCTTCCCGAGCGGCTCCTCTGGAGCCGCCGGGCCGGTTCCGGAGGAGCCTGCTCCCCCCTCTTTCCAGATGACGAACTTGATGGTGCCGGTCTCGTCGCCGAGGAGCCCCGTCTGGAGCATCCGGTCGTGGGAGACTTCCCAGTCCTGGATGACCTTGGCCCGTACGCTTCCGACACCGGGCTTCAACTCCGCGATCGGCGTTATCGAGGGGAGGAGCGGAGCATCCTTCTCCATCCGGGAGATCGTTGTACCCGAATGGATCTTCAGGTTCGGTGCGCCCTTGTACTCGTCGACGACCGCGGACTCAATGCGGTACCAGTGTCCGTACTCCATCGCAGGGGCGTTCGCCCGGGCCCAGGTCACGAAGCGCATGGCGCCGCTCGAGTCGGCGATGATCCCGGTCTGTGCGATCGAGGGTGAGATCGGCGGGGTCAGGGCAACGATCTTTCCCTCGATCGTCACCCACTCGCCGGGAACGATCTCGTTTATCGGTCGGAGTTCCGTGGAGGTGTTCCCGACACCGGTGAGGTTATACTCGCGGGCGAGATCGGCCGTCACCGTTCGCTCGGCCTCGTCGATGTTGACGCCGAACTCCTCGGCAAGACGGCGGAGGCGTGATTCGATCTTCTGCCGATCGGGCTGTGCACCTTTTGCTTCAAGTTTCCGGGAGATTCTCTCTGTTACCTCTGATAGGTTCATACTTACATCTCCAGTCTGTACTTCACCTCATCAGGGTATTAAGACTCGGCCCGCGACGTGAAAGTATTCCTGACCCCCGCGGTGTGGAGGCCCCCCGTGCGGCCGAACCGCGGAGAGCGCGGCAACAGCAGTCCGTCCCCGTCTTCACGCAGTGCTTTTGACCCCGCCGGCCGGAAAGCGTCTCCTCGTTGGGGGGCGGATTCTATCGGCCCGGCAGGGTTGCCTGCACCCGCAGAGGCTGGCGGATGCATTGTTTTAGCGTCCGTGGCCGAATCAGCGCATCCCTGCACCCGATCCTTGAATGTATATATAGGGGCAAGGCCATACAGCTGATGTATGGCATTGACTGCGGACAGTACAATCGCGGACCTCCTTCGGGAGAAGCCCGAATCGGCACAGGTACTCTTCCGGTTCGGAATGGGTTGCCTTGGCTGCGCCATCGCAAATAACGAGACGATCCGGGAAGCCGCCCAGGCTCATGGCATCCCTCTCGAAGAGATGCTCTCCGCCCTCGGCGTCGCCGAGGCGTAAAACTCAATTATAACCGGTCCCGGAGACGCTTGAGTTCGGCGAGAGCGGCCTCCGGATTTCTTTTCACGTAGTCTGCAATCTCGGGGACGTGCAGGAGCGTACACCTGGCGCACCCCCAGACCCTGCCGCCGTTCGAACTCTCGACCCATTCCCCGAGCTCCTCGTCTGCGCAGGGGTAACAGGGGCAGTAGCAGTAGTCGCACCGCTGTCCCGGGAAGTGGCAGGGGTAGTAGGGGCAGCCCTCCTTCTGCCACTCCACCCAGTGATCGCCGCCGTAGCGGCTGTAAATGAAGAACGACGGCTCGTTCCGCCGGACCTTGCCTTCGTATCGTGCGAGAGCCTCCGGGACCCCGTAGAGGACGGCCGCGTGGACCCGCCGGCCGACCTCGGTCAGGGTTCCGGCGTAGGTGTGTACCGGACGATGTTCTGAAGGGTGCGACGGTTCCGCATCACGGTCGCAGGCGACTGCGACCGCATCCGTGGTGGTCCCGGGAAAATCGTATCCGAGGTTGTGGAGCGCCTGGGCCTTTGCCCCCGTCGCGGTGACGATCGTCTCCAGGAGCGCCGCGTCGACCATCCCCTCCCTGCTGCAGACGATGATGTTGATGGTGTGCGGAGCGGGAGGCGGCGTCGGGTTGGTCACCCCGGCGGTGATGAAGACCGTGATGAAGTCGTACTGAAGCACGCAGAGGTGCCGCATAGTAACGGCCGTCAGGAGGCCGAAGTAATCCCGGAAGAGGCCGTGCCGGGCGGCAAGAAGTTCGAGGTGGCGTGGCGGGTTTTCCTCGAAATCGTGCGGCACCGTGTGGTTCAAGACCGTCGTGACGTCGGCGATACCGCCGTTGAGGCCGGTGCTGGCTGCCCTGAACCGGCCGCGGAGGAAAAGAGTATCGTCCCTGACAAAATATCTCATACGACGGAGTAGCGGACCCGGTCTTTTAGTTCCTGCTGTTTGCCTGCGTTCCAGCCCGCAACGTCCTGGAGGTATCCGGTGACCCTGCTGATCTGCACGACGTCATGGCTCCCGCACTCCGGACAGACGGCATGGCCGCAGAGCGGGCAGTACTCGATGCTCTCGACGATCGAGTGGTGGCAGTCGCAGTGGTCGAGCGGGCACATGACCTCAAGCGACGCCTCACCGCAGTGAGGGCAGGGGGTCTCGTCCACGACGAAATGGCAGGTGTGGCACTTGTACCGCCGCTCCTCTACGGGGATTTCGTTGGGGCTTCGGTATTTTTCCGCCAGTTTCTGCTGCTCAGGGCTCCAGTTCATGATACCAGTATCTGCAGGAGAATATATAACCCTTCAGATGCGGGATGGGCCGCATCCGCCTCAGAACACTCATAGGGTTCGTCATCTCCCCCGGCGGGGATCGGAACGGAGAACTCATCACCGGCGGATGCGGGAGAAGCGTTCGGCTTCTGCCGCCGGCCCCTCTGCCTCGTAGATGCTCCTGCCCACGATGACCCCGTCGACCAGCCGGGCCACCGTATCGAGGTCGCCACCCTGTGCCCCCACGCCCGGCGAGTAGATAGCCTTGTTGCCGACGATCTTCCGGAGCCGGCCGATCCGTTCCGGGCGGGTGGCGGGGGCGATGATGCCGTCGGCCCGGCAGGCGACGGCGAGCCTCGCGAGGCGTTCGGCAACCCCGTCGTGGAAGAACTCGGTCGCCCCCGGATGGCTCATCTCGGCGACGATATACGCCGCCCCGCTGTGGTTGTGCGCCACCTCGACGCAGGTCCTCGCTGCATCGGCTCCCACGAACCCGTGGGCGATCACGGCGTCGAACCCGGCCGAGAAGACCGCTTCGCAGATGAGGCGGTTGGTGTTGGGGATATCCGCGACCTTGAAGTCGGCGATGAGCGGGAGAGCAAGACCGGCGAGGTCTTCGACGATAGTAAGGCCGGTCGAGAGGACGAGCGGGTAACCGACCTTGATCGCGTCGATGAAGGGCGCACAGGACTCCGCGATAGCGCACGCCCGTTTCCGGTCGAGCACGTCCAGGGAGAGGATGAGTTCGGTCATGCTTCCAGCCTCTCGAGGGTTGCGGCCACAAGCATTGGGAGGTTGATGGTCGCGTCGCCGTAGACCGTCACGGCGGTGGCCTCCCCGGTGAGCTTGCCCCACGAGCGGGCTTCATCGAGCGTCGCGCCCGAGAGGCCGCCGAGGTCCGGCCGGTCGCCGGTGAGCTGCACCGCGTAGTCAAACCCGCTCTCGGTCATCAGTTTGCTCTGCAGAATGTAGTTCTTCGGGACGCCGCCGCCGACGAGGATGGTGCCGGCCCGTTCGGCCTCAAAACACCTCTCAAGGAGTCCGGGCATGTCGTCGAACGCGCTGACCGTGACCCTGTGCGTCTGGGAAAAGAGCCAGTACTGCAGCCCGATCATCGAGTCCTGGATGGCGGGGCAGTAGACCGGCACCCCGGCCTTTGCCGCCGCTGCAAGGATCCCGGTATCAAGCCGGCTGCCGATCCGGTTGAGGAGTTCGGAGATCGAAACCGTCGAGCCTTCGGGGAGGGACGAGTAAACGTCCTGCAGGAACTCTTCGAACCGGATGAAGGCATCGTTGGGGAGGAAGATGTCGTAGATCCTGTTGACTCCTTCCTCGCAGAGTTCGTTGTCGGAGACCTGGGAGGTCCCGTGGTAGTGGTGGCAGCCGATCGCCTCGATGACGTCGTGGGTGAGGTTCGCTCCAGTCGAGACCAGCACGTCGATATATCGGCGCCCGATGAGGTCGGAAACGATGCCGCCCATCCCGCCGGGCACCATGGCGCCCGAGAGGCCGAAGAACTTCAGCGCCTTCTCGTCGCGGAGCATCCGCTCGTAGATGTTGACCGCCTGCCACAGGGATCCCCCGTTGTAGGCTCCGGCTTTCCCGAGTTCATCGACGAGTTCGCCGACCGTCATCCCGGGGCGCACCCGTGCCTGTTGTACTGCATCCCCATACTTGAAGGTCATGATACCGTTACACCAGCTTCTGCACGAGAGGTATGATATTCATGCACGATAATGGATTGTCTTTTCGCGAGGCCATCACGGAGTGCGTTCACGGTGCCCGAACCCCCGGCGTCCTGCCGGGCATGGGTGCGTCAGGTTCATCTCCCGGGGGATGCCCGTCCCCGGCACGGTTCCCTGCAGGATCGCGACCCGAAAACCTGACCGGGGGGTACGCGGTAAAAATCGAAATTGCGGGAGCCCGGTGGTCGGGCCCCCGCTGCCAGACAGGGGATGACTGGTTATTCGACACGGGATGATCCCACTCGTCCCGCCGTGTCGGGAGTCCGGTATATCCGGACCATCTCTTTCTGGAGCGGACTTTCGGGCCGGAAACGGAAGAGTGCCCGGAGGGCTACCTTCGTCTTCGTTCCGTGCATACTCGGCCGCGAACCCGTACAGCCTGCTGCTGGACCCTGTTCGCCCGGGGTGGCACCGTTGTGGGCTGACAGGTCAGAAGACGTACATCTTCGCCGCTAATAGTCGGCACGGGATCACCAGGGATAAGTTAACTCACAAACATTATAAACCTTTTTTTGTAAAGTTCATTTGATTGACTGGGGGGGGCTCCCGGCTCTGCTACCTGCGGGGCTCACGATCGCATTCCCGGCCCGATTGAAGCACGGCCTGCTCCCACGGGGAGACGCCACGCGCCAGCGGCCGGGCAAGGTGCCGGCGGGCGGTGGGAGGAACCTCGTACCACCCGGGCCGGAGCAGGCGCTCCAGCACCTCGACCTCGGGCTCGCGGCTGCGCTCGCCGCAGACCCTGCACTTGTAGCCTTTTCCTGCTCCCGCGCTCGTCATCCGTTTTGCGCAATCGAGGCAGACCGGCGGGCGGATGCGGACCGCATCGGCAAGGTGAGAGATCCCGAGTTTCTCGAGGTTGAGGCTCCCGCCTTTGTAACTCCCGGCCGCGGCCACCACATCGTCCGGGACGAGCCTCCTCGCAACGTCCCGGAACCCCTTGGTCGGCTCGTAGGCCATACAGCGGACTTCAGCGCCGCCGTCCGAGAGAAGGAACGAAACGTGGCCGCCGGGCCCGGTGACAGGGGTTCCCGCGACCGTGCCCCGCACCAGGTACGATCGCCCCTCCCGGAGCGTTCCGATCGTTCCCGGGACCAGGTGAGCGTCAGTCCCCTGGTTGGTGGTATAGACCTGCTCGCAGGCCGGCTCCTCCGAGCGGACAGAGGATCGGGCTTTCAGGACCCAGGCTGGGCTCTCCCCGCGGATGCCGAAGAGGACCGGGTCGGGTGTATGAGGCACCCCGACCACCACGCCGTTCTCCCGGTCCACCGTGTCCCAGGTATGGGGGTAGGTCATCTCTTCGGCGCGAAAGAGGCTTTTAACGTCCACCTGCCGGGGGGTCCCCCACACCGAGCGTTTCCGGTAGGCGAGCAGTTCGTAGGTCCGGTCGGAAAAATCGCTCGCAACCGCCGCCGTTGCACCGATAAGTCCGCGCCGGTTCTTGTATCCCCTGTACCGGGCCCCGGCCGACTCGAGCACCCCGATCGCCTCGTCCACGGTGCAGAAGTCCCGGAGCGCCGCGTAGTAGAAGTCCGGCGGCGGCCGGACGCTGGAGACCACCACCCCCGGGTTGGTCCTCGGGTCGTCGCACTCCGCGAGCGCCTCGACGCACGCGCATGTGAGTGCGAAGACCGTCTCCGCATCGCCCTCGGCCTCGATACAGACCGCCGCATTCCCCCGGGTCTTGTGGATGACGTTCGGGTTCAGCCTGACCAGGCGGGCGTCGACGATACGGACCCCGCATCGCTGCAGCCGCCGCACCAGAACCGCCCCGATGTAAGTGGTGCACATCCCCGCAGGAGAATCCGTATCATCGATCCCGATCCACATACCCTATAGTTTATATTATTCTCCGGCTATATCGATTCTTACGGGTTATGTCGCAGGATCGCCTTCCCCAGATGGTCATCAGCATCATGCTCCTTGGCGACTTCGACGTTTCGGAGCGGTGCAACATCCGTCCGCGGAGTTTCGACCTTATCGCGAAGAAAGGCGACAACCTCGTCATCATCAAAGTCGCCTCTCATATCGACAGCGTGAGCGCCGACATCGCCTGGGATCTCAATCTGATCGCCCGGTACCTGGAGGCAACCCCTCTCATCATCGGAGAGCGGGCGCGTGATGCGGATCTCGAGCGCGGCGTCGTTTACATCCGCTACGGGCTCTTTGCCCTCAGCCCCGAGACGCTTTACGATTACTTCGTGGAAGGGCTCTCGCCGATGGTCTACGCCTCCCCCGGCGGCCTTTACGTGAAGATCAAGGGTGACCTCCTGCGGGAGGTGCGTGAGGGCTCCCGGATGTCGCTCGGGGACCTCGCGTCGCACCTCGGGGTCTCCCGCCGGACCATCAGCAAGTACGAGAGCGGGATGGGTACCACGCTCGATGTCGCCATCAAGCTCGAGGAGTTCTTCAACGCCCCGCTCGTCGAGACGATCGAGCTCATCGGCTACCGTTCCCCGGAGCCCCAGAAGCCTCCGGAAGCCACGGCCGGCGACGTTCTCATCGATCTCGAACGCATGGGAATGGAGATCCACGCGATGCGGCAGGCCCCGTTCCAGGCGCTGGCGCTCTTTGATCGGCATACGATTCTGACGGCATACGGCACCTCCCAGAAGATTGTAAAACGCGCTTCGCTCATCGGCAACATCTCCCAGATCACGAAGACGTTTGCGGTTTGCGTCGTCACGGATTACAAAAAGCAGAAAAAAATCGGCAAAACCCTCCTTATCGGCGAAGAACATCTCCACACCCTCGAAGACGGCTCGGAACTCATAGATATGATAAATGAGTGAATAGTTTTATATAGAACTACAAACCTACCTTTCTATCGCTTAACAACGGTGATACCTATGTCAAGTCTTGGAGGACAACCAATCTTTATTCTGAAAGAGGGTAGCCAGCGTACCCGTGGTCGTGACGCACAGTCGGGCAACATCGCTGCCGCAAAGGCCGTCGCAAGCGCTGTAAGGACAACGCTCGGCCCCAAGGGCATGGACAAGATGCTCGTCGACACAATCGGCGACGTCGTCATCACGAACGACGGCGTGACCATCTTAAAAGAGATGGATATCGAGCACCCGGCTGCGAAGATGATGGTCGAGATCGCCAAGACCCAGGACGACGAGGTCGGCGACGGCACCACGACCGCCGTGGTGATCGCAGGCGAACTCCTGAAGCGGGCCGAGGACCTCCTCGACCAGGACGTGCACCCCACGGTCATCGCCCATGGTTACCGCATGGCTGCCGATAAGGCGCAGGAGATCCTCGACGAGATCGCCGTCAACGTCAAGCCCGACGACATGGTGATGCTCAGGAAGCTTGCCGACACCGCCATGACCGGCAAGGGTGCCGAGGCTGCAAAGGAGAAACTCACCGAGCTCGTCGTCAAGGCGATCACGATGGTCGCCGATGCCGACGGCAGCGTCGACACCGAGTTCGTGAAGGTCGAGAAGAAGGTCGGCGGGTCCATCGAGGAGTCCGAGATCGTCGAGGGCATGATCATCGACAAGGAGCGTGTGCACCCTGCCATGCCCCGTGCGGTCAAGGACGCGAAGATCCTGCTCCTGAACGCCGCCGTCGAGTTCAAGAAGACCGAGGTCGACGCCGAGATCAGCATCACAAGCCCCGACCAGCTCCAGATGTTCCTCGACGAAGAGGAGCGGATGATCAAGGGCATCGTCGACAAGGTCATTACAAGCGGCGCAAACGTCCTCTTCTGCCAGAAGGGCATCGACGACATCGCCCAGCACTACCTGGCGAAGGCCGGCATCTTTGCCGTGCGGCGTGTCAAGAAGAGCGACATGGAGAAACTCGCCCGCGCCACGAGCGGTTCAATCGTCAGCTCCATAGACGCCATAGCTCCCGAGGAACTCGGCAAGGCGGGCAGTGTCGAGGAGAAGAAAGTCTCCGGCGAAGAGATGATCTTCGTCACCGAGTGTGAGAATCCGAAAGCCGTCTCGATCATCATCCGCGGCGGCACCGAGCACGTCGTCGCCGAACTCGACCGCGCCATCGAGGACGCGCTCCGGGTCGTCAGCGTTGCCGTCGAGGACAAGAAGTTCGTCGCCGGCGGCGGTGCGCCCGAGATCGAGCTCTCGCTCCGGCTCCGCGAATACGCCGCAAGTGTCGGCGGACGTGCCCAGCTCGCCATCGAGGCGTTTGCAAACGCGCTCGAGATCATCCCGAGGACGCTTGCCGAGAACGCGGGCCTCGACCCGATCGACATGCTCGTCGCCCTCCGCGCCTCCCACGAGAAGGGCGGCAAGAACGCAAAGTACATGGGCCTTGACGTCTTCAACGCCGTATCCGGCGATATGCTCAAGACCGGTGTTGTCGAGCCCCTGCGGGTAAAGACCCAGGCAATCGCAAGCGCCGCCGAGGCAGCCGTCATGATCCTCCGGATCGACGATGTCATCGCCTCATCCAAGTCCGCTGCACCTCCGGGAGGCCCGGGCATGGAAGAGATGGGCGGCATGGGCGGCATGGGCGGCATGGGCATGCCCCCGATGATGTAAGATCACCGTACCGTCCCACTATGCAATCCGGGGCCGCGATCCGACCCCGGTATTCTCTTTTTTTCCGTCTTGCGGCCTGTAACCACTCGAAAACCTTCGGTCTTCTCAAGCTCCGGCCTTCTCGCCCGTCGCACGTTCCGACAGTCGTTTATCGGAGTCTCGTGTGCTTCCTCAACCTGGGTTTTCAGAAAAAGGATGCTGCTGCTTTATATTTGGTTTCTGGGCGAAATAAGTTGTTCAAATTCGCACGTTCGCGTTAAAATCGTTCATACTATATAGCTATAGATATATCTCTCAATGAGGAACCGATCCATCCCCGGGAAGGTAACGCATGAGCGGAGAGGATACCCGAACGACGGTAAAGAGAGTTGTGCGGCCGTCGTTCCCGCTCATGCTCTACCTCCTGGTCGCCATCCTGCTCGCGATGGCCCCTGTCGTCTGCCTGCTCTCGTTCGTCGATTCTGCGGCGGTCAGGCAGGAGTTGGAGGAGAACACCGTAGAATCCCGGAGCCAGACCGAGTCCGGAATCACCCTCTCGATGAACCTGGTGGACACCGGGTTGAAACTCTTCGACAACACCTTAAACCACGAGATGCGGGAAGGTTTCGACCCGTTTATCGCAGAATACGAGCGAGCGGGAGGGGACCCGGGAAAGATGAACCTCTCCCGCATCAAAGAGGAGCTCGGGGGCAGGATGGACCTGTACATCATCAACGAGGGCGGTGTCATCGAGTATACCACCTATCCTCCCGATCTGGGGTGCGACTTTAAGGAGATCCCTTCCTTTTATGACCGGATCACGGAGATCCGGCTCGGTGACGCCTTTTCGGCCGACAGGGTCGTCGCCGAGATCTCCACCGGAGAGCTCCGGAAGTATGCGTATCTGCCCTCTCCCGACCACCACTACCTCTTCGAGCTCGGCCTTGCGGAGTCTGAGTTTCAGCGATACCGCGCGGCGCTGAAGTACCGGGATATGGTCCGGGAGCTGGTGGACCTGAACCCGGACATCACGGAGATCCGGATCTTCGACTGCCTGGGCACCCGGATCACCGGTGAAGCGCACCCCGACGACGACCGCCGGCTGGCCATGGTCGGAGAGGCTTACCGGGAGAGGGCCACGCTTGAAGTGGAGAACGCCACTGCAGGCGAACTGACCCGGTATCTCTTCATCGATATGACCGACAGCAATTACGCATCGGATATGAGCCTGGTCGTTGAACTGACCTACAACACGAAGGTCGCAGAGACAAAACTTGCCGGGATACTCGACCAGCATACGAGTGTCCTGCTCATCGCGATCCTCTGCATCGGCTGCCTCTCGGCCCTCGCCGCGCACCACCTGACGCGGCCGATACGCACCCTCGTCGAGGACGTCGATGCCGTCGCCCACGGCGACCTATCTCACCCCATACGGGTGGACGGGGACGAGGAGTTCGTACACCTCGCCGAGAGCGTATGGCGAGTGGTCGCATCCTTAAAGGAGACCATGCGGAAGCTCCGGGAGTCGGAGGAGGAGAACATCCGGTACAGCCATGTCCTCGAAGAACAGGTCCGGGAACGTACGGCCGACCTCGAGGAATCCAACCGGATGGCAACACTCTACCTGGACATCATGGGGCACGACATCAACAACGCCAACAACGTCGCAAGCCTCTACGCGGACCTCCTCCTCGCCGACCTCGAGGGAGAGCCCGAGGCCGAGCTGCTGCTCAGGAAGGCGAAGATGGGGCTCACGAAGAGCATGGAGATCGTCCGGAACGTCAACACCATCCAGCATATCCAGGGGGGCGCACGGCACCTTGAGCCGATCGACCTTGACCTGCTCATAAGGCGCGAGATAGAGCGTTCTTCCATCACCGGGATAGCCTACGCCGGTACCACGGTCGCCGTTCTCGCTGACGACCTCCTCTCCGAGGTCTTTGCGAACCTGCTCGGGAACGCGGGGAAATTCGGCGGGCCGGCGGTTGAGATCGCCGTCCGGGTGGAGGAGCGCGGCGACGAGGTGCTGGTATCAGTCGAGGATACCGGGCCGGGGGTCCCGGATGCTATAAAGCCGCGGCTCTTCGACCGGCTGGTTCGGGGAACCCAGGCGGTGGCCGGGACCGGGCTCGGGCTCTACATCTGCCGGATGCTCATTGAGCGCTACGGGGGGAAGATCTGGGCGGACGACCGGATTCCCGGCCGGCCGGAGTGCGGCACGGCAATCCGGTTTATGCTCCGGAAGGCCGAAGAGGGAGGCGGCCCATGACGGCGACGGGCGGTAGCGGCAGGAAGCCTCGCCGCTTCGGCACACATCTGGTGCTCGTCATGCTCCTGATAACGCTCCCGGTGATCGGGCTGATCTCGGCCATGGACTATCGGCAGGTCGAAGAGGCTCTGATCGCCGAGGAAAACCTGCTCCGGGAGCAGACGGAGAAGAGCGTCATTCAGTCGATACATCTCGTGAACGCGGGTCTGAAACTCTTCGACAGTACGCTGGACCGCCGGATGCAGGAGGGGTTCGGCCCGGTCCTCGCCGAGTACGAGCGGTCGTCGAAAGACCCGGGTGCCATGGATCTTTCCCGCGTCAAAGAGGAACTCGGGGGAGAGATGGACATCTACATCATCAACGAGAGCGGTGTCATCGAGTACACCACCTACCCCCCGGACCTCGGCCTTGATTTCAGGGAGATCCCTTACTTTTACGACCGGATCACGGAGATCCGGCTCGGCGATGCGTTCGTGGCGGACCGGGTCCTGACTGAGCCGGCGAGTGGAAGGTTGCGGAAATACGCTTACATGCCCTCTCCAGATCACCGCTCCCTCTTCGAGCTCGGGCTCATCTGCAGTGCCGCCGAGACCGACCGGTTTGATCCGAAGTACCAGACCCTTAAAGAGGACCTGATGCGGTTGAACCCGTCGCTCGAAGGGATCCGGATCTTCGACTGTTATGGGAGGCTCATCAACGCGACCTATTCGGAGAGCCCGACCGATCCCGCGACCGTCAATTCCGTTGCCCGAGAAGTTTTTGAGGTGAAGCAGGACCGGACGATAGCGGATCCGGCCGCAGGACGGTTCACCCGGTATATCCTTGTCGACCTCTCCGCTTCCGACTACCCCTCGGATACGAGCAGGGTCGTCGAGCTGACCTACAGTACCGCTCTTCTGGATGCCCGGCTCGCGGAGATGCGGTTTAGCCACGTTCTCCTCGCGGTCTTTGCGGGTCTCGCCGCCTGCTGCATCGCTGTCCCGGTTTCGTGGCAGATCACCCGCCCGATACGGGAGATCGTCGACGATGCCAATCGGATCGCCCGGGGGGACCTCGACCACCGGATCCGGGTATCCACAGGAACGGAATTTACCCGTCTCGAGGAGAGCATCGGCACCATGATCGATTCCCTCAAAGGGAACATCCGGCGCCTCCGCGCCTCAGAGGAGGCAACGCGAGAGTACAGCACCCGGCTTCAGGATCTGGTCTGGGAGCGGACGGCCGATCTCGAGGAGTCCAACCGGACGGCAACCCTCTTCCTGGACATCATGGTCCACGACATCAACAACGCAAACACCATCGCTATCGGATACACCCGGTTCCTCGTCGATTCGCTCGAAGGAGAACGGCAGGAGATGGCTGAAAAGATGCTCTCCCAGCTCGAGCAGAGTTCGGAGGTCATCGGCTGCGTCGCCACCCTCCGCGAGGCCCGGGAGAACGGAGCAGCATTGACGCAGGTGGACCTCGACCGGGTGATCCGCACACAGGTGGCGAACCACCCCGCTATCCGGGTCCGGTACGAGGGGCGAGGGGTCGCAGTCCTTGCCGACGACCTCCTCTCCGAGGTCTTTGCGAACCTCGTCGGCAACGCTGTCAAGTTCGGCGGGCCGGCGGTTGAGGTCACCATCCGGGTCGAAGAGCACGGGGAGGAGGCACTCGTCTCGGTCGAGGATACCGGGCCGGGCATCCCCGATGCGATGAAGGCCTCGCTCTTCCGCCGCTTCCGGAGGGGGGAGGGACCGCTTGCGGGGGCAGGACTCGGGCTCTACATCTGCCGGATGCTCATTGAGCGCTACGGAGGGAAGATCTGGGCGGACGACCGGGTAGAGGGGCGGCCGGAGTGCGGCACGGCCATCCGGTTCACCCTCAGGAAGGCAGTGTGATCTCACCCGATAATCTCCTGCACCCGCCCGACCTGCCCGTCGCGGAGCCGGACCTTGATCCCGTGGGGGTGGAAGGACGAGCTCGTCAGGATCTCGGCAACGACGCCCCGGGTGCGCTTTCCGGTCCGCTGGTCGCGTTTGAGCACGATATCCACCGTCAACCCGGGACGGACGGCGGCCCGGTTCTGCCCGTTCATGGCCGAAAATTGTGGGGAGTCACTCTCCCCCGTCGTTCTGCTCCGCTCCGGCCCCGTTCGGCCCCGGGACGGCGGTTTTCATCTGCGGGAAGAGGAGCACCTCTTTGATGGAGTCCTTGCCGGTGAGGAGCATCACCAGGCGGTCGATGCCGATGCCGACGCCCCCGGTGGGGGGCATCCCGTAGCCGAGCGCGTTGATGAAGTCGTAGTCAATCATCTGCGCCTCGAGGTCGCCCCGGCGGCGTTTGGCATCCTGCTGTTCGAGCCGGGCCTTCTGGTCTAAGGGGTCGTTTAACTCCGAGAAGCCGTTCGCCATCTCCATGCCGGCAATGAAGAGTTCGAACCGCTCCGTCAGCCCTTCCTTCTCCCGGTGCTTCTTTGCAAGCGGCGAGTTCTCGATGGGGAAGTCGTAGACGAACGTCGGCTGGATGAGGTGCTTCTCGCCGAAGTGCTCGAAGAAGAGCACCAGGTACTCGCCCCGGGTCACGGCGCTCTCGCAGCCCTCGACGCAGTGTGCGAGACCGAACGCGCGGAGTTCCTCGAGACTCGTGGCCTGGATATCGATCCCGGCGTACTCACGCACCGCCTCCTCCATCGAGAGACGGCGCCAGGGGCGGGCGAAGTCGAGGTCTTGCCCGGCAAACGAGCAGGTGGTCGTCCCGAGCACCCTCTCCGCGAGGAACGAGAGGATCTCCTCGGTGAGGTCCATCATGTCGTTGTAGTCCCTGTAGGCTTCGTAGATCTCCACCATCGAGAACTCGGGGTTGTGGTTGGTGTCGATATCCTCGTTCCTGAAGTTCTTCGCGATCTCAAAGACTTTGTCGAAACCGCCGACGACCAGGCGCTTGAGGTAGAGTTCCGGCGCGATCCGGAGGTAGAGTTTCTGCTCGAGGAAGTTGTGGTAGGTGGTGAACGGCCGGGCGTTTGCGCCGCCGTAGATCGGCTGCAGGGTGGGGGTCTCGAACTCCAGGTAGTCCCGCTCGAAGAGGAACTGCCGCAGGAGGGATATGATCCTGCTCCGGGTCCGGAAGGTCTCGCGGCTCTCCTCGTTCATGATCAGGTCGAGGTAGCGCTGCCGGTAGCGTGTCTCGACGTTCTTGAGCCCGTGGAACTTCTCGGGAAGGGGGCAGACCGATTTGGTGAGGAGTTCGAACCGGTCGACCCAGACGGTGATCTCCCCCATCTTCGTCCGGAAGACGTGGCCGACGACGCCGATGATGTCCCCGGCATCGACATACTGCCGGAAGAGGTCGAACTGCTCCTCGCCGAGGTCGTTCTTCCGCAGATAGAGTTGTATCCTGCCGCCTGAGTCTCCGATGTCCGCGAAGATCGTCTTGCCGTGCTGGCGGACGACGTAGACCCTGCCCGCGGTGCTGACCTCTTCTTCGCTTTTGTCGTGCCCGATTGCGGAGAACCGTTCCTTGATCTCCTCGACGGTATCCCTGCGGTCAAAGGTGTAGGGGTATACCGTCACCCCGCGCTCGCGCAGATCCTGCAGCTTATCGATCTTTGTCGTGTCAAAACAGAATTGATCCATATCGCTCATTGTGTAAATCGCTCCATTCTTCCTGCAGCCCGAGACCTGGCCGGAAATCCCGGGTCGGCGCCGTTCCGGTGAGACCGGGCCGCACGCTCGCCGGGAAATTCTATATAGTGTTCACCTTTGGGGGTATTAAATTGGCGACGCTCCGTGAGGAGCGGAGCTTGAGCCCCGCCAGGTGCGGTTGGCGACGGGCCGAAGGGCCGGAGCCGTGCAGGAGAGACAGCGCGCCCCGGAGCAGCAGCGCAAGGGATAGGATGAAGATCCGCTTCGTCTCATTGCTCCTGCCGACTGCAGGTCTGGCTTGCGCCTGCCTTCCTGTTTTTCTGTTCATGTTGTTTCCTTCCTATGGTGATTCCATGATCGTTCTGGCAATCTGTATTTTCCCGGATCGCCCCCCCTACGTTTCATATCGCCCTGTTCCGTGTGAGAGGGGCGTCGGTTCCGCTTCGGTCATTCCCATTCAGTCACTTCCCCATATGAGGGGTAGAGGTAGAAGATCGTCGTATCGTCATAGGCCATAATCACCCTCTCGTTGTGATGATCGACGACCACAAACAGGCCCATATATGGGTTTACCGCCTGGTGATAGTCTTCCTCCTCGGGGAAGGGTTCTGACGTCCACGGGTGCCCCCTCCAGATCTTGGCGCTGCAACGTCCTCTGCCGGTCTGCCTCTCCCGTTCGTCCACTTCGATGAAGAACGACAGCGATAGTTCATCGTTCCTGAACTCCACGTCGATGTGCTCCCGGTTCGGGTCCGCCTCCTCAAAGCCCGTCCGGATCGAGGCGATCTTCCAGCCCCCCTCAAGCAGAATTCCGGCCCGCGGGTCGGCAAGGACGATCTCGATCACCTCTGTTGCGTTGACATCGAACCTTCTCACCGGGATCTCGGATGTGTTGATGGGGATCGAGACGCCTCCCCGCTCGTAGTGGAGGACCGGGGCGGGTGTGACGGTTTCCGGTGTACCGTTGTCCCAGGAATCGATGCACCCGGCCCCGAACACCAGGAGCAGCAGTACAAGGGAGAGAATGAAGATCCGCTTCATCCTGGCGCCTCCACGCTTTCATACCACTCTCTCCCGTACGAGGGGTAGAGGTAGAAGATCGTCGTTTCGTTGTAGACCATCACTACCCGATCGTTGTGGTGATCGAAGACATATATCCAGTCAACGCCCCTTCTGGGCGTCCAGTTCTGGTGATAGTCCTCAGGGTAGGGGCCTGCAAACGGTCCTCCAAGCCAGCGCGGGACGTTGCAGCGCCCCCAGCCGGTGTGCCCCTTCTGTTCGTCCACTTCGATGAAGAACGACGGTGACGGTTCATCGCTCCGGAACTCTACGTCGACATGCGTCCTCAAGTCGTAATCATAACTTGTCTGGACTGAGGCTATCTTCCACCCGCCCTCAAGCAGGGCCCCGGCCCGCTGGTCGGCGAGGAGGATCTCGATCACCTCTGTTGCGTTGGCGTCGAAACCCCTCACCGGGATCTCGGAGGTGTTGATCGGGATCGAGACGTCCCCTCGCTCGTAGTGGAGGACCGGGGCAGGGGTGACGGTTTCCGTTGCATTCGTCTCCGGGGAGCCGATGCACCCGGCCCCGGAGGCCAGGAGCAGCAGCGCAAAAAGGAGAAAGGGAATTTGTTTCATCGTTCATCAGTTGTAGGTATGGAGGCACACCCGCGAAGGATCCTGAATGATCTGCACCCAGCAGTATTGCATAATCTCGTAGGGAACCTCGGTCGAGTACCACGGTTCCAGGTCGATGCTCATGGGCGCCCCATAACTCTTGTACACCATGTCGTAGAAGAGCGTGTCGCCCGGCACATCGGTGTTGTCGTCAATATTCCAGCCTTCAAGGACGCAGCCGACACGGCATCCGGCCCCCGGCTGCATGCATTGCGTTGACAGCGAACTGTATTGGCCCGTTGTATGGTCGTAGATGGTGATAGACCAGAGATTAAGACTGCTGCTCCAGTAGATACGCCCTCTCATCGTATGCCCGGTGGCGGTGGCGAACAGGGGCCCATAATAACTATCCTGGTAGTTGGGACTGTATGCCGCCCAGGCCTGCCCTTCCCATTGATGGGTGGATCCGTTGTAGGCCAGCACCGGCTGCAGCAGGTACGTCGTTGACCCGACAGTCCTCTCTATGCCGTTGAAGAGATAGATCCTCTCATTAATCGCAAGACCTGAAGGCGGGCTGGACGGGACCGTCCAGTATGCCGTATACTCGGTAATCTCGGAATTTGGTCTATCCTCTGCTGATTCTACCCAACTATTACCGGTCCACATCTTTGGCTCCGCCACATTCCGACCGGAGGACGGAGTCTTATCAATGACGGTCAGGATCAGTTCTCCGGCAGCATCAAGGACGAAGGTCTGATCTCCGCGGTGATACACTCTTGAGTCGTTCGGGAGTTGATGCAGCCGGGTACAGGATTTTTCGACACCTGCCGGCGTGGGTAGTTTTCCGGATTTTTCGTCACTGATCGAGAGCAACTGGTTCCCGTCTCTGTCGAATACCCGGGTGATCCCATCGGCTGCGTGGACGACGATCGAACCGAACGGGATCCCCCCTTCCGTCCTACTGTCTGTGATTCGCCGCTCCGATTGGGGGCTTAACGCCTCGGAGATGGCTATCGTCTCAATCGACGGATCGACGTTCAATTGAGGAGGCGAGTACCGGTCGAGATCGATTCCGGCGCCTTCGTTCTCGGTTGCGCTTGCGAGAGGCATAATGCCCGCGCTCACCAGCATTATCGCCAGGAGCAGGGGGAATGCCTGCCTTCCGATTTTTTTGTTCATTGGTTTTCCTCCGTTTTTTACCCGGAGGCGGGCGAAGCAATATCTTCAAGTACACAGAGTGCGTACATCCCTTTGCCTCCGGGCATGCGGGGTTCTTCATCCGGTCGTCAACCGAGGATGGGGGGACCCCGCGCTGTCGGGATACCGGTTTTCGATATCCACGATGAAGAGCTCAACGTTCTTCTATATCCCTTTTCTGTGACAATCATCTACACGTTAGACCTGTGCCGGATTTTTCCCCGAAAAACCGGCCACTATGAGCGCGAAAACGGTGCCGCGCCGGCAGAGTGGGACCACAGTCCGGGGAGCAGGTATGGTCATGTTTCACGGTTTCGGGTAGTCCCCCAGTCTATACGACGGATCTCCGGGTTGGTGGTGCCGTGCCCGATCACACCCCTGCCGCTCACGAACAGGACGCGGGCGGCCTAGCGCCCCGGAGCGAGTAACTCCGGAGCATAAGTTCCTCCAGTGCAGCGGTGTGATCGGGGAGAATGGCCGGTCCGAAGACCCCGTAGTAAACGATGAAGTAATCGTCGTGCTCCGGGGATAGCGGCTTTTCAACAACGGCAAAATAGCCGGACGATGCTTCGCTCTCGAATTTCGTCACGGAGATGGGGCTAAAGATCGGTTCGTCCGGGGATCTATCGGGTTCTCCCGGGAGGATCAACTCGGCGGAAGCGACATTCCCGGATGACCGAAGGCGGCTGCAGAGGTCCCCTTCCGCCTGCAAGAGATCTGCGTTATCGTCGAAGTACCAGTTGACGACCAGATACCGGTCACCCGACACGGTGTCGAGATACACGGCGTGACTGCAGTACCGGGAGAGATCCGGAAACGGGGACGGGCATCCCTCTTCAATGTCCCCGATCAGAACGATATCTCTATCGATTGTTCTGTTCACGACGAAGGTGCCGTTTTCCGCGTACTCATACCTGGGCTGGGGTATATACCATTTTTGCAGGGCCTTGGGGGGAGGATGCCCGGGACCGATCATGAGAAGGTCGAGGAGAAGAAGGGCGCCGAAAACACCGACGGCTATCAGGAGGAGAACGAGTGCGACCCTGCCGGTTCTATCGTTTTCCAGGAATTTCATCAAGTTCCTCCACGCTAAAGGGGGGAAGGTCAGGGCCTCACCCAGGTTGCCATGGCACCCAACCAATCCCCATAGACTATGTTATGGATCTGAGTATCCCATGTGTCATGTATGGACACCCAGTCCTCTGTATAATCGTGGTAGCCAACACAGGCAACGCTGTGATCACCATAAGGTTCATCTCCTCCTATAGGCGTGCCACCGCTCCACAGGCTGAGAACAAAAGGCCTCTGTGCATCCACCTCGCTTTTAACCTCATCAAACGTCATCCAGGCATCGTCGCTTGAATCCATTGAAGAATATCCATGATTTGCGCACACTTCATCGATACCGTCATCAATGTCCCAGGGCCACGTCGAGCCTTCGGGGGTAGTTCCCATTGCTGTGGCAAGTTCCTGAATCAACGGATCTTCTCCAGGGAAGTTTGGATATCCATGACTATCCCAATAGCCCAGCACCATCGCGGAAGCCGTTGGAGAGCACCCCAATTGCCATAGGTATGTCGGGACACCGTTGATGTATCCGGATGTTCCAGTAACCGATTCTGCAGTTATTGTCGGATCAGGGGATTTCATCTGGTCATCCAGACCCTCCCAAAGTGCACTTATCTCTTTCTGTTTCTCTTGTTGCTGCTGAAGGAACTCATCCCCGGTCACCGGGAGTCTTGTAGAGGATTCATCAACGATCGAAGGCGCTGTGAGATCGATGATGACGGAATCTTGTCTTATACCTCTCGAATCGGCTAGTGGGAACTTCGCGTAATAGAATGTTGCACCTAAATACAGTAACTCTGCATCACCTGTGTTCAGTCCACGCTTTTCAGCGAACGTACCTGCGATCTCACTCGAATGTGTCATGAGCTCGGAACATTTGTCGGGAGTGAACCCTTTAGAGAACTCAAGGACGGGATAATTACTCCGGGTTGCTGAAACGAGAATGTATCCACGGTATTCTCTGTTAACAACAACGTCGAAGGAATACGCTGCCGGGGCCCCCTCAAGATCGTAGTATGTCGTAGAGAACTCAACATTCCCATTTCGCCAATCGGCAAAATCCGGGATGTTTCCTGCTATTTCGTTGACCTTCAGCGAGGCAATTGATGAGGCTGTGTGTACGCTCACCGTGAGATCACGTTCCGGTGAACATTCTGTAGTCTGATGTGATTCCTCCATTGTTGCAGCTGCACCTACGATAATGGGTAGCAGCACCGAGGCTGCCAGCAGAAGCATCAGCAATGCTGGCAATACTTTTTTGGGGCGCATAATTTTCATGCATTACACCTCCGTTTTTTACCCGGAGGCGGATAAAGCAACATCTTCAAGTACGCGGAGTGCGTAGATCCTGTTGCCTCCGGGCATGCGGGGTTCTTCATCCGGGGCGTCAACCGGGGATGGGGGGACCCCGTGCATCTCGGGATACCGGAACCGGTATCCGCGCTGGAGAGCTCAACGTTTCTCTATATACCTGTTCTGTGACAATCATCTACACGTTGGGCCTGTGCCGGATTACCCCTCGAAAAACCGGCCTCTGTGGGCGCGAAACCGGCGCCGCGCCGGACGGCGAGATCCGTGGCTGGAGGTGCGAAACCTCCTCTCTCTTCAAAGGTTGTTCCCGGGTGGTTGAGATGGGGTCGGCGGCAAAACGCAATGCATAAGAAGGTTATACGAGTTATCGTCAATAGTGAGGGCATGGTGCAGGAGACGGGAAGAGAGGTAGCGATAGAGAGGCTTGCCGCGGTCATCGGCGAATGCCGGAAGTGCCCTCTCTGGGAGAATACCAACCGTGCGGTTCCGGGAGAAGGGAACCCCGGTGCCGACCTCATGCTCATCGGCGAAGCGCCGGGGAAGCAGGAAGACCTCACCGGGAGGCCGTTCGTGGGACGGGCGGGCAAACTCCTCGAAACCCTCCTTTCCGGGATCGGTCTTTCGCGCCAAGATGTCTTCATCGCAAACATCGTCAAGCACCGGCCGCCCGGGAACCGCGACCCCCGGGACGAGGAGATCCGGGCCTGCACTCCGTATCTTGAGGAGCAGATCCGGATCGTCGCGCCGAAGGTGATCGTGATGCTGGGCCGGCACTCGAGCAGGTACATCCTCTCCTTCCTGCCGGTCGAGTTCGAGCGGATCACGGAGATCCGGGGGACGGTCTACCAGGGCCTCCTCTTCGGCCACCCGGTCCGCCTCATCCCCACCCTCCACCCCGCCGCCGCGCTCTACAACCCGGCATATCGGGAAGCGCTGGAAGAGGATTTCCGGACCATCGGGCGCGAACTCGCGGGAGTTGGAGGATCTGAAATACGGAACTGAAGGGCCATGGCAAAAGAGCGATCATACGGTGCGGTCGTCGTCCGGCAGGATACGGATCCCCAGTATCTCATCCTGCAGTACGGGGCCGGGCACTGGGACCTGGTGAAGGGGCACGGCATGCGCGGCGAGAGCGAAGAGGAGACGGTGCTCCGCGAACTGGAGGAGGAGACCGGGATCACCCGGGCCACGTTCGTCTCCGGGTTTCGGGAAGAGGTCCACTACTTCTTCCAGCGCCGGGCACACACGGTCTACAAGGAGGTCGTCTACTACCTGATCGAGACCCCGGAAGAGGAGGTGACGCTTTCGGACGAGCATATCGCCTACCAGTGGCTCCCGCACGACAAGGCACTGCAGGCGATCACCTTCGCGAACTCGAGAAGGGTCGTTGCCGGGGCGCACGAGCACTTAGCGGCACTCTCGAACCGGAAGGGTAAGTGACCGCTAAGCCACGCCCACTCACATTTTTCTATCCTCCGGGAGTTCGCTCACCTCCTTCCCGAGGAAGTAACTCACGACGGTCCTGATCGCGACGAGTGATCCGAGGATGATCAGGTCCTGGAACGTCGGTTCGAGGATCGTCTTCAGGACATCGGCGGCGACAAAGAACTCGAGGCCGATCAGGATGCGCGTGGTAAAGACCCATCTGATGTCGTGGTAACTCAGCGCCCGGATGTGCGTCTCCCGCGCCAGGATCTCGACGATCGCGATTGCCGCTCCATAGACGATAAAGAGCGCCCCGAACGTCCCGAGGGCTGTCTCGGCGATCCCGATGAATGTCTCGAGCACCATCTGTCCTCGTCGGGGGTATCGGCGACAGGGGGCTTATACGTTACCCCGGTTGCGGGTCTTCAGGAGCCCGGGACGCTGCCCGGGCTCTCAGGTGCCCTCCGTCGCCAGGGGCACGACGAAGCGGAAACCGTTGTACCGTTCGACCGTCACGAGGACGCCGTAAACCGCCTCGATGGTCTCCGGCGTCACCACGTCGGGGCTCCCTGCGGCATGAATGACGCCGTCTTTTAGCAGGATGAACCGGTCGGCATAGCGGAGCGCCATGTTCAGGTCGTGCATCGTCATCACCGCGGCAACGTTGTGGTCCGTCGTCACGCGCCGAACGATCCCGAGGATCTCGAGCTGGTTTTTGAGGTCGAGGCTGCTCGTCGGTTCGTCGAGAAGCAGCACCCGGGGCTCCTGCACCAGCGCCCGTGCAATGCTCACCTTCTGGAGTTCCCCACCGCTCATCTCGTCGATGTACCGCAGCGTCAGGTCCTCGAGGCTGAGCATCCGGATCGCCGCTTCGACGATCCGGATATCCGCATCCGTTACGTCCCAGCGGATATGCGGCCTGCGGCCGAGGAGGATCGCGTCGAAGACGGTCATCCGGCCGGCCTCGGATCGCTGCGGGACGTAGCCCACTTTCCGGGCGATCTCCATCCGGTCTGATGTGAGGAGGTCCGCTCCCTCGACGAGGACGGACCCGGACTTCGGTTGCAGGATGGCGTTCATGCACTTCAAGAGCGTCGTCTTTCCGACGCCGTTTGGTCCCAGGATCGCGAGAATCTGATGCGCGCGAAGGCTGAACGTGATATCCCGGATGACCGGGGCGCTCCGGTAGTTGAACATCACGCCGTCGACGTCGAGGATCATCGCCGGTACCCCACGAGGAGTAGGTAGATGAAGACCGGTGCGCCGAGAAACGCCGTGAGCACGGCAACCGGGAGGATATATGGCGCCACGATGACCCGGGCGACGGTGTCCGAGGCGAGGAGGAGAATCCCGCCCATCACGCAGGACCCCGGGATCAGGTAGCGCTGGTCGTCGCCGATGAGTCTCCTCACCATGTGCGGACAGACCAGGCCCACGAAGCCGATGACCCCGAGGAACGAGACGATCACAGCGGATACGAGCGCCGCGACGACCATCCCGATATCCCGGACCCGCTCGACGCTGACGCCGAGTCCTTTTGCAGTCTCGTCGCCGGCGTCGATCGCGTTGTAGTTCCAGCGGTTTGCGAGGAAGAAGAGGCAGGCCGCTATCGTGATGAGGGCCATGATCCCGAGTTCCTGCCAGTTGGCCCGGCCGACGTCGCCGAACGTCCAGAAGACGACCGCGGCGAGCTGGGTATCGTCGGCGAAGTACTGGAGGAACATCGTCCCCGCCGTGAAGAGGGAGGAGAGGGCGACGCCGGCGAGCACCATCACCTCGGGAGATGCCCCGCGTATCCGGGAGATGAGCAGGATCACCCCGGTGGCGAGGAGACAGAAGACGAACGCCACCATCGTCGTCAGGTAGGGGTTGTTTAAGGTGACGGCGTCGGCAACCGTTGAATGCATCTCTCCCGCGCCGAGGAGGATGACCGAGACGGCCGCCCCGAATGCGCCGGCGTTCGAGATGCCGAGCGTGTACGGCGACCCGAGCGGGTTTCGGAGGATCGACTGCATGGCGACGCCCGCCACCGAGAGCCCGATACCGGCGACGATCGCGGCAAGCGCTTGCGGGAGGCGGATGTTCCAGACGATCCGGTCGGTGCTGGAGACGGAGAGAGCGGTGCCGGGGTTGAGGAAGGCGTTGATCCGGTCGATAATACCGTTCACGATGGAGAGAAAGACCTCGTGCGGAGGGATGCTTACCGCACCGACCGAGATGGATACGATCAGGAGGAGGAAGAGGAGGACGATCCCCCCGAGTATCCAGAGGTGCTTTCGCCGCACGTAGTCCAGGTAGTCCGTGGGGATGGTCCCGTCTGCAAAGTGCATCTCTTCATGCCCTCCTGATCGAGCCCGGCATCAGAGCGGGATCTTCTTAAAGCCGAGGTTCCTGTACTGGCCGTTGTGTTCTTCAAAGACCGGTTTCCCGACGAAGAACGTGTAGATCTCGTCTGCCTTCTCCTCCGGATCGATGTCGGCGAACCGGTCGGGGTACAGGGTCTTCCCGATGAAGTAGGCGTCGGCAAGTATGGTCTCGTAGTTCACGCTGTAGTAATTGTATGGGAGGACGCCGTAGACCCTGCCTTCTTTTGCGGCGGCGAGGCCCTGGAGCGCGGGGTCGGTCTTCAGTTCCCCGATTGCGCCGTCGTTCTCCAGCTGGATCGTGCCGAGGTCGATGAAGATGTACTCAGGATCCCAGTCGACGAGCGCCTCTTTCGCGACGTCGGCATGCGCGGTGCCGAGTCCTGCGGCGGCGTTCTTCGCGTGCACC
>JAHDQM010000054.1 GCA_018433835.1 Methanoculleus sp.
ATGGAAGAGAGATATCCCCGCAGGGGTCCCAGATCGTTCCAGGACCGTCCCCGCGAGTTCCACAAGGCAGTCTGTTCCGACTGCGGCAAAGAGTGTGAAGTTCCTTTCAAGCCGACCGAGGGCAGGCCAGTCTATTGCCGTGACTGCCTTCCGAAGTACAGAAAACCCAGATTCTAACCTTTTTTTGCACGCAGATTGTGCTTTTTGAGCGAATAGCCCGTAGCGCCCTCCCCTCTACAAATCGGTCACACGATAAGCCGCCTTCTCATCAGCCTGATGGCGAGGACGAAGAAGAAGACGGTCGCCACCGCGATCCAGGCGAGGCTGAAGAGGTTTGTCGGCGAAAACGCCGAGAGCGTGATCGCCCGGTTGATGGCGACGACGTGCGTGAGCGGGAGGGCGGCGAGGGCGAAGTACTGGATAGGCTGCGGGAGCAGGTCGAGAGGGAAGAACGTCCCCGAGAAGAGGAACATCGGGGTGATGAAGAGGAACGATGGGTAGTTCAGCGCGTCGATGCTCGGCGTTATCGCCGTGAAGCACATCGCGATGCCTGCAAAGAGGAGGCCGGCAAGGTACGCGAAGGGGATGAGGAGCAGGGACGACGGCATGGCCACGACGCCGAAGAGGAGGAGCACGGGAAGCATCAGCGCCGCGTAGATCATCCCCCGGGTGGCGCCCCAGAGCATCTCCCCGGCGATCACCTCGTCGATGCTGACCGGCGTCGCGATGATCGCATCAAACGTCTTCTGGTAGTACATCCGGACGAACGACGAGTAGGTGCACTCGAAGAAGGACGAGTACATCACCGATATCGAGACGAGGGCCGGTGCGATGAAGACGGGGTAGGGTATCCCGTCGACCGCCTCGATATACGTCCCGAGCCCGAACCCCAGGGCCAGGAGGTAGAGGACCGGCTCGACGAAGGGGGGAATGAAATTAACCCGGTAGGTCCTGAGGAAGGCGTCCCAGTTCCTCCGCCAGACGCTTTGCACCCTGCCGGTGATATCGACCATCGCTCGCTCACTCCCGCAGGCTCCGGCCGGTCAGCCGCAGAAAGACGTCCTCAAGGGTCGCGGGGCGGACCGTCACCGCCGCCTCGTGCCGGCAGGCCTCGAGCAGTTCGCGTGCCACGTCGTTGGGACGGTCCGTGAATATCTGGAGCATGTCGCCGGCGAGATCGTAGTTGACGCCAAGCGCGGCCAGGCGGTCGATCACCTTTTCCGTCCGCTCGACCTCGACGATATCGTTCCCGGCATGCTCCCTGATGAGGTCTGCCGGGGCGCCCTCGACGAGGATCTTCCCGTTATCCATGATCACCAGCCGGTCGCAGAGGCGTTCCGCTTCGTCCAGGTAGTGCGTGGTGAGGACGAGGGTGTTTCCTTCGGCCTGGAGGCTCCGGAGTTTCTCCCAGATCAGGTGCCGTGCCTGCGGGTCGAGCCCGATGGTGGGCTCGTCGAGGATGAGCAGTTCCGGTGCGTTGATCAGGGCCCGGGCGATGATCAGCCGCCGTTTCATTCCGCCCGAGAGCTTGTCGACCAGGACGTCCCGTTTCTCTTCGAGCTGCATGAACGCGAGGAGGTCGTCCGCCCGCCTCTCCGCTTCCCGCTGCGGGATGCCGAAGTAGCGGGCGTAGACCAGCAGGTTCCGGTAGGCTGAGAAGTCCGGGTCGAGGTTGGTCTCCTGCGGCACCACGCCGAGATGGCTCTTGATCTGGCGCTGGTGGGTCTCCACGTCCATGCCGAGGACCTCCAGGGTGCCGCCGGTCTTTGGGGAGACGCACTGGATCATCTTCATGGTCGTCGTTTTTCCCGCCCCGTTCGGTCCGAGAAACCCGAAGACCTCTCCTTCCCGGACCCGGAAGGCGATACGGTCGACCGCGACGAGGTCCTCGAACCGCTTCAAGAGGTCGCGTGCTACGATGACATCTCCGATTGTTTCTTCCTCCTGATGAGTCAGTGGGGTCGTGAGAATACAACATCCTTTCGCTTGCTCCTCCCGCTCCGGCGGGGGCGGAACCTTTCCTCTGCGCAGGCGGCCGCATGCCGTTTATTCCTGAGGTTCCGGCCGGGATTTCGGTCTGTCCGGACAGAGGGCCCGTATCCTTTTTGCCCTGAGGGAGCCCACCACTGTAGGTTGCAGCGATACCATGACCGATAGTGCTGTGGAGACGGGGAGGGCCGTTTACCCTCCAGAGACCGTGTATGTCGGCTCATCGAAATGCCGTGGGCGGGGGGTCTTCGCCCGCAGGGACCTTTTTGCCGGCGAGGTGATCGAGGTCTGCCCGGTGATCGTGCTCGGGGGAGCGGACGAGCAGGAACTCCTCGACAAAACGCGTCTCTTCGACTACTACTTCGCATGGGGGGAGCTCGCCGCAGTGGCGCTCGGCTACGGGTCGCTCTACAACCACTCCTGCCACGCGAACGCGGACCACGTCTGCGACGTTCTCCGGGGCGAGATCCGTATCTGGGCGCACCGCGCTATCCGGCGGGGCGAGGAGATCACGATCAACTACGGCGGCCGGCCCGACTGCCCCGACCCCGTCTGGTTCGATGCGGCGGCGGAGTAACTCTTCTCCACTCGCAAAACCCTTCTTCGTTATTTCTGTGTCCGGACGGCATACCCGTCATCGTAACGCCCGTAGCCGCGGCGGTTCGCTCTCCCGGCACCTTCGGATTGCGGTTTCCTCCGGGGGAGGTGCGGCGTTTATCGGTACCGGGAACCGGGGGCGGAGGCAGTGTTTCAGACCCGCCGGACCGCTATAGGGGGCGCGACCGAATCTCCAGTGGAAACCAAGGGGTTTGCGAGAATCTCTATAGATACTAGAGATTCTATCGATCGCCCGTAATGTCTGCCGACCCCCGTAACCGTCCTGCCGGCCCTGCGGGCGGCTCAAAAATGCCCTTCAATTTGGGAGATCATTAAGGATTCGAGGACAATTTCGGGAGATCGCGCCGGGGCATCCGGAACGAGGGGGCGTGATGGCGGGGATATGGCCCGGAACATCCCGGGATCCCCCTGCAAAGGCCGTGCCGACCGGTATACCGTGCTGGCGTTTTATCGCCGGATGACCAGCTGCACCTTTTCTGTCCGCACGGTACCCCCTCCGGTCGCCGTCACCGTGGCGTCCACGGTTGCGGTGGAGACGAGGGGCGGGAGACTGGGCGCCGTGGCCTCGTACGTGAGCGGCGGGTAGGGGGGAGAGACCGTGCTGAGGTCGTGGTTGTCGCGGAACACGCCCCCGAGCGCCGTAGCGGAGACCTTGACCTCGACGGGTGCGGCAAAGCCGCCTTCGGGGTGTACCACGAGGGTGAACCTGACCGTATCGCCGGGCCGGGCCGTGGCAGCTCCGGGCGTGACGTTGATGAAGAACGAGCGGGGAGCGGTCGGCACCGGTGCCCCCGTCGTGACCGGTGTTCCCGGCGTTCCCGTCGGGGGCGGAGGCAGGGTAGGCTGTTTTGGAGGCGGTGCGCCCCGGTCCATGAAGAGGCCGTAGACGATGATGATGCCGGTGAGCACGACGCAGATGAGGACTGCGATCAGCAGAGGAGAGTATTCCTGTGCCATGGTGCCGGTACCCCGGCGTTCCCGCGGAGGCATGTCGGCAAAACGGTTGCCGGCGTATTTATACGTTGCTGCCTGCCGCGGGGGTAAAAAAGATGAGTTTGCTCAGTCAATGGCGACCATGACCTCGGTCGACTTGACCACGGCGTAGACTTTCTTGCCGACGGCAATCCCGAGGTTCTCCACGGACTTTTTCGTGATGACCGCGATGAGCTCGCCGCCGCCGTCCAGCTCGATAACGACCTCTGCGGTGACCACGCCCTCATTGACGGCCTTTACTTTTCCGGGAAGTTGGTTTCTGGCACTTAACTTCATGATGCACCGCGGCGGTAATCCGGCTCTCTGAGCCATATAGGTTTCGATGCCCGAAACCCCGGTGCGGTCGTGCGCATTCTCCCTGTGCGCACGGAAGTGCCGGCAATGCCGCCTGTCGCCGTGGGTTCCGGGATGAGGAAAAGCGGCGGTGCCTGCTGTGCCCAAGGCCTGTACGACAGGTGAAAGCGTCGCAACTTGCACCTACGGGGCGTCGCAACTCGAAAACGCTTCGCGTTTTCTCAAGCTCCGGCCCTTCGGCCCGTCGCACAGCGCATGAACTCCCGCACGGCCGCGAGATATGCGTCGGCCTCTTCGAGGTGGTGCTCGTGCGAGGCGCCTTCGAAGACCTTGAGTTCCGATCCCGGTACCATGCCCTGGAAGTACATCATGGTCGCGGGCGGCGCTTCGTCGTGCTCCCCGCAGGTGAAGAGCACCGGGACCGTGATCTCACTTAATCGATCGGTGACGTTGAACGTCCGGAGGCTCCCCGTGCAGGTGAACTCGCTCGGCCCCCACATCTGCATATAGACCGGCAGGGAGATCTTCTCGAACGTCCGGTTCAGGCATTCGGGCCAGGGGTCCGTCCGGCAGACGTGCCGGGTGTAGTACGCTGCCATGGCGTCCAGGTATTCCGGCGAGTCGAAGTTTCCGGTCGCCTCCGCCTCCCTGACGGCCTCCTGCATCTCTTCGGGGAACGCCGAAAGGTGCGCCCGCTGGTCGGCCACCCACCGGTCGGCGTCGAGCAGCGGCGCTGAGAGGATGAGGCTCTCGACGCCGTCGGATTCTGCGGAGAGCACGTATTCGACCCCGAGCGCCCCTCCCCAGGACTGCCCGAGGATGTGCACCCGATCGAGGCCGAGCGCCCGGCGGACCTCGCCGACCTCCGTGACGTAGCGCTCCACCGTCCAGAGAGCGGGGTCGTCCGGCCGGTCGGAGTTCCCGCACCCGAGCTGGTCGTAGAAGACGACCGGCCGCTCGTCAGCGAGGGCCGCGAGCGGCTCGAGGTAGTCGTGGGTCGCCCCCGGCCCCCCGTGGAGGACCAGGAGGGGCGTTTTAGGGCTGTCGGCACCGACGATGCGGAACCAGACCCGGCCGCCGGTGACGTCGACGTAGCCCTCGTGGGTGTCGCCGTCGGTTAATGTTGTGGTGACGCTTGATCGTTCTTCCGTTCCGCCTGTCGTGGTGCAGAGCGCGAGCAGCACCGCTGCAACTGTGAGAACAATGAGTAACATGAGATATCCTCTGGATCTGTTGTCCGGCATGGTCGAACCCTGAATGCACGGCCGGAGGGGGTTTCGGGTGCCTCCGGCGGTGTATTCCTGATGGGGTGTTTGGTTGGGAGGGGATTAGAGGTTTTTGGAATGGGGTAGGGAATCACATATATTAAATAGTGCAAGAGGCAAAATGCCCATCTGATAAAAATGTCCCATGAGAATTGTCTTAACTGCGAAAACGTTCCATTCTGTAATCTATTTCAGAAAGTCGATGAGTTTGAGGGAGGAGAACTCTACGTACTGACAGAAACAATCAACAACCACATAATCTTCCCATGCACAGCTCTAGTCCCCCTTCAATGTGCCTGGTACATGTGGGATGCCGCTGTGGATATTATCACAGAAAAGTCTCATCCAGATGAGTTTGATCCATTAATTCTATTGTCTTCTCAATGTTTTTACGATCTTAAAGCCAGCGCAGTATTAGCGTTTACGGCTCATTACAGAAATGCCATTCAGATCTTGAGGCCTGTCTTCGAAAATATCCTTATAGGATTGTACTTCAATGCTTCACTTGCGAACGCAGGCAAGGATGATATCCAGGAGCTTTCAAGGCGTTTTGAAATGTGGACTGAACATTCGAAACCAGACATTCCTGATTATGAGTGGCTTGAAGTCATGGGTGATGATGGGACACCAAAATACAAACGAAGGTTAGACTTCAAGTACATCACCAAATTTTTACGATTGCGCGGCACAATTGATGAGAATCTCGAAGAAAGGTTGTCAAAATTACAAGGTCATCTTAACCAGTACATCCACATAAACTATAGTAACCTGGATGTCGGAATGGGTGATCGGTGTCCAGATAACCCTGGGGTTACCCGCTTTGACCAAGATCGTTACAATGAATGGATAGAACCATTTCAAAATATTGTCGATCTTTTGATTATTAGTCTTATACCCTATGGCGTAAGCAATACTCCGCTCGGAAAAGATGCAATTGAAGGTTTAAAGGAATTGAAGGAGCTGGATTCTGAGCACGAAGAGCAGATTATTATCAACCCTTATCTCCGGGAGACAATAAAAAATTTACAAATCTAATTTTACATTCATGCTATTTACATATCAGCGCTCATTTAAATATTTTAGATGCTGCGGCTTTGTAGAAATCGTATTCGGGCTTGCCGGGTAAATTCAGCGAAGTTGTTATGAGAATGAGAACTCCTTGTTTATCCGACCAAAGACAACAGCAAGGAGCTACTCTAAGTGTCGTCATCCCGGTATATCAGGTTAACCGAGGCAGCTCTGTCTGCCGTCAAGGCATCCCACATTCCGCTCTATTCGTGCAAATACTCGAAGAAGACGTACACTCAGCACCAACTGCTGGTTCTCCTTCTGCTCAAGGAAGATCTGGGACTGGACTATCGCAGTTTCGTCGACCTGCTCGCAGTTATGGATACGATC
>JAHDQM010000052.1 GCA_018433835.1 Methanoculleus sp.
GCTCGAGAAAACGCGAAGCGTTTTCGAGCAGCGACTGGTGACGGGCCGAAGGGTGCGACTGCCGGAACGGCAGGAGCTTGAGAAGGCCGAAGGCCTTCGAGCCGGAGCTCGAGAAAACGCGAAGCGTTTTCGAGCAGCGACGCTCCGTCGTTGCCGGACGCCGGAATCGGCGAACTACTGGGGCCGCGTCACATCCTGTTCAAGGCTTCTCTCCCCGGCATACCGATCTCGACGCGGCGCTGCACCGCCGGGAGGTTTGCCGCCCTCACCTCGGCGTCCATCAGGCTTTCGAGGTCCTCCAGGGTGGACTCCGAGGCACCGACAATCGCTGCAGGAACCCCGGCGTTTGCCAGCGCCTCGATATCGAACCCCGCGGTCCCGATCATCCCCTCGTCGGTCACCCAGGTCATCAGGCTGGTGCTCCCGACCGGGATGACGTATCCGTATGCGTCCTTGTAGCTCAGCCTTGTGCGCTGGTGGCACAGTATCTGTTCAGCCATGGTCGGCGGAGTACTCCCGGGAACTGATAAGTGTATGCACCACCACCGGGCGCACCCGAAGGTTCTTGTCCTGACCGCGCCAGATCAACGTATCGCATCGGGGAAGGACGAGGGGTATGACGCCGCCACTGCGACAGGTGCTTGGAGACGTGCTCGCCGGTCACCGGCTCACGGAGGAAGAGGCCGTCGATCTCATGAAAACGCGCGACCGGGGCGTCTGGGAGATTGCCGCCGCCGCGGATGAACTCCGGGAGCGGAAGGTTGGGGATGTCGTCACCTACGTCCGGAACCAGAACATCAACGTGACCAATCTCTGCGTGAACGCCTGCGGGTTCTGCGGGTTCTCCCGGAAACCTGGCGACGCCGATCGCTTCTTCCACGACGAGGCCACGGTGCGGGAGAAGGCACGGCAGGCGCGGGAGCGCAACGTGACCGAGGTCTGCACGGTGAGCGGCCTCCACCCGGAGTTCGACGCGCAATCCTACGTCGATATCTATTCCTGGATACGGGACGAGGCTCCCGGGGCCCACATTCACGCGAGCAACCCGATGGAGGTGGCCTACGCCGCGAAAAAAAGCGGCATCTCCACCCGTGAGGTGCTCATCGAGATGCAGGCCGCGGGCCTTTCGACCCTCTGCGGGACGGCGGCCGAGATCCTGGTAGACAGCGTCCGCGCGGTGATCTGCCCGGACAAGATCGATACCGCCACGTGGGTCCGGGTCATCAAGGAGGCGCACAGCCTCGGCATCCGCTCGACGGCGACGATCATGTACGGCCACTGCGAGAACGAGGCGGACCGCGTCCGGCACCTCGCGGTCCTCCGGGAGATCCAGGACGAGACCGGGGGGTTCACTGAGTTCGTCCCCCTCTCGTTCATCCACAAAAACACCCCGCTCTACCGCGCAGGGCTCGCCCGGCCCGGGGCGACCGGCAGGGAGGACCTCCTGATGTTTGCGGTATCAAGGCTCTTCCTCGACAACTTCGATCACATCCAGGCCTCCTGGGTGAAGCTGGGGACGAAGATGACGGGGATGGCGCTTCTCTCAGGCGCAGACGACCTCGGGGGAACGCTCTTTGAGGAGAGCATCTCCCGGGAGGCGGGCGCCCGGGATACTGATTACCTGGATCCGGCCGAGATGCGGCGGATGGCCGGGGACCTCGGGAGGACACTCCGGCAGCGGACAACGATCTATACCCTTCATCCGGGCTGATCTCCGGGAAGAACCGGATCGATTCGCCCGGACCCTCGACATCCCTGGAAAATTATAAATATCCAAAAATCGATTGTGGCTCCTCAACGCCGGCCGGATGCCGGCGACCGGGGGGAGAAAGAGATGGTAAACGGTCTTATAGGCCTTGCAATCCTCTTCTTTGTACTGGCACTCGTCTTTGCCCTACTCGGGGCACGGGGCATTGCAGGGATGTCGATGTCGATCGCGAAGTGGCTGGTCATCATCTTCATCGTCCTCGCGATAATATCGCTGCTGCTCTGACCGCCGGCCCGGGCTCGTGAGCCGTTCTCCGGCTGATGGGCCCGGTAGCCGGGCGGTGCAGAGGAAACAGGGTCTTTTGCAACGACAACGGCACCTCTTCTTCCGAGGAGCCCCCGCCCGCCCCCATGAGCACGAGAAAGCAGCGGGCGGACCTCTCCGGTACCGCGATATCCGGATCTCAGTCCTCTGGCCGGAGGTACCTGACGATCGTGTCCGCAACCTCCGTGGCCTTCTTCATCGCCTGCTCGTCTTTGCGGATATCTCCCGGCGCATAGCCCCTGCCGCAGACGTAGCCGAGGTACGAGAACTCGTGGGCGTTTAAGAACCCCTCTATGGTCTCGAGGGAGCGCTCGCATCCCCGGTCGGCGCAGACGGCGACGGCCACGGCTCTCCTCCCCGAAAGCCTCCTGTCGTGGAAGAGGGAGTAGGTCCGGTCGATCAGATTCTTCGTCTGGCCGTTGATGTCGTAGTAGTAGGTCGGGGCGCCGAGTACCAGCACCTCACAGTCGATCATCTTCTCCGCCACACTGCTCCAGTCGTCATCCTCCGTCACGCACCACTTCGCCTCCCGGCAGGCTTCGCAGCCTGTGCAGGGCCGGATATCCATATCGGCAAGCGAGAGGTAATCGGTCTCGATGCCCGCCTCCCGCACCCGGTCGAGGATGGTGGTGACCAGCAGCGCGGTGTTGCCGTTCTTCCGCATGCTTCCGGAGATACCGAGAACTTTCATACCCTATGCTCGCTCCCCTCGTTCTTGATTCTTGTGATCCGGGCATCCAGATCCAGACTCCGGAAGTAAGCGAGGATCTCGGGGACCGGGTCGCCGGATCGGTGGAAGAGGTGCGAAGGGCAGGCGCAGTCGCTGCACCCGAACCCGGGGACGTACGCCCCGCCGACGGCGCGGGCGAGGTCGCATTCGCAGTCCCGGTCTGTCGCGGCGGTGACGACGGCGGCAGGGGTGAAGTGCGGGTCGAGGAGGAGGTAGTCGATGTGCCACCGGGGAGGACGGTCGCGACGGAGGGCGAGCCTCACGTGCCGGTCGGCGCGGGCGAGGCCGCCGCTCCCCCGGGCGGAGCCCACGTAGACGTGCCGACCTGGCGCGAACTCCCTTGCCCCGAGGGCGCCGATACGGACCTCGCAGGGGGAGTTCTCGAGGATGAGGGCGTAGACTCCTTTATCCATAATACCGGATCGCCTCCCGCGCGGCTGCGATATGTCTTCCGCCGCCGCGGGCGACGGGCTCCCCGTGCCCGGGGTAGAGGCCAACGACTTCGAGCGCCGCGAGGCGCTCGATGGATGCTGCGAGCGCCGTCCGGTCACCGCCCGGGAAGTCGTAGCGGCCGAAGGACCCGCCGGTAAAGACGGTGTCTCCCGAGAAGAGGATCTTCGCTGACTCATCGTAGAGGCATATTCCACCGGGGGTGTGTCCCGGGGTGTGGATCACGCGGAGGTCACCGATGCGGTCGCCGTCGTGGAGGGCGGCGTCGGGGACGACGCCGGGCGACCGGGCGCCGAAGAGCATCGCGAGGCTCCTGGTGTCGTCGACGAGGCCGGGCGCGTCCGCCTCGTGGATGCAGACGGCGGCGTCATCGCAGAGCCGGGCGATCTCCCGGATATGAGCGATGTGATCGTAGTGGGCGTGGGTAATGGCGATCGTCTCGATCGTTTTGGCATACGGTTCCACCGCCGTCGGGAGAACGCCCGCGTCGATAAGGACGTTTCCGTAAACGAACGAGTTGGCGTAGGTCGTGCCGCTCGTGATCCACCGGACTGGCATGCAGACTAATATGGCTTCCGGACAAATGGTTCTTATGCACACCCTGATCTCTGCGTGCCTGCGCAGGGTTCCTCCTGAGGTGGAGACGATCGCCCGGGAAGAGGATCTCGCCCCCCACGCCGCCGCGCGGGCCGTCGCCCGCGGCCGGATTGTCATTCCAGCGAACCCCGTACGGCCGCACCGGCTCTGCGCCATCGGGGAGGGCTGCAGGGTGCGGGTCAACGTGAACGTCGGGACGTCGGGCACCCGGTGCGACGAGGACCTCGAGGTCGAAAAGGCGAAGGCGGCCCTCCGGGAGGGGGCGGACGCGCTGATGGACCTCTCGACCGGCGGCGATCTCGCCCGTATCCGGCGCCGGATCCTCGAACTTGATGCGCCCGTCGGTACGGTCCCCGTTTACGAAGCGGTCCGGCGGGCGGGGGCTGCCGCGGACGTCGACGCCGATCTGCTTTTCAAGGTGGTCCGGGAGCACTGCCGGCAGGGCGTGGACTTCCTGACCTTGCACTGCGGCGTGAACCGGGACGCTCTCGCGTCGCTCCGGGCCGACCCCCGGACGATGGGCGTCGTTTCCCGGGGCGGGGCGTTTCACGTGGCGATGATGGCCGCAACCGGTGAAGAAAACCCGCTCTACGCCGAGTTCGACTACCTGCTCGAGATCCTCGCCGAACACGACGTGGTCGTGAGCCTCGGCGACGGGATGCGGCCGGGCGCGTTCGTGGATGCCGGCCGCCTCGCGAAGACGACCGAGTACCTGACGCTCGGGCATCTCGCGAAACGGGCGCTCGCCGCCGGGGTGCAGCGGATGATCGAGGGGCCGGGGCATATCCCGGCCGACCAGATCGGCTACAACGTCCGGATGCTCAAGGAACTGACCGAAGGCGCTCCGCTCTACCTGCTCGGCCCGCTCGTGACCGACGTGGCGCCGGGCTACGACCACGTCGTGGGGGCGATCGGCGGCGTGATTGCCGGGATGCACGGCGCCGACTTCCTCTGCATGGTCTCGCCGAGCGAGCACCTGGCGTTGCCGGACCTCCGCGACATCGTGGAGGGGACGAGGGTGGCGAGGATCGCGGCGCACGTCGGGAGCCTCTCCCGCGCCGCCGCCCACACGAAGAACCGCGAGATCCGGATGGCGGAGGCGCGCCGGGCGCTCGACTGGGAGAAGCAGTTCGAGGCGGCGCTCGTCCCGGAGGAGGCGCGGCGCATCCACGAGCGGGATGGGGAGATCGAGACCTGCTCGATGTGCGGCGACCTCTGCGCCGTAAAGATGGTGCGGGATATCCTCAAGGCGCCTGAAGAGCGGATGGAGCGGTAGGAGGGGAGCTCTTCAGAAATACTTCCCCTTATATCCTTCTGCGTAGTACCCCAATAACTCTGCATCCTTAAGATCTGCTGAATTTTCGTCGAATTTACAAGCAAATCGGGTTCGTATCCTACACCTGCAATAGAACTGCTCTGACAGTTATAAAGACCGTCCACGGCTTTCCACCGGGTATCGCATTGGGGGTGGGGGCAAAGGGGAGTGCGAGCGCAGCGAGCATGAGAAACCCGGAGGGTTTCGAGGGGGGAGACCCCCCCTCGCACCTCTCGGTGCTCAAGCTCGCTACGCTCGCACCTCGAAGCCTAACGGCTTCTCGTGCTCCGTTCCTATCGGAACATCGCACTCCCCTGCAACCCCTCAAAGAACTTCGTTCTTCTCGAGCTCCTGCCCTACGGCCAGTCGCTCTCCCCCAGGGGCGATTCCCCCACGGTCCACTGCACCGGGCTTTTCGATTGTTAAATTGCTCCAGCCCTCTAACCGACCATTGCCCACGGAACTGCACCGCAGTCAGAATATCCCAAACTTTGGAAGCGTCTCGTCACTTTGCTCTGAACCGCCCGTCGATCCAGGCGGCTATCGCGTCCCGGCTCCGCCGGTAGGCTGCAAGCACCTTATCGGGGGTCCCGGCGGTCCTGGCCGGGTCCGGGAAGTCGGCGTGGATCGTCTCGTTCGTCCAGGGAAACATCGGGCAGACGCCTCCACTACAAAGCGAGACCACGTAGTCCATCTCTTTGCCGTCGAAGAGGGCGAGGTCCTTTGCCTGCTGTTTCGAGATATCGATCCCTATCTCGTCCATAACCCTTGCGGCGAGGGGATCGAGAACGGTGGGGGCAATCCCGGCGGAGCAGGCCTCGTAGCGGTCGCCGTAGCGGGCACGGAGGTAGCCCTCCGCCATCTGGGTCCGGGCGGCGTTGTTCGTGCCGATGAAGAGCACTCTCTGCTTCATGCTCCTCATTTCACTGCCCGGCGGAAAAAAGGTTCTGTCAGGCGCGCCCTGCCTTAAGGATCCGGATCGCGAGCAGGGCGGCGTTCTCGCCGTTGTCCAGGCCGACGCAGGCCACGGGGACCCCCCGCGGCATCTGGACGATCGAGAGGAGGGCGTCGAGGCCCATCAGTTTTCCGCTCACCGGGACGCCGATCACCGGGCGCTGTGTCTTCGAGGCAACCACCCCGGGGAGGGCGGCCGAGAGCCCGGCGATCGCGATGAAGACCCGGGCGTCGCTCCCCTTCACGTACTCGTCCAGTCTGTCGGGGTCACGGTGCGCCGAGATCACCCTGTAGTCGTAGGATACATCGTGTTCCCTTAAGGCCGCAAACACCTTCTCCGCGACGGGGCCGTCCGAGGCGGAACCGCTGATCACCGCGACGTCAACCATATCCCACTTCAGTATGCCTTCGCCTCTTTTTCACCCTGTCGATCTCGCACGGTGGAGAGGTTGATATGAAACCACATCCAACTTCCTTGCAGGAACAGCGTCCGTCCTCGACGAGACGATACGGACTGATCTCTCATGGAACAAGAACCACTCCTGATGATACCGGGCCCGGTACCCGTCCCGCAGCGGGTACGCGCCGCCATGACGCGGCAGGCCATCAATCACCGCGGTCCCGAGTTCGGGGCCGCTTATGCGGACTGCGTCCGGACTTTAAAAGCCCTTTTCGGCACCGAGAATGACCTCTACATTATCAGCGGCTCGGGAAGCGCCGGCATGGAAGCCGGAGTCGCGAACTTTGCGCGGGACAAATCGATCGTCTCGCTCGTAAACGGTAAGTTCGGCGACCGGTTCGCAAAGATCGGCCAGCGTTACGGTATGGTCACGGTCCTCGAGTCCGAGTGGGGAACCCCGCTCGACCTCGCGGCCCTCGAGCGGGAACTCGAGGCCGGGGCCGAGATCGTCACCATGGTCCACAACGAGACGAGCGCCGGGATCAAGAACCCCGCACCCGAGGTAGGGAAACTCGCCCGGAAATACGATGCGCTCTTCATCATGGACGGCATCACCTCCATCGGCGGCGACGACGTCCGGATGGACGAATGGGGCGTGGATGTCGCCGTCGTCGGCTCGCAGAAGTGCCTCGCCGCCCCGGCGGGCCTCGCCGCCATCGCCGTCGGCGAGCGGGCCTGGGACCGGATATCGGATAAGCGCCCCTTCTACCTCGACATGGCGGCCTACCGAAAGAGCGGAAAGGGCACCCCGATGGAGACCCCATACACCCCGGCGGTCCCGCTCTTCCTCGCGCTGTGCGAGGCCTGCAAGATGATCGAGGAAGAAGGCGTCGGTGCCCGTATCGCCCGCCACCGCCGGATGGCCGACGCCGTCCGCGCCGCGGCGAAGGGATGGGGCGTCGACCTCTTCCCGAAGCTCGACGCATACCACGCCTACTCGAACACCGTCACCGCCATGCGGATCCCGGGCGTGCTCACCGATAAGGACCTCCGGGGGACCGTCAAGAAGTTCGGCATCGAGATCGCCGGCGGTCAGGACCACCTTAAGGGCAAGATCTTCCGGATCGGCACCATGGGCGGCGTCGGGGCGCAGGAGATCCTCGCCACACTCGCGGCCGTCCAGTTCGCCCTCAAAACGTCCAACTTTGCGGCCGGCGACGGTGTCGAGGCAGCCGCCGGGGTGCTTCTCGGATGAAGATCGGGATCGCCGACACCACGTTTGCCCGGGTGGACATGGGCAGGATCGCCATCGACGAGATCCGGAAGCACGCGAGCGTGGGGCTGGAGCGCTACGTCGTTCCCGGGATCAAGGACCTCCCGGTGGCGTGCAAGAAGCTGATCGAGGAGCGGGGGTGCGACCTCGTGATGGCGCTCGGGATGCCCGGGGGGGCGGAGAAGGACAGGGTCTGCGCCCACGAGGCCTCGCAGGGTCTCATCCTCTGCCAGCTGATGACCAACAAACACATCATCGAGGTCTTCGTCCACGAGGACGAGGCGAAGGACGCGAAGGAACTGGCCTGGCTGATGGAGCAGCGGACCCGGGAGCACGCGGCAAACGCCGTCCGGCTCGCACTCTACCCGAGAGAGCTCGAGAAGCTCGCCGGGAGCGGTCAGCGGCAGGGGTTCGAGGACGTCGGGCCCGCACGTCCCTAACGCAAAAAGTGAGGATTATCAATAACCGGTGCGAGTAGTACCACGGGAAGGATTGAAATGACAGTAAAACTTGGATTTGTCGTCGCGGAGTTCAACCGCGACATCACCTACATGATGGAGATCGAGGCACGGGAACACGCCGGATTCCTCGATGCGGAGGTTGCCGAGACGTTCTACGTCCCCGGCGCCTACGATATGCCGCTTGCCATCAAGAAGATGCTCAAAGACGGAAACGTCGACGCGGTCGTCACCATCGGGTGCGTCATCGAGGGCGCCACCCAGCACGACGAGATCGTCGTCCAGCATGCCGCGCGAAAGATCATCGACCTCTCCCTTGAGTTTGGGAAGCCCGTCTCCCTCGGCATCTCCGGGCCGGGAATGACCCGGATGGAAGCGACCGAGCGCATCGACTACGCCAAGCGTGCCGTCGAGTCGGCCGTGAAGATGGTCCAGCGATTGGGATGAGGAGCCTCTCGGAGAAGATTGCGGCTATAGCTCCCTCCGCGACGATCGAGATCTCGAACGCGGCAAAGCGGATGGCGCAGGAGGGCGTCGACGTCATCAGCCTCTCCATCGGGGAGCCGGACTTCGATACCCCGGCCCACATCAAGGACGCCTGCATCGACGCTCTCCGCCGCGGAGAGACCCATTACGCCCCGAGCGCCGGAATACCCGCACTGACGGACGTGATCGCGGAGAAGATCTCCCGGGAGAACGGCTTTGCCGCACAGCAGGACGAGGTCATCGTCACCTGCGGGGCGAAGGACGCCATCTACGAGGCAATGGAGGCCGTGCTGAATCCGGGGGACGAGGCGCTCATCCTCGATCCGGCGTGGGTATCCTACGAACCCTGCGCCCGTCTTGCAGGCGGCTCCGTTCGGCATCACGCACTCTCTCCCGCGACTTTCCAGGTCGACGATGCCCTGCTTGAGGCAGTCGGCCCCCGGACGAAGATGATCGTGGTCAACTCCCCCTCGAACCCCTCCGGCGCGGTGCTCAACAAGGCTTCAATCCGGCTCATCGCCGACATCTGCCGGGATCGCGACCTCCTCGCTCTCTCAGACGAGATCTACGAGAAGCTGGTCTACGGGAAGGAGCACGTATCCCTCGCCTCCCTCGAGGGTATGGCGGAGCGGACGATCACCGTCAACGGGTTCTCGAAGGCCTACGCGATGACCGGGTGGCGGCTTGGCTACGCGGTCGCTCCCCGGCCGATCGTCCGGCAGATGGAGAAGGTGCAGCAGCACACCATATCGCATCCGACGACGTTTGCGATGTTCGGCGCCCTCGCCGCACTTCGGGGCAGCCAGGACTGCGTCGAGGCGATGCGCCGCGAGTTCGAGCGCCGGCGCGACTACCTCATTCCGGCGCTCCGCGATCTGGGCTACGCCACCGCCCCTGCGGACGGCGCCTTCTACGCCTACGTGAAGGTCGACGGCGACGATATAGCGATTGCCCGGTCGTGGCTCCGGGACGCTCACGTGGCGGTCACTCCGGGAACCGCGTTTTACACCCCCGGCTGGCTCCGGCTCTCCTACGCAACCTCGATGGAGAACCTCGAGGAAGCGGTCGGGCGGATCGCGCGGGTCTAGACCCACTCCCTTTTCCTCAGATCCGGTTCTGCAACCCGGTTTCGTTCCGGCAACCGCTGCAGCCTCTCGTAGTATTTGGCCGCCTCGGCGGGGCGGTCGAGATAAAAGAGCGCCATCGCTTTTCCTTTGAGTGCTTCGGCGTCGTCGGGGTTGACGGCGAGCGCCCGGTCATAGCAGTCGAGGGCCTCCTCGCAGCGTTTTAGGATCACGAGAGCGTTCCCCTTCGTGCTCCAGACCCCGGCTTTCCCGGGGTCGATCTCGAGCGCGTGGGTGTAGCAGGTGACGGCCTCGCCGTACCGCCCGAGGATAAAGAGCGCAAGGCCTTTGTTGCACCAGGCATCTGCGTTCTCCGGGTGGGCCCGGAGCTCCTGGTCGTAGCAGACGAGCGCCTTGTCGTAATGCGAGAGAACGGAGAGGACGCTCGCTTTGTTGTTCCAGACCTGGCGGTTCTCCGGGTCGATCTCAAGCGCCCGCTCGTAGCAGACGAGCGCCTCTTCGTAGCGTTCGAGGTGGTAGAGTGCGTTACCGTAGTTGTTCCAGGCGACAACGTTCTCGGGGGTAGCGTGGACCACGGCCTGGTAGCAGGGGACCGCCGCCGCGTAGTTCCGGACGGCGTAGTAACTCTCGCCCCGGTAGTAGCCTGCGTCCGTGTGGTCGGGCCGGATCCTGAGCGCCTGGTCGAAACACTCTATCGCCTCCCCGTAACGCTTCATGGCAAAAAAGAGAAGGCCTTTCTGGTGCCAGATATCCGCATCGACAGCGTTTTCCCTGAGCGCCCGGTCAAAGCAGGCGAGCGAGAGGTCGTAGCGCTTCAGCTTCTTCAGCACTATGGCCTTCTGGAACCAGATCCCGGGATGCTCGGGGCTGATCCGGAACGCCCGGTCATAGCAGTCGAGCGCCTCCTCGTGGCGTTCCAGGTTCTGCAGTGCCCGGCCCCGGTTGTACCAGGCATTGGCGTCGTCGGGACGGAGGGCGAGCGCCCGGTCGAAGCAGGCGACGGCCTCGTCATGGCGCTGAAGCGCCGAAAGCGTGCATCCACGGGTGTACCAGGTGTCGGCGTGGTTCGGGTTGATGGCGACGGCCCGGTCATAGGAGGCGAGCGCGTCCTCGTAGCGGGAGAGGAGGATCTGGATCGTTCCCCTGGCGTACCAGGCGTTCGCGTTCTCGGGATCGAGCGCGATGACCCGGTTGTAGCAGTCTATTGCCGCGTCGTACCGGCGCTCGGCGGCAAGTGCCGTTCCGCGGGCGAGCCAGGCACCGATCCTGCCCGGCTCAAGCGTGACGACCCGGTCGTAGCAGGCAATCGCGTCGGGGTTTCGCCCGATCTTTCGGAAGGCGTGGCCCCGGATGAGCCAGGCGTTCGCGGAGTCCGGCGTGAGTTTCACTGCCTGGCCGCAGGAGCCGGCCGCCTCCCGGTACTCCCCGAGGTCGTACAGCACCTGTCCCCGGGCATGCCAGGAGCAGGCAGAGGTCGGATCGATCCTGATGGCCTGGTCGAGACACTCGGCCGCCTCGCGGTGGCGCCGGACGGCAGTGAGGGCGAGTCCCTTGTGGTACCAGGTGTCGGCGGCGTTGGCGTTCAGGGTGATCGCCTGGTCGTAGCACTCGATAGCCCGGTCGTACTGCCCTTGCTCGGCGTATGTCCGTCCCTTTCTGCACCAGGCTTCGGCGCTCTTCCAGGGGAGTTCCATTTTGTGAGTGATAGCGGTCCTCGGGCAAAAAGGGTTTCGATTACGTCCCGGGAAATTCCTCCGGCCGGGAGAAAAACCCCTCCCTGCAACTTTTTCTTTTGTGAGCCGGATCCGTCCGGTGCTCCGGATCGATTGGCAACGTATACATGCTTCGAAATCAAAACCGGGAACCAGGATACCCCGATCGGGCTGGATGAGCATGAAGAAGATGCGCGATACCCCGAACCGCGATCGCCCGCGCGAGAAACTGGCAGCACGGGGACCGCAGGCGCTCACCGATGCCGAACTGATTGCTCTCCTCCTCGGGCGGGGCACAAAGGGGCGGGACGTCCGGGAGGTCGCCGGCGACGTCGAACGCTACCTGAAGAATGCCGAAGACGGCCCGTCATACGGCGACCTCCTTGAGATAGAAGGTATCGGCTCGGCGAAAGCCTGCGAGATCATGGCCTGCTTCGAACTCGGGCGGCGGTATCTCGGGGACGACGGCGTCTCGGGGCACCGGATCGCCTGTCCCGAGGACGTGCTCCCGCTCGTTGCGGAGTGGCGGGACAGGAAGCAGGAGTATTTCCTCTGCATAACACTCAACGGTGCCGGCGAGGTGATCGAGCGCCGGACCGTCACCGTCGGGATCCTGAACCAGAGCCTCGTCCACCCCCGGGAAGTCTTCGCCGAGGCGATCACCGACCGCGCAGCCTCGGTCATCCTGGTCCACAACCACCCTTCAGGCACGCTCGCGCCCTCCACCCAGGATATCGGCATCACCCGGCAACTCGTCGAGGCCGGGTCGATTCTCGGCATCCGGGTGCTCGACCACATCATCGTCACGAAGAAGGGCTACGCGAGCTTAAAGGACCTCGGGCATCTTTGACCCCGGGGAGTTGTATGAACGCTCATTTCCGGGACCAGTGGATCGGAAACGGTATATTTTTCTAACACCATGTTAGATATAGATAACATCTGAAGCGATGAAAACGCGGTACGGATTGCGGCGGGAGCGGTTCCCGGCGCGGTGTTCCTTGCGGCTGTCGTGCGACACCGGAGGTACCGTGGCGGGCCGCCCATCTCCCCCTGTTCGGGTTAAATACGTCCGGAGAATCCCGGAAATCCGATAGATACCCTGACATTCGCCGCCGTGATCCTGAAAAAAGTTTATCCCTTGCAATCGGCCAAGAGTATACGAGGCGTACTTACCATGGATACTGGATTTCTCCGGGTATTGTTCAATCCCGGGCGTTTCTTTGAAGCGCGTATGCAGGACGAGCCGAGCCTGAAGGTACCGGCGCTGATCGCGCTCGTCGTCGGGCTGATCGGTGCGGTCTCGGCCGCACTGACGGCGAACCTGATTGTCGGGATACTTCCCGCGGAGGCGCAGGCCTTCGGTGTGCTCATGGTGGGGTTCTCCGTGGTCGGTGGTGTTATCGGCGGGTTCCTGGGATGGATCGTCTACGGCTTCGTCTTCTACCTCGTCTCGATGGTCTTCAAGGGCCAGGGAGACCTCAAGCGGACACTGGAGTTCACGGGCTACGGGTTCCTGCCCCAGGTATTCGGGGGTATTATCGGGGCTGTCCTCTCCTATCAGCTCCTTTCGGGACTGACGATTCCAACCGCAACGGCCCCCGAGGAGATCCAGGCAGTGACGGAGAACCTTACGAGCGTCCTGGTGACCGATCCCCTCGCGCAGGTTGCCGGGCTCGTGAGCACCCTCTTCCTGATCTGGAGCGCGAACATATGGATCTTCGGCATGAAATACGCACGGAACCTCTCCACGCGGGATGCGGCCCTCACCGTCGGGATACCCGTGGGTCTCTTCATCCTCTATACCCTCATCACACTTGCCGGATGGCTGTAACATGAAACCACTCTACCTTGTTGTCATAACCCTTCTCTGCGCCGTCGCTGCGCTCGCCGGTGCGGCGAGCGCCGCCCCTGCGGACGTCGCCGTAACCTCTTCCTCGCTGGACCCGCCGGTCCTGATGAAGGGGGATACCGGGACGCTGACGGTGGTGATCCAGAACAATGGTGCCGAGACCGTGGCGATCCGGAGCGCCCGGCTCTACGGCAGCGGGGTCGTGCCGCTGAGCGACTCCTACGCATCGGTCGGGGAGATCGGGGCCGGGAACAGCAAGACGTTCACCTTCACCGTCCGGGCGGACGGGGGGGAGGGGACGTTCTACCCGCAGTTCGTGCTTGACTTCCGCGACGACGGCAGCCTGCGCCACCCGGTCCCGGTCCAGGTCGAGAACACGGCGCTCAGCGCGTCGGTGGTCGGCAAGCCGGACGCCTTCGCCGCGGGCCGGACGGCCGACATCACCGTCCGGGTGGGCAACCCGCGGCCGAACGCCGTCTCCGGGGTCCAGGTCGTCCCGCAGGGGACGAATTTCACCGTTACCCCCTCGATCGCCTTCGTCGGTGGCCTCGCCCCCGACGGCTCCGGGACCGTCGTCTTCAACCTGACCCCGGCCGTCGAGACGGACGTCACGTTCCAGGTGGTCTGGCGCAACGGGATCAACACCCACACCGCCGACCTCGTGCTGCCGGTCGCGTTCGGCGAGGACAAGCGGCAGGCGGACCCCGTCATCACCAACGTCGAGGTCACGCCCGAGCCCGGCGGCTACCGGATCGTGGGCGACGTCATGAACGCGGGCCTCGAGTCCGCGCGGTCGGTGCTCGTCACCCCCGGCGCGCCCGCGACGCCCACCGACCCGTTCCGGGTCTACGTCGTCGGGACCCTTGATCCCGACGACATCTCCTCGTTCGAGGTGACGTTTAAGGCCGACGTCGGCACGACCGAGATCCCGCTCGTCGTCGAGTACCGGGACGACGACGGGAACCGCTACACGGTAACACGGCCGGTCGATCTCGGCGGCACGACGGCGGCGCCCCTCGACGAGCGGGAGGGCGAGTTCCCGGTCGCCGGGATCGTCGTCGTGGTGCTGGTCGCGCTCGGGATCGCCGGAGCTATCTACTACTCCTGGAGACGGACGTAACGACGATGCCGGTCATCAGTTTCGAGCACGTGAGCAAAGTCTACCCCCTCCCGGCAGGGGACGTCGTGGCGCTCGACGGGGTCGATATCGCCATCGAGCAGGGCGAGTTCGTCCTGGTGATGGGCCCCTCGGGGTCGGGGAAGTCGACGCTCTTAAACATCATGGGCTCGCTTGATGTCCCGACCTCCGGAGAGGTCACCATCGCCGGCAACCGGATCGGCGGGATGGACGACGATGACCTGACCCTGCTGCGGCGGGACCACATCGGGTTCGTCTTCCAGCAGTTCAACCTGATCCCGCTCCTCTCGGTGGTCGAGAACGTCGAGTACCCCCTCATCCTGAAAGGCCGGCAGAACGGGGCCCGCGAGCGGGCACAGGAGGTCCTCGAAGCGGTCGGGATCGCGGCGTCGCACTTCACCCACACGCCGGGCGAGCTCTCCGGCGGGCAGCAGCAGCGGGTCGCCATCGCCCGGGCGCTCGTCAACGACCCCGACTTCCTCCTCTGCGACGAGCCGACCGGGAACCTGGACTCGAAGACCGGGACCGCCATCATGGACCTCCTCGACCGGATGAACCGCGAGGAGGGCAAAACCGTCGTCATGGTCACCCACGACCCCCGCATGACCGGGTATGCCGACCGGACCATCCGCCTCGTCGATGGGAGGGTGGCAGAATGACCTTCTTCGACCTCGCCCGCCGGAACGTCAGCCGTCACTGGCTCCGGTCGGTCCTCGCGGTCATCGGGATCGTCATCGGGGTGATCGCCATCGCCACCCTCGGCATCATGGGCAACAGCATCAGCCTCATGTTCGGCGACATGGTCACCGACGTCGGCGACACCCTCGTCGTCTCCCCGGCGACGGGTGTGGGCGGCGGTAAACTCACCGAACGGCAGGTGGACGATATCACCCGGGCGGTCGGCTCCAATCAGGTCATACCGTTCGCGAGCACCGCCGATAAGATATCCGTGGGTGAAAAAGAGGGCGGCGCGATGCTATACGCGATACCTGCCGGGGATATCCCCTCCCTCCTCGAGGTGGAGTCGGGAGCCTACCCGAGGGACACCGGCGCCGGGTGCCTGATCGGGAGCGAGCTTGCCGCGAACAGCAGGGAGAACGGCCTGAAACTCGGCGCCCGGGTCAGGATCGGCGACGAGACCCTCCGGGTTACGGGCGTGCTCGAGGAACGGGGGATGGGGTTCGACATCAACCCCGACTACGCCATCGTCGTGCCTTACTCCTGGTACTCGAACCACTACGACGAGGACGAGTACGACCAGGTGATCGTGAAGGTCCGGGACGTCAACGATCTCGACGCGGTCAAGGAGTCGATCGAGCAGAGGATGAACCGGCGGGAGGACGTCGTAACCATCATGGACACCCGCGGGATCCTTGAAAGCGTCTTTGCGGCCACCGATTCGATCACGGTCTTTTTGATGGGCATCGGCGCGGTATCGCTCATCGTCGCCGGGGTCTCGATCCTGAACGTGATGCTGATGTCGGTGACCGAGCGGATCAAGGAGATCGGCGTCCTGCGGAGTATCGGGACCCGCCGGAGCGAGGTGATGCGGATGTTCATCTACGAGGCCCTCTTCCTCGGCCTTGCGGGTGCCCTCATCGGGGGAGCGCTCAGTTTCTGCGCCGGGTACGTTGTGACGGCGGTCTTCGTCGGGAACCCCGACTACCTCTTCGACCCGACGAGCCTCCTTTACATCGTCTTCGGGATGGCGTTCGGCGTCATCACGAGCGTGGCCTCCGGCTTCTACCCGGCCTGGAAGGCGGCGCAGTTGAACCCGATCCAGGCGTTGCGCCACGAGTGACGTGGCTACTCCGCACACTTCTTTTTTTGGCGCTCGATCTCGTCGCGAAGCGTGCCGACGATATCGGGGGTTTTCGGGGGCGCACCCGGGAGGAGGGCGAGGTACTCGTGCTCCCCTTCGATGACGAGGAGCGCAACCGGGGCCAGGCTGGCCGTGGCGGCTCCCCCCATGCAGATCGTGAACGCCCTGACGATGGGGATGATGCACCGGTCGCCGACCCTGAGGGCGCCGCCGACGACAAGATCGGTCTCTTCAGGCACCCGGAGCACCCCTTCCCGATACCTGGCGGAGCCGCTGCCGCACCTGTTTCTGCAGGAGAGCCCTCACCACCGGGATGAGGATCAGGAGCGGGCGGCGGATCCGCATCTTAAGCGTGAGGGTGCCTTCGAAGACCTCGCGGTCGAAGACCGGGGTCATCACGAAATCGATCGCCTCGGCCGGCCAGAGGGCGTAGCGGACGGCGGTGCAGTAGCCGTAGACGACACCGGTGTCGGCGGGGCTCTTGAGGCCGAGGGTGAAGTCTCCCCGGAGCGTCTCGAGGCAGAGGGATCGAACGAAAGCGGCAAGGATCCTCTGGAGATGGGGCCAGAGGTCGCCGGCGGCATCGAGGTACTCCCGCACCGGTTGGGCCGGTTTTCGCTCTTCCTCCTTTTTCTTCTTTTCTTCCTCCGGCTCTGCTGCCGCTATCTCTCGGAGATCCCGGGTCACGACCGGCCGGCCGACGAGGAGGATATCGAGCACCTGCACTCCGTCGGCGATCCGGACTCTCGCCCCCACGATGCCCCAGGCTACGGTTGCCGTCGCCCGTGTACTCTCCCGTCTGCAGTCGGCGACCGTCTCGACGGTCACCGGGACCAGGTACAGGGCAAGCAGGAGAGCGAGGATGATGACGGCGACGACAACGAGGATGGAGAAGAGAAGGGTCGCGGCCATAGAATGGATGAGAAGAGAGCCTTATGCCTCTCCTTCACCGCCGACCGGGATCTCGGTTCCTCCCGGTGCCCCGGGCATTTTACCCCTGCGCTGCTGCATCATCTCGGAGCCCTTTTCGAGCGCCTTCTCTATGTGGGGGCCTACCGTCTCGCCGATCGTCGAGATCACCTCGGCGATCTCGCTCTTCTTCTTCAGCGACACCACCTGGATACCCTCGGGGCCGGGGAGGTCCCTGGTAATGATGATCAGGGCGACGGCCGATATGCCGCCTCCGCCGCCGGTCCCGGAGCCGCCGTGCTGGCTGCCTTCCTTAAGTCCTCCCGAACCTTCCCCGCCGCCGAATCCGAACCCGAACTCGGCGACCGGTATGATAACCCGCTCGCCGGCCTCGATCGGGGCACCGAGGATTGCGCTCGCGCAGAGTGTTCGTGCAAGTTGATCGACGGTTATCTGGAGCATCGATTCGCCAGTCATACTATTCACCACAGGTATTCCACTCTCCGGCCTCGTATATAATGGTTGGGGTTTTCCTGCGGCCGCAGGATGCCTCTACGGAGGAGGACGGATACCTGCTTACGCCCGCGAGGCGACCGACCGGCTGACGGAGGATGCTGCTGTCCCGGACTGGAACGGGGGGTGACGCCCTCACAGCAGAAGCCGCCCGCCCACGGCCAGTGCGGCGAGAACGACGAGGCCGAGCGCGGCAATGAGCACCAGGCGGAAGGAGGGAGCCGTAAACCGGGCGAGGGCGGTCTCGAGTTCCCGCCGGTAGAGGTAGGCGAACAGCCCGGCGATCAGGAAGAGGAAGAGCCACTCGCTCGGCTGGGCGAGCTCTCGCAGGACCGAGTCCCAGAAGTAGTCTTCGGAGTAGCCGTGCCGGGGGAGAGGGCCGAGGAGCGGCCAGAACCATTCGACGGGGTGCCGCCACATCGAATCGAAGAACTGGTGGCTTGCCATGCCCGCGGCCACCGCAAGGAGACCGATCCGGCGCCGGTAACGGTAGAGGAGGAGGCCGGCGGTGAGGATCAGGAAGAGGACGGTGAGACCGTGGAAGTATATTCTGCCGTAGTCTACGGTCCCGGCGAGGATGATGTGCCCGAGCGGCTTGTCGATCAGGTCGGGAAGCACGGCGCCCAGCGCGGCGAGCGCGATAACCCGCCTGTCGCCGGCGATCGCCGTGATCACGATTCCTATGAGGATACCGACCATGGCATGGGCGAGGAGGTACATCGCTATCCAGTGGCAGGGCAACCATATACCATTTTTCCCGGAGACGCACCCGGCCCCCTCCCGGCCGGGGAGGAGCCGGGATGCCGCGATTGCCCTGTGCGAAGCCATTCTCGGTTGATCAACGATGGTGCATAATGTATATATGTGTTCAAAATCTACTGTGATGTATGCAGACGAAGATCCTCCTTGACGAGGAGGAGATGCCGAAACGGTGGTACAACATCCAGGCAGACCTCCCGACGCCCATGGATCCGGTCCTCCACCCGGGTACCGGGAAACCGGCAGTCCCCAACGACCTCCGCCACATCTTCCCGATGGAACTGATCATGCAGGAGATGAGCACGGAACGCTACATCGATATCCCCGCAGAAGTCAGCGATATCCTCACCCTCTGGAGGCCGAGCCCTCTCTACCGGGCGAGAAGGCTCGAGGCGGCCTTGAAGACACCGGCGAGGATCTACTACAAGTGGGAGGGCGTGAGCCCGCCGGGTTCGCACAAGCCCAACACTGCCATCCCCCAGGCCTACTACAACCGCGAGGAAGGGATCGAGCGGCTCGCGACCGAGACCGGGGCGGGACAGTGGGGCTCGTCGCTCGCGTTTGCAACGAGCCTCTTCGACATGGAGTGCACCGTCTACATGGTCAGAACCTCCTACGACCAGAAGCCCTACCGCAAAAGCATGATGCAGGTCTACGGTGCCGAGTGCATCCCGAGCCCGTCGGAGAGGACCCGGTCGGGCCAGGCGATACTGGACCGGGATCCCGATACGCCGGGTTCCCTCGGCATTGCCATATCCGAGGCGGTCGAGGACGCGGCCGGCCACGACAACACCAACTACGCGCTCGGCTCCGTCCTCAACCACGTCTGCCTCCACCAGACGATCATCGGCCAGGAGGCGCAGCAGCAGCTCGCGTTGGAGGACGTCTACCCCGACGTGGTGATCGGGTGCGTCGGTGGCGGGAGCAACTTTGCCGGGCTCGCGTTCCCGTTCGCCGGCGAGAAGATGACCGGGAAACACCCCGACACCGATATCGTTGCGGTGGAGCCGGCAGCCTGCCCGACCCTGACGAAGGGGCTTTACGCCTACGACTTCGGGGACGTCGCGGGGCTGACCCCGATGATGAGGATGTTCACCCTCGGCCACGACTTCGTCCCGCCGGCGATCCACGCCGGGGGCCTCCGTTACCACGGGATGTCGCCGCTCGTCTCCCGGCTCGCCCGTGACGGGGTGGTCAGGCCCGTCGCCTACCGCCAGAACGAGGTCTTCGAGGCTGCCGTGACGTTTGCCCGGACCGAGGGGATCGTCGTCGCCCCGGAGGCCGCTCACGCGGTGAAGGCCGCGGTCGACGAGGCCCTCCGGTGCCGGGAGACGGGTGACGCGAAGACGATCCTCTTCAACAACTCCGGGCACGGCAACTTCGACTTCTCCTCCTACGAAGCCTACTTTGCAGGGCAGCTTGTCGACTACGAGTACCCGGTGGAGCTGATCAAAGAGTCGCTCTCCCGGCTGCCGGTGACGGGGTGATGCCGGTGGACTGGACAGCGCTCTAAGAGAGCCGAACCTTGACCCGGGATGCGAAGAGGTCGTCGCCGCGGCGAACGCGGGCGTCCGGCCTCTCGTCGTCCCGGCATATAGAGAGATCCCGCTCCCCGAGCCTACACCGGCCGATCTCTACGCCTCTCTCCGCGAGGGACCCGGGTTCCTGCTGGAGTCGCTCGAGGGAAGCGAGAAGACCGCCCGCTACTCCTTCATCTGCACCGCCCCGGCCGCGACCATCGCCGTGGCCTCCGACGGCACGGTGACGGCCTCCGGCGATCAGCGCATCCGCGAGCTCGCCGCCGGCATCGAGGCGCCCGACCCTGTCGCCGCCGTCCGCTCGTTCATGGGCCGGTTCCGTGTCGCCCCCTCGCCGCTCCAGAGGTTCTCGGGAGGGCTTGCCGGCTACTTCTCCTACGACCTCGTCTCTTCTCTCTACCCGATGCCCCGGGTGGAAACGGCCGAGGACCGCGAGGAGCCCGTCGCCCGGTTCATGCTGGCTCGGAACTGCCTCGCCCTCGATCACCGGAGAGAACGGCTCGCGGTCGTCGAGAACCTGCTCCTTGTCGACGGAGCCGATGCAGAGGAGGAGTATTACCGGGGCCGGGCGGCGGTCGCCGGAAGGATCGCCCGGATCCGCGATCTTTCCCCGGCACGCCCGGGCGCTCCGGGCAGGTCCGGCGTTCCGGCGTCGTCATGCACCCCGGAGGAGTTTTCGGGGGCGGTCATGCGGATCAAGGAGCATATCGCGGCAGGCGATATCTTCCAGGCGGTGCTCTCCCGGAGGCTCACCTGCCGGATCGAGGGCGACCCGTTCGGTGTCTACCGGCGGCTGCGGGCGAGAAACCCGAGCCCCTACATGTATTACCTGGACTTCGGGGACTGCCAGGTCGCCGGGAGCAGCCCCGAGATGCTCGTCCGGGTGGAGAACGGCCGGGTGACGACCGTCCCGATCGCCGGCACCCGGCCGCGGGGGCGGACCCCGGCGGAAGACGACAGCCTCGCGGCCGAGCTCCTCGCCGACGAGAAGGAGCGTGCCGAGCACATCATGCTCGTCGACCTTGCGAGGAACGACGTCGGGGCGGTCTCCGCTTTCGGGAGCGTCTCGGTGACGGATTTCATGACCGTCGAGCGGTTCTCGCACGTCCAGCACATCGTCTCGACGGTCTCGGGCGCGCTTCGTCCGGGGTACGACCGGTTCGACGCCCTCCGGTCCTGTTTTCCCGCGGGAACCGTTTCGGGCGCCCCGAAGGTCCGGGCGATGCAGATCATCGGCGAGACGGAGGGGCTCCGGCGCGGGATCTACGCCGGAGCCGTCGGCTACATCGGCTTTACCGGCACGATGGACCTTGCGATAGCCATCAGGACGGTCATCGTGGAGAACGGTGTCGCCTCCGTCCAGGTGGGGGCCGGGATCGTGGCCGACTCCGACCCCGGCCGGGAGTGGATCGAGACCGAGAACAAAGGGCGGGCGATGCTTGCGGCGCTCGGCACGGAGCCGGCACCTCCAGCGCCGGCCCGGCCGCTCCGGAGGAGCGGCTCGGAGGCGCCATGATGCGGGTGCTCGTCATCGACAGTTACGACAGTTTCACCTTCAATCTCTGCCAGCAGATTGGGATGCTCGGGGCGGAACCGGTCGTGGTGAAGAGCGATACGCCCCTCAAGCGGATCCAGTCCGAATCTTTCGACCGGGTCGTCCTCTCGCCCGGGCCGGGGCATCCCCGGGACTCCGCCCTCTACCGGGAGGTTCTTTCCACGATCAGCCGGACCGTCCCGACGCTCGGGGTCTGCCTCGGCCACCAGGCGATCGGCCTCGCTTTCGGGGCGCGCATCGCCCGGGCCGGCCGGCTGATGCACGGGAAGCGGTCGGTGATCCGGCACGACGGTGCGGGGATCTACGCGGGAGTGCCCGACCCCCTCGTCGCGACCCGTTACCACTCGCTCGTCATCGACCCCGCCACGGTCCCCGATTGCCTCGAAGTGACCGCCCAGAGCGACGACGACGGGGCGGTCATGGGCGTCCGGCACCGGGAGTTCCCGATCGAGGGGGTGCAGTTCCACCCGGAGAGCATCCTCACCCCTGAGGGGAACCGGCTGATGGAAAACTTCCTCTTCGGCGCCGGGTCCTGCGGAGCCGGAGCCGGCCCGGCGGGACCAGGGGTCCCGCTCGGCCCCGGAGGCGCGGCATGATCCGCGAGGCGATCTCCCGGGTCTCCTCGGGCACTGACCTCACCCCGGCCGAGGCGGGAGCGGTGATGGAAGAGATCATGCAGGGGACGGCGACCCCCGCCCAGATCGGCGGGTTCCTCACGGCGCTCCGGATGAAGGGCGAAACCGTCGCTGAGATCGGGGCGTTCGCCCGGGCGATGCGGGCGGCGGCTGTCCCGGTCTCGCTTCCGGCCCGGGAGGCGCGGGTGGATACCTGCGGGACCGGGGGCGACGGTGCGGGGACCTTCAACATCAGCACCGCGGCCGCCTTCGTCGCGGCCGGTGCGGGGGTTCCCATCGTGAAGCACGGGAACCGTGGCGTGTCGAGCCGGTGCGGCTCGGCCGACGTCCTCGAGGCGCTCGGGGTCTCGGTCGCGATCCCGCCGGAGCGGGTCGCGGGGGTTCTTTCGGCCGCCGGGATTGCCTTCCTCTTCGCCCCGGCCTACCACCCGGCGATGCAGCACGCCAGGTCGGCCCGGCAGGAGATCGGGATCCGGACGGTCTTCAACCTCCTCGGTCCCCTCACGAACCCGGCAGGTGCCGGAGCCCAGCTCCTCGGCGTCTACGACCCCTGCCTGACCGTTCCGGTCGCCCGGGTGCTTGGAGACCTCGGGGCGGAGCGGGCGATGGTGGTCCACGGCGCGGGGCTCGACGAGATCGCGACGGCCGGGCCGACGACGGTCGCGGAGCTCCGGAACGGGGAGGTCCTCTCCTACACCCTGGACTGCACGGAGTTCGGGATCCCGTGTTCGCCCGTCGCCGCCATTCGGGGCGGCGGGCCCGAGGAGAACGCCCGGACCCTTCTTGCCGTCCTCGAGGGCGACGACGGCCCCGCCCGGGAGATCGTCCTCCTCAATGCCGGGGCGGCGATCTACCTCGGCGGGAAGGCCGGCGGCATCGCCGGGGGTATCGCCCGTGCGGAGGCGTCGATCGGCTCGGGGGCGGCGCTGGACCGGCTCAACCGCCTGATCGAGGCGACCGGAGGCTTGGTGTGATCCTCGACGAGATCATCAGGTCGACGGGCGAGCGCCTCGCAGGCCTGGGACCTCTCCCTGCCGTGGACCCCGCGGGGATGCCCCATCGGAGCCTCGAGGCGGCCATCCGGGCGTGCCGGGACAGGCACGCGATCGTCGCCGAGGTGAAGTACGCCTCTCCGTCCCGCGGCAGGATTCACGAAGGCTGCACTCCTGAGGCTATTGCCCGGGAGTTTGTCGCCGCCGGGGCCGCCGGGCTCTCGGTGCTCACCGAACCCACCTACTTTGGGGGGAGCCCTGAGTTCCTCGTCCGGGTGCGGCGTGCGGTCCATGTCCCGATCCTCCGCAAAGACTTCATCATCGACGAACGCCAGCTCGCCGAGACCCGGGCGCTCGGCGCCGACGCCGTCCTCCTGATCGCCCGGGTGCTCGGAGATCGGCTCCCCGCGTTCGTCGACGAGGCACGCACGCTCGGGCTTGAGCCGCTCGTCGAGGTCCACAATAGAAGCGAGATGGAGCGTGCCCTCGACACGAGAGCGAACCTGATCGGTATCAACAACCGCAACCTCGAGACGATGACGGTCGACCTTTCGACAACCGTCCGCCTTGCGAAGGCGGCACGCGACGATGGGAGGACCGTGGTCTCGGAGAGCGGCATCACCTGGCCCTACGACGTCAGGAACCTCGGGAGGCACTGCGACGCGTTCCTGATCGGGTCCGCCCTGATGTCGGCCCGGGACCGGCGGAAAAGACTGGAGGGATTCGTATTCGCGTGAAGATCTGCGGGATGACCAGTCCCCGCGACGCTCTTCTCGCCGCAGCGGCCGGAGCCGACGCGATTGGCGTGGTGCTTGCGAGCCCCTCGCCGCGGTCCGTGACGCCTGACCGGGCGCGGGAGATATTCGCGGCGATTCCGCCGTTCGTGACCACGGTCGCCGTCACGTCGACCGACCGGCCCGAAGACCTCGCGGCGATCCTCTCCTCGCGGCCGGATGCGGTGCAGGTTGCGGGCGATCTGGAACTGCCCCGTGATGCAGGGGTGCGGGTCATCCGGATGCTTTCGCCCGGCGATCCCCTGCGGGACGACTGCGACGCGGTGATCGTCGACGGCAGCCACGGCACCGGGCGGGCGTTCGATCCCGGGTATGCCCGGGAGTGCGTGGCATCCTCGCCGGTGCCGGTCATCATCGCGGGCGGGCTTGCCCCCGGCAACGTCGCCGCGGCAATCCGGGCGGTGCGGCCGTATGCGGTCGACGTCGCTTCAGGCGTCGAGGCGGCGCCGGGGGTCAAGGACGAGCGTCTCGTGAGGGCGTTCGTGAAGATATGCAGGACGGCGAGTCCATGAAAGCAGGACGATACGGAATATACGGCGGGCAGTACGTGCCCGAGACCCTGATGAGCGCGCTGATCGAGCTTGAGGAGACCTACGCCCGGGTCCTCGCGGACCCGGAGTTCTCCCGCCGGCTTTCCTGGTACCTGCACGAGTATGCCGGCCGGGAGACGGCGCTCACCTTCTGCGAGAACCTCTCCCGCGACCTCGGCTGCCGCGTCTACCTAAAGCGCGAGGACCTTCTCCACGGCGGTGCGCACAAACTGAACAACACCCTCGGCCAGGCGCTCATGGCGAAGTTCATGGGCAAGCGCCGGCTCATTGCCGAGACCGGCGCCGGACAGCACGGCGTCGCGACGGCGATCGCGGGTGCGGCCCTCGGTCTCCCCGTCGAGGTCTACATGGGCGAGGTGGATACCCGGCGCCAGGCGCTCAACGTCTTCCGGATGGAACTCCTGGGGGCCCGGGTCGTCCCGGTCGCTTCCGGGACGCGGACCCTCAAAGACGCCATCAACGCGGCGATGCGCGACTGGGTGGCGAACCTCCGGGATACCCACTACCTGCTCGGCTCCTGCGTCGGCCCGCACCCCTTCCCCCGGATCGTCCGCGACTTCCAGTCGGTCATCGGCGAGGAGGCGCGGCGGCAGGTGCTTGAGAGGGAAGGGCGTCTCCCGGACACCGTCGTCGCCTGCGTCGGCGGAGGTTCGAACGCGATCGGTATCTTCTACCCGTTCGTGAACGACGACGTGGCGCTGGTCGGCGTGGAGGCGGGGGGCGAGGGGCTCGATACCGACCGCCACGGGGCTTCGCTCTCGCGGGGCTCGGTCGGGGTCTTCCAGGGGGCGCTCTCCTACCTTCTCCAGGACGCCGACGGCCAGGCGCTCGAGACGCATTCCGTCGCCGCGGGCCTCGACCACCCCTCCGTCGGGCCCGAGCACGCCATGCTGAAGGATTCCGGGAGGGTCCGCTACGAGGCGGTCACCGACGCCGAAGCACTTGCGGCCTTCCGCTACCTCTCCCGCACCGAGGGGATCATCCCGGCGCTTGAGTCCGCCCATGCGGTCGCCTACGCCCTCCGGGCGGCGGAAGACCTCGATAAGGACGGGATCCTGGTCGTCAACCTCTCGGGGAGGGGCGACAAGGACGTCGCGGACGTCGCGAACCTTCACGGGGGCGCGGCATGAGCCGGATCGCCGGGCTTTTCGCCCGGAAAAACCCGGTCTTCATCGGCTTCACCGTCGCCGGAGACCCCGGTATCGGGGCGTCGTCCGGCGTGGCGAAAACGATGATCGATGCGGGGGTCGACCTTCTCGAGGTCGCCGTCCCCTACTCCGACCCGGTGGCGGACGGCCCCGTGATTGAGCGGGCGCACGTCCGCGCCCTCAGGGCGGGCACCACGCCGGACGACGCCTTCGCCCTCGTCCGGGAGGTCAGGGGGTATGCGCCGGCGCTGCCGGTCGTCCTCTTCACTTACTACAACATCGTCCACCGCCGGGGACCGGAGCGGTTCTTTTCGGAAGCCGCCGCCGCCGGTGCGGACGGCGTCCTCATCGTCGACCTTCCCGTCGAGGAGTCGGGCGAGGTCGCGCCGTACGCAGCCCGGCACGGCATCGACCGGATCGCTCTCATCGCCCCGACGACGTCGCCGGAGCGGCAGCACGCGATCCTTTCCGGAGCCTCCGGGTTTGTCTACCTGATCTCGCTCGAGGGGGTCACCGGCGAGCGCGACAGGCTCTCCTCCGGTATCGCCGGGCTGGTCGGCGCGGTGCGGGAGAAGACGGACCTCCCGCTCGCCGTCGGGTTCGGGGTCTCGCGTCCGGAGCATGTGGCTGCGGTCGCAGCCGCCGGTGCGAACGGCGTAATCGTGGGGAGTGCGCTCGTCCGGCTGATCGAGGAGCACTCGAGCGATGAGACCGGAATGCACGAAGCGCTCGCGACGGCTATCATCGCGTTGCGAGGCGGGCTCGTTCCTCAATCCCGAACCTGATATACCCCGGCGGGCAAGAATAGAGTGATGAGACTGACCGTCGGGTTTTTGCTCAACCCGGTCGCCGGGATGGGCGGCGCCGTGGGGCTGAAGGGGACGGACGGAGCGGTCGCGGAGGCGATCCGCCGGGGCGCGGTCCCACGCTCGGCTGATCGTGCGGTGCAGGCCCTTTCCCTCCTCCGGGACGACGATATCGCGTGGTGCACCTGTGCGGCGCCGATGGGCGAAGACGCCCTCGCGAGCGCCGGGATCGGCCGTTTCAGCGCCCTCTACCGGCCCTGCAACCCGACCGCTGCCGCCGACACAAAGGCCGCGTGCCGGACGTTCCTTGATGCCGGGGTCGATCTCGTCGTCTTCTGCGGCGGGGACGGGACGGCCCGGAACGTCCTTGACGTCGTCGGCCGGGAGGTGCCGGTCCTCGGCATTCCCGCCGGGGTGAAGATGTACTCGGCGGTCTTTGCGGTCAACCCGGCGGCGGCGGCCGACCTCATCCGCCGGGCGGGAGAGGTCCCCTGCCGGGACTCCGAGGTGATGGACGTCGACGAGGAGGCCTATCGCTCGGGCCGTCTTGCCGCCCGGCTGTATGGGTATGCATGCGTTCCTTTCATCCCTGAGCGGACGCAGGGCGGGAAGCAGGTCTTCGAGCAGCAGGACGAGGAGCGGGCGAAGGACGATATCGCCGCGTTCATCGGCGAGGTCATGCTGCCGGAGACCCTGTATATCGTCGGCGCCGGGAGCACGACGGCGCGGATCCTGGAGTTGCTCGGCCTCCCGGCGACGCTGCTCGGGGTCGATGCCGTCAGGAACGGGGAGGTCGTCGCCCGCGACGCCGACGAACAGACGCTTCTCGCCCTCCTCGACGAATACCCGCGGGCAAAGATCGTCGCGAGCCCCATCGGTGCCCAGGGGTTCGTCCTCGGGAGGGGAAACCAGCAGATCAGCCCGGGCGTCCTCCGGAAGGCCGGGCTACGAAACCTGATCGTGGTCGCCACGCCGGGAAAACTCGCTGCAACACCCCTCCTCTACGTCGACTCCGGGGATCCGGCGCTCGACCGGGAGGTCGGGGACTCGTTGCAGGTCATTTCCGGCTACCGGATTGCGCAACGCAGGCGGGTCGTCCACCCGGAGTGATCCGGTCGGAGTTCGCCGCCCGTGAATCTTCACGCCGGCCTCTCCTCGACAGACATTCGCGCAACGGCCACCGGACCCTGCCGCCGGGCGAGCGCGAGGAGCAGGATGCCGAGCAGGACGAGCCCGGCGTAGATGTAGGCCGCGCCGGCGAACTCGTAGAGCGACGGCGAGTCGACCCGGACGTTCTCCGGGAGCGATGGGGCGAGGAAGAGGCCGTACGCCCACACCAGGCCGAAAAGGCTGATGATCCCTGCCTCGATGGCCGCAAACCACGCGAACGTTCCCGTCCTGTGTGGGAGCGCTCCGAGCAGGAGAATGAGGACTGCCGGAGCGAGGAGCACGGTCGCGAGCAGGCTCGCCCCGGATGACCGGGGCAGCGGCCCGAAGACGGCGAGCGAGAGGAGGAGCGCCGCGAGGGGCACCGCCGCCCACCACCTGCCGCCTTCCTCCCGCATTGCTGCGGTAAAGAGCACCGCTCCCGCCAGGGAGAGGATGCAGAAGAGGAGGAGCACCGGCGCGAGGTCTGCGACCCGGTACTCGAACCGGCTGTCGTAGGCGAACCGGGCGTAGATCCCGGCCACGGGCACGGCAACGAAGTACGTCGCAGTGAGGGCGAGTGCGATCGGGGTTCTCTCCGGAGTCGTTCTTATCCCTCCCTGTCCGATTGTCCCCTGTCCCGGATATCCGGGTCAAGAGCGGCGATCAGCCGGAGGGCGACGTAGAGTGCTGCGGCGACCAGCACGCATTCGAGGTAGAACCCGAAGTCCGTGAGCACGGAGAAGACCAGGTTATACACCGGCGTATCCACGGCGAGCGGCAGGGCGCTCATGATGCCGTCGAAGAACCACCCGAATACCGGCACCCTGTCCGCGATCAGCGGAGTGGGCCCGCCCGGCCACCGGTCGGGGTTTATCAGCAGGGCGGCGACGAACGGAACCGAGGCTGCAACGGCGACGAGCATCGCCTGCCGTTGCCTCCGAACCGGGACGGCGCCCGCGATGAGCGGGAGGGGTGTCGCGGCTCCCGCTACTGCAAGGGTGACGATCGTGAGAACGAAGACGGGGAGGACGAACGGTGGCGCCGGCCCGATTGTCCCGGGGACGGTCACGGCGATACATGCCCAGGCTGCGCATACAACGACCGCAACGAGCGGGGGAATGGCCGGGAAGCGCCGGCTCCGGGGGAGAGAGGCGATGATCTTGCCTGACATATCTGCACCGTTCGGGACGTGAACCGGGGGACTGAACTCCACGGTCTGGCTGTTAGACCCTGTAGATCTTTGTGAGAAATCAACCTCTTCCTATAAACAATTTCTGTCACGATCGTCTACACGTTGGGGTGCTTCGATCCGTTCTGTTCCGGGAGCGGGCGGTAATCACCCCCGGAGAACGAGAGGCCGGTACCCCGGATGCTCACGCCGGCTACAGATCTCCCTCCACGGAACAACGGTCAGCCCGGTTGCTTCTTCTGGCATCGTTTGCTTGCGATTTGTACGATGATGCTGCCAAACAGCAGGATAAAGAACAGCCACCGGGTAAGGGCATCCGGCCGGTTATCCAGGATATAATCCTGGTATAAGTTGATAGCGAGGACGACTGCGGCAAGGGCGAGCAACAGCTTCCACAGGAGCGTCAGGTTGTTACAGTCCATAATCCCTACCACGGATGAGGCGACACCCGCAATTCAGGCATCGGTCTTGCTTCCCCGCGGGATAGGTCAACGTTCCTCTATAAACGATTTCTGTCTGAATCGTCTACATGTCACGGGGTTTTGCCCTATACGTCCTGGAGCGAACCGCAACAGGCCGGAGGGAAGCCCGGGCCGGCACGGGTGATGCAGTCGGTCGGGGTCAGGGGGAGAGCAGGATCAGTACGGGATCGAGGAGCCAGCGATGGAGATAGAACGCGAGGACCGCACCGGTTGCAAGAGCGACGAAGGCTGCACGGTCCTTCGACTTCTCGTGGAATGCCCATACGCCGAAATAGGTCATCAGGCAGAAACAGACGAGGAGTAGCAGGCCTGCAAACGGGATCTCCAGGAGGACCGCCCAGGAGAAGAGGATGAACGGCGACAGGGCATAGACAGCTGATTTCATCGTCTTCTCGAATTGCGGCGGACGTCGACGAAGAGCAGGAAGAAGTGCTCGACGAGGCTGACCGCGAGGAGTGCGACGACCCCGCCGATCAAACCCTGCACCAGGGTGACAGGGATGCCTGCTACGGTAAACCCGATCCGGTGCAGCCCGTCAATCTCCGGCTCCTTTCCCGCAAGGAGGGGTAGCATCATGAACAGGACCGATGCGGCGGCGACGATCGCGAAGTAGAATATGAAATCATCGTGCAGCGGTTTTTCGTTGAGTTGCCGGAAACGGCGCCGTGGACCGGTGATGATTGTTCCTGGCGATATCCCTGTCGGCATGGTCTTCTCCTCCCGGAATGACTGCATTCATCCGTCCGGTTCCGGTATCGATGAAGGAGAAGTCGGTGTTCTCCTATAAACGTTCTCTGTCTGAACCATCTACACGTCGGGGTTTCGATCCTTTTTCTCTCGATGGTATGAAGGGTCCGGGACACATGACCCTCTCACGGGCGGTCACCGGACGTCCATCTGCATGAACCTCGTATACGCGATAGCGAAGAAGGCGACGGGATAGATGGTCAGGGTTGCAATACTCGACCAGATCTCGCCGAGCGTATCTTCAAGGGTCGCCCCCGGGGAGTTGCCGATCCCCTGGATGAGGGTGTTGGTCGCCATCTGCGGTGATGCGAGGTTTGCGATGCTCTGGATAAGGTCAAACTGCCCGTAATACGCTTCAATCGCCGTCTGGTAATCTTCAGACGAAATGTCCCCGCCGTATGCCGCCGGATCGGGCTCTTCCATCATGAGCGCCGTGCCGATATGCGTGGTGGTGTAGGGGACCAGGAGGACGAGGAGGATGAAGACGACCACCGAGAGGAGCAGGGCGTTGCCGCTCTCCCGGCAGAGGGTGGAGAGGGCAAGCGCGATGGAGAAGAACGTCACGAGGAAGAGGAGGGTGACGCCGGCATAGGTCAGGATCGTCCGGAGGCCGTCGGGGGAGGGTACGATCGAGAAGACGAGGAGGAGGGCGGTGGATATAGCGAGCACGCTCCCGACGACGAGGACCAGCAGCGCGACGCCCCCGAGCGCCTTGCCGTTGATGATCTCGTCGCGGTAGACCGGGTGGGAGTGGTGGCTTTTGAGCGACCGGGACTCCTTCTCCCCGGAGACCAGGTCGAACCCGACGGCGATGGCGAGGAGGCCCCCGTAGGAGACCGGCGTGAGGAACATCGAGGAGTAAACGCCCTCGACCGGTGGTTTTGCGGGCATCATCCCGGCCGGTCCGTCATGTTGGTTATCCATCGTCGCCAGTTGCTGGGCATACCGATCCAGGTCTCTCTCGTAGCTCCCGACCCCGCTGTAGGTTCCCACCAGGGCGATGGCGAGGAACAGGGCGAGAATCACCAGGAACCGCCAGCCCGTGATCTGGTCGGTGAACTCTTTCTTGGCCACGGTGAAGACCCGTTCCGCCGTCATGTACTCTCACCGGCCAGTGCATGTGCTTCTATCTCCATGTTCATTCTCCCTTCGTGGTCGCAAGAGACTGAAGGGCCGCAACGATACGGGGTATCGCCCCTTAAGCGGCAATCGAGGTCTTTCCGTCGCCCGGCACGGGCGAGGGTTACTCAGATGCACTTCCACGGGTATTACTGTTTTGAGACTGGACTGTGACTCTATTTACGTTTTCTCTCACATCTCTCTACACGTCGAATTCCGGGGGGAGCTGGAACAGACCCGGGGCCAGGGTGATACCACAGCACAACGCGTCGGAGGGTAGAGCAACCCGGTTCCGAAAATTTCAAGGGGGGACGACTCCACTACTGGTTTAGGCCTTGCCTCTCACCGGACCGAGGACTCCGATTATGAAACCGCTCCTTGCCGTTATCGTGGGAATAACACTCATCTATGCCTGCCTGCATTTCTTCGCCCTGCCGGAGGCCCCGGACGTTACCCGCATCGAGAATGCAACTTACCTGGAATCTCCGGCTTACAACCCGGCCGTCCTGGACCTCTGGAAGATCGCCGTCGACGGGACCGGTGTCGAGAACGAGTCGGCGGTGTTGCGACGGCTGGAGGTCGACATCGCCGGAGACGGAGGGGTCCGGGTTATATGGCTCTTCTTCTACGGGGAGGAGGGCGGCGAGCAGCACGCGTACGAGGCGTATGTGGGACCGGGTGGAACCGTATCCGTCAAATCGCAGAAGTTCGACTACTCTGTGCAGGGGGTGCACCCCCTCGCCATCTTACGGGAGGTCGACGCCATCGCTCTGGAGGATATTCCCTTCCGGGACTGGGGTATGACGCTGCTCGCAAGCGCAAACGCGTACGGGGATCAGTACAATGAAACCCGGGGGAGGCTCTACGAGGTCTCGAACGGGGTGTTTTGCCCGGTGAAAGAGGCGACGTTCGGCCCGGAGGCACGCTGGTACACCATCACGATCACTCCCCACCGGGAATCCCCGCCGTCTCCTGGAGAACTCTCCGACTGCATCATTGCGTTCACCCGGCAGGATCTCGCGGCGGCCGAGTCCGTGGTCTACGGGTAAGTTGGTTGGCATCCAGAACCGGGACGCGCTCCCCCTCTCCGGATTGTTCAACCCCCGGGTGGCGAAGACCTAACCGGTTGCGTTCACGCCCCTGTTCGCCCGGGATACAACATCGCGCCGGGGGAAGTAGCGCACCCTCCTCCCATCCTTCTCGCTCCGTACGGCCCCTCCCTGGATGAGCAGGGTCATATGCCAGGTCACCGATGCACCGGCGATGCCGAGCGCGGATGCGACTTCTTTCCGTGTCATTCCCGGGCTCCGGCCGAGGAGGTCGAGTATCAACTTGCGTGTTCCATTGAGGGTGTAGCCGGTCTTCCCTTCCTCGTGCGCTGCCTTGCCATTCGCGTAATACCGTAGCAGCCCGTGATCGTGCTCGGATACTATCTGCCCCGTCTCGCAGAGGGTTGCAAGGTGGTACCGGAGCGTCCCGACGTTAACCCCCAGTGCGCAGGAGAGGGTCGAGTGGTTGATCCCGGGTTTGTCCCTGATGCAGAGATACGCTGCACGACGGGTGTCATGTTCGAGAGCGTTCTTCCGGGAGATCCTCCTGTGGCCGAGGCAGAACCATGCCAACACCGATATGAGAAACTGCACCGGGAGGAAGAGCAGGGGGGCGATCATGAAGACGAAGTCAAGCAGGACCAACTTCAGCGGTATGTTCCAGATGTACTCAGGGATCGGATCGTCTGGTATCGTCTCCGGAAACTCCCCATCGTTCATTATGGTGCTGGCGGCGCTCCCCGGGGTGAATAGCAACATGAGGACGACGAGGGGCAGCACGGCTCTTGTGAAGGGGGGGAGTTGTTGCATCATCAGAAGGATCGGGCGGCCGGGAATATAAAAAAGATGTGATTTATTCCGCCGCGGTTTCAAAGGAATAATCCTGGGAATCCCGCACAATTTCCCCGTAAACCTGGAATCGCCATGTTCCGGCCTCCGGAGAGGAGATCGATGTGCGGATCTGTGCGTTTTTATGGCCATCCAGATCGGTGTCGTGATAGTAGGCGTAGGTGCTTCCGCTCGGCGAGATGATCTTCAGCGTCAACGACTGCTGGGGGATAAACCAGTTCAGGTTCACAAACAGCGTTGAGCTGCCGGGAGGCACGTACGCGCTGTGATGGTTTGTCTCTCCCTGCTCTATGAGGTAAATGGCGCGAATTCCTGCGTCGCCTGCGGGACTCTCCTCCCCCGGAGCGGTGTTCACATCGCATTCGCTGCCTCCGGCAAAAGCCGGCGGCGCCATCCGGACCAGTGCAAGTACCAGTGCAAAGATACGGTTGTATGTCATCGTATCCACAGGAGGATTTCTCAAATACCTTCACTTAAGTTTTCTGTCGATCCTCTCTACACGTTCTCCGGCGGGAGCAGATCGATTGTCCGATGTGTGCCGGAGCAGGACGGCCTGGACTATGCGATGACAGAGGGGGGCCTGTTGCTCGGGGTGAGCGCTGGTGCCGGGCCCTCCCGCAAAATGGGTGGCTGTGATAGGGACACAATTATCCGGTATCGATTTCCCCTTTGCTGTGTTGGTTTTCATCGGTCGGCGCAACATGAATCCCCGGCCGAATGCAGTATGTTTTCGGAAGTAAAACGGATCGAACAGCCTCAACGTGTAGAGAGGATCGACAGAAATTGTTTATAGCAGAACGTTGATTTCTCATCCGTGGATGCCGGGACCGGTATCCCGAAGCGCGGGGGTCCACCCGGCCAAGAGCGAATCGGATGGGTGAACGTCCCGCATGCCCGGAGGCAAAAGAGTGTACGTGCCTTGTTTACTTGAAAGTATGCCTCACTTGCCTCCGGAAAATTATCGGAGGAAAGCAAATGAATGGAAAAATTGGAATGCGGCTCCCATAGCAGAAGACGCCAAATGCATCGTGGTTAATGAATCCGGCACATTTACTGCCGATCTGCCCTGGATACAGTGTTATTCGGGGACGTTAACTGGGGATCCTGAGAGTTATGCCTTCTTCACAGTGGGTGATGACGTGATTCTCGGGACAATTCGCCATGGTAACAATTCGTATACCATCGATCAGGTAGGTACAACTGAGGTTGGCGGGGTCCGGAAAGTTGTGCATGCGATCTACAACGGTAGCAGTGTAATCGATGTTAAGAGTCCCTTTGCATATGACCTGCAGGTTCCTGTCTCTCTTGAGGAGGTGGAAAAACTGGAGGAGAGTGAAAAGATGCTACGAGCCCAGAATCCGCAGTCAGACCCTCGATCGGTAACTACTGTAACACTCTGTACCGCGCACGACTGGCAGTTCCGGAACGCCTATCCGAGCCCCAATTATGAAATGGCAAACACGATCGCCCAGGTGAACTCAGCGTTCTCTCCATCTGACATCGGTGTAGAGTTCCAAATTAATGCCTTCTGCGACATAGGTACAGTACTTTCTACTACAAATCCCAATGATCTGCTCGATGATTTTGGGGAAAATATCAAGCCAGACCGTGACTATTCGCATAGTGACATTGCGGTGCTGTTCACCGGAAAGGAGCTCGACGGTGATACGATAGGGATCACATATGATGTCCCCGGTTCATCTGGTCACGCCTATGTCGTTGTTCAGATGGTTAACGCCGGGAGTACCTATCAGGCTACGTTCTCTCAGAGGTGTGTTAACACAGCTCACGAGATCGGGCATGTATTCGGAGGACAGCATCAGGACTCCACCGGTTCACCTAGTTATGCAAGAGCCTACCACTGGAAGGATTGGGGCATCTGGGATAGATATACCGCAATCTGGACTCCTTTTATGGGCGATGCGGCGATGCTGGAATTCTCATCCGATACGAATCATGGAGATGCATCTCACGACAACGCCCGGAGAATCTATGAACTGAAGGGTACCGTTGCAGGATACCGGTGAACCCGGGAGTGTCGTGATGAAAAAACCCCCAATTGTTCTGGTTCTCGCCGCTGTTGGGATAGCAGCAATCTGTATTCTGGTCCTCTCAGCGTTCCCGCAGGAGAAGCCTTCTGCTCCCCCTTCCCCCTTTTCTGTGGGTATTTTAGTGGTTAACCGGGACAACGTCTCTCATCTGGTCCATGTTTCGGTCTCCGGCGTGAACGGCACCCTGGATAACGCGCTGCTCTCCTCGGAGAACTACACGCTCGCCGGTGGCGAACGTGTCCGCTTATCCGCGACGATCGACCAGGTCGGGGAGTACCTCTATTCCGTCTCGGTCGATGGAAATCCCCCGCACACCGCAGTAAGAACACTCAATCCTACCGCCGGGGTCATCGTCGAGATCCTCTCCGATCAAGAAGTCGAGATTGTCCCGACTATCACGTAGCCCTATATTGCTCTCTGGGCTGCCGGATAGCGGCATAGGTCCGATTCCCTTTATTCGGTGCGGTGCCCGTTTCCTAACCTTGATCCCGCCGTGGAGTATGGGCACAGCACTTCGCTAAAATGTTTGAAGCAGTCCACCCGGAGATCGAACTATCAACTTCCCTTCGCACCGTCAGGTACGAAGCCCAGTGCCAAGGGTGCTGCTAACTCCTCTTCGCACCTTTGGTGCTTGAGCTCCGGACGTTCCGTCCGTCGCACGTTACAGTGCCGTACGAGACCGCATTGCTCAACATCGGGGCAAATATTAGTAAAGTACTGTTACAGCAAGGCTCTCCGGCCGGTTGCGGCACACTTCCGGGACCAAAAGAGTTCAGGCTGTCTCAACGTGTAGAGAGTATGGACAGAAATTGTTTATAGGGATGCGTTGATTTCTCATGCATAGGTACCGGTATCCCGGAGCACCGGGGCCCACCCGGGCGGTGATGAACCGGATGAGCGAACGTCCCGCATGCCCGGAGACGGAGGGGATGTGCATTTTTTGCATACCCGGGTGCCCGGTGAGACGATGGACGAGCGTCCGGCTTTGTCCCGGTTCCGGCCGGATACCATGTTACTGCCGGGGGAATCTATCTTTGATAGGCGACCCAAACCCGCCCCGGTCAGTATTAACTTCACCCTCTCCGGTGAGCAGAGGCCTGACTGCCCTGTCTCGACCGTCGAGCGGATTCCACCGGGGAAAACCGGGATCATTCCCGTAGCGCCACAGGTCCATCATCGCGATAGTTTCGCGAAGCTTTTCGTCCTCTGGGGGAGAACAACTCCATCGACTGAGACGTATACTTTTGGGGTGTCTCTTGGAGCCCACCCATCACAACCTTTATAGTTAGGCCAAACCAAACTAACCAGCATCAACTATGGCGGCGAGACATGAGCACCTGTTCGAAGTACTTGATCGCCTGATCGCCATCAAAAACGAATGCTCCTCCGAGATCTTCTCCGAGTGCGGGCTTGCCGACGTGACGGTGAAGCAGATCGCCTACCTGAAAGTCATCGACGAGCACGGCGACGTGACGTTCAGCAGACTCGCCGAGATCACCAGGAACTCAAAGCCCACCGTCACGGAGATGATCAACAGGTTCGTCCGGATGGAGTGTGCCTACCGCCAGAAGTCCCCCGACGACGGGAGAATCGTGTATATCCGCCTGACCGAGAAGGGGCGGATGCTGGCAAAAGCCGAGCAGAACGCGCTCTACCGGATGATCGAGAGGATGGTACGGGCACTCGACGAGAAAGAAGTGGATCTCCTGGTCGAGATCTTAAGGAAGGTCGGATAATTTTTTGGCCGGCACCATGATTAGGTAAATGCGAACTAAACAATCTGGAGTCACCATGTACTCACCACAACCAGACATCAAAGAGAAGATTGTCATACCGCTCTTCGAGACCGTGGTCTACCCGGAGAGCCGGACGAAGTTCCAGGTTGAGGCGGCCGTCGGGAAGGCGCTTCTCTCCGCGATGAGCAGCGACGGGTCGGCACCCGCGGTCGGACTGACCGTAAAGAGCGGCGTACAGCCCCCGGAGGTCCCGGTCGACGCGCTCTATACGACCGGGACCCTCCTTGAGATCGCGCACGTACAGCCTGCCGACGACGGTTACCTGGTCTTTGCCCGGGCAGCCCGCCGGGTGAAGGCCGTAACGCTCTCGGAGAAGGACGGGCTGTTCTACGCCTTCTATGAACCGCTTCCGGACACGTCGGACCTCGGCGAGGAAGCCCGGGCGAAGATGCGCGCGGACGTAAAGGCGGCCGTTCACGAGATCGGTGGAAATTTCCAGGGTTCCGAGCAGTTTACCCGCCCCGTCGACAGGATGGAGTCCGTCGACCAGATCATGGCGTTCGTCATGCCGTTCATGCCGGTGGACGTTGCAGAGAAGCAGGCGCTCCTCGAGACCGTCTCCGTCCGACAGCGCCACGCCGCGTTCCTCGAGATCCTTGTGAACCTGAAAGAGAGCATCGATCTCCGGATCGAGGTGGCCCGAAAAGCTTCCGACAAGGTCGGGAAGGCGAACCGGGAAGCGATGCTCCGGGAGCAGCTCCGGGTGATCCAGGAGGAGCTCAACGGAGGCGAGGGCTCGTCCTGTGAGGAAAATTACCGGGAGCGAATCGAGTGCTCGACGATGCCTGATGAGGTGCGGAAGAAGGCGCTCGCCGAACTCAGGAAACTCGAGACGGGCGGCAGCCAGCACCACGAGAGCCAGGGGATCCGGAACTACCTGGACCTCCTGCTCGACCTGCCCTGGACGATCGAGGAGAAGAAGAGCATCGATATCGAGGAGGCCCGCCGCGTCCTCGAGAGCAACCACAACGGCCTCGAGAAGGTCAAGGAGCGGATCGTCCAGCACCTGGCGGTCATGAAACTAAAAGAGGAGAAACAGGGTTCGATCCTCCTCTTCGCGGGCCCGCCCGGCACCGGGAAGACGAGCCTCGGCAAGAGTATCGCGGACGCCCTCGGCCGGAAGTACGTCCGGATCAGCCTCGGGGGCGTCAAGGACGAGGCGGAGGTCCGGGGGCACCGGCGGACCTACGTCGGCTCTCTACCCGGCCGGATCATCCAGGGGATGAAGAGGGCCGGGACGAAGAACCCCGTCTTCATCCTCGACGAGGTCGATAAGCTCGCCGTCTCGTACTCGGGAGACCCGGCAAGCGCCCTCCTCGAGGTTCTCGACCCCGAACAGAACAGCACGTTCTCGGACCACTACCTGGAGGTTCCCTACGACCTCTCCGACGTGCTCTTCATCGCGACCGCGAACACCCTTTCGACCATCCCGGCACCGCTCCTCGACCGGATGGAGCTGATCGAGATCTCGGGCTACACGAAGAACGAGAAGTTTGCGATCGCGAAAGACCACCTGCTGCCGGAGACCCTGGAGGAGCATGGCCTCGACGCGGAGAAACTGAAAGTAGACGACGAGGCCCTCGCGGCGATCATCGACCGCTACACCCGGGAAGCGGGGGTCCGGGCGCTCAAGAAGCAGCTTGCACGGATCGCCCGGTTCGTATCCGCAAAGATCGTGTCGGGGACCGCCGACCTTCCTTTCGTCGTGACGGCGGAGATGCTCCCGGAGATTCTCGGGAGAGAGACCGTCCGGCAGGACGTGGCGAGGAAGGAGAACCCGCCCGGCGTCGTCACGGGCCTCGCCTGGACGCCGGTCGGCGGGGATATCCTCTTTGTCGAGGGGACGTTCATGCCCGGCAAAGGGAAACTGACGCTGACCGGCCAGCTCGGGGACGTGATGAAGGAGTCGGCCCAGATATCGCTCAGCCTGATCCGCTCGAGGCTCGCGGCCACGCAAACCCGGTTCGACTTCTTCGCGAGCGACATCCACATCCACGTGCCGGCGGGAGCGACCCCGAAGGACGGGCCTTCGGCGGGCGTGACGCTCTTTACGGCTCTCGCCTCCCTCGTCACGGGAAGAGCGGTCGACCCGACGGTCGCGATGACCGGGGAGGTGACGCTCTCCGGCGCCGTGCTGCCGGTGGGCGGGATCAAGGAGAAGGTCCTTGCGGCACACCGGGCCGGCATAAAGACGGTCATCCTCCCGAGGGAGAACGAGCGCGATCTTACGGACGTGCCCGAGGACGTGCGGAACGACCTTGCGTTCGTGTCCGTGGACACCATCGAGGACGTCCTGCGTGAGGCGCTGAATGTCGACCTCCAGGGGCCTGTCGTGCCGTATGCGGGCAACCGGTGCGTGCCCGTGCACGACCTCTGAATGTCCTTCGCGGCCCGGGCCGGGTACATCCCTCTTTTACCCCGTTCCGTGCCCGGGCGCCGCCCCCCTCTGCTCGTCGCGACCCGCTCAGGGAGCATAACGGCTCGAAGCGGCGCGACGTGTAGACGCTTGTCACAGAAATCGTTTATAGGAGCACGTCGACTTCTCACCGTTAGCTGCCCAAATCGGTGTCCCGATGTGTGCGGGTTCAGTCCGGGCGGCGCCGAGACGGAGAGGATTGCATGGAGCCGGATAGGAAGCGCCTGATTGCCGTAGGGATTCTTGCGTTCATCGGCGTCGTCATCCTCGTCGCGACGGCCGTGCTCGCGTATACGGCTTTCTTCTCCTGGCTCGCGGGAAGCAGCGGGTCTCCGATATTGACCGTCTGGGAGGTCCGGGGTGAGCGGTTGGAGAACGCTTCCGTCATCCACCTGACCGAGAAGGACTTCGAGCAGTATCCGGCGCTCGACTCCGTGATCCGCGGCGAGAACAGGGGTCCGTTGCCCTGGGATCTGGAAAGCATATCCTATGATGATCCCGACGAGCGGACAATCGGGCATGCTCCGGTGACGTACGTGGAGCGAAGCGTTCTCATCGAATCCTTCGGTATAGATGTCGAGACGCGGAACCGGCCGTACCTCGAGTACGGCGGTGCGTACTACTATTTACTTGTCGCTATCCCCTGAAGAGGCCGGCACGGGTGAAATCAGAATGGAAGAAGATACGAAACCCGGTTCCGGTGGTCCGGTCAGGACTGTAGTGATCTTCGTCGCGTGCGGTCTTGCCGGCATCGTTGCGGTCGCGCTGGGCTTCATGCTCGCCGACGCCCTCATCGTCTACGCCATGGAGAATTCGGGCGGACAGCCGATGCTCTACGTCATGGAGCGAACGGGGGCGGAGCCCGGGGTGGATGTGATCGTCCCCCTGACCGAGCAGGACTTTATCGACCATCCGGCACTCGACGCGGTCATCCGGGGCGGGGAACGGAACCCGTCGGCGTGGGGGTGGGGTATGCGGGACCAGCGCGTCATCGGGGGCGCCAGAGTCTCGTACGCGGAGAGCAGGGCGCTCCAGGACGCCTACGGCCCCGACCGGGAGACGGGGCTGTACCCGCTTATGGAGTACGAGGGTGCGTACTACGTGGTGGTGACGACGTGGCCATGAAGGGGACTCCGCCGTGCGGCCTGCACGCGGTGGGCGGCGAGAACGTTCCTGCACCGGATCTACTGGAACAACTCTGCTCATATCGGCGCCGTTTCTTCCATCGAACGGGACTCCTTCCGGGACGGGTTCGTTGCATGTGGTGTTGCCTGGAGCGATCCCGGGGTGTTAGCCCCGCTCATTTCCAGAAAAGACAGGTTTCGATCAGGTGTTTGTCCCATAAACAGTTTATCCTGAAACGACCCAGTGAACACTTGTAGGTGCCGCAGGCGGCGCCTGCACCAGTGCGGAGGTTCACCCAGCCGATTTGCCAAACGTCGGATGAACGCCCCGCGCGCCCGGAGGCAAAGGGAATGTACGCACTCTGTGTACTTGAAGGTATACCTCTCCGGCCTCCGGGACATTATCGGAGGAAAACACATGAATGGAAAGATTGGAATGCGCGCATTCTCCATGCTCCTCGCCGGATTGCTGGTGAGTGTGGTTGTGGTATCGATGGCAAGTGCGCAAACAAGTATAGATGCGATCGCTGAGGAAGAACTTGCGGATAGCGTAATCATCACTCCGGACTTCAGTTCTCAGGACATTGTCGTTTCACCCTCGTTAGGGGAAGACGACCTGATAACCTTGGTGTTTCCGGAATCCTGGATCAAGGATCGGAATTCAGCGGATTATTCCGATCGGGTTGAGCTTGCTGATGCACAAGTGTTACTGAAAAATGAGTGTTTTGATGAAAAGACTGGATTGAGATACTTCTCTCCCGTTCAAGTAACTGAAGCCCAGAGTCTGACTGTGTTAAGGATCCCAAAAAAGATGTTTGAACTTTCGCTTGCCATGAACGACGGGAGCATCTCATTTCCTATGAAGTATTTTATCACATACCCCGACTTGCAGACCATGCTGAGCGAAGTGCGCGTAGCCACCCCCTCTGAGCCCGAAGTCTACTCACCTGAAAATGCACGATCCGCTTCGTATGTATCCCCACCCCTGCACGGTGAATGGGCACAATACTATGTGAACTCCCAATACGCTGGCAGGCCGGTTCACCTCGAGGGGCTGATCAAGCCGGGTTCGTTTACGAACAACGGTCATGAAGGCGCAATCTATCATGAACGTGAGATTTATCTGGATGGCGGAGACGCGATTGAGTACGTATTCTATTACGACGAGGACTACTATGGCGACAAAATCTGGCTGGGCGCAGCGATTTACGATAACAGTGACTCATTCCAGGGATGCCCGACGATTAAGTGGTTCGATGCAACTTCAAGACACTGGTACGATTATGACTTCACGATAGATGGTGCTGGAACCTACTACATCTGGTTCCGTGATTGCACGACGGGCAGCTGGAAGGAGCACATTTACTACGACAACGACGACCCCTCCGCCTCGATCAATCGGATCTGTGGGTCCGCTGAGATCTATGCCGATGTGCCTGTTCAGCATTCATTCGAGGCGATAACGGATCGCATGATCGACGAATACGTGAAAACGAACGATGGGTTAACGAAACTTCCCGGAGAGGTTTTCTCCTGGGTCGCTTACACAGGTGAAGACAGGACGTACTGCTTTATGAATGCATGGATAGCTTCGGGCAGGATCACCACATACCACGAGTGCGATAGCACCTTATAATCCCTTTTTTGCGAAAAAGTACGTGAGGTGATACGAATGCGATTGCGACGATGGATCTCCTGGTTTCTGGTGGTTGCCGCGTGTGTGGCGGCGGGCTGCACTGTAGGCCCGGCTACCACGGCGCCCCTGCCGCCGAATGAAACCTTAACGCCGGAAGAAGTGCCCCCTCCCGGACCGGAGGTTGTAGCGAGGTTCATCGAGACGTACGACTCCCTGCAGGACTTTTCCGCGACGGTGACGACCGTATCGGAGCGGGGGACGTTCCGTGAAGAGGTCTGGTTTAAGAAGCCGGATCGGTTCCGGGTTAACTACCTTGACGAACATCCCACTGATCCCGGACACCCTGCAAAGACAGGAGACCTCGTTGTATTCGATGGTGAAACGCAGTGGCACTACGTTAATACTACCGGGAATGTCCTCTATATTTCCGCCCGGGCCCGGAACTACACTTTCGGTGAGGAGTACGCGATGGGCGCGTTCGACGCCCTCGGCCTGATCAGGAACCTGCTCGCCAGCCATGAGTGTTTGTTATCCGAGGTGCGAACCGAGGACGGAGAGACGATCTACACACTTGAGATCGCGAACACTACCCAGATAGCGGAAACCCCGGATCGGCGGTGGTACCCGGTCTATGCCGTGCACGCTGGGATTGAGAAGGACTCATGGATTCTCAGGAGAGCCGACTTCTTCAACGCCAAGGGCAAGGCGCTCCTGACGGTGGAGTACCGCAACGTTACCTGGAACACCGGGATCCCGGATAGCATGTTCCAGTACAGTCCCCCGGAGGGGGCGGCCGTCAAACCGATGAGAACCGTAGCGATTACCCCTCCCTACACCGGCCCCTGAGAGAAGCTGGGTAGAAGTACAATCATCCACGACGACAATGTGGTGCTCGTCCTCTGAAGGGCGGGCGCGCCCCGGGTTTCCTGCCCGCAGGGGTTCTGTTTAAGGATTGGGACCTCTCCGGCAGGCCCGAAGTGTAGATACGTGTCACAGAAAAGGTATATAGAAGAACGTTGACGTATCCCCCGTGGATGTTGGAATCAGTATCCTGTGATGCGCGGGGGCCGCCCATCCCCGGTTGACGCCCGGATGAGGCACCCCGCATGCCCGGAGGCAAGAGGATGTACGCATTCTCTGTACTTGAATGTATGCTCCGTCCGCCTCCGGGTAATTAGATGGAGGAAAGCAGATGAACGGAAACATCAAAACGAGGTCATCTCTTAGTGACCCTGACGCTGCTCTTGAGCATGTGAGTATGCGACCCCGGACGGCAGGATGTGAAGGAACCGGCAAGAAATGGGTGCCCGATGCCGTTGATCGAGAAGTTCTTCGCGGACGAATCTCGTTGAGACGGCCGGACCAGGACCTGCCGATGTGTAGCCATAAGAGGATCGAAGACCCGGTTCTCTCGCGGAGGGACTGACTATGACGGATCAACTTCTTGGTTCATGTGGTCCCGTCCAGACGTTCAAGTATAATGCATCGGCAAAAATTATTTCCGCAAAACTGTACCAAAGGACGGACGGTACGCGATACATTACGGTGGAATGGTCTGCAAGCGGTTGTATCACGTTCCACGAGAAAGAGTGTCCCGGGCCGGGCTACAACTGCGACCTGACGGTGATCGTGAAGGCCAGCTGGGACGGTCAGTATGGACGATACGAATATCATTATCCCGGCACTTCGATACAGGCGGGCTCAGTAAACATAGGCGCTTCGTCTTCGTCTCCCCCTCCCTTCTACACAGTCGAGGTTACGACCCAGGCCAAGTGCTACTGTCTCAGCGGTGTGCCGATACTGACCGAGGAGGCTACGTGTTCCTGTGTAATCACTCCCTGAAGGCATAGAGCATGAACTGCAAACGGCTCTGCATCCCATTCGCGATCTGCCTCCTCCTCTTCCCGGGGACCGCAGCCGCAGCCGAGATCCTCCGGCTCACCGATACCCCTGAGCTGGACGGGTTTCCTTTCTGGTCTCCCGATGGGGAACGGATCGCGTATACCTCGTTCGACCCCGTCACCGGGGATATGACCATCCGGGTGACGGCCGCCGACGGGACCGCCGGGACGGACCTGTCCCCGGCCGGGTCGCGGGACTTCTTCTTCACGAACCCCTGGTCCCCCGACGGAAAGGAGATCGTATTTATATCCGACAGATCGGGCTCATACGACCTCTGGGTGATGAACGCCGACGGAACCGGCCCGGTGCAGGTGACTAGCGGGACAAACGTCGTCCCCTGGCCACACGGGCCGCAGGGTTACGGGGCGGAGTGGAGCCCGGACGGCAGGATGATCGCGTATACGTCGTGCCTCTTCGGAGGCGCGGATATCGGGGAGGCAACCGTCGACGAACATGGCGGTCGTGCTTCGATGACTATCAACCTCTCGGAGATCCGTAAAGAGGCCGACATCCGGGTCGTGAACCCGGACGGCAGCGGAGAGCGGAGGCTCACCTTCTCGGGCGATGCCCTGATGCCCCGGTGGCACCCGGGGGGCGACAGGATCGCCTACCTCTCCCGGACCTCCGGCACGGCCGCGGTCCGGGTGATGAACCTCGATGGGTCGGGCGGGGTGCAGGTGACTCCCGAGGGAGAAGATGTCCTGCAGTTCTCCTGGTCTCCCGACGGGCGCGAAATCCTCTATGCTGCGCAGACCCACGACCCCGTCTCCGACAACGTCTCGTTCGGGATCCGGATCGTGAACGCCGACGGGAGCAACATGCGCCGTCTGACCTCGGAAAACATCGACACTTCACCGGTCTGGTCGCCGGATGGGGAACGGATCGCGTTCTACTCGCAATCCCGCTCCCCGTCGTCGGTCTGGGTGATGGACGTCGGGGGTTCCGACCTGCAGCCTCTTGCTCCGGGGAATCTGACCTTCCGGATGCACTGTTGGTCTCCAGACGGGCGGAAGGTTGCGGTAAGCGATGGAAACGATATTTTTGTGGTGGTTCCGGACGACCCGGCTGCTGCTACTCCGGGCTTCGGGATAATCCCTGCTGTCGCGGCGTTTTCTGTCGTTGTGTTTGCAATCCGGGCCGGGAGGCGGTTGTGAGCGTATCCGGACACCCCGCATGAATGATATGGTGCGTTGGAACTCCATGGGGTTCAGGTTGCACACTGCGGTCAGGAGGAGTGAAAAGTGAGGAATACTCCGTTCATCGTTTTTCTGCTGTTTGTCTCGGTCTGTGTCGCGGGTTGCTTCACCAATGGAGCGGCCGATCCTGCAGCCCCTCCAGGTGGCACGCAGGAGACATTGACGGAACTATGCCCCGACATCAACGTATCGGAGATCCTTGTAGCCACCCCGGAGTTGATTCGAACAAACGGCTCATACATCGCCGGGATTGCGCTCGGCGACGAACGGGCGCGGGTTCTCGTCCGGCACGGCGGCAAACCCGAATCGGTTGCCGTGCTCTTCCACTCGTGCCCGCAAAGCGACCCGTATTGCAACCGGAACCCGAGCCTCGTCGTCCGCTACGGGGAGATCCGGTTTGCCGTCACCGTCGACGAGACGGCCGGGACGGTGCTCGGCGGCTCCGCGCTCGTGCCGAACACGCCCTCCCCGACGTATTACAAGACCCGCGACCTCTCGACCGGGATCGATACCGTCTACCTGGGGGACGCCCCGATCATGACCTACAACGGGACGTCGCTCCTGTACCTGAACGAATCGTACGGTCGCTCGTCCGGGCCGGCAGAATCTTCTCCCGACCTCGACGGGATCGTGGCGCGGTATCGGTCGGCCCACCCGTCCGGGGATATCGGCACCTGCTTCACCCACGAACCCTGCGAGGCTTACTCGAAGACCGGGGAGTTCGTCGAGACAGTCGGCGGGCTCTTCGATCTCGTCCGGGAGGACCCCGTCACCGGCCGGCTCCTCTCCGACGGAGGCGAGATCGCGGGCGTCGTTGTCGTCTGCCCGCCGTCCGCCGCGTCCGAACCGGGGGCCCCGGGATGCTACCCTGCGGTCCGCGTCAGGTACGGGGAGATGACGATCGACTACCTCGTCAACATCGACTGCATGTGCATCGAGAGGGCTTCCGTCGAGGTTCCGTCTGGATATCTCTCCCGTACGGTCGATAATGTGACCTATATCATTCACGACGGCGACATGGTGCTCGCTCTCCGAGGGACGGGTGCGCCCCCGGTTCCCGGCCCGTAGCGGGTTTGTTCGGGTTCAAAATCTATCGGGAAGGCCCGACGTGTAGACGATTGTCACAGAAATCATTTATAGAAGAAGGTCGACCTCTCCCGCGTGGATACCGATATCCCGGAGCGAGGGTCCGGTCGTGCGACCCATCAAAAATCGGGCCGGTATTACCGGGTCGGGCTGATTTACCGGGATTGATCTGTGGGAGATTGAGAATGAACGGAAAGGCCAGAACATGGACACTCCTCCTCTTCGCGGTGCTGCTCGCGGTTGTCCCGGCGGCGGGCGCAGATCTCGGTCCCAATCAGCACCTGATCCCGGAACTGAAAGTGAACGAGTCGATCGAGACGATCGCCATCTCCAGCGAGTTGAGCCTTCAGCCGGAGTGGGACGGGAGTGTGACCACCGGGATACCGTTCGGCTCGATCATCGTCCATACGGCGGACGGGAAGACGCTGATCTTCGATAGCGACGGGAACCAGCTGCTCTCCATCAGCGACGAACGCTCTGCAAAAGTCCCCACCCCTGCGGGTGTCGAGAAGCCCTGCACCTGGGTGCACCAGCTCCCGAACGACTCCCGGGTCTATCATCACGACAACGCGACCTTCATCTTCGGCAAGGCTGGGACCCTCATCCTGACCGTCATCAACGAGCACCCGCCGCCCGTCGAAGACCCGATCATCATCAACATCACCTCCCCGCGTGAGGGCGAGACCGTCTGGATCGACGTCGTTCCGCCCCGCGTCGCCGTCGTCGGGGAGGTGCACGCCCCTGCAGGCCTGCACAACGTGGTTGTGCGGAGCGGAACCGGGGAGATCTCGTGCGGGAACCGGCCCGAGTTCGCCTGCTCGGTGCCGGTCTCCGCCGGGGAGAATACGATCACCGTCGTGGCGGACACCCATGGACCCCTGGCCGAGAAGACCGTGAACGTGACCGTCCGCATCGGTCTCCCCCCGCCCCCGGGAGTCGCCGTCTCGGGCCGGGTGACGGACGCCGGCGACAACCCGGTTCCCGGTGCATCGGTGCGGTTCGAGTCGGTGTTTACGCTCGATGATGAACCCCTCGCGGTGACGGCCGTGACAGGAGAGGACGGCAGTTACCTAGTGGAAGACGCACCCGGGTACCGGCAGACCGTCATGGTCGAAAAGGAGGGTTATGCACCCCTCCGGCGCGAGTTTGTCTTTGAAAACCTGACGAACAATCTCGATCTGGAACTGGAATCCCTGAGCCGGACGGTTCCGGGGTTCGGTCCCGTGGTAGGCGTTCTCTCGCTCACGGGAGCGTTGCTGATCCTCCGGGGCAGGAGGGGGCGGTGAAATGTTCCGGAGAGACCCCCTGCTCCTTGCAGCTGTCGTTACGGCGCTAGCCTTGCTCTTCTTCTAAACTCTCTTTGCTATCGTCTCGATCGCCTCGATAAGCGTCTGCTGCTGCGGCTTGATGATCGCCACCGGGCAGTCGACGATCTTTTCCACTATCGGCGCGAGGATAGGGGCGCAGACGATCCCGAGCGCCCCTTCCTTGTCCGCCCGCGCCGCTGCAGTGATGCACTCGTCGAGGGAGTCCGCCGAGTAGCCCCGGATCCGGAACTTCCGCTCGCCGATGGGAAGATCCCGGTTGTCGAGGTCGTCGAGCAGGAACCGCGCCGCGATCACCGCGATGAAACTCTTCTCCCGGGGCTCGAGGACGTTGACGATCCGCCGGACGGTCGAGAGGCGCGGGTCCGCCCTGCCCGACGTGAGCTTGTAGAGGGTGGCGGGCGGGATCCCGGCCCGGTCCGCGAGGTCCCGGATGCTCATGTCCTGCCGGGCAAGTTCCTCCAGGAGCGCCCCGGCAAAGTCGGCCTCGAAGATCTTTCTCGATAGCATTGTTCTACTATAGTAGTATCATAAAGATAATATTTTCCTTTTTTGGTTAAGAGATCTGCCATGGGGAACAATCCTTATCTCCCCGTATGACAACCCTCCCTTATGGACCCCTCACCCATCCGCGAGATCACGATCCTCCCCGGCCGGAGCCGGCACGGCGAGCCGGAGCGGTTCGAGGCCATCACCATCCGCCCGGGCGACACGATATCGATCGTCGGCCCCACCGGCTCGGGGAAGAGCGCTCTCATCAACGACATCGAGGTCTTCGCCCGGAACGACACCGCGACGGGACGCACGGTCCTCGTCAACGGTGCATACCCTCCCGAAGAGTTCGTCCGCGACCCGGCGCACAAGCCCGTCGCCCTGATCACCCAGAACACCCGGTGCCTCGCCGATCTGGCGGTCGCGGAGTTCCTCGCGATGCACGTCCGGTCCCGGAAGATCGCCGACGACGGCATCGTCGGCCGGACGATCGACCTTGCAAACGAGTTCACGGGCGAGGAGATCCGACCCGGCGCCCGGATGACCGCGCTCTCCGGCGGGCAGACCCGGTCGCTCCTGGTGGCGGATGCGGTCCTCATCGCGGCTGCACCGGTCCTCCTCCTCGACGAGGTGGAGAACGCCGGGATCTTCAAGGAGCGGGTGATCGAGGTGCTCCGGGCCGGGGGGAAGGCGGTCATCTTCGTCACGCACGATCCCCTGGTCTCCCTCCTCTCCGCCCGGCGGATCGTCATGCGGGACGGAGCGGTCGAGCGGGTGATCGAGCCTCTCGACCGCGAGAACGAAGCCCTCAGAGAGGCCCTCCGCCTCGACGGGATCCTCCGCCGGATGCGCGAGCAGATCCGGGCCGGCGACCTGATCACGGGACCGGTCGGGGCATGAGGCTCGCCGTCGTCGCCGGTCCGCCGTCGGCCGGGAAGACCGCCGTCGTGCGGCAGACCGTCCGCTCCCTCCTGGACCAGCACCGGATCGCCTACTTAAAAATCGACGTCGTCCGGGCGTTCGAGGACGAGGAGCTCGCGGCCGAGTTTTCGATCCCGGCGCGGAAGGTCTGCTCCGGCGACCTCTGCCCGGACCACGCCGGGGTGATGGTGATGCGGGACGCCGTCGCCTGGGCCGAAGAGGAGGGGGCCGACCTCCTCCTGGTCGAGAGCGCCGGGCTCTGCCTCCGCTGCTCCCCCTACATGACGCAGGGGCTCGGGATCGTCGTCCTCTCCGCGGTCTCGGGCACGAACACGCCCCTGAAGATGGCCGCGATGCTCGCGCTCGCCGACATAGCGGTCGTGACCCGGATAGACCTCGTCTCCCAGGCAGAGAAGGAGGTCTTCCGGGAGCGGATCCGGGAGGTGAACCCGGACCTCGATATAGTGGAGACAAACGCCGTCCAGGGGACCGGGATGCGCTACCTCCTCCGGGCGATCGAGGACTACCCGCCGATAACCGATCCGGACGCCATCGTCCTCCGGGGTGCGCCGCCGCTCGGGGTCTGCACCGTCTGCATCGGGAAGACGGAGATCGGGTGGCAGCACCACTTCGGCGTCGTCCGGAGGCTCGAGGGCGCCGACTACCTCTTCCGGGGGGACTGACCCGGTGGCGTGGAACCCCCCGGGGAAGGACTGCGGGGCCTGCGGCGTCCCGACCTGCGAGGCGTTCCTCGCCCGGGTCCGGCGGGGGGAGAAGGACCTTTTGGACTGCGTATTCTACCCCGCCGGGACCGCGGCCTCCAGGTTCGAGGGCGAGGCCCGCCATACCGGCCGGGACATCCTCGGTGCGGAGTACGACTTCATCCTCGATCCCCTGCCCGGCGAGGTCTCGGCCCGGAAGATCGTCCTCCCCTTCCGCCCGGACCTGGTGGAGAAGTGGGAGATTGCGGCCGGGGATATCGTCGTCGGGAGGCCGGCCGGTGCGGGCTGCCCGGTCCAGCATGTCCTCTCGGTCCTCCATGCAAGCCCGGTAAGCGGCCTCCTCACCTGCCTGGTCGTCGGCCCGCGGGCCTCGCGGAGCGGAGGGTTTAAGGACGTTGAAGCCTACCACATCGTCGGTTTCGAGGGGATTGCCCGGACGGTGCGGCGTGAGCCGGTTTTCGGGATGCGGCAGCGGTTCCTGCCCGGCTACTGCATGATGAACCTCGGGCATACGGGTGTCGTGAATATGGTTCTCGCACAATCCGGCGGTCTCCATGTGCGGGTGGAGGACATACGATTACTATGAAGACGATAGCAGAGATCGACGAGAAGATCCGGAACGGTTCGGCGATCGTCTACACCGCAGCGGAGTTCAAGCGCCTCGTCCGCGAGGGTGCTGAGGTCTCGGCTGCGGACGTGGACGTGGTCACCACCGGGACCTGTGGGGTGATGTCGGGGACCGCGGCGATTCTCTCGGTGCCGGTGGCGGAGCCGGGGACCTTCGAGCGGGCGGAGCGGGCCTGGGCGAACGGTGTCCCCTGCATGCCCGGCCCCTGCCCGAACGAGCGCCTCGGAATCCTCGACCTGATCGTCTCGGGGACCGCCCATGCCGGGGCCGGCTACGGGGGCGGCCACCTCTTCCGCGACATCGTCGAGGGGCGCGAGATCGAGGTGGTGGTGGAGGCCGCCGACCGGTCGATCGAGGCGCGGGTGACGCTTGAGGACTTCTCCTACGCCCGGCTCTTCACCACCCGAAGCGCTTTTCGGAACTACACCGCCTACGTAAACACCCTGCCGACCCGGGTGAAGACGATCTTCTCGATCGAGGGGCTGCAGGGGCCCTGCCGGGAGGCCTCGGTCAGCGGGTGCGGCGAGATCAACCCGCTCGAGAACGACCCCGCACGGCTCGCGATCCGGGACGGGACGCCGGTTCTCCTGAACGGCTCGGTAGGTATCGTGACCGGGGAAGGGACCCGGAGCACCCCCGAGAGGCCCAACCTCACGGTCATCGCCGATATGGCCGGGATGCAGCCCCGCTACATGGGCGGCTTTGCGACCTCCGCCGGGCCCGAGTGCATCACGAGCCTCGGCGTCGCGGTTCCGGTCCTCGACGACCGGCAGGTCGCGGCCCTCCGCGTGCTCGACGAGGATATCCCCCTCCCGGTGGCAGACATCAACACCCGCACCGTTCTCGGGGAAGGGACCTACGCCGATGTCTGGCAGCAGCCCGACCGGGAGGTCACCTACCACCCCGAATGGTGCGAGGAGTGCTCGGTCTGCGTTGCGGCCACGGTCTGCCCCACGGCTGCGTTCTCCCGCGAGACCGGGATCGACCGCGACCGCTGCCTCGCCTGCACCGCCTGTCTTGCCGTCTGCCCGAACAACGCCCTCGAGACGGGCGAGGGCTCGATCCGGGTCCGGGGGCGGCGTGTCCCGATCACCCTCCGCCAGTCGGGCCGGACGCTCGCCGAAGACCTCTGCCGGGACCTGAAAGAGATGGTCCTCGACCGCCGGTTCACCTTCACCGGGGGCGCGATGCGGTGAGGGAGAAGTATCTCCTCCGGTGCCCGGGGTGCGGCCGGTCCTTCCCTGACCACTACACCCTCGACTGCCCGTCGGGGTGCGACGCCCTGCTCCGGACGGTTTATGCCGGGCGCCGCCTCACCCCCCGGAACCTCCCCGGGATCTTCCGCTACAAGGACTGGCTCCCGGTCGAGGGGCATCTCCGCCTCGATGCCGGCCCGATCTCCTACGAAAGCGTCGGTCTCGCCCGGGAACTCGGCCTCCCGCACCTCACCGTCACCTTCTCGGGCTACTGGCCCGAGCGGGGCGGGCGGATGGAGACCTGCTCGTTCAAGGAGCTTGAGGCGCAGCCGACGGTCCTCCGGCTCCGGGAGAAGGGGGGCGGCGTCCTCCAGGTCTCGTCGGCGGGGAACACCGGCCGGGCTTTCTGCCAGGCGTCGGGGCTGACCGGGGCCCCGGTCGTGGTGGTGGTCCCGGCGGCCGCCGCCGACCGGCTCTGGACGACCATCCCGACGGCAAACGTCTGCCTCATCACGGTGGACGGTGACTACTCGGACTCCATCGCGTTCGGGGGGGAGGTCTGCACGCTCCCCGGGATCGTTCCGGAGGGCGGGGCGAAGAACGTCGCCCGCCGAGATGGGATGGGGACGGTGATGCTGGACGGGACGCTTGCCGCCGGCCGGCTCCCCGATTACTACTTCCAGGCGGTCGGGAGCGGAACCGGGGGGATCGCCGCGTGGGAGGCGGCCGAACGAATGGTCGCCGGCGGGCGGTTCGGTTCCCGCCTCCCGGAACTCTACCTCTCCCAGAACCTCCCCTTCGTCCCGATGGTCCGGGCCTGGGAGGCGGGGAGGGACGCGATCGTGGCCGAGGATATGCCGGACACCGAGGCCTCGATCGCCCGGGTCTACGCCGACGTCCTCACGAACCGCCACCCGCCCTGGGGAATCAGGGGCGGGGTCCGGGACGCGCTCGCGGCTTCGGGCGGGAGGATGTATGCGGTCGCGAACGAGGACGCCCGGAGCGCCGGGAGACTCTTTTCCGATACCGAGGAGATCGACCTCGACCCGGCCGCCGCCGTCGCGGTCGCGTCGCTCGTCCGGGCAGTGGAGGAGGGGTTCATCGACCCGGGGAAGCGGGTGCTCCTGAACGTGACCGGCGGGGGCTACGAGCGTGCGGCCGAGGACCTCGACCGCTACCCGGTCGAACCCTTCATCCGCGTAGCGGCGGGGGAAGCCTTTGAGGGGGAGGTCCGGGACGCTGTCCGGGACTGGGTCGCGGAGCAGGAGGTGGCGGCCCGTGCGTGAGGGATGCGTCCTCGACCGGCTCGCCGCTCTCGGGGTCGACACCGTGGCGTCGCTCCCCTGCGACCGGACGCAGGACCTCTGCGCCCTCATCCCGGAGCGGTTCCGTGCGGTAAACCTCACCCGGGAGGAGGACGGCGTCGGGATCTGCGCCGGGCTCGCGATGGCCGGGGCGCGATCGGTGCTGCACATGCAGAGTTCGGGGCTGGGGAACTCGCTGAACGCCATCATGTCCCTCACCGTCACTTTTGGCCTTCCCCTTCCCATCCTCGCGAGCTGGCGGGGCGTCTACCGGGAGGCGATCCCGGCCCAGGTGCCGTTCAACCGGGCGATCCCGGAGGTGCTTCGCGCCCTCAACATCCCCTGCACCGTCATCCGCGATCCTTCGGACGAAGCCTTGATCGGCGCGGTCGTCCGGGACGCCTACGATTCTATGCGGCCGCACGTGGGGCTGATCCTCCCCTTGTTCTGGGAGGGGGCGGAAGAGGCCTGCCCGGTGGAGCAGGTGTTTCCAACCCGGGCACGGGAGTCCGCGGTGGAATACCGGCGGATCTTCCGCGACCCGGCGATGACCCGGAACGACGCGATCCGGGCTATCGCCGCCGCCCTGGATGGGGAAGCGGTCGTCACGAACATCGGGGTCCCCGCAAAAGAGCTCTACGCGGCGAACGATCGGGACCTGAACTTCTACATGCTCGGGAGTTACACCCAGGCGACGCCGATCGGGCTTGGGCTCTCGCTGGCGACGAATAAGGACGTCGTGGTTCTCGACGGCGACGGGAGCCTGCTCGGGACCGCCGTCCTTCCGGTGGTGGCCGCGGAGGCCCCGGCAAACCTCACGGTCGTCTGCCTGGACAACGGGGCCTTCGGGAGCACCGGGAACCAGCCCACCCCGGCCTCCGGCCGGGCGGACATGGAACTCCTCGCCCTCGCCGCCGGGATCCGGAACACGTGCAAGGTACAGGACGAGGAAGAACTCCGTGAGGCCTGGGAGAACCGGGGAAGGGGCCCGAATTTCATCCACGTCGTTCTGAAACCCGGGAACGCCGCGGTCCCGAACATCCCTCTTGCCCCGGCCGAGATCCGGGAGCGGTTTATGCGGGCGCTTCGGGGATGTGGTACTCCCTGATCCACGCCCCTCAGCCCTCTTTGCGGAGTGCCTCCATCGGGTATTTCCTCAGGGTCCCGATGGCTCTCTCGTTCATCGCATTGACGATCTCCGCACATTTTACCAGGAACCACGGAGCAGCCTGGTGAAGAGGGAGAGGGCCCTGAGGTGATCCCCTCCCAGATGTCCAAAAAATTGGACATATGTCCATAATTTTGGACTGTCCCCGGCATTCAGGGTTTCAGTCGGCGAGTTATTGCCGGGATGTTTCCCTACCTTCAGCATCTGGCGCGGCCCGCGTTTCCAGCCCATTGCGGCCGTTTTCGGGGCGAATCTGAATTTTTACCCACCTGGCCTGATATGCAGATGATTGTGAGAGATCGTTTATAAGTATGAAATACTGCGCTGGTATCAGTGGGTCTGCAAATATTCGTTTAGATAAGCAGCAAAGGTGGTGCCGGTACGAACGGGCGGCATGGTAAAGCCCGTCTTACCGTCTATCACGGCTTGCGTCATACCCAGCAAGTATTCAGCGGAGCTATGGGAAAAGCCGGCTTGCAGCAACCCCGGCAGCCATTCTTTGCGGGGGATTTGCATCGCCGTTACATCCCGGCCAAGTGCATCGCCCATAAATCGTGCGATATCTGAAGGCGTGTACAAATCAGGCCCGGTAATTTCTGCTGTTTCATGTTCCATCCCCTTTTCCATAACATCCGCGATGAACGCCGCAACGTCTTTGGGGTCTATCATAGGAATGGCATGCTCTGTCGGGAAAAATGTGGGAAGAATACCGTCGTTTCTGGCAGTATCCAGATACATCATCCAGTTGCTGTAGTAATAGGCTGGGCGCACGATGTATGTCTCCATCTCCAGGCCGCGCAGGGTTTCTTCCAGCAGCGCGTATAATTGCAGCGTCCCCGTTCCGGGGGACAGCTGCGCGCCGCCGGAAGACAAACCGACAACCCGCTTGATGCCGGAATCTTCCAATGCGGCTTTGTAATTGCCGAATACTGTCTTCGCGTCCTCCAGCATATCCTCTGACGTCATGCTTTCGGGGGTCAGCAACAGCACGGTGTCACCGCCGTTAAAAATCTTTTTCAGAGGTTCTTTGTCGAAGTAATCGGCAACGGCGTTTTCGCTGTTTTTCGCTTTGGCTACCGCCTGTTTCGGGACATGGTGGAAAACTTTGCGAACAGGCTCTCCTCTGCTTTCCATCAGTGTTGCAACCTGGGAACCCACCTGACCGCCCGCGCCCAAAATAACGTTCATATATATTCTCCCTTTGATGTGATTGATGGGCTTTGTAGAAAAGCTTGATCACGATGAATAACTGTGTTCGCATGATCGTTTTTCTGATATTGTAGAGGATGAGTTTTATCTCGTGGGGTTGAAGGGGTGGAGCAGGAAGATCCCGGCCAACAGGTGCGGGGATGGAAGCGGAGCCCCTTCGTCATATGGTTATAGGAACCCATTTAAAAAATGTAATATAGCGCTGCTCTGTCATGCTCCAAGCCTACAAGTATCGGATGTATCCCGCTCAAACGCAGATTCCACTGCTCATGAGACACATCCATGCTTGCCGGTTTGTGTACAACCATTCGTTAGAACAAAAAATCCGGGCATACGAGCAGAACGGGAAACGGTTGTCGTGTTTTGATTTGAACAATCAACTCCCTACACTCAAAGCGGAGTCTCCGTGGTTGTCTGATGTCAACTCACAGTCGCTCCAATATGCGAACCGGAATCTTGACAACGCGTTAACCCGGTTCTTCCGTGAGAAAAAGGGGTTTCCGAAGTTCAAGTCGAAGAAGAACCCGGTACAATCGTTTCAGGTGCCACAACATTACAGTGTGGATTTCGAGTCTAACCGAGTCAAACTTCCGAAGATTGGTGACGTTAAGACGATGGTATATCGTACATTCACCGGGAAGATGAAGTACGCAACGGTTTCGGTGACGTCTACCGGGAAGTGGTTCATCGGTGTTCTGGTTGACGATGAGCAGTCTGAACCGATATCGGCGCCATTTGCATCGGAAACCACGGTTGGGATTGATGTCGGTCTGACCGACTTTAAGTGGGCAATTATCCAGGGCTACTATGCACAGTTTCACCCCCTGCGTGCCCTTATCTTCTCTGGAGGGTACCGCTAAAAGAGCCATTCCTGTCTCCGGTAAGCCGTTGAGGCCCTCTATGTCGACGAAGGCCTTCTCCCGGCATAGGTAATCGAAGATTTCAACTTCGTCATGCGTACGCGGGAAGGCGCGGATTACGGCTGTGTTTACTCAGAAGTCGATGCCCGCGACGTGGTGGCATCGGCGAGTGTGGTAGTGGATCAGATCGGGCGATTGCTCGATTGAGACAATGATCAACAGGAAGAGGTCAATGCTACAGGCTGGTGGCGGGGCCGGAACTTCTCGATCGAGACCACTAGAGTCCCGCATCCGTCGGTGGGCGCTGATCGGCGCGACCGAGGGCCTGCCAGGGAGGTCTCCCTCCCTCTGCCGTTCGGCGCGGCACCGGTTCCTGACCCCCGACTGCTGTTTTTCCTCTCGAAGTCTATCCGACAGGCCCTACGTGTAGACGCACGACACAGAAGAGATATATGGAAGAACATTGACGTCTCCACCATGGATACTGGTGTAAACCCACTTACTTCTCTGGAGGATCCCTCATGGATAAAGATACGTCCAACCAGCTTTTGAGAGCCCTTTCGGTTCCGGTCATCGTCCTGGCCTTTTTCCCGCTGTGGGTGGTCGTCTCTTCACTGAAGATCTGGATTGAGCCTGACCCGCGGCTTTTGATCGGAGCGATGTATGCCGCGGCATTGACCCTGTCGTTTGTCTATTTCGGCCTGAAACTCCGAAAGATAGGCGAGTGATCGCACCCGGGGCTGTGAGGATCGCCCATTCTGATGATTGCCGGATACGGATGAAGAGTTACTCCTTTTCCCATCCTGTATATCCGGGAACGGTAGCGTATCCCGGGGAGAACGGGCTGATGAAGCGTCCCGTTTTCTGGAACAATTCCCGGACGCGTGGATGAACGTGACAGAAAACGTAGATCCCCGAACGTTCAGGTCATTGCATAGAGGCGTAAACCGGCGTCCGCAAGCCCTGAGGGAGAGGGAATATACACAATTCGCCTGTACGTATACGGACTGCCTCCGGGGGCCCAAAAATCGAGGTAAAAGATGAAGAAAGGAAACAGATCTCTGTCGGTGCTGGCGGTGCTGGTGCTCTCACGAGAACGCCTCGCACGGGGTCTTCCTCCTTGGCGGGGCTTTGGCCGATTTCGAGACGAACGCAACTTCATCAAACGCTATCTCTTCGATCGAGACGGGAACCGGAAGGAGTGTCTTCCTGTCCTCATGGAGAAGTGACCGGGACGACGGGTTCGGCAGCGCGAAGAAGGCTGTCTTCACCCTGACGGTCTCAGTACTTCGCTAAAATTTCTGAGGAAACCACTCAGAGGTCAAACCACTGACTTCATTTCGCGGCTTCGCGCTCTTCGCGTGAGACTCTGTCGACACCCACACCAATTCACTCACGCGAAAGGCGCGAAGAACGCGAAGTCCGGTGTCCGGGTGCTGCCAACTCCTCTTCGCACCTGACGGTGCTCGAGCTCGCTTACGCTCGCACTTTGCAGCGTCGCACGAGCCACATCGCTCATTGCCAGGTGGCCAAAATTAGCGAAGTACTGGGTCTGGGACCCCGCAGGGGTTCCCCACAGCACCACGCAGCAGGCGGAGGGGATCTATTCCGGAACGCTGAGCGTACCCTGCTCTCCGTCTATGTCCGGGGGGGCGGTTTTCGCTCACGTCGACCGTCTTTGAGAGGCGATTGAACCTGCAGTAATGGATGGGGGGGCATGCGGCAGAAGGTATCGATGGATTCGGTTTTGATGGGATTGTTTGTCGTGACGCTCTTTCTCCTGCTCTTCTACGACGCTCTCGGGGAGTTACATCCGGGGTTCGATCCGCTCTTCATACTCTTTAGCCGGATTCTCGGTCTCGTTCTCCTGGCGCTCATTGTATTCTGCATCGTCGGCCTGGTGCTGATGATCGGCCGGTGCCTTGCATGGTCCTTGCCGTGACGGATGACGGCGTTAATCCGGATCCGGTCTGATATTGACAACCCTGCCTCCAGACGTTGGAGGTTTGCCCTGTATGGTGAAAGCGGTGCCGGAACTCAATCATGTGTTGCAAACGCGATTTAAGGAAAAAAGGAGAACGGCCAGAAGGTGAGGACCCAGATCGCCCGCGAGGCCGGTCTCCACGTCCCGGCACCGATCGTCGTCGCATTGAAGTATACGACGACTGCGTTCACCACCGCCGGTACTGCCGTGAGGTAGACGGCGATCTCTCTCCCGCCGAGATTCGAGATCGTCGCCGCCGTCCCTCGCACGTGCGCATCGTCCGGGCGCCCCTCATCCTTGCCGCCCTCGCCCTGGTGCGGCGGGGTTTCTCTATCGACCGGGTCTACTGGTACCTTCCTGATGTCAACACCGGCTTCGGGGGTCTGATCTTTCTTCTTGCGACCCTCAGGACGGGGGTATGGTAGGGCCGGTCCCCGGCTTGCAGGAGCCGCGTTTTGGTTCGAAATCGATGAATGAGATTTGATGAGTAGACGCACGTCACAGAAAAGGTTTATAGAAGAACGTTGACTTCTCACCCATAGATACCTGTTGTGAATCCGGCTCATGTGTGGGGGAGTTATTACGAAAGAGGAAAAATCCGTTCAATTCTTAAGGGCCCTGTCGGTGCCGGTCATTGCCCTGCTGCTCTTCATCCTGGCCGGCAGCGGCATAGCGCATGCATCCGCGCAACCGGATGAAGACGTGCAGATCACTCCGACAGGCGGCGAGGCATCGGCGGCCGATATGGAGAATGCCCGACAAACCGTGCTTGAGGAGCCCGAGGTAGGAGATACGGTGACGTATCACGGATCCGAAAGTGCGTTCAGCGTGTTCTACGATCCCGTTCTTCTGGGGTATGCTCTGGGAGCCGTGATCGTGCTCTCGGCGGGGTACTACCTCGTCCGAAAACATCGTAGGAAGAATGCACCGTAAGTGCGGCGGGGTTTGCGGTTTTGTCTTTTGATGCCGCAGCCAACCAAAGAGAACGCCTGGGCGACGACGGTGAAGACAGCCGTTTCTGTTACAGAGTCCGGCTTCGTCCCGGTTCCGGCCGAATACCGGGTTATTGCAGGGGGTATCGGGTTCTAATGAAGATCGATCACATCGTTAAAGAGGAGCTCTGGCGCTCGATTGGAGCGGTCTACTTGATATCGTTTATCCTCATCGGTACTCTCACCATGAGCGGCTACCTCCCGGTATAGCTTGCCTATCTCTTTTTTCTGGCGCTGATCCCCACTGCGGCGCACTTCTTCGTCATGGTCTGGTACAGGCGAAAGGAAAACCTGGCCGATCCCAACCCCGTGAGCCTCCTCCGCCACGCCCTCCAATCGGGGGAACAGGGAAAAAAGAATACGAAGCGCAGAAGGGTCGTCGTCGAGAAGGCGGTCGACGCCGCTCTTGTCGTCGCAATCCTCCTGGTCTATCTCTACGCGTCCCTTGCGTCTTCTATCGACCAGGTCTTCTTGTTCCCCGTCCTGGTCGTCATCGGCATACTCCTGGCACGCATCGTCTTCATCGACGGCGGCGAGCGCCGCGTCACCCTCGGACGAATGGTTGCCTTTTACCTGACAGCAGCTGGAATTCTCCTCCTGCGCTACCTGGTGCTGGGGTATCCGGTTATTCCCCTCCTCCAGGAGATCGTGCTCGTTGGTATCGTTTCTTTTGGTGTCCTGTATCTCCGGGAGCGACGGCGTGTGCCGGGGGGAACAGACTGACGAAACGTACCGTTTCCAAAATAGTCCCCGGGCGTGTAGAGGAACGTGACAGAAAACGTATACCTCCGAACGTTCAGGTCATTGTATACCTGGAGCGCAAATACCTCATCGTGCTGATACTTCTCGGCATCATGGCCGGCCTGCACGGGGTAGGCTACGAATAGAATGATCCGTAGTTCGACGCGACGGAAACAGGATACAAAAAAGATATCTATGGGCTGGTGTCAAAACCGGGCAGGTTATGCCGCCCGGTTTCGGTTCACCGCGTGTTACTGATACTCGCATCTGCCGCCCCTTCCTGATAAGGCGGTGATGTGGTACAAAATTATATTTATCTGGGTTTATATATCTATCGGCTGCCGGATTGCTCGATCCGTCTCCGTGACTGGTACATCCAGACGATCGCGGCTACGAGAATGTTCGGTCTGCAACACGTGGGCCGGAGCGTCGGGGTACACTCGAAGCGATGTACCCCGGAGTGGAATACGGCCGGCCGGGCAGCAGCCTTCGGGTCCTTCGCAGCCCGCCCCTGCGGTCTCACTCCCCGTTCCACGGTGTCGCGGCGCGATGGGTCGGTTCAGAACCCCTCCTGCCGGAAATAAATAGTTCTGCGCGAAGCCTATAGTCAATATATATTCGTTTGGAAATACCTATATTCTCTCAAACCATATTCTGTGTTGATTACCCTCCGCAGGGGCATCGGGGTCTTGCATGTTCGATCGTGAACGCATATTGTCGCTTTTACCGTTTCGAAACAGAAAATCGGACGGTGCCCCTCCGCTGCCGTCTCTCGACCCGGCAAAACTGTTTGAAAAATACAAACAGATCTGCTACGTGCTCGGCAAGCACCTCGACAAAAACCCGAACGAGGATATAGCCCGGATGATCTACCAGGCGGACCTCGAGATGACGCCCGGCCTGTTCCTTTCGCTGCTGCTCGTCACGGCTGCGCTTTGCGCCGCGATCATGTTCGTCGTCTCGCTCATCGTATTCCTCGTCCCTTTCAGTCCCTTCGCCTCCGAAAGCCCACTGCTGTACATCTTCATTCTCACCTTCTTTGCCCCGGTCGTCGTCGCGGCCGGCTTTCCCTTCTATCTCACCAGCCAGATCTCGAATAAAAAGATCGATATCGAGAAGAATCTCCCCTATGCGCTCGCTTTCATGTCCATCCTGGCCAGTTCCGGTGCCACGCCTCTCGATATCATCAGGAGGATTGCACGTGAGGATTATGGTCATATATCGAGCGAATTCAGAAAAGTCGTCTTTCGCGTGGAGATCCTCGGCGAGGACGCGGTGACGGCGATGAACAGCATGGTGAACTCCACGCCCTCCGAGGTCTTCCGGGATATCTGCATGGACCTGACGAACCTCATCTACGGGGGGAGCGGCCTTGCCGGGTATCTTGCGTCGAAGTCGAAGGAGTTGATGGAGATCCGGCGGCAGACGGACAAAGAATTCGTCGAGTCGCTCTCCGTCTTCGGCGAGGGGTACCTCGGCGGCATCGTCATGACCCTCACCCTCGCCGTCCTCGGGATCGTGATCAGCAGCGCGCTGGGGGTGGAGCTCGGGCCGTTCACCCCCGACCAGCTCTTCTTCTTCCTGGTCTATCTCGGCATGCCGCTCATCAACGTCCTCTTCCTGCTGATGCTCGGCGTCAAGTACTCCACAAATCCCTGATCATCCATGACGTTCCGACACAAACACGAAAAATCCGGCAGCCTTCCCGGCGGCATCGCCCTCTTCATCGAGCGCATCCGGATCAAATACGACCTGAAACGGGAGTACTTTACGGTCGGGATTCCCGTAGCGGTGGCGATACTCTTCGTTGCCGGTATGCTGCTCTCCGGGGCGGCACAGATCGGCGGAGGCGACGGGGAATCGGATCAGGTGAGTGGCCGGCAGAAGGCCTATGAAGAACTCCTCCGCCAGATGGAAGCAGAAGAACAGGGGATAGAACTGCCGCCGGAGGACGGGGCGGCAGAAGAGCCGCAGGAAGAGGGGGAGAAGATCGGCATCGACCATATCCTCATCATCGCCACGATGATCGCCATCACGCCCTATGGTTTTGATATCACTCTCCAAAAGATGCGGCGACGCAAGAAGGAGGAGCTCTACACGGAGTTTCTCTTCAAACTCTCGGAGATGATGCGGGGCGGGCTTGACCCTATCAAATCGGTCATGGAGCTTTCAAAGACGGATCTCGGCGCGCTGAACGCCGACGTCCGGGTTGCGGCGAACTCCATGAAGTTCGGGAAGTCTTTTGAGGAGGCGATGAAACGGATGGCGAGGACCCTCGGGAGTGAGCTGATCGTCCGGTATACCGACCTGGTCATCCAGGCATCCTACAGCGGCGGTTCGGTGGCCGACCTGATCCTCAAGTCATCGGAGGATATGCGGAGCATTCTCGCGATCGAGAGGGAGAAAGAAGGGAACCTGAAGCAGTACGTCGTCATCTTCTACCTGGCGCAGGGGATCATCGTCTTCATCGCCTATACGCTCAACACCTCGCTCCTCCCCTTCTTCAACGATATGGGGGGGTCGGGATTCGGCGGTGCCGAGATCGCCAACATCGACTTCACCCAGGGCTTCTTCCACCTGATCATGCTCAACGCTCTCTTCGGCGGCCTCATCATCGGCAAGATCTCGGAAGGCGATTCACGCTACGGACTGAAGCACTCGACGATCCTGATCGGAGGGTGCTACGTGGCCTGCGTGATGATGCTCCTTCCTGCGGGTGCGGGCGGGGACGTGATCGATGCGAACGTCGCGATCATCTCAGGATTCGACCAGGAAGGCTTCACTGGTCTGCCGCTCAAGGAACCGATCATTGTCCTGGTCACCGACCTCGAAGGCAATCCCCTGCCCCGGACGACGGTTACGTTCGGGATAGACCCGGGGGGTACGGTCGAGCCCGAGACGGTGAAGACCAGCGAAGAAGGGAAAGCCACGGTGAGGATCGTCCTCGGCGCGGCGGAGGGCACCTATGCCGTCAGCGCGACCGTCGGGGAAACGACCGCCCGGACGACTGCGGTTGCTATGGCGATGGGGGAATGAACCGTTCACCCGTGGCGCTCACGGGTGTCGATGAGGATCCCCTCTTCCGTGATGGAGAAGGGCACCGTCCGTTCGGGCGGGATCTCCCCTTTCATCTTCGGGACGCTGATGTGCCGCTTGATCTTCCCGCCCTCATTGATGTCCAGGAACTGGATGATCCCGTCTACGAGTGAACGGATGAGCTGTTCGTGACGATCGGAGAGGATGCCGGTCGTCATCGTCAGGAGGATGGTCTTTTTGTTCCTGCTGGCGTCGAGGAGGGTGCACAGGGTCGCTTTGAGTCTCCTAAGATCGGCATCGGGGCAGAACGATGCGAACTGGTCGATGACGCAGAAGTCTCCCGTGCAGGACGTCGTGATGGCGTCGGTGGTTCTCGCGCACTCGGTGATCGCGAAGCGGTCGAAGTTCCTGATCCGGTAGAGGTCCATCTGGATACGGACGTCGTCCCTGTACTGCGGAGTAATGTAGGTGACGCGTTTCCCCTGCTCGGCCGCACTCGCCGCGAGCTGCAGGGCGTAGGTGGTGTTCGTGCAGCCCAGTGCTTCTTCGAGCACGATGACGGCATTCTCCGGAAGGGTGATGATTCCCCACTCAAACTCCATTTCCCACTAGTATGGCGGTTGCACCAGATATGGTTTCTGCATATCCGACTGCCATGCAGGGGCGGGACACCCACAACTGCCCCCGAATTTTCGCCGGATCGCTCCGTGCTGCGGGAAAAACGTAAATAGTGCCGGATACCATGTACCTCTGGAGTTCGCGGAACTATAGATCCTATAGACTCTATAGGTCCGGTGTCCAGGGTCTCTTCGCGTGGAGATCTTCTGCAGATGGGGATGATGGGGAATATGAGACTGCGGGGCATAATATCCGGGCTGGCGGCTGATTACCGGTTCATAGCCTGTATTCCGTCTCTTGCGGTGCTCTTCGACTACTCCATGACGCTGATCTTCTCCGGCGGGAAGGAGGTGCTCCTCCGGTTCGAGTTCAGCCCGCTCGTCCGGTATGCCGTGGAGCACGATATCGTGGCGGTCTACCTGCTCGCCATGATGCTCTTCTATTACGGCCTGGCATTCGGGGCGCTCCGCCTGCTCCGCCCGACCGGGCTGTACCGGTTCGGCGTCGCGCTCATCCTGCTCGTCGCCGCAACCCACGTCCTCGGCGGACTGTCGTGGGTCGTCCGGAGCGCGCTCTACTCCTACGCCGTCCACGGCGTCTCCGTCGCCGCAATCGTCGTGGCGCTCGCGGCCTTCGGGTGCGCCGTCCTGCGGCGGCCGGCGTGCGCCGGCACGGGGCGCTGAGGTCTCGCGGCGCGGAACCGGGAACTCCCGTAGTTCTATATGTCTATAGGGCATACGGCGGGAAGGTATATGGTCCCGGGAGCAAACGATCCTCTGGTCCGGATGTCTCCTCAAACCAACCCCGAATCACGGCATTCTCCCCCAGACGCTTCTGCGCCCCCGAACGCCCTGCCCGCGCGCGAGAACCCGGACCGGCCCTTCCTGGTGTTTGCTGCATTCTCCGCGCTCGCGTTTATCTCCTTCGGGTCGGCCTCCTGGTGCGGGGCCCCTGCGCTCGCACCTTCGGTGCTCAAACTCCCGCCCTTCGGCCAGTCGTTCCTCGCAGCGGCACCGGTTGCGGTGGTCGCCCTCGTAATCTATTTTGCCGCATTCGGACTGAAAAACAGATTTTGATCCTTTTTCCGGCCCTGTTGAAATGCTTTCCCAACCTCAGGGGCACGGCTTTCCACCGGGCTACGTACCTGGCGGTGCTCGAGCTCCTGCCCTCCGGCCCAGTCGCTTATCGCCATGACTGCCCCCGCCCCCTCGGGCGGGGAACGACTGTCGGGAGCGTAGCGAACGGCAGGAGTTTGAGCACCGAAGGTGCGGAGGAGGAGGCCGGAGGCCGGGTGGGGTGGGGTGGGGTCAATGAGACCTGTGGATCTTCGCGAGTTAGAGACAGGGGAGGGGGTCCCCCCTCGCACCTATCGGTGCTCGTGCTCCGCTCCTTCGGAGCATCGCACTCCCCGTCAGCCCCACCCCCAATGGCGATAAACGACCGGCGGCACGGCGGGAGTTCGAGCACCGAAGGTGCGCAGGCCACCACGGTCCACTGCATGAGGACATGCCCGAGAAAAAAAGGTTGTCCCAGGGACAGCTTGGTCCGGCGCCAGCCTCATAAGGGTAAGGATGGAGATCGGAATATTGGGTTTCAACAGAGCCCTTTTTCCGGGAAAATGTCGCCGCTCCTTCAGTTTTTTGTCCCGGCACCCCGGTGCCGCCGCCGGAGCGCTTCCCCGGGCGCCGGCAATTTTTATCCGGCTTTTTTTATCCAATCTATATAGATATATATACTATTGTGCTCTTGCTACATCTATTTCGTCAGAAATATATAGTACCCGGCGCAACCGAATAGATGGTGAAGATTTTCCTGGAGAAATGGTTTGCAGGCTTCACCGCGTGTTACGAAAAAAAGGAGAAATGAGAATGAAATTCCTGAACATGAACGAAAGCGCGGTCTCGCCGATCGTCGCGACCCTCGTCCTGATCGTGGTCGCCGTCGTCGGTGCGGTCGCCGTCGGTACCATTATGGGTACCTTCAGCAACGATGTATCCGAACAGACGAACGTCGGCGATGTCGGCGCCGCCTCTGCGTCCGAGATCCTGATCGCCGGTTCGACCACCGTCCAGCCGGTTTCCGAACTCCTCGGTGAGGCCTACATGAAGGAAAAGCCCGGTGTTAAGGTTACCGTCCAGGGTGGCGGCTCCGGCGCCGGTATCGCTTCTGCCGGTATGGGCATCGTCGACATCGGCGCGGCCTCCAAGCACCTGCCGGACGCTGACGCGGCCAAGTACCCCGACCTGAATGAGTACGTGATCGGTGGCTCTGCCGTTGTCGTTATCGTTAACGAGAACGCTGCTGTTTCAGATGACAATGTCACTGAGGCCGAGCTCCTCGCGCTCTACGAGAGCGGCACCGCATTCGACAACATTGACACCGCCTACCACCGTGCCGAGGCATCCGGGACCGAGGACACCTTCTCCAAGTGGCTCACCGGCTCTGACGGTGGAATCGACGGGTACACCGGCACCCACCTGAAGACTGCGACCGGCAACGCGGGCATCCTCGCTGCCATCCAGGGCAACACTGATGGTGACGCAATCGGATTCGTCGACGCAGGCTATGCATTCGGTGCCGACGATATCACGGTTCTGGCAATCGGTCTCCAAGAAGCAACTGATGATAACATCCTTGACGCCCTGAAGGGAGAGAACACCTACCCGAGCGGTCTGACCCGCCCGCTGGTCTACCTGGCCAACGGCAACCCGTCCTCCGTTGTGAAGGACTTCATCAACTTCGCTCAGTCCCCCGGCTCGATCGAGCAGTTCCACGCGGCTGGAATGTACAGCATCGTTGAGTTCGCTTAAGCATAGAGGGATGGAACCTAACCAACCATTTTTTTATGCGCCAGACGATCGATATACCTCGGTTCTTCTTCCTGTCGTCAGCGGTGATCAGCGCGCTCATTGTCATCCTGGTCTTCGGGTTTATCTTCTTTACCGCTGTTCCTGTATTTGAAAAAGAGGGTGTTGGCTTTCTCACCGGTACGACGTGGAACTACGAAACCCACGAGTACGGTATCCTGTACTACATCGTCGGCACGCTCGTGTTGACCGTGGTGGCTATGGCAATCGCCTGCCCGCTGGGCGTCCTCACCGCGATCTTCCTTGCAGAATGGGCACCGGTATGGCTTGAACGTATCATGCGGCCGCTCATCGAGCTGCTCGTCGGCATACCTTCGGTGGTATACGGTATCTTCGGGTTCTTTGTGCTGGAAAGAGTTTTTCGATACCACGTTGACCCGTTCATCGATGCAACGCTCGGGTCAGTCATCCCCATCTTCAGAGACCCCGACCCGAGCAGCGGGATCAGTATTCTGCTCGCTGCCACGGTCCTCGCGATCATGGTCCTCCCCACGATCACCATACTTGTTCAGGAAGCGATGCTTTCTGTCCCGCGAGAGTACCGCGAAGGCTCCCTTGCGCTGGGCGCTACCAAGTGGGAGACCATCAAGAAGGTGGTCATCCCGGTCGCGGTTCCCGGGCTCCTGACCGGGATCGTCCTTGGCTTCATGCGCGCCATGGGCGAGACGATGGCGGTGGCGATGATCGTGGGCAATTCGGCCCGCATTCCTTCATCTATTCTGGATAGCGGATACCCCATGACATCGAAGATCCTCAACGACATCGGTTACTGGGTATCGAATGACGAGGCGCGGAGTGCGCTGTTCGGCATCGCCGTAGTACTGTTCTGCGTTGAGATCGTCTTCGTCGCGCTGATCCGCTATGCCGGCGACCGGTTGCGGATGGATAAGAGGTGATGAGAGAGTATGGCAGTTACATTCAACTGGAGAAGGACGGAGGAGATACTGTTCATCGTCCTCTGCGCGGGAGCAGCGGTGCTCTCGGCGCTCAGCCTCTTCGCGATCCTGGGGACTATCACCGTGGAGGCGATTCCCTCACTCGGCCTATACTTCATCCTGACGGCCGAGAACGAGGCACCTGGAGTCGGCGGCGCCGTTGGGAACGCCATCGTGGGGACGGTCTTCATCTCGCTATTTGCAACGGCTCTCGCAACCCCGCTGGCATTGGGAACCGCGGTCTACCTGCAGCGGTACGCGTCAAAGAATGCATTCACCCGCGGCCTGCGGTATCTCATCGAGGTGCTTTCCGGTACTCCGTCGATTGTCCTCGGTATCTTCGGCCTGCTTGTCCTCGTCTTTTACTTACGTGCCTATACAGGGGGTTTCTCCCTCCTCACGGGTTCCATCGCTCTGGCCATCCTGATCATGCCGGTCATCGAACGCGCTATTGAGGACGCGATCATCACCGTGCCGACCGATATCGAGCACGGGAGTTACGCTCTCGGGGCGACGAAGTGGCAGACCATCAGGCATGTCACTATCCCGGTCGCTGCATCCGGCATTTTAACCGGGATTGTTCTGGGGTTCGGCCGCGCGGCGGAGGAATCCGCAGTGGTCATCCTCACGGCAGGCTATTCGCAGTTCTTCCCGGAGTTTGCGGTCAAGTCCAACGAAAAACTCGCGTTCGGGATGAAGATCTACCCTCTGCAGGATCTTGTCGGTACCCTCCCCTACTCGGTATACCACGCTTACGAGAACTCCAATGTTATCAAGATCTCCGACGGGTTTGCCGCGGCGTTCGTGCTGATCGTCATCGTCCTGCTCGTCAACCTTACTGCAAAGATCATCCTCTGGAAGTACGGCCATGATTAAGCACCTGAGGATCCCCCTGTTCTCTCCCGGAAAAAAGAAAGAAGCCGAACCGGAAACCGCTCCCGCCCCTCCCCTTCCCCCGGGGGCGGAGGACCCCGGCGATGGTGAAGAGCCGGGCGAAGCCCTCCGACGAGCTCCCGGCACTCGTGAGGAACCCGGCGCCCCCTTCCCGGCAGGACCGGAGGTAGGCCGCGAGGTCCGGGGTAACGGCGACCCCGACGCCGCCGCCCTCCCGCACCCCCCCGGAAAACCCGCCCGCCTCCTCTCCATGGAAGACGTCCTCTCCCGCCGCCCGAAGACCGGAGATCCCGCCGCCCCGTCCCGGTTCGCCCGCCTCCCCATCCTGGCAAAGTTCCTCCCCCGCCCGGCAGGACCAACGACCGGCCCGCACCCCGGGGACGACAGCAGCATCCCCGCCTCCCTTCAGCCCAGACGCCTCCCCTTCGCCGCCCGCATCCCCATCCTCGCGCAACTCCTCTCCCTCCTCTCCCCGGAGGAAGAGCCGGAGCTCACCTCCAGCGCCTTCTTCGTCGGGGATACCGGCGAACCCTCCCTCGACGGCTCTCTCAAGGACGTCGACATCACCTACGTCGTCGACCCGCCGTACCAGTACATCCACATCGAGTACGACCGGGAGGCACGGGCGCTCTCCTACGGCGTCGTCGAGCCGCAGCTCTCCGAGGACGAGGCGCACTACCTGGGCGTCATCAAGAAGGCGTTCGAGAAGATGATCGGCACCAACGTCGATCTCGTCTCGGCCGAGCACCGGGTGGCGTACCTCAGGGAGCACTTCGATTCGATCATCACCATCCTCGGCTTCAGATTCACCGACGAGCAGAGGGAGCGGATCTACTTCCACCTCAAGAGGGAGTATATCGGCTACGGCAGAATCGACGCCCTGATGAAGGACAGGTACATCGAGGACATCAGCTGCAACGGCGCGAATATGGACCTCTACGTCCAGCACCGTATCTACGGGCCGGTGCGGACGAACGTGCGGTTCGACGACCTCGAGCTGAACAACTTCGTCCTGAAACTCGCCCAGATCAGCGGGCGGCATATCTCGCTCCTCCAGCCGATCCGCGATATAACCCTCCCCGACGGGAGCCGCGGCAACCTGACGCTCGGCGGCGAGGTGACCCGCAAAGGGTCGACCTTCACCATCCGGAAGTTCCGGTCGAACCCGATCTCGCCTGTTGAGATGATGGACTACGGGACGGTCGACGCCCAGCAGCTCGCGTACCTCTGGATCCTGATGGAGTACAAGCGTTCGCTCCTCGTTTCCGGGGGCACTGCAAGCGGCAAGACCACGTTCTTGAACGCTCTCTGCGGGTTCATCCCGACGGAGTACAAGATCGTCTCGATCGAGGATACGACCGAGCTGAACCTGATGCACCCGAACTGGCTGCAGTCGGTGACGAGGATGGGGTTTGGGACCGGAGATGCCGGCGGTGCACCGTCCGGTGTCGGCGGCGGCGGCCGGAAGGCGCCGGGCGATATCTCGCTCTACGACCTTCTCATCGCGGCGCTCCGGCAGCGGCCGGAGTTCATCATCGTCGGCGAGGTCCGCGGCGATGAGGCTTTCACCCTCTTTCAGGCGATTGCCGTCGGTCACGCGGCGATGGGAACAATCCACGCCGGTTCGATGGACGAGCTTCTCTCCCGCGTGGAGTCGAGCCCGATGAACCTCCCAAGAAACCTCCTTGCCAACCTCGACGCCGTCATCTTTCCGATGCAGATCAGGAAAGGCGAACGGAACGTCCGGAGGATCACGAACATCGTGGAGATTCTCGAGCTCGACCGGGAGAAGGGCGACCTGGTCACCAACACGGTCTTTAAGTGGCTGCCCGCCACGGATGAGTTCAAGTTCATGGGCAGGAGCTACCTCTTCGACAAGATCCGCGACACCTTCGGGATCTCCCTTGAGGATCTCAGGCAGGAGATGGCCGACCGTGCGGATCTTCTCCTCTGGCTGCAGGACCGGCAGATCCGGGACTATAAAGTGGCGCTCGGCTTCATCAGGGCGTATTATAAGGACAAAGACGAGATCATGGCCCAGGTCAGGGACGGTACGGAGATCACCGCCGACGATATTGCAGCCCTGGTCGCCCGGGCGGCGGTCGGTAACGGTGACGAGCCGGAGGCGCAGAGCGTCTGAACCGGCCCGCCGGAGTCTTTTCTTTACTTGTTCGACGGGGCGATTTCGACATTTAGAGCGCGAGCACCACGTCCACGGACGGGATCTTCGCCGCGATGACGCGTATCGTTCCCGTTCCGTCCAGTTTCGTCGAGAGTGCAACACCGTTTGCATCGGTCGCCCGCGACCAGTCGCTCATGGTGAGGTTTCCATAGGCGTCGTAGGTCTTGACGAAGTTGACGGCGACGCCCTTCACCGGCTTCCCGCCGATGTCGAGCACCGTTGCATTCACCTGGTTGCCGTTGACCGTCACCTGCAGGTTGGTCGCCGGGTTGAACATCGGGTTGGCGGGGATGTAGGTGTACTGCGACGATGAGGTCATGCCCGCATCGTCGGTCACGGTGAGATTGATCCGCAGAGGCCCCGATGAGTCGAGCCTGGCCGTTGCTTTCCGGCCTTCCGCAAACGATGTTGTAATATTTGCCGAGTCCGCCCAGTTCCCGGCGGGCACCGTCTTCGATCCGTCGTCGATCGCCCAGTTCCACGCCGTGACGGCGCCGTCGTCGAAGGAGTCGGACCCATCGAGCACCAGGAGGTCGCGATCGACGAATCCCAGGTCCTCGGTTCTGATAGTGAAGTGCACGACCGGCGTGGGCTGCTCGAATGTCCGCTCGAAGGTGTTGTAAAGCGACGTCATCACCCGGACGTCGAGGGCCTCGCCGGTGCTGATGAAGAGCGGTTCTTCAAAACTTGAGGTAAAGTTGATCTGCACGTTCTCCCTGCTTTTTCTGGCGGGGATCAGGAGCCGTTTGGTCGGGCTGTACTTCACATCGTTATAGGTGTAGTTCTTTGCGTATCTGCCGTTCACGCTGATAGCGACCGCATACGAGTCGTCGATATTCAGGTTCAGGATGGTGAGGTCGAGCGTACTCCAGTTTCCGGAATCGGTTATTGTTCCGCTGCTCCACTCGTTCCAGAACGTTTTGTTGTTCGTAAGATCGATGTGCGTCAGGCTCAGATTTTCGTGCTCCACGCTCCGGATATGGCTCTGCCGCTCCATATCCTCCTTTTGAAACTCCGAGACCATGATGGCGAGGCCGGCAGCTGCAGTGACGGTGATCAGGATGAGCATGAGCGTGCCGACGATGACCGACACCCCGTCTTCGTTTTCGCGCAGGCGAACCGCAGCCATATCAGATTATGGGAGTTCCGCACATATAGGGGTTTCCTAAATACACTATAGTAGTATATATCCTCTCTGGGCTTTTTATTCGGCGGGTGAAGGTGGCGGGGCGGGATGGCCCGGCTGCGGTCAAAGGCGCAGCAAGTGAAGTGCCGCGCGGAGTCCCGGATTCTGAGGTGCTCCTGGTCCCGGGCCGTTCTTCGGATGCGGTGATTGACGCATCAATCCGAATCGTCCTCGATTTCGAGTTCCGCAAGCCTTGCAAGTCTCTCGTCCATATCTCCCTCTGCAGGTTCATCCTCCCCTGAGAAGAACCCGGTGATGAATTCGACGATGCCCCCGATGACCGGGATGCCTTCATCCCCTTTTCCCTCCTCACCTTCCGGCCCGGCCTTCTCATCTTCACCCCCGCTAAAGACGCCGGTGACCGCCTCGATGACTCTACCGATGACCGGAATCCCCTCTTCTTTCGGGACCGGCTGGAGAATGGCCGAAATCCTGGTTGTTCTGCTCCCTTCCACATCGATGCTCGACAACCAGGTGTGGTGGCCGGTGAGATTGATGGAGACGGTATGCTCCCCTGCTCTGATGTCCCTGATGGTGCACGGGGTGGTCCCCTCCACCCTGTCGTCCACAAATACGAGGGCCCCTTCCGGCATCGACGATATGGAGAGGATCGTAGGAGCTGGAGTGGGCGTGGGCTCCGGTGCCGGCGGCACGAATTTCTTTCTAATCTTGCCTTCTTTCAGGTACGTATAGTGGCTTTCAGGGAGGGTGGCGCCCATCGGGTCCACCTGCCAGACCTTGAGCAACGCGATCTCCGTGCCGACCGGTTTTTCCGGCACCTTCCCCTCTACGGTAAGATTGATCATCATCGACTGCGCGGCATGCTCGTGGTACGAGAGCACAAAGCCGGAGATAGTGAAGGAAGGAGCCCTGATTGTCTCCCTGAGCCGGAGATCGCCGTCGACCACGATTTCGTACGTCCACCGCACTTCGTCCAGATCGCTCCGGCAGCGAACGAAATGGTTTTCCGGGAATGTCGAGCCGTTCAGGTACTCAAACCGGATGAGCTCGGATATGGTCACGTTCTCCTGTGTCGTGAGCGAATCCGGGGCCCCAGAGGTCCGTTCCCACTCTATGTGGAACGCAGAAGCAGGCGTGGCGACGCCTGCAATAAGCAGGATGAAGGCGAGCGGAACTATATACTTAATGCCTTCAATATGATCATCCCGGGCCATTTGTACGTCACTCTATATTTCTACACGTTGAAATATATTCCTTTTCTTCCGGGGTGACGGATCGGGGCGAAAAGAAGAACTCCATGCAGAAAATGCAGGCTGCACCTGTCGGACACCGGGGACGAGAGATTCCCGCCGAACGGGTCGTCGACCCCCCGGGAGTTTGCCCCCGTCCTACAGCAGCATCGTCGCGATCAGCGGGATCGTAACAAGCGACCCGATCGTCGAGACGAAGACGATCTGGGAGGCGAGCCGGGAATCGGCGCCGTACTGCTCCGCGAAGATGACGGTGTTTGCCGCAGCAGGCATCGCGGCCATCGTGATCATGATGCCATTGATGAAGGGGTCGGCAAAGACCGGGGCGAAGAGGCAGCAGTAGGCCGCCGGGACCACGAGGAGGAGAACGGCGCTCGCCACCCAGATCCGCCAGTTCCCGACCATCTCCCGGGCAGGAAACGTCGCGAGCATCGCCCCGACGATGATCATCGCGAGCGGCGTCGTCACCCCGCCGAGGAGGTCGATCGAGTCGATGAACGGTGGCGGGATCTCCACCGAGCCGAGGAAGAGGGCGAGCCCGACGACGGAGGCCGCGATCCCGGGGTTCGCGAGCAGCCGCGGGTCAAACCCCTTCCCTGTCCCTTCGGTGAGCATCGCGATCCCGACCGAGAAGACGAGGACGTTGAAGAAGAGGTTGAAGATGGCGACGTAGAAGAGAGCCTCCTCCCCAAAGAGCGTCAGGGCGACGGGGAACCCCATGAACCCCACGTTCCCGAAGACGATGGCGAACTGGAGGACCCCCTCCTCCGCGGGCGGGACCCGCATGGCTTTCGAGACGGCCCGGGCGAGGGCGAACGAGAAGACGTAGAGCACCCCCGTCGCGAAGATCAGGGTCCCGGCGCCGGCGAGGCGCTCGGGGGTGAAGGGCACCTGCATGGAGGCGACGATCAGCGCCGGGATGGTGATGTTGATGAGGAGCCCGGAGAGCCCCCGGGTGGCCCGCGGGTCCACGATCTTCGTCGCGACCGCGACGTAGCCGGCGGCAATCAGGAGCACCAGGATGAAGATCTGGTCGGCGACCAGCAGGAAATCCATGACCGTACTGTTCATATGGGGGCCGCTCCGTCCGGTTCAGCAGTGTGGGTGCCGGTACCCCTTTACGGTTCTGCTCGGGGTCGGGAAGGTGGGGGTGGGCCCGGGGGAGCGGTTTGGCGGGGGGTGTGAGCGGGAGAGAAACTACGCCGGTATAGGGGAGGTTCCCCGCCGGCACCGCAACGCAAGATACCAGAGTGCGACCGTCACGCCGAGGAGCGCCTCACCCGCGTAGAGGAGGAGGGGTTCCCGGACGACGCTTCCCCCCTGGACGGTGAAACCACGGAGAAATGATGTCACGCAGAGCACCCCGGCTGTCATGGCAACCAGGGACGTGCCGAGGATGATGGTGATCCGGTGATCCCTCCCGGGATGAAGGAGCCGGGTGGCTTTTTTCGTCAGGGTGTAGTCCCGCCATTTCCGGGCATTCTCGTGCGCCACCAGGTCTGCATCGGCCAGGACGGTGAGGTGCTCGTGGACGGTCGACTTTGCAAGACCGAGCCCCTCGGCGAGCTCGCTCGTCGTCATCGGCCGGGAATCGAGCGCTTTGAGGATCATGACCCGGACGTCGGAGGAGAGAGCAGTGATGTCGTCCCGATCGAGCGCGATTTCTTCCATACCTTGAAATCTCTCCGTCAGCGGGTCTGGCCCGAAACGATCAGGTATTCTTCCGCCAGGAGAGAAAAGCATTCCGGAACCCGGAGGGTTCCAGTAAGGCCGAAAAAGAGGGTATTCGGCGAATCCCGTCACACTGCCCGGAGGGTCGGCGGCAGAACAGGTTCAGGTGCATCTTTCCCCGCTACGACGAACGTCGCCGACGCCCGGGGAAGGCGGGCCCTGTTGTAATCGGGATCGATCGCGTCCCCGCCGGTGAGGGTGGGGCCCGAGACGACGCTGCTCATCTCCCGGAGATCGCAGATGATCGGCGTGCCGTTCGGGGTCGTGAGGGTATACGGGGCGGCAAGACCGATCGTCAGGGAGAGGACCTCCTCCGGCCCGGGTCTCGGGAGGTCCGCCGTCACCCGCACTTCGCGCCACTCCCCGGCGGCGAGGTCGTCGA
>JAHDQM010000007.1 GCA_018433835.1 Methanoculleus sp.
GGCCACGCGATGGTCCCGGACGCCATGACCCAACACCGTTCACGAAGACGCGCCGACACCAGTTCGGCGATTGCGGATACCAGTCCAGACCGTTCCGGACCGTGTCACTAAAGCCAGGAAGAGACCCGACGCCCCAGCCGGGACTGGCGAGGCTATCGGCGTGGATATGCATCTCTACGATCACCGGCTCGCCGTCGGTGATCACGTAGTCGTTGGAGATCAGGCCGCCGGGACTCCGAGATTGGTCGTCGTATATCCAACCGTTGGAGAAGTAATGGGCGCCGGGGGTTGTGTCCGTCCAGATCGTCGTATCGAGATCCGGGCCGTTGAAGTCGTCGTAGAGGATGTAGGCGTTACCTCTGCTGCCGGTATCGGTGGCTGCCTCGTTCCCGTAGTACATCCAGATCGAGGTCGCACCGGCGGGGAGGTTGACCCAGATGACGGCCGATTCGGATGCTGTGTAGGTCTCTTTCCAGTAACCGACGACGGTGCCGTCTTCGGTGACGAACCGGACGTCGTCGAAGTCGTTCTGCATGCCGGAACGGAACGTGACGACCTCGCGGTGGGGGTAGCCGTCGATCGACGGCGGATCGGTGACGGTGACCGGGACCCGGTTTGCCCAGGCGGTGCTCCACCAGGTCATCTCCGGGCACGCGACGCCCCGGAAGACCGGGGCGGTGTTGATATCGACCTGCCCGATCTCGGCGGGCTTGGTGTAGACAACCTTGAAGAGCCGGGTCTCCCCGGCGTTGAGCACCTCCCTATCAGGGACGAACGACACCCACTCCGGCCAGGACTGCTCCACGGTCTCGGTGCCGGCGATGTAGGGCACCCTAGCGGTGAAGGTTTCGAGAGCGGCGGCGTCCGGGCTAACATCCACTGGGGTGTCGTTTTCTTCAGGGATAACGTCCTCTTGGACAACCGCCTTTAGGGTGACGTCTTCAGGGAAAACGTTCTCAAGGGCAACATCTACAGGGGTCGTGCCGTCAAGGACATCTTCTTCGAGGATAACATCCTCGGCGTTCTCAAGAGTAACACTTACAGGGATTGTGTCCTCAGGAGTAACGCTCGCAAGGGTGCCATCTGCATCGGCTATACTGTCATGGGTAACTCCTTCGAAGATAGCGTCCTCAGGAGTAATGTTCTCAAGGGTTACTTCCCGGTATTCTATGATGGGGATCTCGATACTCTGGGATCGCTCCTCCCAGACGAACCACTCAGCCCCGGTGACATTCTCGTTTCCGTTATGGAGTGCCCACGTGGCCAGGAAGTCCTCCGACCCATCGAGGACAATCGTGCGGTGGGCAGTGACCTCAAAGATCTCGGTGAAAGTACCGAGATCCGGGGTTGCATTCATCAGACGGATCTCAAGTTCGTCATCGCCGCCGGGAGCAGACCTGCCGGCATCCTTGATCCAGATGGTCCTGGTCTCACGATCATAGACCTTGAGTTTGGTCTTGCCGGAACCGGTGACCACGTGCGTGGTACCTGCCGCCGGCGAGGCGTCCACACCGGGCTCTCCGGCATCTATGGTGGTATTTGTCCAGGACGTAGGTCGCGACCAGTTATCCTCAGAGAACAACGGCAGGTCCTTCTCGGCCTTGGCATGGCCGTTCGATGCGGTGCCGGATGCCGGTGCAGATGAATCTGCGGTAAACGTTGTCGTCCCGGAGAACGAGTCAGGGGCGTTGTTCACGCCCGACGCGGCTCTATTCGGTTCTGCAGCACCCACGGCAGGAATGAACGCCGTGGTTACCATCAGCACCGCTATGAGAAGAGAAAAGGATCTCTCGATACGCTTCATACTCATTGTTCATCACCTAGGAACCAGTGGCAGAAAGGGCAAACTCCTAAGTACGAAGAGGACCAATATATCCTGCCTACGGGCTGTTGTGGTGTTCACCTAGCTGTTGAGGGTAAAGTGAACATCACTTACTTTTCCTCACGTTAATTAACGGTTAGATCCCTCACAAACTTTAGCGAGGCAATCCAACATACGGATAGAGCTTTTTCAGTTAAAAATATAACTCAATCGCAGTGTATAACATCCAGAGATACTGTACTGGATAGATTCAGCTCAACTGGTTGTAAGTGCTTTTACGATGGAACCTCGGATTCGAGTCAGGCTAAACCACAACAGGTTTATATCTCTGGCCGCTCAATCCGCGGGGTGGTTAAACAACTCTGCATCATGGGGTCGCGCAGGTCCTCATTATCATCCATCCCGTCCTTCGTTAATTTTGGCACCTAGCAGCGACGCGGTCTCACGCGACGCCGCAAAGTGCGATGGCCCGAAGGGCCGGAACATGAGCACCGCCAGGTGTGAAGAACGATGTTCCACCAAGAACGGAGTTTGAAAAGCCGTCAGGCTTCGAAGTGCGACAGACGGGAGCGTAGCGAGCATGAGAAGCCATCAGGCTTCGAAGGGAAGTCAGTGGTTTGACCTTCAAAGGGGCTTCCTTGGAACTTTAGCGAGTACCGGGACCCCAGCGAGGCGTCCGCCCGACGGCATCCGGGATCACCTCCGAGCGCCGCCCGGGACGGATGCTCTCTTCTTCCGCGCCATCTGTCACCGTTTGAGAACAAACGCCGCGACGACGAGGGCAAAAAGCGTATTGAAGAGCACCCATACGATCGGGTTCTCGAAATCGTCTCCGATCAGATTCCCGTGTACGACGGCAAAGAGGAGCGCGACGTACATCAGGCCGTGCACCCACCGCCAGTACCTCGGGATATATTTCCGAAGCAGCACGCCGGCAAACGCGATGTAGAGGAGATAGAGTGTGGGCCGGCCTGCGAGTGCCCAGAACGTCTCCCAGGGGGAGAATACCGGGATGAATACGGCAGGGTTCATCGCCCCTATGGCGAGGGTCACCGGGTGCATTGTCGGAAGGAGAAGCCCGACGGCGGCGAAGGTGTGGTGCACCGCGAGGAACGGCCTGCCGAAGACATTCATGATTTCCCGGAGGAATGGTGTCAGGATGGCTGCGATGGCGAGGGCGAGGAAACCCCACAGGGCGGCAAGACGCGCTATGACGTTGAACGGGTCCAGGTAGGGTGCAGTCACAGCACCACCGCGGCGACAAGCGCATACAGGGCCAGAACGACGGCTGCAAGAAGCATGCCAGCCCGGGGCAGAGTCACGGTTCCAGGAGACTCACGGCAAGCGAGAAGGGTTTCGTCCGGATGCCTGGTGGGAGTGGGTCGACCAGGACCGGGGGAGACATCCCGCCCGTCGCAAGTCGCACCTTCGGTGCTCCTACTCCTGCCCTTCAGGCGGTCGCACTTCGCGTGAGACCACGTAATTCCACAGAGTTATGGGCCCTTCTCGCCTCACATCGCGCGGCCTGCCCTCCCTTTGGTTGCACCCCTGGCACGGATTCCGTGGGAGTATCACCAGGGGGTGGGGCTGACGGGGAGGGGGGCGTGCCCCCCCCCCCCCGTCCCCCCCCCCCCCCCCC
>JAHDQM010000059.1 GCA_018433835.1 Methanoculleus sp.
GGAACTAAACCCGAATTCGAGGGGGAATCTTATAAAGCCCGCTGTCGTCGTTCGGTTCTGGCCGAACAAATCTTAAACTTTGCGATTCAGTTCCGGGCAAGCAGTGGATCTGCGAACTGTCATACTATAGAAACATTTTTCCGAGATTCGGAAAAAACCGAACGATGGCTGCTGATTTTATATATTCTAACGACCCAGAATCGCATCGGGTGCCGCGTGCGGTACCCGTTTGTGTGCGGGGGCACCCATCCCCGGTTGACGCCCCGGATGACACGCCCCGCAAGCCCGGAGGCAATGGGAAGTGTATGCACTTCCTGCACTTGATGGTATGCCCCTCCCGCCTCCGGGCTAGAATGCTATGGAGGTAGACTACATGAAAGGAAAAATTGGAATGCGGGCATATTCTGTGCTCCTGACGATAATGTTGGTGAGCGTAGTTGCTGTGCCCGCAAGCGCATACTACTATTGTTGCGCAGAATGGGTGAACATCTACCCCAACCTTCCCGACTTGCAGTACAATGATGAAAACGCACAAGGGTTTTACTACCAGCTCGGTGGTGATTCGTCCTGGTGGGGGGACTTTATCTATGGCGATGGTCAGGCCCTGGAAAGGCACTGGAAGGATCCCAGCAAGCCCGGAAACGGTATAGACTATATTTACACAGATGATACGCATTTTGCGTTCTTTTCGGGCCATGGTGCTCCAGAAGGATTTGCATTTTCCTCCTCCCAAGACGATACCTTCCTGAGTTACAGTGATGCTCTCTGGGGAAATACGCAGATGGACTGGGTTACCATTGATGCCTGCACTGTTCTGCGCGAAAATAGCCATACGAACTGGTACAGTGCATTTGACGGCCTGCACTCGATGACTGGGTTCCATACCGAATGTCACGATGTCTCGGACAGAGGCTCTAACTTCGTACATCGGATGGTCGGCACGTGGACCACCCAGCCGATCATCACGGCGTGGTTCATTGCAGCGAAGGATACAGAGCCTTCGACCACGTATGCGGCAGCCCTTGCCCGAGAAGGCTGCTGGTCCGACTATGTCTACGGGCACGGGAGTCAGGGGACACCTGGAACATCGTTCTTGTACGGCACGTACCAGTGTTGAGGTGATCACATGAACATGAAACTAATTGGAGTTAGTGCCGGTATCCTGGCGCTTCTTGGAGTAATCTGCGTTGTCAGCATACCCATGTTTTTCAGCGACGGCCATGCACCCGACGATGGTCAATCCAACCTGATAGGCGGCATGAAATCGGCGGGTGCTGCAAACCTCACCTACACCGCCTCTGTTGCGTTCCCGTCAACGCCTGAAGAGGTTGTCCTGTATCGAGTGGTGGAGCCGGAGATCACGACGGAACTTGTCTCATCCATCGCCTCAGCGATGGACCTGAAGGGAACAATCCGTGAATCTCATGGTCAGATCCTGCTCTCTGACGACCCCTACTCACTGGAAGTCCATACAAAGTCGGGACGTGTTGCCCTGATTGACATCCCCCGCTGGATGAACCCAAACGACAAAGACCTGCCCTCAAACCTACCTTCGGACGATGAGGCGATCGAGATCGCAACGAGATATCTGGAGGAGACCGGGCTGGCGCCCCCCGATGCAACCCTGTGTGGCGTTGACCATCCCCAAATCGTTGAGTATAACGAGGATGGTGAGGTGATCGGCATCGCTTTTGAAGACGTTCAGGTCTCTTACTCCCGCACAATTGACGATCGACCGGTTGTGGGTTCGAAATTGACGGTTGAGATCGGCGGTGGCGGAGATGTCCTGAACGTTTACAAACTCTGGAGAGACTACACCCCGGAGAAGGAGATAGCGGTCATAACGCCACAGGACGCTTTTGAAGAATTGAAGGCGGTCGGATTGGCGGTTGACGAAAAAGATCAGACAGCAGTTGTCACCGGGATCGAACTTGGATATTATGAAGCACCGGCGATGGACGAGCCTGCCTACCTCGTTCCGGTCTACATCTTCAGGGGCGAGGTGCGGGATGAGACCGGGGGAACCGCATTCGTCAGATACATCCCCGCGTCTCCCGACCTTGTGGAGGGTATCCCGGCGGTAAAGTGACCGCCCAGGTTCCCCCCCTTCTTTTTCGGAGCGAAAATCTATGAAGACGGTCTTGTATCTCGTCATCACCTGTGCCGCCGCGGGCATGCTGGTTTTGATTGGAGCGTATGTGCTACTGAACCCGGAGTTGCAGGGGTCCGGTGAGGTACCGACGGAGGTTCCAGGAAGCCTGACGCCCCGCCCGACAGATGATCTCCGAGAGAACACATCATTCATCGAGATCCATCGTGCAGGAGATCTGAGCGTTATCCTCTACCCGGAAGACCCCGGGTACCCTGCCATCGAAGCAGAGTGCCACGAGCAGATCCGGAGTATCTGCGGTCAGTATAAGACGGGGTTCTCGCGGGCTGAGCTGGATGCCATGAAACAGAACGGCACCTATGTCGCGATGAATTTCCCGGTTCCCACGACATTCGAGACGAGTTATATTGTCGATGGGTCGCCGAAGAAGATCCTTGCAGACGAAGCAGTGTTCTTTCTGGAGCTCGAGGACTGGCCGGAGAACATGATCACCATGCGGCTGGGAGGTGTTTGCGGGGTTTGGGACGCGTCGCGTGACCGGGAAAAACTTCGGGTTCGGGTCGACCCGTATCTGCCCGATCCGGCGGCTTCCTGACAACGTGGGCAATCCAACGGCATATACCCGCATTTTCCTCTGCTCAAAATAGACCTGTCCGACCGGCAAAACACGATCAACGCCTTTGCTTCAGTTACCCGGCCTCCTGAGGGGGAAATAACTCCCGGCGGTCCTTGCCGGGAACATCTGCAACGGTGCCCGGTTCCGTGGGGGGGAGGTTCGACAAGCGTGGCAGGGACCGTGACCATTATCCCGGCGCCCGACGGCGGGTCCTGTCTCCAGGGGCGGGGACCATTGTCCCGCCATAAGAAGGTTTATGGTGCGTTCGGTTCCAGCCGAACGATGCCTGCCGATTTTATATGTTCTAACGACCCAGAACCGCATCGGGTGCCGCGTGCGGTACCCGTTTGTGTGCGGGGGTCGCCCATCCCCGGTTGACGCTCCGGATGACGCGCCCCGCAAGCCCGGAGGCAATGGGAACGTAAGCGTTCTGCGTACTTAAACGTGTGCCTCTCCTGCCTCCGGGAAAAGAACCTGGAGGAAAAAACACATGAACGGAAAAATTGGACTGCGGGCATTCTCCATGCTCCTGGCGGTAATGCTGGTGAGCGTGGTTTTGGTGCCTGCGGTGAGTGCTTCAGACTCCAAGAGTAAAGATGAGCAGATGTCTAACAGATCCGCTAGCGAGAAGGCTCTTGTCCACTTTGGGGATCTGACAGAGATGAGAATCGCTGATGAGAAAGAGGTCTACACGAAAATCCCCTCTTCGATAAAGAACTACGATTTAGTAGTCTTTGACCTGCCGAAAATCCGTGAACATCTGCTTCATGGTGATCAACTAACAGTGTATCTAGAAGGGCAGCCTTACACGATGGATCTACAGGAAACGACGATTGATACAGAAGCTATTGCTACAGGGATCCATTCCTTTACCGGCAGTCTCACTGGTGTTGAAGATAGCCAAGTGCTTCTTACGGTTGGTAATAACGTTCTACTGGGCAGAATTGTTATTGATTACACCGAATATTTCATCGAAAGCACCTCGATACAAGATTCGAAATCGTCAAGTGCGTTCTTACAATATGTGTACTCATCAAAGGATATTGTCCCTGAAGGCGACACGATCCCCATCGACTCCCATCCTCTTTCAACTCATGCAATCGACGAAAAAGCATATGCGCTGAAGAAAATGCTTGAAGAACAGGCTGATCCGCGTGCAACCGTCACTGTGAGAGTCCTTGTTGCTACCGATAGCCAATGGATGACAGACGAGCCTGATTGGCAGGACACAGCGGCAGCCATCATTCAGTATTGCAATTATGACTTTAACACTCTCGGAGTGAACATCGTGCCCATATATGATACTTCGAAGGCACAGCAGCTCTCCAACGATCCGCAGATTATCAGTTCTCCGCTCTCAGCATTCAAGAACTATTTCCCCGAATCATACCTAAATTCGAAATCCGCAGATCTCGGTTTGTATTTGGGCGGTTATGACTCGTCATTCCAGGGAGTTGGATCTTCGGGAGGGTATGATCACTCCAGTCTTTACAGGTATGCATGGGCGCAAATGGCAGATGACCCCTCTACCTATGACGCTGTGCTCAAAGACAGAGCGATTGTAACCATGCATGAATTAGGACATGCTTTTGATGCGGCTCATGAATATGCACCATATCAGACAGAGACCTATAACAGAGCTTACGAATTTTATGAGCATAATCAGTACTGGCAGACTGTTATGTGGGGCTGTTTCATGAAAAGCGCCTGGCTGCAATTTTCGGCAAACGATGGCTTTTATGGCGATGCCAACCATGATAACTCGCGGAGAATTACTGAAACGAAGGGTGTTGTCGCATCCTATTGTTGAGGTCGGGAATCAACTTCCCCTGCTGGTGGTGAGTACAGGTGCCGGCAATAGTTCCCGGAAGGGGTGGAGCGGGCTTGCCCCTCCCCCCGCAGAATAGATCGCATGTGATGTGCTGAAATGATCCGGAAAAATCCCCTGCTCCCGGCCCTGCTCCTGGTGGCCGTGGCTACGGCGCTGGCGGCAGGTTTTGCGGCGTTCGGGCCCGGCACGGAGGTCGCCGGTACCACGAACGCACAGGAGATAGCCCTGGTCCATATCGACTCTTTCACGGAGAAGAGGGACACTTCGACCCGGGATCCCGGCGACCTCGGGATCCCGTCGTCAGTCCGGCGGTACGACCTCGCTGTCTACGATACGCAGGCAATCCGGGACCGCCTGCTCCGCGGCGAACCGCTGACCGTGTACATCGCCGGGCAACCCTACGCGGCGGACCTGCAGGAGTCGTTGCACGACCCCGAATCCCGCAGTGCGGGGAGGCGCTCCTTCTCCGGCACGCTTGACGGGGGCGGCGAGGCGCTTCTGACCGTCAGCGACAGCGTTTTTCTCGCCCTGTTCAGGATCGGCGGTGTCGAGTACTACGTGGAGAGCACGGGACAGCACGATACCGTATTCCCGGAGAGGATTCTCCACTACGTCTACTCTTCCGCCGACGTCGTACCGGAGGGCCCGCCCGCGATGCTGAGCGGCTGCTTCCTCACGCTGTACAACATCAGCAACGGGGAGCTGGAAGACTCCGGATACCCTGCAAACAGGACTGAGGCCGACTTCCGGAGCGCCGGCCACGAGATCGTCCCGCTCACCGATGCCGATCTTGCCGACCTTCCTACGGTGAACGAGACCCTCCACAGCGGCGGCCTGGAGGTGCCGCTATCCGAAGACGAGGCGGTGCGTATCGCAAAGAGTTACCGGGGGAAGATCGTGGAGTATCGTGGGAGTTACTATCTGATCGACTTCATTGTAAGTTAGGCAGTACCGGAGGTGAGGTAGGGGATTCCGGCCCCACGGCCCGGGAGCAGGCGTCTGTGCGACTGGGAGAGAAACTACGCCGGTATAGGGGAGGTTCCCCGCCGGCACCGCAACGCAAGGTACCAGAGCACGAGCGTCACACCGATGAGCGCTTCGCCCGCGTAGAGGAGGAGGGGTTCCCGGACGACGCTTCCCCCCTGGACGGTGAAACCACGGAGAAATGATGTCACGCAGAGCACCCCGGCCGTCACGGCAACCAGGGACGTGCCGAGGAGGAAGACGATCCGGTGGTCTCTCCCGGGATGAAGGAGCCGGGTGGCTTTTTTCGTCAGGGTGTAGTCCCGCCATTTCCGGGCGCTCTCGTGGGCCACGAGATCCGCGCCGGCGAGAACGGTGAGGTGCTCGTGGACGGTCGACTTTGCAAGACCGAGTCGATCGGCGAGCTCGCTCGTCGTCATCGGCCGGGAATCGAGCGCTTTGAGGATCATGACCCGGACGTCGGAGGAGAGAGCAGTGATGTCGTCCCGATCGAGCGTGGTCTCTTCCATAGTCTGGCCCGAAACGATCAGGTATTCTTCTGCCGGAAGGGAAAAGCGTTCCGAAATGGTCCCGGGATCGGGTAAGGCCGGAAAAAAAGGGTGTGCCGTTTCCCCGTCACTCCGCCCGGAGGGTCGGCGGCGGGACCGGTTCCGGCGCGTCGATACCCATCACGACGAACGTCGCCGATCCTCCAGGGGGGCGGGCCCTGTTGTAGTCGGGGTCCGGGGTAGAGCCGGGGTCGATCTCTTCTTTCCAGGAGGTGTTGGCACCCAGTACGGTGACGGTCACCCGCCGGAAGTCGAAGGTGATCGGCGTGCCGTTCGGGGTCGTGAGGGTATACGGGGCGGCAAGACCGATCGTCAGGGAGAGGACCTCCTCCGGCCCGGGTCTCGGGAGGTCCGCCGTCACCCGCACTTCGCGCCACTCCCCGGCGGCGAGGTCGTCGA
>JAHDQM010000049.1 GCA_018433835.1 Methanoculleus sp.
CAGGGGAGGGGGGCACGCCCCCCTCCCCACCTGACGGTGGTCGAGCTCCGGTTCTGTGAACCGTCGCACTCCCCGTCAGCCCCTCCCCTTATGGGCGATATCCAGTGGAAATCTGTGTACCGGGGTTTACGATGTTCTGACGATCAGTCGGAGTGCATGGAATCATCTCCTCTTCGATCCTTCGCTGCGCGGCTCTCCACATGGCCAAGAGAGGTGGCGACCGCGTGCCGCCCCCCCCGCCCCCGCACCTGCGGTGCTCATGCTCCTGCTCGAAGACGCTTCCGCGTCTTCTTACGCTCTGGCCCTTAGGCCCATCGCGGCTCGAAGCCTGATGGCTTCTCATGCTCTGTTCCTCGCACCAAACGGTGCTCAAACTCTGCTCCTCCGGAGCGTCGTTCCTAGCGGAACATCGCACCCTGTGGCCCGTCGCACCCCGCCCTCATAGCTGCGTATTTGACGGATCATGCCCCAGATAGTACGAAATGCCTGATATACGGGAGTTCAAGTGGAAGCAGTGCCTGATCGTGCGCGCCGACATCAAGATGAGTTGCGGCAAGAAGTGTGCGCAGATCGCCCACGCTGCCATCGGGGCCTACGAGAAGGCCGACAAGATCGCGAGGAAGGCCTGGCTTGACGAGGGGCAGAAGAAGGTGGTGCTGAAGGTGACGGCCGAGCGGCAGCTCTTTGAACTCAAGACGATTGCAGAGCGGGCGGGTATCCCCGCATCGATCATCCAGGACGCCGGGATGACCGAGATCCCGCCGGGGACCGTGACGGCGCTCGGTCTCGGGCCCGCCCGCTCCGAAGACCTCGACCGGATCACCGGCGACCTCACCCTGCTATGATGCTCTCGCCCCATCCCCTCGAACAGGAACTTGGGATGCGCTACTACGCATCCGTTGCCCCCGGCATCGGCGGGCGGCTCCGCTCAAGTCCCGCCGACTTCGTCGTCGAAGAACTCCCGCTTCCGATCAGCGACCCGGACGGCCCGTACCTCATCTGCCGGCTCACCAAGACGAACTGGGAACTCCAGCGAGCGGTCAAGGAGATCGCAAAGCAGCTCGGCATCAGCCACCGGCGGATCGCCTGGGCGGGGACCAAGGACAAGAACGCGGTGACCACCCAGTTCATATCGATCTACGATGTCCCGCCCGAAGCGGTCGGACAGGTGCATCTCGGGGATATCTCGCTCGAGGCCGTAGGGCGGTCGCAGCACTCGCTCGCTCTCGGCAGTCTCGCGGGGAACCGGTTCGATATCGTCATCCGGAACTGCATTGCAGAGGACCTTTCGGCGCGGGTGCAGGCGGCGACAGCGGTCGCGTCCGCCGGGATACCGAACTACTACGGGCTGCAGCGGTTCGGCGTCGTCCGGCCGGTCACCCACCTCGTCGGCGAGAGGATCCTCAAGGGCGATTACGAAGGCGCCGTGGTCACGTATATCGGCCGGGCATTTCCCCGGGAGTCGGAGGAGGTAGAGCGCGCCCGGACCCGTTTCGCCGAGACCCGGGACGCACGAGCGGCGCTCGCCGACCTTCCCATTCAGATGACCTACGAGCGGGCGATGGCGAACCATCTCGTTGCGAACCCCGGCGACTACGCCGGTGCGCTCCGGGTGCTCCCCCCGAAACTTCTCTCGCTTCTCGTGAGCGCGTTCCAATCCTATCTCTTCAACTGCGCGCTCTCCTCCCGGATCGATGCCGGCATGTCGCTCTCCGAGCCCGAGATCGGCGACCGGCTCCTCTTTTCGAACGGCCGCGAAGATATCGTCTCCGCGCGGAACCGGCAGGCGGCCCTGCTGCAGGTCCGCCGCGGCAGGTGCCGGATCGCCCTGTTCATCCCCGGCTCCGAACCGGTGGCGTCGCACGGGCCGATGGATGAGAGGATGGAGGAACTGATGCAGGAGTCGGGTATCGACGCAGGAGACTTCGAACGCGCCTCCCGGTTCGTGGAGACAAAGTTCGCCGGGGCCCTGAGGGCGATCAGCCTCTCCACCGACGTGGAGGCGGACGTATCCGGTGCAGATGTCCGGCTCAAATTTACGCTCCCTCCCGGCCACTACGCGACGACGGTCTGCCGGGAGTACATGAAGGCCGACCCATACGTGATGATCTGACGGCCAGGGCCGTAAAAAAAGATTAATCCCTGGAATTGGGACGGTAGAGCACGTCCCACTCGGTGACCAGGTTGCTCCCGCACATGAAGTGGCGTTTCAGGGAGAGCCGGAACATCTCTTCTTCGGTCTCGATATGCATGCCCCCGACGAGCGACGGGGTATCGGCACCGCCGACGATGAACGGCAGGTGGATCAGGCGTATCTCGTCCACGAGGCGGTGGTTCAGCATGGACCAGTTCAGCGTCGGTCCGCCCTCGATCATCATCCGGTTGACGCCGTAATCGCCCTTCAGGATTCTCATCAGCGCCGGCAGGTCGACCTGGTTCGCTCCCGCGACAACGACATCGACGCCGCCTGCCCGGAGCCGGGCGACCTTCTCCGCCGGTGCGGCCTCGCTGACGGCGATGACAGTTCTGGCATCCGACCCGAGGACGTTTGCGTCCGGCGGAATATCCGCCCGGCTGTTCGGAATGACACGGAGCGGGCTTTTCCCCTCTACCAGACGGACCGTCAGGAAGGAGTTGTCGATCCTGATGGTGTTTGCCCCGACCATGATGGCGTCGCATTCCGCCCGGGTCTGGTGAAGGAGGATCTCGGTCTCGGGGGCCATATACTTCATGAGAATCTTGCTTGAGGCCCCGCGTTTCAGGGTTAGCTTCCCGTCGACGGTGATCTCTGACATCATGAGCACGTGCGGCCTGTCGTGATCTGGCATTGGACTTCTTTCCCGCTGATCTATCTGCCGGGGGGATTTATGAATCTGGTGATTTTAGCCCGTACATGGAGTATTCCGGATGAGATGTTGCAGCCTCATCCCGCAGAGCAAAGGTTAAACTCTTCACGGGCTGATAAATTATGCGATGAATATAACCTCCCTGCGGCCGAAATTCATCAAATATACGGAGCCAATCGCGTCGTTTTTCATACGCCTGGGCGTTACGCCGAATCAGGTGTCGGTGCTCTCCGTGCTCTTCGGCTTTTCGTGCGCACTTGCCTTCACCCAGCGCTACTTCCTCGCAGGCAGCCTGCTCCTGTTTCTCTCTGCGGTCCTTGACCTGGTGGACGGCAACGTCGCCCGGAAGAACCGCACCGAGAGCCGGTTCGGGGCCGTCTTCGACTGGATCGCCGACAAATACGTCGATGCGGCGGTCATCCTCGCCGTGGGGTTCTCCGGCATCCCTATCGTCAGCCACCTCATAAACGTCCCGCCGATCGCCGATTTCGGTGTCGTGGGGCTGGCGCTCGCCGGATCGCTGATCAACACCTTCATCAAGCCGGTCACGTATGCGGAGATCGGTTATTCCGAGAGGATCGCCGGGAAGATCGAGGACCCCCTCGAGGGAGTCGGCTTCTTCGGCAGGCCCGAGACGATCCTGGTGCTGGTGCTCGGCGGTGTGACCGGGTACATCTGGGTTGCGATACTCCTCATCGCGGTCTGCACGAACCTCTCTGCGGTTCAGCGAGTCTTCTACCTCTACCGGCAGTACTCCTGACCGGTTCACGTCACTTTTTCCGGCTTTGTTGAAACCCCGCCTGTTTGCTCCGGATGGTCGCAATCCGGGGGCACTCCGGGGCACGGCGGGAGTTCGAGCATCGCCAGATGCGCAGGCCACCACGGTCCACTGCATGGGGGCATGCCTGAGGAAAAAGACCGATCACGGGGACAAGCCGGGCCCAGCGCCACCCTCATCGGGGTAGGAATGAAGCCCAGAAAAAGGGTTTTAACAGAGCCTTTTTCGTGAAACCGCGTCTCCCGTGCGCCGGCATGCTTTGGAAAGAATGGTTGGCGGGGGGGAGACTCTCCCACGGCCGGGGTTTATTCTGTTTTCGCAGATTTCGGCCGGATAAGCTGCTCCGCCTCGCTGCGGTAGAGCCGGTAGAGGCTGTCGGCGAGGGTGCCGAGCTCGGGGATGATCGTGAAGAGGGCATAGGCGAGGACCACGAGAAATATCAGAGCCCCGAGTTCGGCCATGACGTTGTGCGCCCAGAAGAAACTCTCGTACCCGAGCTCGCCGTTGCCGGCGATCGCGGGGAGGTAGGGGAACCACTGCTCGGTGTACGCCGTGATCACGAAGACGTTTCTTACGATATTTAAGATGTATATCGTCGGGAAGATCAGGAGGAAGCCGGCAACCTTCTGTCTCGCGGTCGATTGCACGCCCCAGGCAACCCCGAGCATGATCGCGATGCTCTGGATCCCGGTGCAGGCGAGGATGATCTCGGTCTGGAACCCGTTGCGCTCCATCAGGTTCCAGGTCTGGAAGGTCACGGGGTACCCGACCGCCGCGAGCGCCGCGGATGTCTGGCCGGCGACGAGGGCGATCAGCCAGTCTCCGAGTGCCGGTATGTAGCCGAAGGGGGCGTAGATCAGGAACGCCACGGCCGCTATCGTCGAGATCTGCATTACCCGGGGATCGTCACGGAGCAGGTATTTTGCGGTGATATAGAGGAAAGGTACGGAGAGGAGGGCTATTGCCGGGTACATGAAGTTATTGAGGGAGAAGTAGTAGGGGAGCTCGACGAAGAGGTATCCGACGATGCTTGCCCACCCGCCGAGGGCAAAATACTTCCGGAAACGGCTCGGAATAAGGAAGGCGAGAAAGCAGATGCAGGAGATCAGCACCAGGTAATCCTTCATCCATTACCCTTCGGCGTATCCGGCAATAAATCATTTGTGCGCCCTATCCGGCCGGGTCTCCGGCCGTGCGGACCCGGCGCCCTGCGTGACCAAGGGTTAATTGTGATCGGTACCCCATTCATTATAATGATGTTCTGTCCGCAGTGCAAAGGCCTGATGATATCGTCCGGTGGCCAGCTGAAATGCAAAAAGTGTGGCTATATCCGGGAGATCAATGACCTCGACCGGTTGAAGAAGACAGACAAGCGCGTGGAGAAGGAGATCACCATCGTCGAAGACGAGGATAAGGTAGCAACCCTCCCGACGGCGACCATAAAATGCCCGGAGTGCGACTGCACGACGGCATACTGGTGGCTGCGGCAGCTGCGGGCGGCGGATGAGAGCGAGGTCCGGTTCTTCCGATGCACCGCCTGCGGCAAGACATGGCGCGAGTACGATTAATCCCCCTGAGTGCACCCCAAACCACTCTGATTTCTCTGATTTTTGTCCTATGGAAAACCCACCCTTCCGATTGACTCCGGGAGGGGACCGGAACCCCACCTTCGCGCGATACCCCGTCCCGGACGAAAACCCGAAGCCTGCCCCTCCCCACTCCGGCACCGGCCGCCGAACCGGGCTCCCCGGGCGTCCATCCGCCGAAAACCCCGGGAGATGCAGATTTCGGTGCAGCAGACTGCTCTCCCGGTACGGTCCCGGCAGCCATTCCCGGCCGATCCCCTCCTGTCGAATCCGGCCCCTAAACCAGAATGTTGATATATAATATTCATTATTAATGATGTATAATAGGGGTAAACGGATGGCTGAAGATTTTAACGTCAAACTAGAGGAAGCGAAGTACTATACCCCCGGAGCCAGTTGCAAGGAGCAGTCCTGGATAGGCGACTACAACCAGGCCTACCAGGAGTTCCTGGCGGACCCCGACGGGTTCTGGGACGGCATCGCCAGGGAACTTGAGTGGTTCCAGCCCTGGGACCGGGTGAAGGAATGGAACTATCCGTACGCCAGGTGGTTCCTGAACGCCAAACTCAACATCACCCACAACTGCCTGGATCGCCACGTCCACGACCAGCGGCGCAACAAGGTCGCGATCATGTGGCGCGGAGAGACCGAGGAGGAGGAGCGGATCTTCACCTACCGCCAGCTCTTCCAGGCGGTCTGCCGGTTCGCAAACGGCTTAAAAAGCCTTGGTGTCGGGAAGGGCGACCGGGTCTGCATCTACATGCCGGTCGTGCCCGAGCAGATCATCGCCATGCTTGCCTGTGCCCGTATCGGGGCGATCCACTCGGTCGTCTTCGGCGGGTTCGGCGTCAACGCGCTCAACCAGCGCATCACGGGCATCGATGCAAAGGTGGTCGTCACCGCCGACGTCACCTACCGGCGCGGCAAGGCAATCCCGCTCAAGAACATCGTGGAGGAGGCGGTCGTCAACGCCCCGAGCGTCGAGCGGATCGTCATCCTCCGGCGCGATCTCGAGAAGCCCGTGGAACTCCATCCCGAGATGGAGATGGACTACTACGACCTGATGGAAGGCGTCGCGCGGGAATGTCCGGCCGAGCCGATGGATGCCGAGGACCCCCTCTTCATCCTGTATACGAGCGGCACGACCGGAGCCCCGAAGGGCATCGTGCACACCTGCGGCGGCTACATGGTCGGGACCTACTACACCACAAAGCACGTCTTCGATATCAAGGACAACGACATTTACTGGTGCACCGCCGACCCTGGATGGATCACCGGCCACAGCTACGGTGTTTACGGTCCGCTCCTGAACGGCGCCACCTGCCTCATCGCGGAGGCAACCCCCGACTACCCGACCCCGGGCACGTACTGGGACCTCATCGAGGAGTACGGCGTCACTATCTTCTACACCGCCCCGACCGCCATCCGGATGTTCATGCGGGTGGGTGAGGAGTGGCCGAACCGCTACAACCTCTCGTCGCTCCGTATCCTCGGGTCGGTCGGCGAACCGCTCAACCCGGAGGCGTTCGAATGGTTCTACCGCACCATCGGGAAAGACCGGTGCCCGATCATGGACACCTGGTGGCAGACCGAGACCGGGATGCACATGTTGACCACGATGATCGGCGAGCCCATGCGCCCGGGATTCGCGGGAAGGCCGATCCCGGGCGTCGTCGTGGACGTCGTCGACATGGCGGGCAACCCGGTTCCGCCGGGCACGGGCGGCCTCCTGGTCGTCAGGGAGCCGTGGCCGTCGATGATGCGGACCATCTGGAACGACGACGAGCGGTACCGCAAGTACTGGCATACCATCCCGGGATGCTACACGGCGGCCGACCTCGCGGTGAAGGGTGAGGACGGCTACATCATGGTCATCGGGCGGTCCGACGACCTGATCGTCGTCGCCGGGCACAACATCGGGACCGCGGAGGTCGAGAGCGCGCTCGTCTCCCACGATGCGGTGGCGGAGGCGGCCGTCATCGGGAAACCCGACGCCCTGAAGGGGAACTCCATAAAGGCCTTCGTTATCCTCAGGGACGGCCGCCAGCCCGGTGACAAACTGAGAAACGACCTCATCTATCATGTCCGGATGACGCTCGGCCCCATCGCCATACCCTCGGAGATCGAATTCGTTGAGGCACTTCCCAAAACCCGGAGCGGCAAGATCATGAGGCGGGTCTTAAAAGCGCAGGAACTGGGTATGGACCCCGGGGACATCTCGACCCTGGAGGAATAAACAACCAACTATTTATATACTTTTTTAAGCATCGTATAAATATGAATGAGCACAAACCAGAGGAGTCCCTCAAGATAGAAAATATCGTTGCTTCGGCGAAAGTGACTGATTCTCTTGATCTCCCCTCGCTTGCCTCCCAGCTGAAGGACGCGGAATACAATAAAAAACGGTTCCCCGGCGTCGTTCTCCGGATGCAGGACCCGAAGATCGCTGCGCTCGTCTTCGGATCCGGTAAGGTCGTCCTGACCGGTGCAAAGAGCATCGACAGCCTCTCGCGGGGTCTGCAGATCCTCGGCGACCAGTTGCGGGCGCTCAACATCGACATCCCCGAGAACCTGACCTACAAGATCCAGAACATCGTCACGTCCGCGGACCTCGGGACGCCGATCAACTTAAATAAGATCGCCGTGGGCTTCAACCTGGACAAGATCGAGTACGAACCCGAGCAGTTTCCCGGGCTGGTCTACCGGCTCGACGACCCGAAGGTGGTCGTCCTCCTCTTCGGGTCCGGTAAACTGATCATCACGGGCGGCAAGCAGCCCGAGGATGCCAGGCGGGCGGTACGGCGGATCCTCTCCGAACTCTCCAGTCTCGGGCTCATCTGAACTCCATTTAATATCCCCCTCTTTTTGGGCCCGTAAGGGCCTCAGGGCCGTCGGTTCCCGTAAGGGCCTCAGGGCCGTCTCGGATCCAGGTGCAAAGTCCCTCCGTCGAATCGCTTCCGGCTCCCGCACCGCCCGGATCACCGGCTTTTCTCACCGGAGAGCACCCCCTTCACTGCCGGCGGGAATGCAATCCGGTGAAAAAAAGTTCCCTCTTATCGGTTTGATGTTTCATCCGTTCTCTTAAAACAATCACAATCGCCGGATCTCCCATTGAAATAATAATATTTTTATAGTCAGATTTAAAACAATAGATACGATCTGTTGGTGGATGGATGAGGTCAGATAAGGTACGGTATTTTACGCCACGCGATGAAGAACTCGCCGAGCTCCTCATTGGCATCGGGATCAAGAGAAACGTATCCAAAGTGCTCGTATATCTTGCGAACACCGATGAAGCGACGTCCCGGGATATCGAGCGGGGCACCGATCTCCGCCAGCCCGAAGTCAGCATCGCCATGCGCTATCTCAAGGAATGTGACTGGATTGATACCCGCGAGAGCAAGTCGGAGAGCAAAGGGAGGCCGGTGAAGATCTATACGCTCTCCCGTTCGATAACAGAGATCATGGACACGATCGAGAAAGAAAAGAAGAGAGAAGCCCGGCATCAGTTAGACCTGATCCAGAAGATGCGCGAATGCATATCACTGTAGTGATACGACGCTGCAACCCTTCTCTTCACCGACAATAACCGTTATCTTTTCTCCGTAGGCCGAGAACAGGCCGCACTCCAGCACACCGGGTATCGAAGCCATCTCTGCCTCCAGGCGTCCGGGGTCCGCGATCGCCTTAAAGTCGCAGTCGAGGATGAAGTTGCCGTTATCGGTGACAATCGGGCCGTCTTTCTTCACACCCTCCCGGAGAACCGGATCGGCACCGAGCGCTGCAAGCCGCCGGGAGACGGGCGCAAGGGCGAACGGGAGCACCTCGACCGGCACAGGCGCGTTCAGGGTATCGACCATCTTTGTGGGGTCGACGACGATGAGCACTTTTTTAGCCGCGTCGCAGACGCACTTCTCCCGGAGAAGCGCTGCTCCGCGCCCCTTGATCAGGCGGAGGGCGGGGTCGACCTGGTCGGCCCCGTCGATGGCGATATCGAGCTCGGGATGCTCATCGAGGCTCGTGAGCCCGATACCGTACCGGCGTGCCCGGATGGCCGCCTGGTAGGATGTCGGGACACCGGCGATGGAAAGGCCTTCTCGTGCCATCCGCTCGCCCAGCCGCTCCATCGCAAAGAAGACGGTCGACCCGGTGCCGAGACCGACGACCATCCCGTCCTCGACCGCCCCGGCTGCCCGGTACCCTGCGTTCCGCTTCGATGCTACCTGCTCTGCTGCATTCATGACGTACTCTTCTCCTTCCATTCAGATATCCATGCCGTCGAAGATGCCCCTGAGTTCGGCTGTGGCACCAAAAGCCGTGCAGTCGAGCGTGATGGGCGTGATGGAGACGTTGCCCTTCTGCACCGCATGCACGTCGGTCCCCTCCTCCGCATCCTCGTGCAGGGGGCCGTCGATCCAGTAGTAGGGGCGCCCGCGGGGGTCGAGGCGCTCCTCGACCCCGGTGTAGAAGAGTTTCTCGGCAAGACGGGTGATCTCGTAGCCGCCGCGCACCGGTGTGGGAATATTCACGTTGATGACATGAGCGTTCTCCGGGAACCCGTTTGCAAGAACCCTCCCGCAGACCTCGCGGACCACCCGCTTTGCATCGGAGAACCGGTCCGTGATCCTTGAGGGGTCGTCGAACTTCTCGCCCTGGTCCTCCACCTGGAGCGAGAAGGCAAGGGACGGCACCCCCTGGTTGGACGCCTCGAGCGCGGCCCCGACGGTGCCCGAGGTCATAATGGACTCGTAGGAGAGGTTCTCACCGATGTTGATGCCGCTGACCACGAGGTCCGGGTTCAGGCGCAGCGCAAACAGCCCGATGATTACGGAGTCGGTCGGTTTCCCGCCGACCGAGTACGCCGGCACCCCGTTCATCGTCACCCGGTTCGCACGGATAGGCTCAAAGATGGAGATCGATCGGCCTACGGCGCTCTGCTGGGTGGCAGGCGCGACCACGGTGACGTCGGCGATCGGCGCGAGCGCGTCGTATGCCGCCCATAGTCCCGCGGACGTGATCCCATCATCATTGGTGAGCAAAATCTTCGGTTTCATCCTTGTATAGGGATGGTTCCCGTGCACCAAATACTTGCCCGATCGTCAGGGTCAAGTCTTTTGTAGCTAACCTCTACTGCAATGAAGGTTTTTCTCGCTGAATACTCCGTGTGCAACGACCCCGAGCTTGCGCCCGAGGGTGCCGCCATGCTCGCCGCGATAAGCGGGAGTTTTGATCGGTGCGGCTACGACGTGGTGACCCCGGAAGGCCCCGACTTCGAGGGCGAGATCCGGAGGCTCGCGCCGGGGTGCGACGCAGGGATGGTCATCGCGCCCGACCATCTCCTCTTCCGATATACGCAGATCCTCGAGCAGTTCACCCACAATGTAGGGTGCGGGAGCATGAATGCGGCCGTCTGCGCCAACAAACAGCGGACGGCAGTTATCCTTTCCCGGAACGGGATAGACGTCCCTCCCGGTGCCGGAGAGGGAAGGAGAGTCGTCAAGCCCATCGCGGGCTGCGGCGCCCAGGGGGTCAGGCTGACGGATGAGGAGCCGGGCGCCGGCGAGTTCGCCCAGGCGTACGTCGAGGGGGAGGCGCTGAGCGTGAGCCTCGTGGGCAGCCGGGTGACCGGCAACGTCTGCGAGTACTACTCCGGCAACCCGCCGCTCCTGCTCGCCGTCAACCGGCAGGAGATCGCCGTAGCAGACGACGGGAGGTTCCGGTACTTCGGGGGCGAGACGCCCGTCCACCCCGACCGCGAAGAAGAGATCGTCGAGGTCGCCGTCCGGGCGATGAACGTCCTCGGGTGCCAGGGGTATGCCGGGATCGACATCGTCGCCGGAGACCGCATCTCCGTGGTGGACGTCAACCCGAGACCCACGACCAGCCTGGTCGGGATCGCGGCCGTGATGGAGGAGGAGATCGCCGACGTTCTCGTCAGGGCATCGCACGGCGAAGCGCCGGCGGAGGTGCATCTCTCCGGGAGGGTGCGGTTCGACAAGAACGGGGAGATCACCCGGCTATGATCGGCATCGATATCGGCGGTGCGAACCTCAAGGTCGTCGACGGCGCCGGCGTGCATATCCATTACTGTCCGCTCTGGCAGGGCGCGCCGCTCGCCGATCTCCTCGAACTGTATGCGGGGCCTGCTGCCGTGGTGATGAGCGGAGAACTGGCGGACTGCTTTGCGAACAAGATGGAAGGGATCCGGTGGATTGTCGAGACTGTCCAGGGGCTCATCCCCGGCGCCGCCTTCTACGGCACCGACGCGGCGTTCCATACCCGGCCGGTCCCGGAGCTTGCCGCCGCGAACTGGCTGGCATCGGCCGATTACCTCCGGGAAGCGTATGCCGATGCGGTCCTCGTCGACGTGGGGAGCACCACTGCCGACATCATCCCCTTAAACTGCTTCGAGGACCTCAAAGGGCTGACCGACACCAGGCGGCTGCAGATGCAGTACCTCGTCTACACCGGTATGCTCAGGACGAACATCGCGACGCTGGTATCGTCGGTGACGCTGGACGGAACGGCAACCCCGGTGAGCACCGAGTACTTCGCCGCAAGCGCCGACGCGCACCTCGTGCTCGGCCACATCGCTCCTGCAGACTACATCTGCCCGGCACCGGATAACGGCGCGAAGACCCCGGAGGCGGCGCTCCGGAGGCTTGCCCGGGTTGTCTGCGCCGATCTCGACGAGATCGGGAAAGAAGGAGCCTTAGAGGTCGCCCGGCAGTTCTGGGAGGTCCAGCGAACGCTGATCGTCCGCGCAGTGGAGCGCGCACTCTTTCGGAGCGGCGCCGGTCGGGTGATCACGGCCGGGATAGGAGCGGATCTTTTTGCCCGTGAACTGGGCGGCGTCACGCTTGATGACGAGATCGGGGAGGTCTCGGATGCACTGCCGGCGTACGCGGTCAGGGAGGTGGCGCTACGGCAACACGCTTGCGACTGACCCTTCTTTTGCTCGCGGTATCGGTCGTCGTCACGACCGTATCGCTGGCGCTCGGCTTCCCGTTCTTCTTTCTCTTCCTATTCATACCGCTGATCCCGCTCTTTGGAAAGCCCCCCGTCGTGAAGCGCTGCCCGGCCTGCGGGTGGGAAACCGCAGGCGACGAGCGCTTCTGCCCCCGTGATGGGACGGCGCTCACGGTCGAGGGTGAAGGTGGCGAGGTTCAGCAGAGAGAGCGGTAGAAGGAAGCCGAAGAGTTCGGTTGCCGGGATCGTGCCGAAGTCGCGGGAGGCGTAGTTCCGGATAGTCCCCCGATCGACGACGATTCCCATCGCCCGGAGGTGTTGTGCCACCTGGTTGAAGGGCATCTGCTGCGCGAGAACGAGGCAGAGGTCGACGATGGGCGACGCGAGGCGGGTATCGGGGTAGAACGGTGCGTCTGCGTAGCAGAGGGTGCCGCACTGCTGGCAGTAGAAACGCTTCACGTGGACCCGGATCAAGCGCTCCTCTCCGTTCTGGAGCATGACGGCAAACCGTTTCGCCCGCAGGTCGTGCCCGGTCACCGGACCGCCGCATGACGGGCAGGCATCGAGGTCGGTGAACATCACGCCGTCCATCGACGCCAGAGCGTTCGCCACAAGGTCGACGAGCATCGGCGGAACAATGAGTGTCTTCTTCACGATGGCAATTCTCTCCCTGTTCAACTGTGTGAGAGGTGTAGGTTTCCACCGATAATAACATCTCCCCTCAAACGGAAAAGGACGGCACAGAGGTCATTCCAACCCGTGGAGATGCCCCGGAAAGCGCACATTTTCTTGCCGCCCTCACCGTTCTCGTTTCAATCCAGGGTTATCCCATCCCTGGGAACGGCCTCCAGGCCGCCGCCCGGGCACTGGTTCAACACTTGTGCCTTGCCTCGATGGATGCCGAGGCCCATAATCTGGTGATTTTCATCTACGTAAAAACCCAAAGAACAGATGAAGATTCTTATTCTCCAGCCAATGCTGCCGGCGAAGGGGGGACAAATCTGGTTAACTACTATAATTTAAGTAGCTTAACACCCGATATTCGGCTTGTCATAGAGGTCATAAAAGCATGACGTTGAAGTATGTAGCTACAACATGTCCCTACTGCGGTACGGGATGCAGTTTCAACCTCGTCGTCCAGGACGGCAAAGTAGTTGGAACGGCGCCGTACCGCCGCTCACCCGTCAACGAGGGAAAGGTCTGCCCCAAGGGGACCTACGCTCACGAGTTCGTGAACAGCCCGGACCGCCTGACGAAGCCGCTCATCAAGAAGGACGGCAAGTTCGTCGAGGCGACCTGGGACGAGGCCTACGACCTGATCGCGCAGAAGTTCAAGTCGTACAAGCCCGATGAGTTCGCGGCGCTTGCATCGGCCCGTGTCTCGAACGAGGAGAACTACCTGCTGATGAAGTTCGCCCGCGGTGTCATGAAGTCCCGGCACATCGACCACTGCGCCCGGCTCTGCCACGCATCCACCGTCGCGGGCCTTGCCGCGTCGTTCGGCTCCGGGGCAATGACCAACTCCATCGGCGACATCGCCGACTCGAGGTGCGTCTTCATCCTCGGGTCCAACACCTTCGAGCAGCACCCGCTCATCGGGCGCAAGATCGTCCAGGCCAAGCAGAACGGTGCGAAGGTCATCTACGCCGACCCGCGCTACACCGCGACCGCCCGCCAGGCCGACCTCTACATGCCGTTTGTCTCCGGCTCCGATGTTGCTATCCTCAACGGCCTGATGCAGGAGATCATCAAGAACGGCTGGGAGGACAAGGAGTTCATCGCGAACCGCACGAAGGACTACGAGAAACTCAAGGAAGTCGTCATGAAGGAGGACTACAGCCTTGAGAACGTCTCGAAGATCTCCGGTATCCCGGTCGAGAGCCTCAAGCAGACCGCCGAGTGGCTCGGCACCAACAAGCCCGGCGCGATCCTCTACTCGATGGGCATCACCCAGCACACCACCGGGGTCGACAACGTCAAGTCGGTGGCAAACATCCAGATGCTTCTCGGCAACCTGGGCAAGCCCGGCAGCGGCGTGACCGCACTCCGCGGCCAGAACAACGTCCAGGGCGCCTGCGACATGGGTGCGCTCCCGGTCGTCTTCACCGGCTACCAGAAGGTCATCGACGAAGCCGCCCACAAGAAGTTCGCCGACGCCTGGGGCTTCCCCGACGGCATCTGCGAGCCCAAGAACGGCTACGAGGTCACCGTCATGATGGACGTCCTGACCGGCAACCCCGGCGAACTCAAGTGCATGTACGTCATGGGCGAGAACCCGATGCTCTCCGACCCGGACCTGACTCACGTCAAGCACGCCATCGAGAGCCTGGAGTTCCTGGTCGTCCAGGACATCTTCCTGACCGAGACCGCCGAACTCGCGGACGTCGTTCTGCCTGCGGCATGCTACGCGGAGCGGGACGGCACCCAGACCTCCACCGAGCGCCGCGTCCAGATGTGGCGCACGGCCCAGGACCCGCCCGGCGAGGCAAAGGTCGACTGGCAGATCATCAGCGAACTCGCCGCGAAGATGGGCTACGCCGCCCAGTTCCCCTACCAGAGCGCCGAGGAGATCTTCAACGAGATCGCGAAGGTCACGCCGTCCTACGCCGGCATGAACTACGAGCGGCTCAACCGGCCCGAGGCCCTGCACTGGCCCTGCCCCGCCGTCGACCACCCGGGAACGCCGATCCTCCACCGCGAGAAGTTCGCCCACCCCGACGGCCTGGGCGTCTTCAACCCGATCGAGTGGAAACCGCCGGCGGAAGTCCCCGACGCGGAATATCCGTTCGTGCTCACGACCGGCCGTATCCTCTGGCACTGGCACACCGGCACCATGACCCGCCGCTCCGCGACCCTCGATGCCGAGGTCCCGACCGGCTGGATCGAGATCAACCCCGAGGACGCGAAGGCACTCGGCATCCAGAACAAGGAGCTCGTCCGTGCCGTCACCCGTCGTGGATCCGTCGACGTCCCGGCAAAGGTGACCCCCGACATCATGAAGGGTGTCATGTTCATGCCGTTCCACTTCAAGGAGTGTGCAGCGAACGTCCTGACGAACAACGCACTCGACCCGATCGCGAAGATCCCCGAGTTCAAGGCCTGTGCTGTGAAGGTCGAGAAGATTACGGAGGCCTGAAG
>JAHDQM010000051.1 GCA_018433835.1 Methanoculleus sp.
CAGGAGCTCATTATATATACCCCAGTCACGATCATCGGGGTACGGGCGTCCCCAGCGTTCTTTCTTGGCCATGAAGGGGCGGGCGGGGCGTCCGGCATCTTCTACGTTTGGGTCGAAGGACCAGACTTATGCAACACAGCAGATGGGGAGATGTCGCACGTCGCCGGTGAGGCCAAAGGGCCCTACCGGTTGCGAGAACCCTTCCGGGGAGCGGCAGATCTACTTTCACGGTCGTTCGAAGGCTGCAGAAAAGAGTAAATCAACAGGAGGCGGTTCCCTCTGCCCGGTCCTGAGGCGCGTGTACTGCGTGACCTTGCGGGAAAAAGAGAGGGCTAAAGATTCTCAAGTCGTTTGTTCACCGTGTCCCAGTTCACGACGTTCCAGAACGCGTCGATGAACAGGCCCCGGTTGTTCCTGTAATCCACGTAATAGGCGTGCTCCCAGACGTCGAGCACCATCAGGATCTGGAACGTGGGGTAGACGTGGTTGTTGTGCTTCTCGATCTGCATGATCATGAGGCGATCCGTCATGGCACAGTGTGCCAGCGCTGCCCATCCGGATCCCTCGACGCTCGCGGCCGTCTTCGTGAATTCGGCCTTGAACCGGTCAAAAGAGCCCCATTCCAGGTCTATCCTGTCCGCAAGAGCGCCGCCCGGGGTCCCGCCGCCGCCCTTCCCGGCCGGCGCCATGTTCGGCCAGAAGAGGGTGTGCAGGACCTGGCCGCCGATGTTGAACGAGAGTTCCTTCAACAGCGCTTTCATGTCGACTTCGGTGCCTTCCTGCCGTGCCTTCTCCAGTTTCTCAAGGTCGGCGTTCGCCCCGGTCACGTAAGCCTGGTGGTGCTTATCGTGGTGCAGGGAGAGTTGCTCCTTTGAGATATGCGGCTCGAGAGCATCCGGCGCATAGGGCAGGGGCGGCAGTTCATACATCTTCAACGGTGCAGTTGCCATCTTCTGTACAGCCATAGGTATCAATCGCTAGAAAGGAAAGCAATCTATTTCATATTGTCGGTGCCGGCGACCGCGCGGCATACTGCCTCCGTTGCGCCTTCAGCCGCTGTGTACGGTTTAGGTGGCCGGATCGGCCCGCATCCGGTCATGCCTGCATGCAGGGCACCTTGAGGGGGGTAAAGGCGGTTACTCTCTGCAGATGAGGAATAACAGCATGGGCAGTTCCGGGATTCCGGGGGGTTGCGCCGCAGCCGTGTCCGTAACCTTTAAGTAAGTCGGTATGATGGATGGTATCCGAACTGCCTCGCACGTTCCGTTGCCCCCAGGCCGGCTCCGGTGCCGGGTGGCCGGCTTACTGGTGCCCGTGCAACCGCGAGGCATCCCTGCACGGTACTAATAGACGGCGGTGGACCCTCCATGAAGACTGCAGCACGTATCTCACTCTTTACCGCCACGCTCATGGTGCTGCTCACGTTCGTCCTCCTCCGGGATCTGTCCCTCATACTCACCGGCGCCGGGTGGAGTCTTTTTGCGAGAGTCCTCTCCCTCTTCCTGGTCGCCGTCACGGCATTCGGGGTGATCCAGTTCGTGAGCTACGCCGATCACCTCCTGCGGTCGCTCTATGCCTATGCGGAACACCCTATTGCACTGCAAGAGGTGGGTGCGTCCCCCTGCCGTGTCGCGGTCTTCATCCCCGTCTACAACGAAGAGCCCGATGTTGTCGAGTCCTGCGTCCGGGCATGCACGGCGGTCTCCTACCCGGATGTCTGTATCTTTCTCCTCGACGATTCCACGGATTCGCGGAAGCGCGCGTCGATGCAGGACATTTGCCGCCGACATCACCTCCGTTACATTCACCGCGACCACAGGCGCGGTTTCAAGGCGGGAGCGATCAACCATGCCCTCTCGCACCTCGACGGCGATACGCCGTACCTCCTGGTCATCGACGCCGACCAGAGGGTGAAGCCGGCGATCTTCACCGACCTCATCCCGATCCTTGAGGCCGACCCCGCCGTATCTTTCGTCCAGACCCCCCAGTTCTTCCGCTCGGAACCCCACGACCCGATAAGCGTCACGTTCTCCTACCAGCAGCATATCTACAACAAGCACGTCTGCAGGGGGCTCTGCGTCAACCGTACCGCCATGCTGACCGGCTCGAACTGCATCTTCCGGGTGAGCCACCTTGCCGCCATCGGAGGGATGGACGAGGCGTGCATCGCCGAAGACATCGCCACTTCTTTCACGTTTCATCTCCGGGGATGCCGGGGGATCTTCCTCGACGCCGTATACGCGGAGGGTATCGCGCCGCCGAACCTTGCTGCGTACTTCACGCAGCAGTTCCGCTGGGCATACGGGAACACCCAGCTCCTCGGGACCATCCTCCGGCAACTCGTGGCGCAGCCCGGAAGCATGACTCCGCTGCACTGGTTCGAGTTCGCCGTGACCGTCTCCATCTATCTGCTCGGAGGGGTGAACCTGGCGCTCTTCCTCCTCCCCGTCGCCACGCTGATCTTCGGTATCCCGATCCTCCCCGTATGGCTCCCTCCGGTCTTTGCCGTGGTGCTTGCAGTGGTGATCGCGATCCAGGTCGTCATCAGCATCCGTGAGCGGCAGTACTCCCTGCGCGACCTCGCGTTCTCGCAGGCGATCTTCAACACGCTCGCTTTTGTATACGCCCGGGCGATCTGGCATGCCGTCTCCGGGAAGCGCCTGCCGTTCGTCGTGACGCCGAAGACGGTCTCGGAACCCGGCCGATCCCGGGTCAGGATAGCACCCGTCCTCCTCGTGATTGCGGCCGTCCTGGTATCGATGGCTATCGGCATCGTGCGTTTCGTCTCGGGAGGGCCGGATTCCGGCACGGCAGTCCCGCTCTTCTGGGCCTGCTATACGCTGGCCGTTCTCTCGTCGTTTCTGGTGGTCTGGCACAAGGACGGCAGACGGGTGCCTGGAGACGGCATGAACTGACCGTCCCGGCGTCCGGGGCGAATCAAAAAAGGGTAATCGTTTCGGGAGAGTTCCTACCGGAACTTCTGCCAGAGAATCCTTCCCACCACCCGGAAGGTGAAGTCGAGTTCCTCGAAGGTCGGGATGCCGCTTTCCTTGAGGATCTTGCGCCCCCGCTCCATGGAATCGCCGCCGAGCAGCGTCCCGACGATCATGTTTCCGGTCTTCTCCGAGAACCGGGTGATCTGGTTTGCCAGCTGCTCCGACCCGATGACGAGGTTCGGGAACCCGACCACGAAAGCGATGTCCCAGCAGTCCTGGTGCCCGGCAAGCACGCTGAACACCTGCTCGAACCGCTTTTCATTGGCATCGCCGAGGAGGTCGATCGGGTTGCCCTTGTTCCAGAAATCGGGAAGGAGGTCGTTGAGTTCCCCGAGGACCTTCGGCGGCAGGCCGATCAGGTCGATGCCGTAGCGTTCGGCGTAGTCGGAGGAGAGCACGGAGAACCCGCCGGCGTTCGTGATCACGACCGCCCGTTTGCCGCGGGGGTAGCCTTTCGGGAGCGCCAGCATCTCCGCGACCTGGAACGCGCCGGTCAGGGTGTGGACGGGGATCACGCCGGACTCGCGGAAGGCTTCCATGTAGACGTCGTACGACCCCGAAAGCGAACCCGTGTGGGAAGAGGCAGCCTGCTGCCCTCTCGCCGACGAACCGGACTTGATCGCCACGACGGGTTTGGTCTTCGAGACCTCGCTGACCACCTTCATGAAGGTTTTGCCGTCCTGGATCTCCTCGATGTAGAGGATGATGCCCCTGGTCTTCGGGTCACGCTCCACGAACCTGAGGTAGTCGATGAAGTTGAGGTCCGCCTGGTTGCCCACCGAGACGACGGCGGAGAACCCGATGTCCTGTGCGATGCTCCAGTCGACGACCGTGTTGATGATCGCGCCGCTCTGGGAGATGAAAGCGATGTTGCCGGGTTTGGGCGACTCGTGGACGTAGGTGGTGTCGATGCCCTTCGGGGGAATGATCATCCCGAGGCAGTTCGGGCCCACGATCCGCGTGCCGTAGCCTTTTGCGATCTCGAGGACCCGGTCCTCGAGCGCCTTTCCTCCCTCTCCCGTTTCCCGAAAGCCGGCCGTGATGATGACCGCCATCGCGACTCCCTTCTGCCCGCACTCCTCGATCACGCCCGGCACGTGGTTTGCCGGGACGGTGATGACCGCCATATCGACGGGGCTCGGGATATCAAGGATGGAAGGATACGCCTTGAGCCCCTGTATCTCGGAGCGCTTGTTGTTCACCGGGTAGAGTTGTCCCGGAAAGTGGAGGAGGTTGTGCATCACGGCGTAGCCCATCTTCCTGGGTTCGGACGAGGCCCCGATGACCGCTATCGACCGGGGCGTGAAGTACTCGATCGGTACGAACGGCCGCTCCTTTGCCGTCTTCTCCACGGCTTCGTCGTCGACGAAGATCCGGGCGTCGACGATGCAGGCCCCGGATTCATACAGCCGAACCGGGTTGATGTCGAACTCCACGACGCTGGTGTTCTCGGCGAAGAAGCGATTGATCGCCCATATGACTTTTACGAGGGTCTCTTCGTCTCTCGGTTTCATGCCCCGGTAGCCCTGGATCATGGGGTAGCCGTGGATCTCCCTGACCATCTCCCTGACCGCCTCCTCGGAGACCGGGAGGATCCGCAGGGTGACGTCCTTCATCAACTCGACGAGCGTGCCCCCCATACCGAAGGTGAGCACCTTCCCGAACGCCGGGTCGGTCTTCCCGCCGACGATCAGCTCGAGCCCCGGTTCCGCCTGCTGCTCGACGATGACGCCCCTGATCTCGGCTTCGGGGTTATACGCCTTTGCATTTGAGACGATTTTATCGAACGCCTCTTCTGCAGCCTGTTTCGATCCGATGCTGACGATCACGCCGCCCGCGTCGCTCTTATGGACGATCTGGGGCGAGTGGATCTTCATGACGACCGGAAAACCGATCTTCTCCGCCGCTCTGGCCGCCTCGGCAGCGGTCTGGACGATTGCATGATCGGGCACCGGTACGCCGTACGGTTTCAGGAGGTTGTACGATTCGAATTCGCTCAGCATTCTCTTTGCCATGATTGTCGCCTCATGCTGCGGACGCCTCTTCGAACGTCCCTCCGTTTCTGCGGTTTGTGTTCCCTGACAGGTGAGCCGTCTCCTGGAAGTTCAAACCAATAAGTGGAAAGTACCTTACAGTGTGGGTTTCATACCCATTTTATAAAATTTGCAGCGATTTAACATGATAAATCGCCAGAAAGAGTTTTCTGCCGTTAGAATGCCGTTGTTGATGCCCCGGCCCGCCTGATCGTAGGGACGCCTTGCCGGTATCGCGATCTCCGGTAGCCTCGGGTTGCTGGAAACAGCCGGCTTTACCCGCATCTCACGCCTTCTTCAGCGTGAACCGGAACGCCGTCCCGCGCTCGGGGCGATCCGGCACCCGGTCCTCCACCCGTATGTCACCGCCGTAGCGCTTGACGAGTGTCCGGACGATGAAGAGCCCGAGTCCCTCGCCGCTCCCCCGGGCCATGCCCCGCTCGAACCGGTGGAAGAGTTTTCTCTTCGCCTCGTCCGAAACACCCGGGTCGGTGTCCTCGACCGAGACGAGTACTTCCTCTCCGTCCTCCTCGACCCTGATGGTGATCTCGACCGCCGGGCCCCCGAACTTGACGGCGTTCCCGATGAGGTTCGTAAAGATCTCGGGAAGCAGGTCGTCGGCCCAGACCTCCGCCGACGTATCCTCGAAAGAGACGCCCGTTTCCGGGGTACGGGCGAGCGACGCCCTGACCACGTGGCTGAGGTGGACCGGTTTAAGGTCGGACGGCTCCTGGTGAATGCGGCGGAAGGTGGCGGCGTTTCTGAGGATCTCGGTGCTCCGCTGGATGCTGTCATGCAGCTTCTCTGCGTATGCCTTCAGGTCTCCTTGCGCCAGGTCGATCAGGAGGTCAGCGTACATGCCCGAGACGTTGTTCGCGTTCCGGACATCGTGGGCCATTATGTCGGGGTACAGGTGCGCCTCGTCGCGTGCCGCTTCGACCTCCGCGTTGAGCGTGATGAGGTCGTCGGTCCGGCGCATAAGCGCTTCTTCCGCCTGTTTTCGCCAGGTAATGTCGATCAGGGCGGCCCGGAACGTCTGCCCCTCTTCAGCTTTCCCCTCGATCTGAACCCGGGCGGACTCGGATTCCCGTGTCGCCCTGAGCCGCACCACGACGGTCTCTCTCCCCCCGGCCGCAAGCACCCGGTCACGGAATGCAATGAAGTCCCGGATGCTCTCCTGTTCCAGGAAGTACTGGAACCGCTGGTTCGTCAGGGACGCCCGGGGCCCCCCGACCAATGAAGCAGCCATCAGGTTTGTTTCAATGATCCGCCCGTCCGCATCCAGGGCGATGTAGCCGATGGGGGCAAAGTCGTAGAGGTCACGGTACTTTTCTTCGGAGATCTGCAGATCATGTTGCAGCTCCCGCAACGCCTCGTTCCGGAGCTCGACCAGGTGCACCTCAAGATCGTGACAGAGTCTCCGCACGTCCTGCTCCGGGAGGTGCGCGTCGCGCCCTCCTCTCTTCAGCACTTCACCTTCGGCGCGTCGCCGGAGGTCCGGGTCCTGGTTCTCCATGATACCGTTACCGTTATTCGGGGGTGCTCTCCACGCGGCTCTCAGCGGTCTCCGATCCCAAACGTTCGGTGACGTCTTCAATGGCGAGCAGGATCAGGTCGGCTCGTTTCCTGGAGATAGCGGACGTAATTCTCGATCCGGGTCAGCTGGTGCAGCCCCATCCGGCGTTCGACACGGCGCCGGATTGTGCTCTGTTTGTACATCGAGAAATTCTGGCCGGTCCGCGTTCGGATGAGGATAAAGGCCTTCTTCAGTCCGTCTACCATTGTTTTCGTCGGGACTGCCTGTTCCCGGGCGATGGTGTCTGCGGAGTGGATATAGGTCGTGAGCAGGTGCGGGAGCTCGGTCGCCGGAGCGACGTAGTCGGCAAACCCTGTGGCGATGGCGTTCTCCGGCATGCTCCTGTACGGTGCCGGGGAGGGCTCCTGTACCAGCACCTTCCCCGATCGCTCTTTGATGGCCCGGATGCCCTGGGTTCCATCGTGGCCCATCCCGGAGAGAACGATGTCGACTGCTTTGCCGTCCTGATCTTCGGCGAGATACCGATGTCATCCCAAAATGCCTCTGCCGGGAGGGCGAGGTCAGCGTTTGCCAGTTCGGCATAGACGGTGTTCGGCCTGACTGCCGTGCCGTCCTCGACCCACGTCACCGGCATCGCCGTCACCCGCTGGATGAGTTCCGGGAGCATGCCTTTCTTGCTCGGGTCCATATGCGTGACCAGCACGAAGGCCACCCAGGTGTCCACCGGCACATGCGTGAAGAACTGCTCAGTACATTAAACCCTCCTGCGGATGCCCCTATCCCGACAATGGTACGGGGAGCCGGCACCGTGGACGTCTCTCCACGTGTGTTCTCTGCTTCCTGAGAATAGTCTGTCTCTCTGTCTTTCATGCCCGATCCCCTCCATTCCGGCAGCCCGCTCTCCCGTTGCCGTTCTCGCCGTACGCCACAATCGCTGACGGGTTCCCTCCAGGATGGTCTTCTCCCGGCATCGCTGGAAGACCGTGCAGGGGGGATCCATACCCCTGCGGCGCGCCCGGGTTATGCATGCGTTCTGCCGATGCGATTGTAACGACCAACTCCGTCCGGAGCTTTCCGGCTAGTAGAGGGAAGCAACGGGATGTATTAATTTATTGTTGTTTTGTTCGAAAAGTAATCGAAGTATCTCCGGAAACTTCAGGATTCTGCCGGTTTGCCGTCGGATCGTTAGGATCATGGAGCAGTTTCCGCCGTTCCCGGTTGCCCGTGGGAGGGTCCTCCTGTGGAGGCCCTACCCCGGGACCCGTCGTTCGGCGCCGGATAGGGGCTGTGCCGCGCTCACGGCCGGCCCTCAAGGGTGTGCTGTCAGGGGGGGTCGTGCAGAGGCTCGTCTCCGATCGGATCGCTGTCTATAAATCCATTCAATTAAAAGCTAACCCGAGATAAGAACCATGATCGAGCGTCATTCTGCACCGGACCGCCGGACGATGTATCTTCTCTTCCTGATCGGTTTTTTTGCGATCTTCTCGACCACCATCTCGAAGAATCCAGTGCTGCCCCTCTTCTCGCAGGCCCTGGGTGCCGGCGATGCAGTCATCGGCCTCGTCGCGGCGGTCTCCCCGCTCGCCGGGATCCTCTTCTCGTTCCCGGTGGGGGTTCTCTCGGATCACCTGGGCAAGAGGAGACTGCTCATCATATCCGGAGCGATATTCCTCTCGGCACCCCTGCTCTACCTCTTCATCGCCGATCCGCTCTGGCTGATCCCGGTCCGGTTCTTCCACGGGATGGCGACCGCAATCCTCGGCCCGGTGATCGCTGCGATGATTGCGGTGCGGTTTCCGGAGAAGAAGGGGGAGGTGCTCGGGCAGTATTCTTCCGCAACCCTGATCGGGAGGACCCTTGCCCCGCTTGTCGGCGGGGTCATCATATCGTTCTTCATCTTTTACCCCGGGCTCATCCCTTATCAGATGGTGTACCTCGCTGCAGCAGTCGCCGCAGTGCCGGTCGTCGTCCTGATCCTCCTCTACCGGGAGGAGACTCCAGGCCCCCTCACGGTCCTCCCGTTCTCAGCGTTTCGCAGAAGCTTTGTAACGTTCTTCACGAACCGGAGACTGCGGGCAACGGCACTCGTGGACATGACGACCTACTTTGCCTTCGGGGCGTTTGAGACCTTCCTGCCGCTCATATTGCTCTCCCGGGGGATGGGTGCGTACCAGACGGGGATCCTGTTTGCCGTCCAGACGCTCATCATCGCGGTGACAAAACCATTCTTCGGCAGGATTGCCGACCGGGTCGATAAACGGGTCCAGATTATCATAGGACTCTTTGTTCTGGGGTGCTCGGTTGCCGCTATACCGTTTGCGTCGGCATTTACAACGCTCCTTTTCGTAAGTTCCCTTCTTGCTCTCGGTATGTCGCTCTCCACGGTTGCGACCAGTGCGTACGTCGCAGACGTTGCAGAGAAAGAACAGATGGGAGCCTCGATGGGGGCGTTATCGTCCATCATGGATATCGGGCATTCGGCAGGCCCCCTCGTTACTGGAGTCGTTATTGCCAGTAGTGGCTTTTTCGCCGGATTCTTCGTGAGTTTCCTGATCGCCGCAACAGTCTGTGGGTTCTTCGCCCTGTCTGTCCGGGACCCGAAACCGCAGATGAGGAGGGAGTATAATTAGCGAGTGAACGATACCACCTCCGCTCCACGGGCATGCTGCGGCCGACGATTATATCTCCACTCCGACCCTACCCTGTCCCATTGTTGTCCAGGGTTCTTGCCCCGCGATAAGCGGCTTAACTAACCCTTGAAGTTCACTACGAAACGCTTTCCATCCCTCCCGCCGATTGAGGTCGTGAGAGAGCCGGACAGCCCGGATCATGAGTGGAACATTTGCGTCCACCCCTTCAGTGGAGCGTACCGAGAAAATGAAATCCCGTTTCTGTTCGAGAAGCACTTCCGGATAGAGGAGCATGCACCTCCCGGCGTTTGTCTTTGCTGCGTACGCGTACATCTGGTAGAGATCCGCCTGTGAGACGCCCAGCTTCCGATCGCCCGGATCCAGCTGTTTATACTTGGTATCGATGACGGCCTCAATCTGTGGGGCTCCGATAACAATATCCGGCCTCATATTGAAGAACTCCGCACCGTTTGCATCTCTAGCGAGCCTGCCCACGACTGCCTGCGGTCTGACGGGCACATTCCGCCCGAAGAAGTAGGCCGGATTTTCTGCAAGGACTGCGCCGATGAACTCTTCAAACAGCCTCTCCATCGGGATCAACAGTGAGAAGGATTCGACTTCCGAGGCCTGCAGGGTGAGGGAAGAGTTCGAGAGGAATATCCTGCACATCCGGATATAGGGCTCGAAGATGCGGTTGAGCCGGGAGAATGCGATGCGGTCGATCTCTGCTACGGAGACTGGTGCCAGCGCCACCGGATCGAGGAGGTTTACGATCGAGCGGAGCAGCCGGATCGTTGTAAAATCGGAGACTGTCTTCGACATCAGGTAACAGGTGTACTTGAGAGTCCGGTTAAGGAGGTTGTCGACCGAGAGCTCGTGGTACCGGCAGGGGATGATATGCATCCGTGCAGGGTTTGTATGGCGCCTGAAGTCTATTCGCCCCCGGATTACCCGGAGTTCATCCGAGTTCCGGATGTACTCTCTCTTCAGTGAGTTCTTTATCGTGATCAGCAGGTTCTTTGCAAAGAGATGAATGAAGACTTCGAAGAGGTCCATCTTCCTGAGGTCGAGGCCTGCCGGGTCCACTTCGGTGATGGGAACGTTTCCCGTACACGAAAGCATCTTGAGGAGGTTTCCGGCAACCGTGGCTCTCTGTTCCCGGCAACTCTCCTGCGCAAACAGTTTGGGAAAGATCTGGATGGTAAAACCGTTGGCTCTCACTACCCCGACGTAATTCAACGGCTTTATCGAGTTCCTGCCGATCTCAAGAAACGGTCTTTTGCTGTTCAGGCACTCCAGCAGCCCGATGGTCCTGTCCGTCAGGAAGAGGGTTCCTCCCCTGAACGAATCCGTCTTTGAGGATACGTACAGGTATCTCTGATACTCAAAGAGGGTTGCTGCCGATCGGGTCTCACTCATCTGCTTCGGCACCTTCCTGTTCACGGTTCCCGTTTGCAAGTCCTTCAACCGCCACGAGGAGTTCATCGCCGTACAGTCGCTCACGGATGTCGAAACCACGCTCGTCTGGGGATATTTTGACGAATCTGCTCCCGATCACTTCGTTGAATCTGGCGGGGGCGTCGTAGTAGTATTCCTGAAGGAGGGGAACAATCTCGTGGTACCACGCAAAGTGGAGCATCTCAAGCGCCTCGTCTCGCGAGCAGGCAGCTCTCAGTTTTATCAGGTAACTATGGCCTATCCGGTGATCCCGGTCATAATTTCCTGCGATTCTCTCGTTGATCGTTTCCAGGGCATCCACAGTGATTTCAACGATCTCCCTGACCTCATCGTCTTTATCGTCCGGGAGGTTCCTGAGAACATTGTAGTCGGGCATCATCTCGATGAAACCGAACCTGCGCCGGAGCGCGGCGTCGACGAGCGATATCGATTTATCGGCGGTGTTCATCGTGCCGATGATGTAGAGGTTCGGCGGGATTGCGTACTTCTCTTTGGAGTAGGGGAGGGTTATCGTGATCCCATGCTCCTCACCGTAACGTTTGTCGGCTTCAAGAAGCGTGATCAGTTCTCCAAAGATTCGGGAGATATCCCCGCGGTTGATCTCGTCGATGACGAGGCAGAAGGGGACGCCTGGTGCGGCATCCACCAGTTTTTGCTTTTTTGCATCGTCAAGAGATGGGATGCTCTCGGATTCGTTCCACCGCTCTTCGATCCCGGCCCTTTCCGCAAGCACGTTGAATGCACGGCGGGACAGCGTCTTGAAGATGCCGTCCTCCACGCGGTAGGCGAGGGTGCCGTCGTCGGTGGCGAGCGGGCGGAGACCTTCGACGAAATCCTCGTAGCCGAAGGAGGGGTGGAAGGTGACGAACTCTTTGTTTGGAACGGTCTCCCTGATTCTCTTCAGTTCGATACCGAGCGACTCATACGTCAGGCCGTCCGAAAGCGCGATAATTCGTTGCAATTCGCCGTGTTTCAGCCGTTTCAGGCTGAACGACATGTTTATCCGTATTAATTCGGACTCTTTCAGCCCGGGATCGTTTTTCATGTCCTCAAAGGACGGGCCGCTAAACTGCAAAACGACTTCAAACTCTATGGAATCCGCGTCTTTTCGGGTACATCTGACCACCGTTGTAAACCGGTGCAATTTCACGGCGTTATATGCCAGCGCCATATCTCCTTCCTGGAGTTCGTCGTAGTACTTCTGCCAGTTTCGCCTCTCGTTCCAGCCATAGGTAAAACGGGTCCCGGGAGTGAGGTCGGGAATCTGGCCGTCTCTTGGCTCGTAAATCGTCAACGAAAAGATCCGTTGATCGAGGAGCGAGTCCTCATGGACCTCGTAGTCATGAGCGTTGAGATGTGAGATGTAGTTATTCGCGCGGTACGTCTTTCCCGTGCCCGGAGGGCCGTACAGGATGACCTGCTTTTTGTGCGCGAGCAGGGTTGTTATTTCGTCATCTTCGTTTATGTCTGGCATGGGATTGATCTCATCGAGTTTTAATCCGGGCAGTACCCAGGCAATGCCCGCGACCGCCCATAAAGGGTGGTCGTTATTCCATATCCGTCTGAATGTTCCGGTTTCAGCAAGATCCGCCGCGAAGTGTCCGGCCCATACGATGCCCTGACCGTAACTCTCAATGCCCGGAAATGAAGTGTTATAGTCTACCCTTTGTGCAAACTCCCTCCATCGCCACTGTTTGTAGTCGACGAACCTGCCCGGGAAGAGGGCGGTCAGTATGACGCTACACAACGCAGCTGCTCCGGGCCGGTCTGGAGGTCCGTCTCTCTTCCTTGTATACCCAAGGCGAACTGCTTCGTTGATGAAGGTGTCTATCCGGTCAGCCGCTTCGGTGTCTCCCTGCGGGAAATCTTGGATGAATTCTTGAATTGCCAGAACAGCGGCTGACTCATCTTTGATAAACCGTCCGAACCGTATCGACTCATATCTAGTCATTGCCGCCCAGCAGTTCCTAATGACCTTCTGAAACTCATCAATATCCGGTTCCTGCCTTGAGAGAACCCGCTTCAATTGAGGGTAAAACGTTCTTCTGTTCTCAATCTCTTCGGATGCGAATGTTTTCCCCAGCATCTCAACGGTTGTATTCTCATGTTTTGCTATCGCCTCAAGCAAATGCGAGAACCGCGTATCAAGATCCCGACCCATGACAAAACCCCTTTCCAGAAGATCGGAGTCGCACGGCATTAATTTTGCCAATTGCCTTTTTAGCAATCTTCTCCAGAATCACACTCCCTTCAAAGTTCGAGGCCGTCCCCAAAAGCATCTGCCGGGAGGGGGACACCCAATCGCACCTCCGGTGCTCATGCACCCGCCGTTCCGCCGGGTTTACCTCCCCGGACCTTCGCTCGAAACTCTTCGAGTTTCTCAAACTCCTGTCGTACCGACAGTCGTTCCCCGAGTGGCGATAAGCGACGTTCCGGCAGGAACGACTGTCCGCAGGACGCGACGGTTCGTTTGAACCGAAGCGTGAGCACCGAAGGTGCGAGACAGGAGTTCGAGAAGCCCTCAGACATCGAGGAACGGAGTTTGAGCACCGGAGGTGCGAAGGTGCGACTCCCAATGGAAAGCCGTTTCACCCTCCCTGCCCAGAATATGGTTCAAGTGGGAGAAACCTTGGATTTAAGTGCTCCGATCAGGATGCCCCCAAGGTTCAGAGATCTTTTTGGGCGAACTCGTTCCGAAAGTTACGATGGCCGGGGTGCCTTGCAGAGCCGATAGGCCGGACACGTGAAGGTTCCGGCGACGCCGGGCTACAAGTGTCGGCGCTAAAATTGTGCGGGGACAGAGCCGCCCGCGGATCCTCTAATACGTCCTGAGCTTCAGCCCCGGAACGCGGGTGAAGTGACTGTCCCGGGTGACGATCTCGCCGTCGCCTGCGAGCGTGATTGCAGCGATCACCCCATCGAAATCCCCTATCCGGCTGCCGCTCCCCCGGAGTTCGGCAGCGAGGGTGCCGAAGATCCTGTAGGTCTCGTCGGTGATCGGGAGTTCGATCAGCGCCCGCATGATCGCCTCGACTTCCCGGAGATTCCCCTGCACCGATGCCGAGAGGAACGCACCGCGGTAGAGTTCGAGGGCGTTGATCGCCGTGGTTGCAAGCGGCAGCCCTTCCCGCTCCATCGCCTCGAGCGTTCTCATCGCCTCCGGTTCGTGCCGGATCAGGTCGACGAGCAGGGACGTATCAAGCGTCGGCATCGAAGTCGACCTTTCGCATCGAAGCATTTCTCATTTCGCGCGAGGCTTCCGCGACTGAAGCAGCCAGCGCGGGGTTCGGCCCGAATTCTTTGAGGATCTCCGAGAGTTTCTTCTTCGGCGGGGTGTACTTCAGGATCACTTCGGAAAAGCTCATGTTCGAGGGGCCTTTTAGCCGGGAAAGCCTCTCGTATGCGTCGTCACTGATACTGATCGTTCTGGTCCCCATACCTGTGTATGTGTATGTGCATGTATTTAGATCCTCTCATCGCCGGCAGGACCCTTTAGAACTTCACCAGCCCCCGCCTCCCGATCGCCGTCCACCCCAGGAGACACGCGACCCCGACCGCCACGTTGATCGCCCCGAGGCTGAAGACGAGGTTGCTCCCGTCGAGGAAGACGAGAATCATCCCGGCGCTGCCGAAGACGAGGCTTGCGCAGTTGATCAGGGCGGATGCGGACCCGGTGTCCTCCTTCTGCTGGTCGAGCATCAGGAACGCACCTCCTGGCCGCACGCAGCTCCCCATCAGGGAGGCCGGGAGGAGGGCGAGGGCAAGGACCAGGGGCCCAAGGCCCCCGAAGAGGCAGACGAGTATCCCGCTGGCAATCATGGCGGCAAACCCGGCTCCGACGATCGACCTGCGGCCGAAGTGCCGGGAGAGCCAGAGGTAGAGGAACGGGCCCGCTATCAGGGCGACGGCATTGAGGGCGAAGTAGAAACTGTACCACTGCTCCGAGAGGCCGAACCCGTCCTGGTAGATATACGACGATGCGGAGACGAACGCAAGCGATGCGGTGCTCACGAGCGAGAAGACGATGAGAAGCGAGGTAAAACCGGGATTTTTGAGCACGGCCCCGAGCCGGCGGACGGACTGCGTCACGGTGCCGGTGTACCGCGAGGGTATGGTCTCCTGAAGGAGGAGGCCGCCGGCCATCGAGACGATGCCGATGAGGGCGAGCGTCACAAAGAGGCCCCGCCACGAGGTGTAGGGGAGCATGAAAGCGCCGAGGACCGGGGCGGCGGCGGGCGAGATGACGACCATCGACTGGACGAGCGCGAGTATCGACTCCCGTTTCCTCCCCTCGTAGACGTCTTTGACCATCGCGGTTGCGACCGCGGAAGCGGCGCTGCCGCCGAGGGCCTGGAGGATGCGGAAGAGGATCAGGAGCCAGATATCCCACGATAAGGCGCATCCGGCGCTTGCAGCGATGTAGAGCGCAAGCCCCGCGAGCAGGACGGGCCGCCGGCCGTACCGATCAGAGAGCGGCCCCCAGAAGAGCAGCCCGAGACTGAAGAAGAGAAAGAAGAGTATCAAGGTCAGGTTGGTGAGGCCGGCGGAGACGCCGAAAAAGTCTCCCATGCCGGGGAGGGCGGGGAGGTAGAGATCGGTCGAGAGCGGGATAAAGGCGGAGAGCAGCGCGATCAGGACGATAAGGCCGCGATCCCCGAGGTGTTTCTGGGATTTCCGGTCACTGTCTGGGGAGCGGTGCATGGAATCGTCTCTATCCTGGTGGCGTTGCAGAAACAGGATGCTGCTATGGGGATTCGAACCCCAGTCGTAGGAGTGAGAGTCCTACATGATTGGCCGGTCTACACTATAGCAGCGCATTGCACCAATGTGCTCTAAATTGTTGGTCTTTATTTTATTTAAACCTGTCTTGCGCTCCGCTGTATCCGGTCCTGCCGGCAACCGGGCAATCGGAACGCTATACGGGCAGGATTTTTCCCTTGGCTTCCTGATTTTCATCACAGACACCAATAAGTAGCTTCCCATCAAACGTGTACAGGCAGCAATGAGCAGTGTCGAAGAGCAGATACGGGAAATCGAGGACGAACTCAAAAATACACCGTACAACAAGGCGACCTCCAAGCACATCGGCCGCCTCAAGGCGAAACTCGCAAAAATTCGCGACGAAGCGGTAGCCCGGGCCATGGCCTCCGCGGGAGGGGGCGAGGGCTACTCCGTGAAGAAGTCGGGAGACGCCACCGTTGTCCTGGTCGGCTTCCCGTCCGTCGGAAAGAGTACGCTGCTCAACAGGCTCACCGGCTCGGATATAAGCGAGACGGCGTCCTATGCCTTCACGACCGTCTCCGTGATCCCGGGCTCGATGGAGCACCGGGGCGCAAAGATCCAGATCCTGGATATCCCCGGCCTGATCGCCGGCGCCGCAATGGGCAAAGGCCGCGGGAAAGAGGTCATCGCCGTCGTGCGGAGCGCCGACCTGATCCTCGTGCTGGTCGACGTCTTCAACGAGCAGCATACGGACGTCCTTCTCCGCGAGCTCCACGACGCCGGCATCCGGATCAACCGGCAGAAACCCGATATTACCATAAAGAAAGCCGGCTGCGGCGGCATCAGGCTGAATACCGTCGGTGCCGTCGATCTCGACCTCGAGGAGATCCGCTCGATCCTCGCGGAGAACAAGATCGTCAACGCGGACGTCCTGATCCGCGAAGGAATCACCCAGGACGACTTCATCGACGCGATGTTCGGCAACCGGGTCTACGTCCCCGCGTTCATCACGGTCAACAAGGTCGACCTGGTGAACGAAAAGACGGGGGCGGAGATCGAGGAAGAACTGACCGAACGGTTCGGCGAGCCCCCCATCATGGTCTCGGCGCACAGCGGCTACCGCATCGAAGACCTCAAGGACGCCATATTCGAGAACCTGGGATTCATGCGGGTCTACCTAAAACCGGTCGGCGGTCCCGCGGATATGGACGAGCCGCTGATCATCCGGAGCCCGGCGACGGTCGAGGACGTCTGCAACCGCCTCCACCGGGACTTCGGCGACAAGTTCCGGTACGCGAAAATCTGGGGCGAATCAGCCAAGCACGACGCGCAGCGTGTCGGCCTCACCCACAAACTCGCGGACGGGGACGTCCTCACCGTCGTCACCCGCCGCTGACCACTTTTTCGAGGACACGGAGCGGCGCATCGGTCTTAATAGCCGTTCCCGAGTAGTGCGCGCGGCTTGCCCGGTAGCCGAGGGCCGAGAGGCGCTCGATGACCGTCCCGATACCGCCGGGGGAGACCCGCAGGTGTTTCGCAATAACGTGGTAGTCGTAGTGGCTCGACGTATCAAGTTCCTGCCGGCAGGTCGCGAGCAGCCGCGCAATCCGCGGCCCGGTCCCGGCCGTGACCGACGGCAATACCATCTGCATCGCAGAGAGTGTTCGATCGTCGTTGATCCTCCCCGTCCAGAGAGGGCCGACCGGCACCAGGTCCGCGCCGCAGAGCGGGCACTTCTCCGGATCGGGGAGCATCCCGGTCTGTTCCGTCCTGTAGAGGCAGTCTCCACATTGCATAACGTAGCCAAGCCGCGCAAGCGCCCGGTCGGCCACCGCCGCCCCGTACCGGAGCCTCAGGTGCAGGCGGTGGAAGTGCTCGTGCGCGTAGCAGAAGAGAGGTTCCACCCCGCGGTCGTACTTGATCACCTCGCGCACGACAAACCCCATCAGCGTCCGGAGGCCGACTTCGGCATGGTACTCGGTGTTTTTGGGGCGGGAGAAGTAGCGGCGCATGCCGGCTTTCAGGTGCGCCCCGCAGAGCGGTGCGGTGTCGGTGGCGGTGACGAAGAGGTAGTTCCCGGCGCTCCGGGCCGCGGAATCGACGAACGGCGCCGGTGTTCCGAAGGGGTCGAGGTCGACGGCGTCGAACTTTCTACCGCTCATCAGCACGTTCGCGTCCTCTCCGGTCACCTCGGCGGCCAGATCCAGCGCCTCCACGTTTTGCCGGATCAGGTCGACCGCCTTCGTGTTCCAGTCGTTGATCGTCACCGGGATCCCGACTTCATGCGCCACCCGGAGCCCCCGCACACCGGACGCCCCCATGGCGTCGAGGTAACTCTCCGGCCTTAGCGCGGAGAGCAGGAGGACGGTGCTGTCCCGGTTCAGCTCCATGCGCGAGTTGTAAAAGACCGGGCCGCTTCCCGGCGGGAACTGGAGATGAGGATCCTGCCTGGGCACAAAAAACCGGGTTTTCCCTTCAGTAACCTCAACAACATCCATGCTTTCGGAAAAGGTGGATGCTCGATACCCTTATACCTTCTCATGAGTAATATTTTTACTCCAGTGTATGGGCTTGTGGCCTAGCCAGGATATGGCGTCAGCCTCCTAAGCTGAATACCGGGGGTTCGAATCCCCCCAAGCCCGTCGTTTTTCCGGATGCCGTTGCCGAGGACCTCTGGTTATTTATCTTCCGCCCGAGAACCTAACTCATCGAGAATGAGCGCTTCCGCCTTTATCACGATTACCCGCCCGCACAATGCCGTTGTTGCCGGCCTTACCGCGCTCATCGGGTACCTTATCGCCACCGGGACGCTCACGCCGCCGTCGCTCCTGCTGGCCGTGGTCGTCGCGCTCACCACCGCCGGCGGGAACGTGATCAACGACGTTTTTGACGTTGAGATAGACCGGATCAACCGCCCCAAAAGGCCCATACCGGCAGGAGAGATCAGCCTTGCCGGCGCAAAGGCGTACACGGCGGCACTCTTTGCCGGCGGGCTTCTCGTTGCCACCCTGACGACGACGCTCTGCCTTGCGATTGCCCTTATAAACTCAGTAATCCTCATCGCCTACGCCGTCCGGCTGAAGCGGACCCCGCTCCTCGGCAACGTGGCCGTCGCCTACCTGACCGCGAGCGTCTTCCTCTTCGGCGGCGCGTTTGCGGGCGTAGAGGGGCTCGTCCAGAACCTCTCGCTCGCGGCGATCACGTTCCTTGCGACCATCGCGCGGGAGGTCTTGAAGGACGCGGAGGACGTGGACGGCGATGCGGCGGGAGGCGCACGCACTCTTCCCATGATCGCCGGTGTCCGGCGGACGGGAGCGTTCGCGTTCGCCTGTGCCTGCAGTGCCGTGCTCGTGAGCCTCCTCCCCTTCGGCGACTGGTGGGGCCCCTTCTACCTCGCCGGCATCGCGGTTGTGGATATCGTCATCCTCTTCGGGGCCTCCCGGGGTCTTTCATGCACGACGCCGGGCTGTGTCCGGGATTCCCGGGCGACATCGATCCTGCGTGCAGGCATGTTCGCCGCGCTCGCGGTCTTTGCGGTTGCCGCGGTGATCTGACCGGGAGCGAAGAACCCCGGGCACCTGAACGCCCATATTAGCGAGTCCGGGTTTGCCGCATCGTCCTCATCGGCCGGGACAACCGCCCGGCACGGCCTCCCGACGTTCGGAATAACCACTGATAATTTTATCTGGTTACGGACCGAGTTGTTATCCAGGAGAACTTCATGAAAGTTTACCGGCACGGGGACACATACATAGCGCCGAAAGGTTCCTTTTTTGACGGAAACGTGAAGATAGATGGAAATTTCATCACCCCTCCGGAGACGCACATCTGGGGCAATGTAATAGTTGCCGGCCGCCTCGAACTCGGGCCGGGTTCAACGGTCGGCGGTTCCATCGAGGCCAGGAGCATCGTCGTCGGACACGATGTCCGGGTAAAAGGGCCGCTCCGGGTACAGGAGACCGCCACCATCTGCGACAACGCATGCCTCCATTCCGTTCGGGCGGGAGGAAACATCACCCTCCGGCCGGGAGTCAGGGTCGGCGATGTGAACAGCACCGAAACGATCTTCGTCTACGGCAGGGTCACGAGCGAGCGCCTATTCGGCAGGGCCGTGAAAGTCTACGGCATCTGACGGGGGTTTGATGCCGAGCAGGGCGGCATCCCTCACCGCGGTCCAGTCCGCTATCGTCTCCACGCACCCGTCTTTTACGTTCACGACACCGATGGCGATGATCCCTATCCGGTCGGACATATCGATTCCATCTTTTACCTCCATGAGGCAGCCGACGCCGATGATCGCCTGCGGACGGTACTTCTTGACCATCCTCTTTATGAACGTCGAGCCCGGGACGATGAAGACGCGATACCCGATGCTCTCCAGCCACTCCGCGTTCTCTCCGACCGAACAGCGGCCGCAGTTCCGGCACTTGAGGCCTTCCGGCGTCAGGTTCGCCGGACACTGTGCCGACCGCAGGCACTGGGGCAGGAAGACCGCCCGCTGCTCCACCGGGGTCTCGGAGAAGGCCTGTGTGTTCATGGTGTTCCTGAGCGTGATGAAGAACGTGATGAGATCCTTGTCGTCCAGCCCGAGGAGTTTGCAGAACGCCTTCACCAGTCCCTCAAGGAGGACCATGCCGGGTATCAGGATCCTTGGTAAGTAGAACTTCCCTCTGGTGATCGAGGCGGCAGCGATGATTGCGAGGGCTACCGCGGCAAGCAGCATCCCGAGGATGAGAAAGAACGTAAACTCCCCGATGATGGTCATCAGCTGGATCCAGATCTCGGAATCGAAGAAACTCATGGTCGGATTTCCCTCTTTTTCCCGATAAGTCGGAAGGATTCGGCATACGGCGGCCGGAGCACCCCGATCTCGGTGACGATAGCATCGACGAGGTCGAGCGGGGTGGCGTCGAAGGCGTAGTTGAGCACCTTCACGTCGTCGGGCACGAGCATTCGATCGCCGCAATACGCGAGTTCGGAGCGGTCGCGCTCTTCGACGGTGATATCCAACTCCCTCCGGGCGAGGTCGAACGTGGAGACCGGTGCCGCAACGTAGAACGGGATAGAGTGGTGGCGGGCGGCAACGGCGTGCATATAGGTTCCGATCTTATTGAAGACGGCATCCTTTGTGATCCGGTCCGCGCCGACGATGACGAGGTCGATCTCCCCCTTCCGCATCAGGTACGCCGCCGAAGAGTCGGGGATGAGGGTCACGTCGATGCGAGCCCGGGCAAGTTCCCAGCAGGTGAGCCGGGACCCCTGGTTCAGCGGCCGGGTCTCGCAGGCAATCACCCGCACGCTCTTTCCGGCCGCAACCGCCGACCGGATCACCCCGAGCGCCGTTCCCCAGCAGCGGCAGGCGAGCGCTCCTGCGTTGCAGTGGGTGAGCACCGTGCACCTGTCCGGGAAGAGTTCTTCGCCGAACGCGCCGAGCCTCCGGCAGGTCAGTTCGTCTTCTTCAGCGACGGCGTTCGCCTCGGCGACTGCTATGGCCTTAGCCTCCGCGACCGATGCGGTCATCGCCACCTTCCGCTGCACGCGCTCGATCCCCCATGCAAGGTTCACCGCGGTCGGGCGGGTACTCCTGAGGAGATCTGCGGCCCGGCCGATCTCGTCGAGGAACCGCTCAAGATCCGTCTCGGTGCTCCGGACGGCCTCGAGCGCCACGCCCATCGCGCCGGCGATCCCGAGCGCCGGTGCTCCCCGGATCTCAAGCCTCCCGATTGCCCGGGCGAGGTCGTCGACGGTTGCGCACCGCATCTGCTCGTACCGGCCGGGGAGGAGGGCCTGGTCGATATAGACGATGCATTCTGTCTCTGCATCCCACGCGATGGTGTAGGGCTCTTCACTCTCCGGCATGCTTATCCCGCCCTGATCGCGTCCAGGTACGCCCGCATCGCCGCCGCCCCGCCCATGGCGACCGAGTCGGGGATGTCCCTCGGCGCGGTGGCAGTTCCCGCCACGTAGATCCCGGACTTCACCGTGAGCACGGGGCCGGTTTTCTGGTCGGCAACCGCGAAGAACCCGGACTCGTCCTGCGGGAGACCGAGCATCCGGCCGACCGCCTCCGCCCCTCCGGCCGGTTCGAGCCCGACGGAGAGCACCACCAGGTCCGGGTGGAACGTCTCCACCTCACCGGTTTCCGTGTTCTCCGCGACCATCATCAGGTGGTCGTTCTCCTCGAGCACCTCGCCGGGGAACCCACGGACGAACCGGACCCCGAGGCCCCTCGCCCGTTCGTAGTACTCCTCGTAACCCTTGCCGTATGCCCGGATGTCGTTATAAAATATTGTGACCTCGATATCGGGGTTCTTCTCCCGGATGAGCATGGCGTTCTTCATCGCGTACATGCAGCAGACCCCGGAGCAGTAGGGACGGCCGATGGAGATGTCGCGGGAGCCGACGCACTGGACGAACGCTATGCTCCGGGGCGGTTTGCCGTTCGAGAGGCGTTTCAATTTGCCTCCTGTGGGGCCGCTTGCGTTGATCATCCGTTCGAATTCGAGGCTCGTGATAACGTCGGGGATGACGAGGTAGCGCAGTTGTGCCTTGTTTCTGGCGTCAAACGTCCCGTAACCGGTCGTGACGACGATGCTTGCAGCCTCTATCTCGACCAGGCGCTCCTCGTCCTCGCGGAGGATGGCCTCCCTGCCGCAGACGTCGTAGCAGAGGCCGCACTCGATGCAGTGCTCCTTGTCTTTGACGACGATATCGGGGACCGCCTGCGCATGGGGTTTGTAGATTGCTTTCCGCACGCCGATGCCAGCGTCGAACCGGTTGTAGACCTCCACCGGGCAGATCTGGATGCAGTCCCCGCACCCGTTGCACTCGTCCTCGATGATGTAGCGGGGGTGCTTTTTGACCCGGACGAGGAAGCTCCCCACCTCTCCCTCGACCAACTCGACCTCGGAGCAGGTGTGGATGGTGACGTTTCTGTGCCGGGCCACCTCCACCATCTTGGGGGAGAGGATGCACATCGAGCAGTCGTTGGTGGGGAACGTCTTGTCGAGCTGGGCCATATGCCCGCCGATGGTCGGTTCACGCTCGATGAGGTGCACGTGGATGTTATGATCGGCAAGGTCGAGCGCTGCCTGGATGCCGGCAACCCCGGCGCCGATGACCACGACGTCAGCCATGTCGGTACCTCCCTGCGAGTTTGACGTATTCACGCGCGTTGTGGACGATGCCCTCCTGCTGCTCGGGCGTCGTCTCCCTGACAATTTTGCCGGGCACGCCGAGGACCAGCGAGTGCGGCGGGATCTCCTTTCCTTCGGTCACCACAGCGCCGGCGCCGATGATGGATCCCTCCCCGACCACCGCGCCGTTCAGGACGACGGCACCCATGCCGACGAGCACCCGGTCACGGATGGTGCAGCCGTGCAGGATGGCCCCGTGGCCGACCGAGACGTCCGCCCCGATCCCGACCGGGAAGTTAGGCGTGGTGTGGACGACGGCGTTGTCCTGGATGTTCGAGCCCGCGCCGACCGTGATTGTATCCCGATCACCCCGGACCACGGCGCCGAACCATACACTCACGTCGTCGGCGAGCGCCACGTCTCCGATGACTGTTGCGTTCTCTGCAATAAAGACACGGTTCCCCACAACCGATCCGCTCTCCATAGTACGTCTAGCATTGGTTGCGGCGATACAAAATGTTCTCCCTCGGGGGTAAGGGAGGGGGGGTGGGTTTGGTGAGGGGTGGGAGGTGACGGTGTGCGGTTTGGGGTCGGGGTCTGGGATGGGACCTGGGGTTCAGGCAATAAGTTGGCGCTGGTTGCGGCTATTGGAGCAAAGGTTAAAGAGACCCATAGTAGAGCACGAGGACTGCGCACTTCGTACCGGTCTGCGCTCGGATTCCGGTTCTCGCAGTCATTAGGAGCTCATAAATTGTGCAACCCGTGCACGGCTTTCCACCGGGTATCGCCACGCACTGCCCCCGCCCTCGGGGTGGGGAACGACTGCCGGGAGCGTAGCGGACGGCAGGAGTTTGAGCACTGCTAGGTGCGGAGTGCGACGGGCCATAGGGCCGGAGCATGAGCACCGAAGGTGCGGAGGAGGAGGCCGGAGGCCGGGCGGGGCGGGGTTATGGGAATCCCTTTATGAGGGGAGACAGGGGAGGGGGGATGCTCCCCCCTCCCCACCTGACGGTGGTCGAGCTCCGTTCCTGCGGAACGTCGCACTCGCACCTATCGGTGCTCAAGCTCGCTGCGCTCGCACTCCGCACCCTTCGGGTGCTCGTGCTCCGGGCG
>JAHDQM010000053.1 GCA_018433835.1 Methanoculleus sp.
GGTGCACGCGAAGAACGCCGCCGCAGGACTCGGCACCGCGCATGCCGACGTCGCGAAAGAGGCGCTCGTCGACTGGGATCCTGAGTACATCTTCATCGACCTCGGCACGATCCAGCTGGAGAACGACGGCGCAATCGGGGAGCTGAAGACCGACCCCGCGCTCCAGGGACTTTCCGCCGCGAAGGAAGGGCGGGTCTACGGCGTCCTCCCGTACAACTTCTACAACACGAACTACGGGACTGTGCTTGCCGACGCCTACTTCATCGGCAAGACCCTCTACCCCGACCGGTTCGCCGACATCGATCCGGAGGAGAAGGCAGACGAGATCTACACGTTCCTTGTCGGGAAACCGGTCTTTGGCGACCTGAACAGCCAGTACAGGACCCTTGGGTTCGCGGGGATCCCGCTGTAGCGCAGATTGATTGTGCTCGACGGGAAGGGAGGAATGCGTGCTGCAGAGAGCCCTCCCACAGATGACCGGGGGTGATTCACCCCTCTCTTCCTTCGTCCAGGAGGAGCAGGTTCCGGAGGAGCGGCCGGATTCGGCGGCCTTGCACCGGTCCGGCCGATAATCGGCATAGGTACTACGAATCAAAATTGAGTCATACAGGATAGGTGGTAATTCGATAGCTATAATAAACAATGTTACGATTACTGGTATTGGTATGCCTCCGTTTCGATACACAGGACTCCTCGCGGCCGCAGTGCTTGCGGCCCTCGTTGTGCTTATAGCCGCCGCCGGATGCACCGGCACCGATACCAGTTCGACCGTCGTCCAGGGCGGCACCGACCGGACGGCATCGGTCACCGATGGGTTCGGCAGGACGGTCACCATCCAGTCGCCCCCGGAGAGCGTCGTCTGCTCGGGCTCCGGGTGCCTCCGCTACCTCGTCTACCTGCAGAGCCAGGACCTTGCCGTCGGCGTCGACGACCAGGAGACGAGGGAGCACCCGATGGAAGGCCGCCCGTACGCCCTCGTCTACGAAGCGCAGTTCAAAGATCTCCCCCTGATCGGAGAGTTCCGGGGCAAGGACGACCCCGAGAAGATCCTCGGCATCGGTCCCGCAGTCATCCTCAAGACCGGCTCCACCGGAACGGCATACGCAACCAGTGCCGGCGATGCCGACAAACTCCAGGAGAA
>JAHDQM010000045.1 GCA_018433835.1 Methanoculleus sp.
GAAGCGTTTTCGAGTGGCGAGGTTCCGCAGGAACCGAGTCTGAGCACCGCCAAGTGCAAGTAACGACGCGTGCCCCGCCAGGTGCGAGGGCAGGAACGGAGTTTGAGAAAACGCGAAGCGTTTTCGAGTGGCGAGGTTCCGGAGCGCGATGGTTCGTGAGTGCGACTGCCGGGACGGCAGGAGCTTGAGCACCAAAGGTGCGAGAACCGGAGCGTGAGCACCGTCAGGTGCGAAGGAACGGAGTTCGAGTTACGACAGTTCCGTCGGGGGAGACCGTCATCCGAACCGGAGCCGGAGCATCCCGCGAAGCATCTCTTTTGCGTCCGACGTCATCACCTTCGACTCGTCCCGGTTCTCCCAGGTGATCGGGACCTCCACCACCCGGTAGCCGTTCCGCCGCAGCCGCCAGAGGAGTTCGACGTCGAACTCGAACCCGGTCGACCGGATGAAGGGGAGAACCGCATCGAGCGCCTCCTTCCGGAAGGCCTTCGCACCGCACTGGGTGTCCTGGTAGTCGAGCCCGAAGAGCAGCCGGACCAGGAGGTTGAAGAGACGGCTCTCGACCCGGCGCCGGAAACCCTGCCTCACCGTCAGGACCGAGCCGGGGACCCAGCGCGAACCGATGGCGCCGTCCGCGGTCGCGAGGCAGTCAAAGAGGCGCTCCATCTCGGACAGGGATGTCGAGCCGTCCGCATCCATGTAGCCGACGAAGGGCGTGGCTGCCGCTTTCATGCCGGCAACGACGCCTCCTCCTTTTCCGAGACGGGCCGGAAACGTCAGGCATCGGATACGGAGCGAGGGATGATCGTCCGCAAACGAACCGATAATCTCCGGGGTGGCATCGGTCCCGTCGCAGACGAAGACGAAATCGCCGGCGAAGCCCGAGATGTCCTTAAGAAGCGACCGAATCCGCCGTTCTTCATTGTATGCGGGGATTACCAGGGTGCAGTCCGCCCGGTTCACTCCACTGCCTTTTGTATCGTTCAGCATTCGAGTTTCGTGATGATGGTGTCGGCGAACCCGGCGGCGGCTCCGGGTCCGTTCGCGGTCACGACCTGCATGTCTGCGACGACGGGAATCTCGAGGAGGTTCGTTCCCGCCTTCTTCATCTCCTGCACCGCCGCCGGGCTTGGGTATACCGTCGCCTGCCGCCCGGCGAGGATACCCGCCCGTGCCAGCACGACCGGCGCGAGGCAGATGGCGGCGACGACCTTGCCCTGCTCGAAGAATGCCCTGACTGTGGCGATGAGCTTCTCGCTCCTCCAGAGGTGTTCCTCTGAACCGGCGCCGCCCACAACCACGATCCCGGCGTAATCGTCACTGTCCACGTCGTCGAACGTCATGGTCGCCTCCGCGGTGCACCCCAGCATCCCCGTGCACGTGCCGGTGACCGTAGAGGCGATATCGACGTCGATCCCCGCCTCTTCAAAGGCCTTCTTCGGGACCTCCAGTTCCTCGTCCCTGAACCGTTCCGGTGCAATCGCAAGCAAGAGTTTCATATGGGTCTCCTATCAGGGTTTGTTCATAAGCGTATTGATGGTTGTGGGCGGGGTCACCGGGACCACTGCAGCTGTAGAGCCGGGCTATGTCCCCGAACGGAAGCCGGAGGGCAACCGGACCGGCGTACCCCTGCTCCTTCCGGGGAGGAGCGGATCGCGTATGCCCGGCTCCGGGATACCGGGTAATCTCGAACCACTGCCGCACCAGGGTTTTGAAATAAAATTATTATAATAATGGGGCTATTGAAGTGCAGGCCCCGCGGTGCTACGGGACCGTGGATCTCTGCGGGAAACCCGGCCTTCAACGAATAAGCCCGTGTTCGGCGGTTCGCCGTAAACCCCGGGAGATTGGAGGATTCCGGCGGTCCCCGGCACGGACCGCAGCACGTTCTCGGGGTGGATATGAGGAGAGGTAAACCATGCAACGCGGGACTTATTTCGGGATCATCCTCCTGGCGGCACTCGCGCTCATCGCCGTCGCAGGAGCGCAGGAAGGAGACTCTACTGTTATCTGGAACCGGACGTACGGGGGGCCGGATGCCGGGGAAGCGGCACATGCAATCGTCTCTGACCCCGGGGGAGCCGGGTTCTTCCTTGCCGGGGAGACGGCGTCGCCCGGAGGGGGGAAGGTGGACGCCCGGGTGAGCAGGCTGACGCCGGAGGGCACCGAGGAATGGAACAGGACCTATGGCGGGGAGGAGGCCGACACCGCTCGCTCCATCGTCCGAACCGACGACGGCGGCCTCCTCTTCGCCGGGAACCTCACCCTCGTCACGAACGGGACGCGGGCGGATACCGATGCCTGGATCGTGAAGATAGACCCCTCAGGCGGCGAGGTCTGGAACCGGACCTACGGCGGTCCGGATGTCAATGCCTCGGCAAACGCGGTAACCGGGACCGATGACGGCGGTTACGTCTTCGCCGGCACCACCTCGCCCCTGGGAGCGAACGAGTCCGCTGCCTGGGTGGTCAGGCTGAACGAGTCGGGTACGGAGGTCTGGAATCGGACGTTCGGCGGAGCGGGAGGCAACAGGGCGAACGCCGTCACCGGGCTTCCCGGCGGCGGCTTCGTCGTCGCCGGCAGCACCGAATCCTCGGGAGCGGGCATGGCCGACGTCTGGGTGGTCAGGCTGGACGAGTCGGGCATGGAGGTCTGGAACAGGACGTTCGGCAGCCCCGACGACGATGCCGGCCGGGCGGTGATCAACACCTCCGACGGCAACCTGCTCGTCGCCGGCACGTTCACGGAGAGGCCCGGCAACGAAACGGTCGATACCGACGCCCTTCTCATCAAGCTCACGGCTGACGGGGATATCGTCTGGAACTGGATCTACGGGGACTTCGGCGTGAACGAATCGGCAGCGGCCGTCGTCGAGACCGCGGACGGCGGCTACCTCTTCGCCGGAGAGACGGGTTTTTCCGGTGTGAATGATACCGACGCCTGGCTCGTTAAGACCGACGCCGAAGGAGCGGTGGCGTGGAGCAGGACCTTCGGGGGCGCAAACCCCGGTGATAAGGCCGCATCGCTTCTCGAGATCGCCCCGGACGAGCACGTCTTTTCAGGGATCTTCAACGCCACGGAGAGGGAAGGGCCGGTGAATACGGACGCATGGGCGGTGAGACTGGGACCGGAGCCCACACCGACGCCGGCACCGACCCCGACACCGACGCCCGTGCCCACGGCAACGCCTGTCAAGCCCCCGAAGGCACCGATTGTTTCCCAGAAATCTCCGGTAACGACCGGGACGGTGGCGACCCCGACGGTGACCACGACCGCGTCGCCGACACCGACACCAACGCCGACACCGACCGCAGTCCCGACGGAGACCCCGACGCCCGGGCCCACCAGGACCGCGGAACCCACGGCAACGCCGACGGAGACGGCCACGCCGGCTCCGACCCGGACGCCGGATAACGAAGATGACGACGATGAACAGGGTGACGATAGTAACGACGACCGGAACGATACCGGGAACAGCGGATCGCTGTCGGGGATGGTCTGGTACGACCTGAACGCTGACGGCGTCTTCGATCCCGGCGAGCCGGGCATCCCCGGCATCAGCGTGCGGCTGATCGGCGAGCGGACCATGCTTGATTACGCGGTAACCGGTCCGGACGGGTCGTACCGGTTCCCGACCATCCCCACCGGGGATTACAGCGGCGCCGAGTTCCTTCTGCCGGCCGGGTACTCCTGCACCCTCACGGGCCTGGGCAGCGATGCCGGCCTCCTGGAGGGGGGCGTAGCATTCGCCGAAGGCGGGGCTGAGCGGCAGACCCTGAATGCGGGCTTCGTCGGGGATTACCTACCCCAAACCCCGGCGGCGGCCTACGGGTGGGTGCTCGGGACGACCTGGAGCGACGACGACCAGGACGGTATCAGGGACGAAACCTACGGCATGACGGACGTCGCGGTCACCCTCCTGGATGCAGACGGGAATGTGGCGGCATCGACCCGCACCGGATATCATGACCGTTACCTCTCCATGTACCTCTTCGGTCCTCTCCCACCCGGTGAGTACACCCTCGCGTTCACCGCGCCGGACGGCTACGCTTTCACGAGTCCCGGCCAGGACAGCCAGGCAGAGCCGTCGACCGGGACAACAGGCTCGTTTACGGTCGGCGGGGGGGAGACGGTCATCAGGGGTGCGGGGCTGATCCCCTCCCCGTCCCCGTCTCCGGGCTCATCGCCCGGAGGTCAGGGGAACGAGGCCGTCGCCGAAGACGGAGTGGACGAGGAGCAGGGCGGGCCGGTCGGAACCGATGATCCGCAGGCCCCGGAGAATGCTGCCGGCGGCGAACAGATAAAAGCCGGAGAAGACGACGCCGACCGGAAAGAGGTAAAAGAGGACGATGCCGATGATCGGAAAGAGGCAGAAAAAGACGACGATGAAGACTGGAGGGAAGTGAACGAGGATGATGACGACCGAGAAAAGGTAAATGAGGATGGCGAAGACAGATCGGACCGGGGAGAGGACGAAGATGGGATGACGACGGCAGGGCCGAAGAAGATTGATCGGAACGGGTAAGGCGGCGATCGGCAAAGGAAGTGCGCGTTCCTCCTATAGTTCTCTGTATGTCGTGAGTTACTGCTCCCGGCCATCCGGGGTTGCAGAGGTCGGGTTATTTTCTGTTTTCACGATCGGATCCGCGAGGGCCGCTCAAATGAAGTCCGATCCCTCCAGCCCCCAGCACCAGGTATCATAAAAATATTAATATAATATAATGTCTATTGGGAGTCGGAACCCCGGGCCGGTACCGGATCGGAAAAACTCCGGACTGTCCGGCCACCGATTGACGGCACATCCGAACAGCGCGTCTTCTCGGGGGGTTACACACCCGGAAGCCCTCCACGGCGTCCGGGAAACGAGGTGAACCGATTGAGAAGGATCAGCGTTCTTGTAGCCATCATCGCATCAGCGTTCGTCTTCGGTTCGATCGCAAGCGCCGCAGTCCCGGCGGAACCGGGACCAGGTACAGGATATGAGAAGACCGTCGGCACGATCGGAGGAACCGTCTTCCTGGATGCCGACGCAAACGGCGTTCAGGACTCCGGCGAATGGGGTCTGAGCGGTGTTGCCGTCCACCTCCTCGACGCCGCGGGGGAGAGGATCGCGACGGCGGAGACGTTCTCCCATGCCTGCGAAGGGCTCTACATCTTCAGCGGCATCCTCCCGGGGAACTACACCGTCGAGGTCGTCCCGCCGGAGGGGTACGCCTTCACCGTTCCCGGCGGGGGTGCCCCCGGAGAGACGGCGAGCACCGTTGATGCGGTCAACGGAACAACCACCCCCATCAACCTGACGGAAGAGGTGATCGAGGCGACCGACCTCGTCGTCAGGGATGCAGGACTGGTGCCCGCCGAAGACTGACGGCGACCGGACCACTCTTTTTTTGAATCCGTCACTGGTGTTTTCCGACGTGCTGCCGGAGCATCGTACCGGGCTTGTAGCGATCGGCGATCTCGAGCGCCGTCGCCCGCAGAGCCGCGTGCTCGGCGATACAGGTCTCCGGCGGAGCCGCCTTCCTGAGGATCGCGGAGGTGTTCTCGGTGATCTGGACGAGCTCCGTGGCTATCAGGGCATTGAGCCAGAGGAGGTCGCGGAGCATCTCTTTGAGTTCTTCGTCCTGGTGCATGTATAGGGGTGGGCGGTGCTCCCACATCAATCGTGCCGAACCGGCCACGGCCGAACAGAAGGTTGATTGACCTCGCCGGGAAATACTAGAAAGAATATGGGTATGCAGTTTCTGGAGTTCGCCCAAGTCTGCGAGCACCTCGAAGGGATACCGGGGCGCCTGGAGATGATCGAGCAGGTCGCCGCCGTCCTGCCCCGGCTCGACGACGACGAACTCCCCGTCTTCGTCCGGTTCGTCATGGGCAGGGTCTTTCCCGACTGGAGCCCGAAAAAGCTCGGCGTGGGCCCGAACCTCCTCTACGACGCCGTGGCCTACGTCGTCGGGACGAAGCGGGGGACCGTCCGCGAGGCGATCAACACGACCGGCGATGCCGGCCTCGCCGTCGAGAGGCTCCTTGCAAAGAAGGAGCAGACGTCGTTTTTTATCCAGGAGCTCCAGCTCATCGGGGTTTACCGGGAGTTCGAACGGATGGCCGCCGCCGAAGGGCAGCGGTCGCAGCGGGAGAAGCTCCGCGTGGCACAGGGCCTCTTCGGCAACGCCCGCCCGCTCGAGGGACGGTACCTCGCGCGACTGATGCTCGAGGAGCTCCGGATCGGCATGGGCGAGGGGAACGTCCGCGACGCCGTTGCGCGGGCGTTCGAGGTCGACGTCCGCCCGGTCGAGCATGCCCACCAGGCGATGAACGATCTCGGGGAGGTGGCCCTCCTCGCCCGGCGTGACCCGGATGCGCTCTCCCGCGTGACGATCGAGCCCTTCCGGCCGGTGAAGATGATGCTTGCGCAGGCGGGAACCATCGCCGCCCAGCTTGAGGACCACGGCGAGGTGGCGGTCGAGTACAAGTACGACGGGAGCCGGTTCCAGTTCCACAAGGTGGGCGGTTCCTGCCGGATCTACTCGCGGAAACTGGAGGACGTCACGGGGAGCCTCCCCGACATCGCACGCCTCCTCATGGAGGCCACCGATCACGACGTGATCCTGGACGGGGAGGCGGTCGCCGTCCGCGACGGGAGGCCCATGCCGTTCCAGTACGTGATCCGGCGGTTCCGGCGGAAGCACGAAGTGGACTCGATGATGGAGAAGATCGAGCTCGTGCCACAGGTCTTCGATATCCTCTACCTGGACGGGGAGACGCTGATGGACCGGCCCCTCTCTGAGCGGCGCAAGATCCTCGAAGAGGTGCTCGGCGCAAACGTCGCGGAGCAGTTTCTGGTCGGCGACGCGGTCGCGGCGGAGGCGATCTACGCTGATGCCCTAAACCTCGGTCACGAGGGCGTGATGGTGAAGGTCCCCGGCTCGCCCTACACCCCGGGCGTCCGGGGCCGCCTCTGGGTGAAGGTGAAACCCGGGGTCGAGACCCTCGACCTCGTGGTCGTCGGGGCCGAGTGGGGCGAAGGCCGGAGGGCGAAGATGTTCGGCTCGTTCCTGCTCGCAGTCCATGACCAGGGCCGGCTCCTCCCTGTCGGGAAGGTGGCGACCGGGATCACGGACGAGGTGCTGGCCGAGCTCTACGCCCTCTTCAAGGATAAGGTGATCGCCCATTCCGGAAAAGAGGTCACGCTTGAGCCGGAGGTGGTCTTCGAGGTAGGCTACTCCGAGATCCAGACGAGCCCGAACTACGAGAGCGGCTACGCGCTCCGGTTCCCGCGGTTCGTCCGGGTGCGCGAGGACAAGAGTGTTGACGAGGCCGAGACCCTCGATACGCTCGTCGAGCGCTACCACCTGCAGAAGAACGGACAGGGGTCTCTTTAGAAGTCAAAAAGCGTCTTCTGCGTCGTGAGTTCCGGGATGAGCCGGCTGTAGGGCCGCCAGCGGTCAAAGCCGATGAGGCGGGAGGCGAGGTCAATCCCCTCGTCGAGGGTGGCGCACGGGGTTTTTATGCCCCGCATGGCGTTCCGCGTCGCCTCCCGGACGACCCAGGTGCCGAGCGGCGCCCAGTACTCGCTCGTGACGTTCCGGAGGACGAGCACCCGTGCCGAGCGCCGCACGCTCTCCAGGTACTCCGCGACCGCCAGGCGGGCCGAGTAGTAGGCTCCCGCGAGCGGCGAGTAGCCGGATTTGGTGAGCCCTTCGCCGTCGCGTGCGATCGTCTCGCTCCCGTCGCCCCAGAGCGACTGCTTTCCCCAGACCTCGATCATCTCGAACTTCCAGTCCCCGGGAACGAGGAGGCAGACGATATGGTTCCCGTAGAGCGAGGCGGAGAAGACTTCTATCCCGGAAAGCGGTGGATACCGGGCGATCTTCTTCTTGAGCTGTTTCGAGACCGTGTCGTCGACCGCCGTGATCGCCCAGCGGGTGGGGACGACGCGCCGCTTCTTCTCGTTCCCGAGGAGGCCGGCGGTAAGGAGCTGGGTGATCCGGTAGACATCGGTGCCCGAGGCGTTGAGGATCTCGCAGGCGTCGGTGGCGGAGAGGTCGGTGTCGGAGGTCGCCCGGTCTACCGCCCGGTCCACCCGGGCGTTTTCAAGGACGTCCATCTTCCGGATGGCGCCGGTGAGCCCGACGGGTGCGATCGTCCCGTCGAACCGGAGGTCGAAGGCGACGGGTTTTACGAACCGGACTTCCACGTCGAGCGGGCTGCTCGAGAGCGCGATCTCCTGGATGCTTCCGGCGAGCCCCTTCGCCTCGCCGGCGCCGCGTATCGTCCGGGCCCGCAGCCCCACGATATCGTCGATCGCAAGCCCTCTCGCGACCCAGTCCGGCGGATGGTCGGCGTCGTCGATCATCAGCGGCCCTCCCGCCACCTTCGGATAGCCGTAACTCCCCACAAAGACCGACGGGGCGGCCCCCTGGTAGCGGTCGCTCGGGCGGACCGGGATCTGGGCGTAGAACCTGCTCATGATCGGGCAGCGTTCGAGTCCGCAGAGCCCCTTCCCCTTACACTCGGCGCATCGCATACCCTATCCTCCGCGGCGGTCGACGACGACCCGCACCCTTCCCGCGAGGATGCGGAGCGTCTCCTCCACCCATTCCTCCCAGCTGGGCGGGTCGAGGTCCCGGACGGCTGCAAGTTCCCGCCCGATGTCGTCGTCCCGCCCACGGGTGACCTCGACCACCACCGAACCCGGGGCGTACCCCGGCTCCACGATGGCGTCGGCGTCCCCGTCGACCACCCCGAAGACGGGGATGCCGGCGTGGGAGCAGATATGCCCGCAGACGGCGGTGGTATCGTCGCCGACGGCGAGGACGCCGCAGACTCCCTCTCCGATTTCCCGGTAGAGGGTGTGGCCGCAGTGGTCGATGACCGCGATCCGGCCCGCGCGGGAGGCGCGCTCGCCCTGCCGGGGAGGGGCTGTCCGCACCGGCCCGCTCTTGCACCAGGCCGCATGGAGGTCCGGAAGGCCCGCCCGGAGGAGTTTTTCAAACCCATGCGGTTTCTCGTCGAGCCCGGAGACGGCCCTGATGGTCCCGTTCTCTTTTGAGAGGACGACCGTCTCCTCCGTCGCGGTCCCGATGACGATCCCGTTCACAAAGACCGCTTCCCCCGGTATGCACCCGCGGACCTCCCGCACTCCTTCCCGCCGGGCTCGTGAGCTCTTTGCGCGAACGAGAACGTACCCGATCAGCCCTGCGATCTCCTCTGCGAGAACTCTGTCTCCACGGTCCCAGCAGTAGACGGTGCCGCTCGAGGTCTCGATGTGGACGAGCCCCGGGAGCCTGCCGGCGACGATCTCGCCGAATATTCGCCCGGATTTCGGGGTCTTCCCCCGGTTGACCAGGCACGAGCGCCCGGCAAGGGCGGCGATTACCACGCTCGGCCGCTCGTCCGTGCAGGTGACCGGGAGCCCGGACTCCTCGGCGGCGGTCCGTGCCATCACCCCCGCGACAAGGACCCGCCGCGGGGAGAGGAGCCCGAGCAGCCGTTCGGCGTCCCCGGCATCGAAGGCCTCGGGGCCGTGCACGACCATGACGAGGTTCATCCAGTACACCCTTGAGACGGCAGGGACTATCAGGTTACCGTCCGGACGAGTTCTGGATGGGGAGGTAGGGCATCAGGGAGCTCGCGAGTTTCGCGATATCCATCGACTGCAGGATGACCCGGCCCGGTCCGGTCAGCGTGGTCAGGAAAAGCCCTTCGCCGCCGAAGAAGACGGTCTTCACGCCGCCGGCGAGCTGGATGCTGTAGTCGACGGTGCTCTCGAACCCGACGACGAGGCCCGTCTCGACCCTGACCACCTCGCCGGGTGCAAGCGTCATCTCCATGATATCGCCGCAGCAGTGAAGGAACGCCGTCCCCCTGCCGGAGAGCCGCTGCAGGATGAACCCTTCGCCGCCGAAAGCGCCCGACCGGACCCTCTTCGTGAACGCGATATCTAGGTCGATGCCCTGTTCGGAGCAGAGGAACGCGTCTTTCTGGGCGATGAACTCGCTGTCTGCAAGGTCGAGCGTGAAGATCTTCCCCGGGATGTTTCCGGCGAAGGAGACGAACCCCTCCCCACCCTCCGGGGTGAATTCGGTCATGAAGAGGCCTTCGCCGGTCACCATCCGTTTGAGCCCCTTGAAGAGCCCGCCCTTCATGTTGGTGGTCATCTGCATGTTCCCGCTCATGTTGACCATGGCGCCGGCCTCGGCGCAGATGCTCTCGCCGGGTGCGAGGCGGAGGGTCACCATCTGCAGGTTGTCTCCGGTGATCTTGGAATGCATACCGATGCATTTTCTGTCGCAGAGTAATAGGTTTTTCCTTTATTTCGTGGGAATATCCCCGGTTCCGGCGTTCTTGCGCCAATTCTCCGGGCAGTCCTCCGGGGGATCGCTCTCCTGGAACCGTTCATGAAGCGGGGGTTTTGCCGTCGTTCGAGATTCCGCAGGAAGCCGTTATTGCGCCGCCGTGCGAGGCTTTCTGGCGGCGTGAATCTCCCTGTTGCCCCGGGATTCTCGTGCCTCTCCCGGGTGTCCGGGCTCGCTGTCTGCCGGAGCCGCACAGTCCGGCATTCTGTCGACAGGTTTGCCGAAAGACTTATCATCTGGAAAAATAATTTCTCCGGGTGGTAAGCGAGCGCGGAGCACCGGTAGCGGCTCGTGCCGACGATGCGCTTATTCCGGGGGCGTACATCACGGACGAGGCCATGCAGACCGTCCTCGAGCGGCAGTGCTGCCGGTGCGCCGGGTGCAACGCCCCGCTCGGTGCCGATGCAACGCATTTCGACCTCCGGGAGCCGGCGATCTGCGGCGGGTCCCATACGCTCGGGAACTTCGAGGCCCTCTGCCCCTTCTGCCATCGCAACCGCATGCGCCGGATCCGGGAGCAGTTCGCCGGTACGATCGGCCATAAGAATAAGTAGTACACGGAGTCACACCCTGTATCATGCCCTGCAGGCGGAGAGTAGCGGAAGTGGGTGAGTGGCGGTCGACGGTCATGCAGACGGCGAGCGACGTGACGGGGAGGTTCGCGCTCCCTTCGTCGCCCCCTCCCCGTGGATGGCGCTCCTGCACGATGCGGATGCTTGGTGCCGTCGTCACCCCCGGGACGACGGCCAACACCGCGGCCACGCTCGCGGTGACGATGTTCGTGATCCCCCGGATCCCTAGCAGGGCCGTCGCGGTGGCTGCCGGGTTTGCCGCGGGCTCGATCCTGGGAAGATAGCCTTATTTTCTCTGTCCTTTTCTCCCCGCCGCACCTCTCTTAGCCGGGGCAAGGCATCGCCACGCGTTCCCGATGAGGTCCTCCCTCCCGGCTGCGCGGAGCCCCTCGCAGACGAGAGCGTAGTTCTCCGGGTCCCGGTAGTGCATGAGGGCACGCTGGACCCTTTTTTCCCGCCCCTTCGGGACGTAGACCTCCTCGAGGGTGAAGGGGTCGAGCCCGGTATGGTATACGGTCGTCGATATGCTCATCGGGGTCGGCGTGAAGTCCTGGACCTGTTCGGTGTAAAGGCCGGTATCCCGGACGTACTCGGCGAGTTCGACCATGTCGGCGATCCGGCACCCGGGATGGCCGGACATGAGGTAGGGGACGAGGTACTGCCGCTTCGCCTTCCCCTCCTGGAGGGCCTCGAACCGCTCCCTGAAGGCGTCGAAGACTTCGCGGGGCGGTTTTCCCATGCAGGCACAAACCCGTTCCGAGACGTGTTCGGGGGCGACTTTGAGGTGCCCGGAGATGTGGTGCTCGCAGACCTCGGCGAGGTAGTTCCGGTCCTCCGGACCGATTAAGTCGTAGCGGATGCCTGACGCGATGAAGACCCGCTTCACCCCCGGTATCTCCCTGAGGCGCCGGAGCAGGCGGAGCTGCTCCTCGTGGCTGCGGCCGAGAGCGGGGCATTCGATGCAGCGGCGGTCGGGGCAGGTGCCGTCGGTCTCCCACCGGCCGCAGTGGATGCCGTACATGTTCGCCGTCGGCCCGCCGACGTCCTGGACGACGCCCGTAAACTCCGGCATCGCCGCCATCCGCTCCACTTCCCGGACGATCGATTCGATACTCCGGCTCTGGATGATCCGCCCCTGGTGGTGGGTGAGGGCGCAGAACGAGCAGGCGCCGAAACATCCCCGGTGGCTGACGACCGAGAACCTGACCGGTTCGAGGGCGGGTACGGGTTCGGTGTAGGAGGGGTGGGCCCTTCGGGCGTAGGGGAGTTCGTAGATCCGGTCGAGTTCAACACCTGAGAGCGGCATCGCCGGCGGGTTCTGGACGACGACGGTCTTCGGGTGCGGCTGGGCCACTCTACGGCCCCTGAAGGGGTCCTGCTCGTTGTAGTGCAGTGCAAACGCCCGGGCGTAGGCGTAGCGGTCACTTTTCACCTCCGTGTATTCGGGGAGGACGACGTAGCCGGCATGATCCATGCCCCGCCAGGTCTTGAGGTCGACCCGGTAGGCAGTGCCGGGGATATCGGTGAGGGCGCCTGCAGCCTCGCCGGCGGCAAGCCTATCCGCGATCGCGACAACCTGGCGCTCGCCCATCCCGAAGACGAGGAGGTCGGCCGGGGCGTCGGCGAGGATGGCCTGCCGGACCGCATCGGACCAGTAGTCGTAGTGGGCGAAACGCCGGAGGCTCGCCTCGATCCCGCCGATGACGACCGGTGTCTTCGGGAAGAGGGCGTGTACCCGGTCGGTGTAGACGAGGGTCGCCCGGTCGGGCCGGAGGAGCTTTCCGCCGGGCGAGTAGACGTCCGAGTGCCGGCGTTTTTGGTTCGGCGTAAAGGCGTTCACCAGTGAATCGACGTTCCCGGCCGAGACCGAGAAGAAGAGCCGGGGCTCGCCGAGGCGCCGGAAGTCGGCGTCGCGGCGCCAGTCGGGCTGGGCGATGACGCCGACCGAATACCCGGCGTCGGTGAGCACCCGCCCGATCAGCGCGGTCCCGAAGGAGGGGTGGTCGACGTAGGCGTCGCCGGTAACGAGGACGATGTCGAACCGGTCGATGCCGAGCCTTTCTGCCTCCTCCATCGTCATGGGGAGGAATTCCGGCTGGCCGGTCATGGGAGTAGCCGGTCGAAGACCGGCAGGTTGACGCCGGTCTTCTCGTCGGGGAGTCTCCGGGCGGAGATGCCGACGAACTCCGTGACGATCGCCTCGACGACCAGGTAGACCTCCGCCTTCTCCCGGAGGCACCCGGCGAGCGACCGTATTCCCTTTCCTGCCGCCGCATGAAGGTGGATGGACGGTCCCTCCTCTCCCGGGTAGATGGTGGCGAACCCGAGGAGTTCCCAGCCCCCGAAGATCTCTTCGCCCCGCGGGGACGGCGGGATGACCGGCTCCTTTGGTCCGGTCACGATTTTTGCAGACCGTACGGCGCCGAGGAAATGGATCATGCCGCTCTGGATGTTCATTGCCGCGACAAATCGCTCGATCTCCCCGATGAAGTCCTCTCCGTCGTCGATCCGGACGGAAAAGACCCTGCCGACCTGCCCTTCCGAGTACTGCATGGACTCAACTCGTATGATAGATGGTGTCTTCTGGTATTATAGTGCTTGACCGGCGGCCGGCGCGGGGGTTCATATACCCCTGCCTGCAATGCTGTAGTGTTCGCCGGCCCCGGCGGGCGATTGCGAGGTGTGGCTGCGGTGGTCTGGTTTCGAGAGGTCGAGTACCTGCGGGGGTTTGCCGCCCTCGCCGTGATCGCCGTCCATGTCTCCATGAACTTCACCCGGATCCCCGGCGTGAACCTGCTCGCTCTCACGGACGTGGCCGTCTACGTCATCGCCCACTTTGCCGTACCGGTCTTCATCTTCATATCCGGCTGGGTGCTCGCGGCGCGGTATTCCGGCGCGTATTCGCTCCCGGACTTCTATCGCCGCCGGGCGCGGACGATCCTGTTGCCCTACCTCTTCTTTACCGCCCTCTACCTCCTGGTCGTGGTGGAGGGCACGATTGGGTTCGCCGGCATGCCTTCGCCCGGTGCGGTGGCAAAAGCCCTCCTCTTCGGGACCGCCGCCTACAACCTCTGGTTCTTCGTCCTGATCATCCAGCTCTACCTCCTCTTCCCGCTGATCGCGAGAGGCTACGATTGGTTCGATCGGGGCGGTGCGGCGCTCTTTCTCCTCCTCTCCCTCCTCTTCTTCCAGGTCCTCTGGAACGTGGGCGCCCACTGCCTCGGAGCGTTTGCGGGCACGGAGTGGTATACGGTGCTGATCCGCGTCTTCCCGTCGCACCTCTTCTACTTCGTCCTCGGGATCTACGTCGCCCGGCATACGGACAATTTCCGGTCGCAGCTCCGGTCCTTCTCCCCTGCAGGGGTCCTCGCCGCGGCCGGTGCGGGCGCCCTCCTCCTCGGCGGCATGTGGGCGGCGGCCGTGCTCTACTACGGGAGTCTCTCCGGTGCAACGCTCTCCGTCTTCTGTATCTACCGGATCCTCGAACCCTTCTATTACGTCCCCGTCATCGCCGCGCTCGTCCTCGCGGCCTGGCGGCTGGAGGGGAGAGGGGGCCGTCCTGCGGGTGCCTCCCGGTCCTTCGGGGAGCACTCCTACGGGATCTACCTCGTCCACCCGCTCGTCATCGCCGCCGGTGCGGCCGCCTGGACCTCCCTCACGGGACTGACGTGGGCGGACTGGCTGACCTACCCGGTGCTCTTCCTCGTGACGGCGGCGGCGAGCTACGGGGCGGTGCGGGGAGCGTCGGGGGTGCCGTACGCCGGGTACCTGCTCGGGGAGTCGCGGGTGCAAAAGACGGATTAAGCAGGCTGCCTCGCTTAATCCGTGTGCGTCTCCCAGAGGCCGAAGGGGTTGTTCTCGGTATCCGTGCAGACTGCAAGCGCCCCGTAGCCGGGGACCGGCATCCGCGGCATCACGACCTTCCCGCCCAGTTGCTCTACGAGGGGCAGGTAGTCGGCGATCGAATCGACATCGAAATACACCGTGATCTTCTGGTCCGGGGCTCCCCGCTTCCCGAGGCCGAGTCCCACACCCGGCTTTCCCTCTTCGTCCGTCGCCTCAGACAGGAAGTAATCGCCGTAACCCGGAGGTGCCTCGAACTTCCAGTGAAAGAGTCTTTCGTAGAACGCTCTGGCCCGTTCGGGTTCCTCCGCCGGGATATCGACGTGCACGACAGTCGGCATGATTGCTTCTTTAGCCTCCTCGCATATGCATGTTTGTATCGCTTGGACGGCTCTGAATGGTTCCCGGTTCGCTTGAGCCGAAGGAGACGGCGGTTCTGCGGCCGGTCTCCCGGAACCTGCTGCCTTCACCCTTTCCTGTCCGGCTCATGCCCGCATGCCGGGCACCGGTAATGGTAGAAGACAATCGTTTTCCCGCAGATCGGGCAGCGCCGCTTCTCTTCCTCTCCAAGCAGCCACGCATCGAGGCCCTGCCTCTGTATCTCCCGGAGGTTTTCGTAGATCTCGTGGCGGTACCTGAATCGCTCGTTGCCCGGGTAGGACCGCTGGAGTTTGTCGGTCAGCCTGCAGGGAAAATCCGTGCACTGCGAGCAGAGTGCGAGCCCCTTCTCCTCGAAACAGCACCGGCGGATTTTGCAGTTCCACTTGCTGGTGCGCCGCTGCTTGCGGTTCTCCGAGCCGCACCCCCTGCACCCCTTCCCGAACGAAGGGCAGGCTCCGCAGTAGACGCCGCACGGGGCCATGCTGTCGGGGAGCCTGCCTGTTTGGGACATCAACCTCCGTTTAGGGGGGTTGAGGGTTAAGGGTTGCTGTGGCTCCGGGGCGGTCTACGCCGGTTTTACCAGTTCCGGCTTGACCGCCTCGACTTCGGCCGAGAACACAGTATACTTCATGACATCGGGTGGAGAAACAATGTACTTATCGAGGTTCTGCGAGACCTCCTGCAAGAGGCTCTGCATCGATGCCTGGTACACTTCCTCGTTTTCCCAGAGACTGACGACGATCTCGGTATCGGGTTCCTCCGAAGGTAACAGGAAGAGATGCCCTGAATACCCGTCTATCTTCCGGGCTTGCTTCTTTGCCTCCTCAAGCACTCCAATTGCGGCTTCACGCTGGTCGCTCTTGAATTTCCATACGGTTATTCGTGCAACTACCATGGTGATCGTGCCCTCATAGAGGCTGAGATATATAATTCTTGTGCAGCCAGCATGTTGAGAGAAGTTCAATTTGGGCTTAAAACGGGGAATAGCGTCATTAAACAAATTTTACCTGCCCTATCCGCAGGAGGGACGACGATAGGGACGATGCTCATGGGTTTCGATCACCTGCGCTTTTCCTTCTCGGATCCGGTTCCTCAATACATCCGCGACGGTATCCCACGCCGTCAGATCGTCGAGGAAGTTTCCCAAATCTACGGCATCCCGGCGGAGTGTGTGGAAGAGGTAGTGGCCGCGGTCCCGGTGTGAGCGTGATCCTCCCCAAAACTATATCTCTCCAGATACAGACATCATCATGTATGCCGACGAAGACGGTAGTCGGGCGGAAGAAGGCAACCCCGAAGACTAAAAGAACCCTTACCCCGGCTGAAATCCAGGCTAGTATCGATAGGCTGGATGCAGACATGGAGAGAGCGGGGAAGGGTCGGAAATATACTCTGGCCGAGATAAAAAAGGAATTTGGGCTATAAATCGATGTGCGGGTACATCTGGTGTGCCGCCTCGAAACCCACGATCAGATGAACCTGAGCAAACCTGTTACTTTTTGCCCCCATCACCTTGTAAAACACGGTGTATTTCCTCTGAACATGTAGCCGGTGAGTGTTCACCTTCCCTTTCAGTTTCTTCTTATGGCATTGTTTGATCGGGGCGAAGAGGTGTTCGCCCAGGCAAAACTCTATTTTCTGGATGATTTTTTGGACATACTCACTGTCATCACGCTCAATTACCTTAAGGTCTTTCTTTGCGCTCTCTGTGATTATGATCTCGTATTTCGTCATGCACCCCCCTCAGACCTCGACACCCCGCGCACGCAGCGCGGCGATCACACCCTGTTCTGCAGCCTCAGACATGGGGATGCTCGCCTCCTTTGCCAGGAGGTAGACATTCTCACGGATATAGACGGAAGTTTGCTGAAAGACCTCTCCTTTTGCGTTGATATGCTTCATCAGTCGGTACATGGTAGGCATAACCTCTTTAAGACCCCTTACATAGAGTATACCCTTATCAGAACCTGTATGAACAGATACATAACTGTATGAACAGTAGAACGGAGAAGAGAAAATGTCCCGCGCGTCAAAAGAACAAAAATACGAGCGTAAACGGAGAAGATGCACGTTTACCCTATCGGATCAGTCTCGCAATTTTCTGCAAAACAACGTTACGAATGCGTCCCGTTTCATAGATGAGTTGATAAAAGGAGCGGAAAAGGGGATTCAGGTCGCGATTGTGACCGTATCCCCGATTGCGAGTGGGCCCGCTGAGATTCGAACTCAGGACCTCCGCCATGTCAAGGCGACGTCATAACCAGCTAGACCACGAGCCCGTGTCTGCCCGACGATCACTAAGGTTGGTGCTCCGGGTATAAAATTATTCGCTTGCCTCAAAAACCGCTCCGTCCCGGCTTCGCCGTATCGGGGGCCGGCATGCGGTGAAATAATTAGGGGTGACTGCCGGACCGATCAGATCTCGGCGTGCTTCGCCGTGTGGATGCCGTCGATCTTCTTGATCTCGTCCATCGCCTCGGCCGGCACCGCAGAATCGACGGTGAGGACCATCAGCGCCTCTTCGCCGGGCTTGTGGCGCCCGACCTGCATCCCCGCGATGTTCACGTTCACCCTTCCGAGGATCGTCGCGGCCTTGCCGATGACGCCCGGCTTGTCGGTGTGGCGGGAGATGACCACGTGGCCGGTCGGGGTCAGGTCGGTCATGTAGCCGCCGATGCTCACGATCCGCGCCCGGTTCGGGCCCGAAACGCTCCCGCTCACCGACTCGGTCATCCTGTCGGTCTTCGCGGTGATGCTGATGATGTTCCGGAATCCCTGTGCTTCCTCCGTCGTCGTCTCGCTCATACGGATGCCGCGCTCTTTTGCCACGAACTCCGCGTTCACGATGTTGACCGGCACCTGCAGGATCGGGTCGAGAAGCCCCTTTAAGATTACGCGGGTGACGAACTTCGTGTTCGGCAGCGCTGCGGCCTCGCCCCCGTAGGTGATCTCGAGTGACTCGAGCCTTCCCTCGATGAGCTGGATGAGGAGGCTGCCCATCTTCTGTGCAAGCATCGCGTAGGGCTCGACCAGCGCCTGCTGCTCTGCGGGGATCATCGGCGCGTTCACCACGTATTTCGCCGCGCCGCCCGATAGAACGCTGATGCACTGGTTCGCCACCGAGACGGCGACGTTCTTCTGCGCCTCGACCGTGCTCGCCCCGAGGTGCGGGGTGACGATTACCCGGTCCAGCCCGAGGAGCGGGGATTCCGTCGGCGGCTCGTTCTCGAAGACGTCCAGTGCCGCACCGGCGACCTTGCCGCTCGCAATCGCGTCTGCGAGAGCCTTCTCGTCGATGATCCCGCCGCGGGCGCAGTTGATCATTCGGACGCCGTCCTTCATGGTGGCGATGGTCTTCTCGTTGATCACGTGGCGCGTCTCCTTGATCAGCGGCGTGTGGACCGTGATGACGTCAGCCCTCCGGAAGAGCTCGTCGAGCGGCACCATCTCCACGCCGAGGCTTGCAGCCCGCTCTTTCGTGATGAAGGGGTCGTAGGCGATGCATTTCATCTGCATTGCCTGTGCACGCTTCGCCACCTCGCGCCCGATACGCCCGAATCCCATGATGCCGAGCACCTTGTCGTTGAGTTCGACACCCATGAACTTCGAGCGCTTCCACTCGCCCTTCTTCAAGGATGCGGTGGCCTGGGGTATATTCCGCGCGAGCGAGAGCATCATCGCCATCGTGTGCTCCGTGGCCGCCAGCGTGTTTCCTTCCGGGGCGTTCGCGACGATGATGCCCCTGCGCGTCGCCGCCTCCGTATCGATATTGTCGACCCCGGCGCCGGCACGGCCGATGAATTTGAGTTTCGCTCCCGCATCGATGACCCGCGCCGTCACCTCGGTACCCGAGCGCACCAGCAGGGCATCGTAGTCTCCGATAATAGCGACAAGCTGATCCTCGGTCAGCCCGGTGTCGACATCCACGTCGCAGAATTCTTTCAGGATGTCAATCCCTTCCTCTGCCAGCGGGTCGCTGACCAGCACTCTATATTTCACGGTTCAACCCATACTAGTTCAACATCATATGTATTGATGTTTTTTCCTCCGAAATCTTTTATGTAATGGTGAGAAGTATATGTGTGGTGCGAGCATGAAGGAAATGCCCAACGTTCTGTGGCTCGAAGAAATAAAAAAGGAAGATATCGTCTCTGTAGGTGGAAAGGGGGCCTCACTGGGCGAGATGGCCTCGATCGGTCTCCCCGTGCCGAAGGCGTTTGTGGTGACCGCCCAGGCATTCCGAAGGTTTCTTGTAGAGACCGGGATCGAAGATGCACTCTTCCGCAGGCTGGAGCGCCTCGACGTCGACGACAACGGAGCGCTGGAATCGGTCGCGAGGGACGTTCAGGACCTTGTCCTGAGCGTCGAGATGCCCGATCACATCCAACAGGAGATCACCGATGCATACGCCCGGATGGGGGCTGACGGGACGGTCGTCGCCGTCCGGTCGAGCGCCACCGCCGAAGACCTGCCCGATGCCAGTTTTGCCGGCCAGCAGGAGACGTTTCTCAATATTCTCGGTGAAGATGACCTCCTCGACGCGGTCCAGCAGTGCTGGGCCTCGCTGTACGGCGCGCGGGCCATCTACTACCGGGCAAAGCAGGGGTTCGACGACCGGAGCGTGAACATCGCCGTCGTCGTGCAGGAACTCATCCGGTCGGAGAAGTCCGGCGTCATGTTCACCTCCCACCCCGTCACCGGCGAATCCCTGCCGATCATCGAGGGCTCCTGGGGGCTCGGCGAAGCCGTCGTCTCGGGGGCCGTCTCGCCCGACAACTACGTCTTTGACCTGCGCTCCGAGCGGGTGGTCGACCGCCTGATCGCCGAGAAGGAGATCATGATCGTGCCGGAGGGCGAGCACGGGACAAAGATCGTCGAGCTCTCCGGCGAACAGCGCACCGCTCCGGTCCTCTCCGACGCGGAAGTGGCGCGCCTCGCAATGCTCGGCAAGATCGCCGAAGACCACTACGGCGTCCCGCAGGACGTCGAGTGGGCGATCGTCGGGGACGACGTCTTCATCCTCCAGTCCCGGCCGATAACGACGATCAAGCGCCCGGAGATACCCCGCGGCGAAGCCGAACCGGCAGAGCAGCCCAAAGGCGCGCTCGGCGTGATGCTGCTCGAGGGTCAGGGCGCTTCCCCCGGCGTCGCGAGCGGCCGGGTCGTGATCGTGCGGGACGTCAAGGACACGAGCGCCGTCAAGGACGGCGACATCCTGGTCACCAAGATGACCAACCCCGATATGGTGCCGGCGATGCGGCGGGTCAACGCCATCGTCACCGACGAAGGCGGCATGACCTGCCACGCGGCCATCGTGAGCCGGGAACTCGGGACACCCGCGGTCGTCGGGACCAAGAAAGCAACGAAGATACTCAAAGAAGGCCAGATAATCACCGTCGACGGTGAGAAAGGCATCATCTACGAAGGAGCGGTCGAAGCGCCGGCAGCGGCGGCACCCGCAGCCGTACCGGCGGCGGCAGCATCAGCCCCGGTCATCACCGGCACCCTCGTCAAGGTGAACGTCTCCCTCCCCGAAGCCGCGAAGCGGGCCGCCGCCACCGGAGCGGACGGTGTCGGCCTTCTCAGGATCGAGCACCTCATCCTCGGCCTCGCTAAGACTCCCGGCTGGTATATCGAGCACGGTGCGGAGGAAGAGTTCATCGCCGAGCTCTACGGCGGCATCAGGACGGTGCTCGACGCCTTCCCGGGAAAGCCCGTCTGGGTCCGGACTCTGGACGCCCCGACCGACGAGTTCCGGAACATGGAGGGCGGCGAAGACGAGCCGATCGAGCACAACCCGATGCTCGGCTGGCGCGGCATCCGCCGGGACCTCCAGAGCCACGAACAGTTCCGCCTTCAGGTGGAGGCGTTTAAAAGGCTCTGGGCCGCAGGCTACGACAACCTCGGCGTGATGTTTCCCATGGTCAACCACCCCGACGAGTTCGTCCGGGCCCGGGCGATGATGAAGGAGTGGGGGGTCGACGTGGAGAACGCGACCCTCGGCGTCATGATCGAGGTCCCGAGCAGCGCCATCCTCATCGAGGACTTCATCAGGGCCGGGATCCGGTTCGCCTCGTTCGGGACGAACGACCTCATCCAGTACACGCTCGCCATCGACCGGAACAACGAGCACGTCGCCGATATGTACCGGCCCAAGCACCCTGCCGTGCTCCGGCTGATCGATTACGCGATCAACGCCTGCCGTGAGCACGGTGTCGAGTGCTCCATCTGCGGCCAGGCCGGCTCCGACCCCGACATGGTTACGTGGCTCGTCGGGCACGGCATCAACAGCGTCTCCGCAAACATCGATGCGGTCCCCCGCATCCGTGAGGCCGTAGCGCGGAAAGAGCGGCAGATCCTCCTTGATGCGGCGAGAAGAAATGCGTGAAGTAGGATGTTCTGAGGAAGACCTTTTCTCCTTCCTCTCGTCAAAACGGCGGGAGGACATCGGGTACCGAAATATCCTGAGTTCGATGTGCACGCCGCCCCACCCGGTCGCGGCACGGGCGCATGCCATGTTCCTCGAGACCAACCTCGGCGACCCCGGGCTCTTCCCCGGGACGGCTGCGATCGAGGAGCTCCTCGTCGAGAGGCTCGGCACCCTGATGCACCTCCCTGACGCCGGGGGGTACGCAACAAGCGGCGGGACGGAATCCAACATCCAGGCGTTTCGGATCGCAAAGAAGCACAAGCCGGTGAAGTCCCCGAACGTGGTAGTCCCCGCGTCGAGCCACTTCTCGTTCCAGAAGGCCTGCGACATCCTGGGGCTCGAAATGCGGACGGTTCCGCTCGATAGCGAGTTCCGGATGGACACCGGGGCGATCGACGGTCTCGTGGATAGACATACGGTCTGTATCGTCGGTGTCGTCGGGACGACGGAGTATGGCATGGTCGACCCCATCGCCCACCTCTCCGAGGTTGCCGCGGACCGGGACGTCTTCCTTCACGTCGACGCCGCGTTCGGCGGGATGGTGGTCCCGTTCCTCGACTGCCCTGTTCCGTTCGACTTCCGGCTCCCCGGCGTCGACTCCATCTCCATCGACCCCCACAAGATGGGGATGAGCACCATCCCCGCAGGCTGCCTTCTTACCCGGGACCCGGCGTGCTTCTCGTGCCTCAACGTCGATACCCCTTACCTGACGGTGAAGCGGGAGTGTACCCTCGCCGGCACCCGGCCCGGGGCGTCGGTGGCCGCGGCCGTCGCCGTCCTCGAGTACCTGGGGATGGACGGCATGCGGGCGGTGGTCGCCGGGTGCATGGAGAACGCTCGAAGGCTGATCGAAGGGATGGAGACGCTCGGCTACCCGCGGGCGGTGACCCCGGACGTCAACGTGGCGACGTTCTCCAGTGACCGCGTGCCTGCCGGCTGGCGGGTCTCGACGACCCGGAACGGGCACATGCGGATCGTCTGCATGCCCCACGTCACCCGCGACGTTATCGAGCAGTTCCTGAAAGATATGAGTGATACGAATGCTTGAACGACTGATACACTCACTGGAAACCTCCCCGGTCATGAAGCGGGGAGAGTACAACTATTTCATCAACCCGATCACCGACGGGGTGCCGCTTATCGAGCCCGCGCTCCTCCGCGAGATCGGGTGTGCCATGGTGCGGATCCTCGACCTTGAGGGCGTCGACAAGATCGTCGTCTGCGAGGCGATGGGCATCCACATCGGTGTCGCCTTCTCCATGATGACCGACATCCCGCTGGTGGTCGTCAGGAAGCGCTCCTACGACCTCCCCGGGGAGGTCGCGGTGCACCAGACCACGGGCTACTCGAAAGGGGAACTCTACTTAAACGGTGTCGGTGCGGGCGACAGGGTCGTGATCATCGACGACGTCTGCAGCACCGGGGGGACGCTCCGCGCCCTCATCAGCGCCATCGAGCAGGTGGGCGCCGAGATCGCCGACATCTGCGTGGTCATATCCCGCGGTGACGAGGATATCGGCCGGCCGCTCAAGACCCTGGTCCGGATCGACGTCTCCGAGACGCAGGTGCGTGTCGTTGATACCTGTCTCTGACCTTATCGAGAAGCTCCGCGAGCGCGGGGTACGGAGCGTCGCCCTCCAGTTCCCCGCCGGGCTCGCCCGGCAGGCTCCGGGGACGGCCGCCGCCCTCCGCGAAGCGGGGTTTTGGGTGATCGTCAGCGGCGACCCATGCTACGGGGCCTGCGACCTCGCGCTCGACGCCCTTGCGTGTGCCGACGTCCTGGTACACTTCGGCCACGCGCCGGTCGAGGAGCGCCCGGACGTACTCTACGAGCCGGTCCGCTTCGACTTCGACGTAAACGCGCTTGAAAAGGCCCTTCCTCTGCTCACCGCCCGCCGCATCGGGCTCGTCACCACCGTCCAGCACGTTCACCTGCTCGGCGCGATGACGGCGTTCCTCCGCGAGCACGGCGTCGAGGCGGTCGTCGCCCCCGGTGACGGGCGCACGCCGAGTCCCGGGCAGGTGCTCGGGTGCAACTTCGCCGCAGCGCGGGCGACGGGGGCGGACGAGATCCTCTTCGTCGGGACGGGGGTCTTCCACCCGGTCGGCATCCGGCTCGCCACTCGCGCCCGGGTGGTGGCGCTCGACCCATACACCCGCGAGGCGCAGGAGGTTGACGCCGACCGCCTGGTCCGCCGTCGCGCCGCGGTGATGGAGAAGGCCCGGGGTGCCGCGAGTATCGGGATCATCGTCAGCACGAAGAGCGGGCAGCAGCGGGTGGACCTTGCCCGGCGGCTCGTCGCCCTCTCCGATAAGGCCGTCCTCGTCGCGATGCGCGAGGTCTCGCCTGCCGAGATGCTCGACCTCGGGTTTGGGGCCTACGTGAACACCGCCTGCCCCCGGCTCGCCTACGACGACCAGGTCCGGTTCCCCGTCCCGGTACTGACGCCGCCGGAGTTCGAGATCCTCTGCAGGGCCCGGGCCTGGGACGACTACGCCATCGACGAGTACCTCGCACCATGAACCTGCGGCAGCTTGAAATGCGCCTCGAACGCCTGGAAGGTTTCGAGCGGCCGACGGCCCGCCTCGAGCAGTACCAGACCCCGGCACCGGTGGCGGCCCGCCTCCTCCACCATGCCGCCATGCAGGGCGCGATCGAGGGGTGTAAGGTCTGCGACCTCGGGTGCGGGACCGGGATCCTCGCCTGCGGCGCGGCCCTTCTCGGCGCCTCCGCCGTGACCGGGATAGACATCGACCCGGCCGCGATAAGCGTGGCCCGGCGGAACGCCGGGATGCTCGGCGTCGCCGTCGAGTTCCTCGTCGCCGACGTCAGGGACCCCGATCTCGACCGCTCAAGCCTCGCGTGCGACACCGTCGTGATGAACCCGCCGTTCGGGGCGCAGAAAGCGCACGCCGACCGGCCGTTCATCGACGTGGCGCTCGAACTCGCAGGCGTTGTCTACGGCATCTTCAACGAGGGCTCGACCCCGTTCGTGGCCGCCTACACGGAAGGCCGGGCGGCGATCGAAGAAGTGATCCGGTGCGCGTTCCCGATGCGGCGGACGTTCGCCCACCACCGCAAAGAGCGAGTGGATATCACGGTTGAGGTCATACGCTTAAGAAGGATCTGACACCGTGAATGTCGATACGAAACCGGTCTGGGGGCTCTCCGCTGCCCACCTGGTGACCGACCTCTACTCCCCGGTCCTGCCCGCAGTCCTGCCGCTCCTCATCGCGGAGCAGGGCTACTCGTTCTTCCTCGCCGGGCTGATCGTCACGGTCTACAACCTCACGTCGTCGCTCGTGCAACCGTTCGTCGGCTGGCTCTTCGATGCCCGGGGGGTTGCCGTCCACATCAGCGTGAGCGTGGCCCTGAGCGCAATCTTCATCTCCGTGATCGGCCTGCTGGACAACTACTTCCTCGTCCTTGCGTCCGTCGCAGTCGCGGCGCTGGGGCACGCCTTCTTCCACCCGAGCGCACTCGGGACCGTCAGCCGCCTGACCCGGGACGCAGTCCGGGGCCGGATCACCTCCTACTTCGTCATCGGCGGCAACCTGGGCTACGCGATCGGCCCCATCTGCGCGGGCGTCGCGGTCGGCCTCATGGGCCTTCCGGGCCTCGTCATCCTCGCCGTCCCCGGTCTCGCGATGGCGGTGGTGCTCTGGCGGATCCTGCCCTCACCCGACCGAAGCTCCGTCCCGGAAACCCCTGCCCCGGCCGAACGGCCCGCGTACCGGGCGATCGTCCTCCTGGTCGCGGCCTCGGGCCTCCGGGCGTGGGCGATCTTCGGCTCGGTCGCCTACCTCCCCACCGTCCTCACCCTGCGGGGCATCGACCTCGTGACCGCGAACCTGCTGGTATCGGGCATGCTTATTTCCGGGGTCGTGGGGCAGGTGGTCGGAGGTGCGCTCTCCGACCGCTACGGCCGTAAAGAGTACACGCTCATCGGGCTTGTTGCCGCTATTCCGCCGTTCGTCGTATTCCTCACCGCCGGCGGCATTCTCTCGCTCGTTGCGCTGATGATCTTCGGGTTCATCCTCTGGTCGACCTTCGCCGTCACCGTCGCCATGGCCCACGAGATAGCCCCGGGGAACGTTGGGATGGTCTCCGGCCTGATGCTCGGGCTCGCGGTCGGCGTGGGCGGGATGGGGGTTGCGGTCACCGGGTGGATCGCCGATATGACTACGCTGACGCTCGCCCTCACAACGATTCCGTTCGCGATCGTCCTCGCCGTTCCGCTCTTTCTGGTCGTTCCCTATCCCTGGAAATCTCTCGTGCGGAGCCGGCTATCCCGGGGATGACCGGCCCCATCCCTTAAGTATCGGGAGTGCGGATTCATCCCCGATGGTCACCCGGTTCCAGCGCTACCGGCAGATCGCGGATGTGCTGGTCAAGTACGGTTTCGGGATCCTCGTCGAGGAGGTCATTCCCGGGGCCGAGCGGTTACGGATATTCCGCAAGCCCCCCGAAGAGAAACGATCGGTGTACGAGCGTATCCGGCTTGCTATCGAGGAACTGGGGCCCACCTACATAAAGTTCGGCCAGATCATGAGCACCCGCCGGGAGCTCCTCCCGCCCGAACTGATCGAGGAACTGCAGAGGCTGCAGGACCGGGTTGCCCCTGTCCCGTTCGAGGATATCCGGCCGGTGATCATGAAATACTGCAAAAACCTCGATGAGTGTTTCGTTATCATCGAGGAGGAGCCGGTCGCGGCGGCCTCCCTCTCGCAGGTACACCGTGCCGTGACGAAAGACGGCCGCATCGTCGCCCTCAAGGTGCAGCGCCCGGGAATCGTCGACCTGATCGAGACCGATCTCCTGATCCTGCAGTCGCTCGTGACGCGGGTGGAGTCGATGTTCCCGGACCTGCGGGTATACAACCTGCAGGGCATGGTGGAAGAGTTCTCGGCCCAGATCCGGCGTGAACTGGATTTTACCCAGGACGGGATGAACGCGGAGCGCCTCAAGCGGAACATGCAGGACGTCCCGTGCGTGAAGATCCCCGGCATCTACTGGAACCTCTCCGGCCCCTGCCTGCTTGCCATGGACTACGTCGAGGGGGTACGGATCGACGACGTGGAGGCCATCCGGAGCCTCGGCCTCTTCCCCGAAGAGGTTGCCGACATCGGCTTTTCCGCCTACGTTAAGCAGATCTTTTCCGACGGATTCTTCCACGGGGACCCTCACCCGGGCAACCTCCTGGTGACGGACCAGGGCGAGATTGCCTTCCTCGACTACGGCATCGTCGGCGTCCTCCGCCCGGAAAGAAGGCGAGTCTTCGTCGATCTCCTCCTCGCCATGACCCGGACGGACGTCGCCGGGGTGGTCACGGCGCTCGGGAAGATCGACGTGCACATCAGCCCGGCGGACCTCGATGCCGTGAAGGACGACCTCTACCTGGTCCTGCTGGATTACCAGGAGATGAAACTCGAGCGGGTGAACTTTGCGGTCGCGATCCGGGGCCTGACCGACACCCTTCGCCGGTACCATATCCGGGTCCCGTCCACCCTGATGCTGATGATGAAGGTGATCGTCATGGTGATGGACATCGGCACCCGGCTCGACCCGTCGTTCAACTTCGACCAGAGAATCCGGCCGTACCTGCTGGAGATAGCCGCGCAGCAGCGGTTATCCCCGGATAACGTGACAGATGCGGTGCGGTCGATCGTGGACGCGGCGGAAGGTCTGCTTGCCATCCCCGGAAACGTGAACGAGACCTTAAAGACCCTCTCGGAGGGCACCGTCACGCTTGAGCTCGAGAACCGCGACCTCAACGATATCGTCGGCGTCATCGACCGGACGAGCGACAAGATCCTCATGGGAGTGGTGGTCGGGGCGATCGTCGTGGGATCGTCGCTGGTGCTCCGGATAGCTGATCTCCCCCTGCCCGGGTACGTCTCGGTTCTCGCAACCGCGGGCTACGTGTTTGCGGTGCTTGTCGGGTTCTATGCGGTCTACAATGTCCTCAGGCATAGCCGCGGGTTGAGGAGGTAAGCGACGCTCCGCCGGAGCGGAGCTCGAGAAAACGCGAAGCGTTTTCGAGTAGCGAGGTTCCGCAGGAACCGAGTTTAAGCACCGCAGGTGCGAGTAGCGACGGGCCGAAGGATGCGACGGACAAAACGGCCGAAGCGAGGAGAAAGCCCGGTGCTGTGGCCCGTGGTGGCTGCGCACCTCCGGTGCTCGAGATCCCGCCCTTCAAATCTGCTGATTCCTTGCAGTTACACATAGCACGGCTTCCGTGGGGATATCACGACTGGGGGTGGGGCTGACGGGGAGGGGGCTCGTCCCCCTCCCCTGTCTCCGTTGCTTAAGGAAGTATGTAACCCCACCCCACCCGGCCTCCGGCCTCCTCAGTCGCACCTGCGATGCTCGAACTCCGTTCCTTCAGAACGTCGTTCCCCGCCCCAAGGGGCGGGGGCAGTGCGTGGCGATTGCGATGGTTCGATAGAACCGGAGCAGGAGCACCACCAGGTGCAATAAGCGACTGGCCGAAGGTGCGACGCCCCTAGAGGAACGGAGTTCAAGCCCCGAAGGCGCGAAGTGTGCAGTACGGCTGCCGGGACGCAAAAAAATTATTCAGTCTTCTTCTTGAAGAACAGCCTGCAGTGGCAGGCACCCTGCTCTTCGATCTCTTTTTCGTGGTAGAGGCAGGGGCAGATAATGATCCGATCTTTCTCGGGGTCCCCGCTCCGGAGCCTGCAGGGGCAGTATGCCGCCCCGAACCGCTCCTTGTTCCGGGCAAGCCCGCGAAGGACGGCCGAGAGTTGTTTCTCGTCGACGTTCAATACATAGTCTTTCTCCTTTGCGTACTTCTTTGCCCCGGCTCGCGCCTCTTCGATCCCTTCTTCGGTCATGACAGGACTCCTATTGCGTGGGTCTCCGACGCCCGTGCTCTTCGATATAGGCTATCATCGAGTTAAAGATTTTGACGCCGTCCTCCGATCCGAGCACGGACTCACTCGCCCGCTCGGGATGCGGCATCATCGCAAGCACGTTTCCGGCCTCCGAGAGGACACCGGTGATGTTCTCCGCCGATCCGTTCGGGTTGCTATCCGGGTTCGTGTTGCCGTGCTCGTCGCAGAACCGGAACGCGACCCTCCCTTCGCGGTTCAGCCGTGCGAGCACCTCGTCGGGGGCGACGTAACGGCCTTCTTTGTGGGCGATCGGCACCCGGATCACCTCCCCCTCCCGGTAGAGCGAGGTGAACGGGGACGTGGTGTTTTCGACGCGGAGGTGGACGTGCCGCGAGATGAACTTCGGGTAGGCGTTCAGCGTGAAGGTGCCCGGGACAAGTCCGGCCTCTGAGCCGATCTGGGCGCCGTTGCAGATCCCGAGGACCAGTCCCCCGCTCTTCGCGTGCCTGATGAGTTCGGCCATGATCGGGGTCCGGGCGGCGATGGCCCCCGCCCGGAGGTAGTCGCCGTAGGAGAACCCGCCCGGGAGCACCACGGCGTCGTAGGGTTTGACAAGCCCGTCCTTGTACCAGACGAGGTCCGTATCTACCCCGCAGACGTCCGCGAGGACATGGTAGGTATCCCGGTCACAGTTGCTGCCGCCGAACCGTACCACAGCAAATCTCATGCCTCACTCGACCTCAATCGTGTAGTGGTGGATGACCGGGTTTGCGAGGAGCCGCTCGCACATCTGTCCTGCTTCTTTCTCCGCCGCCGCCGCATCCGCCGCGTCGAGCGTGATCCGGTAGAGCCGCGCCGTGCTCAGGTCCTCGGTCGGGAACCCCAGGTTCGCGAGGGCGTGCTGGATGGCACGCGCTTCGGGGTTCAGCATTCCCTCTTTGAGTCCAATGGTAATGGTTACGTCGTACTTCATGCGGGTTCACCCCAGGGCGGGGAGAGTATTCGTTTCGCGACGGCAGCGTAGGTCTCCAGGACGTCCCCCTTGCCGAAACGGTAAACGTCCTTGTCGAGAGACGTCCCGGTCTCTTTGTCCCAGAGCCGCATCGAGTCCATGCTGATCTCGTCGCCGACGACGATCTCGGAATCGTAACGGCCGAACTCGATCTTGAAATCGACCAGGGTGATGCCGCGCAGGTCGAGGTAGTCCGAGAGCAACTCGTTTATCGCGAGTGCCATGGCCTTGATCTGGTCAAGTTCCTCGGGTGTGACAAGGCCCAGGGCGTAGATCAGGTCGTCGTTCAACATCGGGTCGTGGTGAGCGTCGCTCTTGTAGTCGATGACGATCACCGGCGGGTCGAGCGGTTCCCCCTCCCTGAACGGGTACCGGCGCACGATGGATCCGGCCGCGACGTTCCTGACGATCACCTCGAGCGGGATCATCGTAAGACTCCGCACGGCAATGACGGCGGGCTCGACGCTTGCGAGGTAGTGGGTCCGGATCCCGTGTTCTTCCAGGTACCTGAAGAGGAATGACGAAACCTCTGCGTTATATCTCCCCTTACCGCCCAGAGTATCCTTCTTCTCGCCGTCGAACGCCGTGATGTCGTCCCGGAACTTCATGATATATACTTCCGGGTCGTCGGTGCGATAGACGGACTTAGCCTTCCCAGTGTAGAGGAGGTCAACCTGTTTCATGGCGAAATCTCCTGGTAGGTGTTGATCGGGATAAATGATGAGGTTATGCACCGTGGCCCCGGCCCGGTGCCGCAATCCTCTCTGCGAGCTGCCTGATCAGGGGTTCGAGCAGGGGGGAATACCAGCCCTTCTCGATATACTGCGGGTAGATGCAGAGCCGCTCGGAGAGTTCGGCATCGCCGGCCACCCTTTTGAGTTCCTCGATCTGCGGCCATGGGTGCTCCGGGTTGACGTAGTCGATGGTGAGCGGGGAGACCCCGCCGAGGTCGTCTACGCCGCACCCGACCAGGTAGCTTGCGTCCACAAGGTTCGGGGGTATCTGCACCGCCACATCCGCCGGGAGGATCTCCCGTGCGAGGGATATCGTCGCACATAGTTCTTCGGTATCGGGAACCGGGGCGTCTTCCATCGGAGTCCCGGGCTTCGGGCAGAAGTTCTGCACGATCACCTCCTGGATGTGGCCGAATCGGCGATGGAGGTCCCGGATGACCGCGAGCGACTCCTCGCGGTCCTCCATCGTCTCGCCGATCCCGACCAGGATGCCGGTCGTGAACGGGATGGAGAGCTTCCCGGCGTTCTCGATCATCTCTATCCGGACCGCCGGATCTTTTCCCGGAGAGTCCCGGTGCGCAGCGACGACCGCGGTCGTCTCGAGCATCAGCCCCATGCTCGCGTTCACCTCGCGGAGCCGGTCGAGTTCCTCGTAGGTGAGAATGCCGGCGTTGGTGTGCGGCAGGAGCCCCCTTCTTACGGCGGCAAGAGAGAGGTCGTAGACGTAGTCGAGGATGTCCGTGTAGCCGATCCGCCCGAGCATTTCGGCAAAGCCGGGCAACGCGCCCGGCCGTTCCCCGAAGGTGAAGAGCGCCTCCGTGCAGCCGAGGGCTGCGCCCGTATCGAGTGTCCGGGTGACCTCATCGGGGAGCATGATGCACCCTTCCCGTGGTGGCGTCCGGAAACAGCAGTAGCCGCAACGGTTCGCGCAGACCGTCGTTAAGGGGAGAAAGACGTTCCTTGAGAAGGTGATTACGCGGCGATGCATGGGTATATTTCGGCATCCCCGCACATGAAGGTTCGGGAAACGACGTTCCCGTAGGGAACGGAGTTCGAGCACCGCCTGGTGCGAGTAACGACGTTCCCGTAGGGAACGGAGTTCGAGCACCGCCTGGTGCGAGTAACGACGTTCCCGTAGGGAACGGAGTTCGAGCACCGCCTGGTGCGAGTAACGACTTCTCGTAGGGAACGGAGTTCGAGCACCGCCTGGTGCGAGTAACGACTTCTCGTAGGGAACGGAGTTCGAGCACCGCCTGGTGCGA
>JAHDQM010000011.1 GCA_018433835.1 Methanoculleus sp.
GAGGGGGGAATACTCCCCCCTCCCCGTCAGCCCCTCCCCCAGGCGTGATATCCCCACGGTCCACTGCACCGGGATATTTCCTCACTCTGGTTACTCAGTTTGCCGCCCCTCAATTACGATCTCTAGGACCAGAGCGGGTTTTCAACAGAGCGCATAGAGCCTTTTCGTGGTACGTGAGGCGAATAGTCAATAACCGCACGTGAGTGAATCCGGGACACCGGAAATAGCCGATGCCCCGGAACCCTACGCCCGGCTCACCAGAGCGAGCCGCCGGGCAAGAGCAAGAAGATCCTCCCGGTCATGGAGCGCAGCGAGCCACGACGCGGGTATTGCCTCGCACCCATAGCGCGCCCCGGCGAGGCCGCCGGCGATCGCGCCGACGGTGTCGGCATCGCCCCCGAGATTGACCGCCGCGACCACCGCCTCGCGGAAGGACGAGGCATCCATGAAGACCCGGACGGCGCAGTGGGTGCAGAGGACGGCGTCGAGCGAGGGGGACAGCGGATACGCCCGGTAGTCCTCGAGCAGCCGCCGGAGTTCCGGATCGCCGCAGGCGGCAAGGGCCCGGCCGAAGGCTACGGGAGCCTCTTCTCCCCGGCACATCCCGCTGACCATGCGGTTGACGAACGCCGAGGCCTCACCGGCGACGGGGTCGAAGTGCGTGACGCGGGACGCGGCGAGGCTCGCCTCGCGCACCTCCTGTGGCGGGTAGAAGATGCCGACCGGGATACCGCGCATGACGCTCCCGTTGCTCCGGCTCCCTCCCCGCGCCTCGTGCACCATCCTCGCGGCATCCCCGAGGCAGACACCCCCCTCGATCAGGTCGAGGACGGCGCGGGACGTCGGTCCGAAGAACTCCGGATGGGCCCGGTATACCCGAATTAAACGCCGGGAGAAGTCATCCGGATCAAATCCCCCGCACTCGACGAGGGTCTGCGCCAGGGCCGACGCCTGCAGGGTATCGTCGGTGTACTGGCCCGGAAGGGTGTCATGAATTCCGCCCCCCAGCATCTCCGTTACGGCGATCGGGGCAGGAGGAAGGCCTTCCAGGGGCGCGCCCAGAGCGTCGCCGATTGCAAGCCCGATGAACGCTCCGACCGCCTGCATCTTGTGCATATAAAAAGATCACCAACAAATTATATCTACCCGCGGACAGTAGTATTCTTCGAGGAAAGGTGATATCGTGCAAAAGGAAGAGCTGCTCCACTTACACATGCTGTTAGTCCATGTCAGAAAGTACTATGAAAGTACCACGGGAGAGGATGTCCCAACCGACCAGTACAACGCTCTCCACATCTCACCCGTCCATATCCATAAGAATAAGGTAACGCATAAAAAGGCTATCCTTACGCTGGGCGACGAGATCGTCCATCATATCAGGGCCCATCACAATCCTTACATCGAATACCACGCTGATTTTCACTCCGAACGGATTGCAACAGAACACTAAACGATGAACGATACCGACACTCTCCGGGAGATCATCTCCCGCATCCTTTCTACCGGGCCCGGCCCTGCCGAGATCCAGAAGATTAAACTCGACGTCTGCCGGAGGCATGGCATCAGCATGCCCAAAAACTCCGCCGTTCTCGCCGCGGCCACGCCCGAGGAGCGCGAGAGGCTCCGGCCGTTTCTTCTCGTCAAACCCACGCGGACCATCTCCGGGGTGGCGCCGGTTGCGGTGATGACCTCGCCCCACCCCTGCCCCCACGGGAAGTGCCTCCCCTGCCCCGGCGGGCCGGAGCACCCCTTTGCGTCCCCCCAGAGTTACACGGGGGAGGAGCCTGCGGCGCTCCGGGCGAGAGAGCACGCGTTCGACCCTTATGAGCAGGTGCAGGCCCGTCTCGGGCAGTTCGAGGCGCTCGGGCACCACGTCGACAAGGCGGAACTGATCGTGATGGGTGGGACGATGACCGCCCGGCCGGTCGAGTACCAGGAGTGGTTCGTCGGGGCCGCCGTGCAGGCGATGAACGATTACCCCCGGGCCGGGATAGCGCAGGCTTTGCCGGACCTCGATGCCGTCTTTGCCGCGAACGAGTCCGCAAAGGTCCGGTGCGTCGCCGCCACCTTCGAGACGAGGCCGGACTGGTCGCGCGAGGAGCACATCCACCGGATGCTTTCGATGGGCGTGACCAAGGTGGAACTCGGCGTCCAGCACGTGGACGACCGGATCCTCGACTACAACCGCCGGGGCCATTCGGTTGCCGACTCGGTCGCGGCGAACGGTCTCCTGCGCGACGCCGGGCTGAAAGTCGGGTTCCACGTGATGCCGAACCTCCCCGGAGCGAGCATAGAGGACGACCGGCGGATGTTTCGAGAACTCTTCTCCGATGAGAGGTTCCGGCCTGACTTCCTGAAGATTTACCCGACCCTGGTGACGCCGGCAACAGAAGTCGAGGCTCTCTGGGAACGGGGAGAGTACCGGCCCTACACCGAGGAGGAACTGATCGATCTTGTCGCCTACGCGAAATCGCTCCTCCCGGAATACGTCCGCCTCCAGCGGGTCCAGCGGGATATCCCGGCAAAGCTGATCGTCGCGGGCTCGCGGCACAGCAACTTCCGGCAGCTTGCAGAGGCGCGGCTCCACGAGCAGGGACTCCGGTGCCGGTGCATCCGCTGCCGGGAGATCGGCAGGACGCCCGCCCCGGAGGAGGAGGCAGCGGTCTCTACCTACGTCTACCGGGCCTGCGGCGGGGAGGAGCGGTTCATCCAGGCCGGCTCGGAGGACGCCCTGGTCGGTTTCGCCCGGCTCCGGTTCCCGCACCGGCCCTTCCGCGACGAACTTACCGACGCGGCGCTCCTGCGCGAGCTCCATGTCTACGGGAGCGTGGTCCCGATCAGCACCCCGGCATCCGCCGACGAATGGCAGCACCGCAGTTTCGGCGCACAACTCCTCTCCGCGGCCGAGGAGGAGGCCCGCGACCACGGCTACGGCCACCTCGCGGTGATGAGCGGTGTCGGGGTGCGGCCCTACTACAGGAAACAGGGATATGAACGAGTGGGCCCATATATGATCAAGACGTTCCCATGAAACCCGCGACGCTTGAGTTTGTGAAGCAGAGGTTCACCGAGTACTACCAGAGGCCGAATCTCACCGTTCCGTCCTCTCTCGAGCAGCGCGAATGGGGTTTTGTCTTCTTCGATGCCGCGGCCGAAGTCCGGATGCGGCGGCATATGGCGTTTGTCGACCCGCTGGAACTCGGCGCATACGTCAAAAACCTGGTTCCCGCCCACGTCTACTACTCGACGGCCTACTACCAGACGCCGTCGGCGCCGACGATGAACGATAAGCACTGGGCCGGGGCCGACCTCATATTCGATCTCGATGCCGACCATATCGTCCGCGGCCCCTACGCGATGATGCTTGCGCGGGTCAAGGAGGAGACCGAAAAACTGCTCGGGATGCTGACCGACGAACTCGGATTTGCACGGAACCATATCAGGGTCGCCTTCTCCGGGGGCCGCGGCTATCATATCCACGTCACCGACATCGCCGTCCGTGGGTGGGGGAGCCCGGAGCGGCGCGAGGTCGTCGACTACGTCTGCGGCATCGGGCTCGACCCGGGCGTGATGCTCGCGCCGGGGGGCGGCGAGACCGAGTCAGACCTTCGGTCTGACCGGGCGGGCGCCGAAGGTGCCCGCACCGGGTGGCGGCAGCGTTACGCGGAGGCCCTCCGGGCCCACCTGCTCTGGCTTGCGGGTCTCGACCCGGCGGGGGCGACGGCCAGTCTCGCGGGACTTGAAGGTATCGGCAAGCGGACGGCCGCGGAGTTCCTCGCGGACCTCGACGCCCTCCTCGGGAAAGATCCCCGAGACCTCCTCAAGAACCGGGTCGTCCAGGCGATCGCGGCCGCCCCCGACTTCGAGGAGAGGCTCCGGGACGCCGGAGCGCGTGCGGACGAGCCGGTCACGACCGATATCAAGCGGCTGATCCGGACACCGGGGTCGCTGCACGGCGGCAGCGGCATGCGGGTGGTGCCGCTCGATATCCGGGACTTCGCGGATTTCGACCCGCTCGTGGACGCGGTGGTCTTCGGCGACCGGGAGGTTCGAGTGGACGTGAAGGCAAACTTCGCCACGTCCCTGCTCGGGAACACCTACACCCTCAAAGCAGGGGTCCAGAGCGTCCCCGAGGCGCTCGCGGTCTTCCTCTGCTGCCGGAACATGGCAGAGATCACCGGGGGTGCGTGATATGGCTACCGATCTCCTTGAAAAACTGCGGCAGATGCTGCTCGACATGCACCACTCGGGAAGGCTCTCGCACATCGAGCCCGGCCTCTACGAGGATGCCAGGGCGTACGTCGAGAAGCTCAAGGCAGACTACTACGGCCTGAAAAACCCCCTGGAGAGCCGGGCGGGGAGCCTGCTTATCGAGGAGATCGGCAGCGTCACCGACACCGTGCAGGAGATCTTCTCGGTGCGGACCCGGCAGATCCTCGATCTTGCATTCCAGCAGATGGAAGGGCAGTACACCGATAAGGAAGAGGCTCGGAAGATGCTCCCGGCGGAGCGGGCGATGTACGGACAGATCATCGACGCCATCGAGGGGTGCCGGGAAGCGCTCGTCCACGGGGAGACATATCCGTTCGGCAGTGATGGTGCAGCCGCCGTCGACCGGCTCGACGAGGTCGACGGCATCCCGGCTTCCGAGGTGCCTGCAGCCCCCGCTCCCCGTCCCGTCCAATCCCCCTACGCCCTCGTGCATATCCTCTCCGATATGGAGTCGTTCATGGGAGTGGACGGCAGGACCTACGCACTGGAGCGCGGGGATATCGTCACCCTGCCGGAAAACAATGCGGACGTGCTCTGCGAGCACGACATAGCCTTAAATATTAGGCTTAACAAGTGATATAGGTACTCGTATCTACTGAATAGAGGCTACTATCATGAAAATGCCATCCAAATTCAAGACATACTGCCCGTTCTGCAGAAACCACCAGACCCATGAAGTCGTGAAGGTAAAGAAGGGCAAAGTGCGCCACTTCAACTGGATCGACCGCCAGAAGGGGCGCAGGAGCACGGTGGGCAACATGGGCAAATTCAGCAAAGTGCCCGGCGGCGACAAGCCGACGAAGAAGGTCAACGTGAAATACCGGTGCACGGTCTGTGGAAAGTCGCACCTCCGGCCGGGATTCCGGATCGGTAAATTTGAACTTACGGAGTGAGGTTATTATGGTCCGGGTGAACAGAGAGAACAGGAGCACATTCCTCCGGGTAAAGTGTCCCGACTGTGAGAACGAACAGGTAGTCTTTGAGAGGGCGAGTATCGTCGTGGAGTGCAACGTCTGCGGGCGTATCCTTGCAGAGCCCCACGGTGGGAAAGCTGATATAAAGGCTGAGATACTGGCAGTACTTGAGTGATAATTCCATGCATGAGAGAGAGTGGCCCGAAGAAGGAGAACTCGTTGTCTGCACGGTCGCGGACGTCAAGGACTTTGCGGCGTTCGTGACCCTGGACGAGTACAACGAGCGAAGAGGGCTCATACCGATATCCGAGATAGCACGGGGCTGGATTAAGTACATCCGGGACTACGTAAGAGAAGGACAGAAAGTCGTCTGCAAAGTCCTGAATGTGGACCCCGACCGCGGCCACATCGATCTCTCGTTAAAAGACGTAAACGAGCACCAGCGGCGCGAAAAGATTCACGAGTGGAAGAACGAGCAGAAGGCCGCGAAATGGATCGGGTTCGCCTCCGAGGCATCGGGAACGGACATAACGATCATCGAGGAAGCCATATACCGTGAATACGGCCAGCTATACCCGGCCTTCGAGGATATCGTCACTACCGGCGGCGAGGCGGCGGATAAGCTGAAACTCGATGAGCCGGTCAAAAAAGCGCTCATCACCGTCGCGAACGAGAACGTGAAGGTCTCGAGGGTGACCATCACGGGGCATCTCGTTCTGACGTCGTCCCGGCCCGACGGCGTCAACGTCATCCGCCGGGCGCTCCGGAGTGCGCAGCCGAAGGTCGACAACGTGGATATCGACCTGATCTATGTCGGGGCCCCGAAATACCGGATAAAAGTGACTGCACCCGATTATAAGGAAGCCGAGAAGGCTATCGAGAAGGCGGCAAGCGCCGCCGTCGGCGTGATTGAACGGGCGGGCGGGTCCGGCAAGTTTATCCGGAAGCAGAAGGCCGGATAGGACCGTATGAGCAACCGCATTCGCCGCTGCCCGCATGATCTGAGGTACACACTATCTCCGGTCTGCCCGGTCTGCGGCCGGGCTTGCCGGCCGGCCCACCCGGCACGTTTTTCTCCGCAGGATAGGTACGGTAATTACAGGAGGACCGTACGCAGATGGAACACGTCACAGTAACCTTTTCGCGAGATGATAACATCGACGCCCCGGTCCTGATCGAGGGCCTGCCCGGCATCGGGCACGTCGGAAAACTCGTTGCCGAGCACCTGATCCATGAACTCGAGGGCGAGAAGATAGGGGAGATCTCCTCGCTCCACTTCCCGCCGCAGGTGATCGTCGACGAGCAGGGGGTCACTCATCTCGTCAACAACGAGATCTACCGTTCCGAGAAGGATGGAAAAGCGCTCCTCTTTCTCGTAGGGGATTTCCAGAGTAACTCGGCCGAAGGCCACTACGTCCTGGCCGAGCGGTACCTCGACATCGCCCAAGACCTCGGTGTCCGGCGGGTTTACGCACTCGGGGGCTACGGTGTCGGCCATCTGGTCGAGAACCCGAGGGTGCTCTCCGCCGTCAACAGGGGGCATCTCCGGCCGGAGGTGGAGGCGGCCGGAGGTTCGTTTGAGAACGCCGGGAGCGACGGGATGATCGTGGGGGCCTCGGGCCTCCTGCTCGGCCTCGGCGAGGCGCGGGGTATCGAGGGGATCTGCCTGATGGGCGAGACGAGCGGCTACATCGTCGACCCGAAAAGCGCCGACAGCCTCCTTGCGGTCCTCTCCCGCCTGATCGGGATCGAGGTCGACCATACCTCCCTGCAGCAGCGTGCCGAGAATATGGAGCAGATCATAGCAAAGATCCAGGAAGCCGAAGAAGCCCGGGGCCGCGAAGAACTGAGTTATATCGGATAGATTCTTTTTTCGAACTGAGAGGCATCTCAAACCGTTCTACAGCTTTTGGTATACATTGAAGCACATCCTAAAAGTATCCGATGATCAAAGATTCACACGGTTTAGAGTAGTCTTACGCATGTTCGCGGAGAATGAGCGGTACCAGCATCGGATCCCTGACACGGCTTCCCATTGGGTATCGCCACGCGGGGGAGGGACCGGGAGGGGGTGTCCCCCTCCCGGCAACGGCTGTTAGGACGATCTGAAGTGAAATCGAGTCTTCATCGGATAAACTAACAAAATGTACAATTATTCAGACTCCACATACTTTGCATACATATTTCCAGACCTGCTTCTAATTTCAAGGTTATGAAGCACATTTGATGTATTCCCATCCAATCCATTTCTGATCTCTTCAGAATTCATAAAAAACGGATCATGAATATAGATCACATAGGGAATTTTGATAGACTTGCCTAAGATTGTAACCCCCTCATTCGAAGAAACTTTCATTGCAGAAGTCCCATTTTGCATTACCTTTTCAAATAGTTCACGATTATAAATGGTCATTTCAGATGCAGTTATTGCACTCACTGGAACTTGTTTCCCATCAATAAGATCTTTAATCAGAAAAATGGTTTCAAAGTCTCCCTCAGTTATCGAGGAGATTTTATCAAAATATACCTTAAACCTATTTTGAATCTGAAATAAGGCATTGAATAGATCATATGTTTGGTTGATAGATGCCTTATTTTTATCAGGCATCTTAACATGGTTGAAAGCGATAGACAACAGTGGTTCAGTATTACCCTGTACGAATAGCAGTAATGTGTCGTTCATCCACTGTTTGAAAAAACTATAGACCTGATATCCTTGACTGACGGTTCTAATATTGTCAATTACACCATTAAATGTCAATGTCTGTATATCCGAATCTGAGGGCAAAAGTTCCAAAGTAAACTGCGGATGGATCAATTCTACTTTGAAAGAGAACTCTGAAAGATAGGAATTATATTTAATAGGATAATGAAGTCCTGAAGACCTTAATATTAACTCACCATCACCCGTCTTTAAAGGGCGGCTACTAATTTCCAGTTCTGAAATATGAGAATCGGGGCCAATTAAGTCAATCCCAACTACAGATAGGTCATCACATCGAACTTCAACCTGTTGAGTTGAAAGTGTGACTGTTCCAAATCTTTTACCCTGAATTAGCTCATAAAACGATTCAAGTACTCCGCTATCAGCCTGGAGGGATATCATGTTAAATTTCCCTTTTACGGGGAAACTATTTTCCTGCGATCCCACAGAGACAAGTTGGGGTCTTCCGTCAATTATCTCAATTCTACATGTAATGTCTGATCTTTTTAGAATTTTATCGAATTCTTCTGGACTTACGGTTCCTTTCTCAAGATCTTCCTTTAATTGTCTACGGATCACCCTTGACAATTTTGGCATTATTTTTTCAGCAGAGCTATTGAGATACTGAATAGAATATCTCCGGGATAGATCACTCAGTCTATGAGAGGGGAAATTTGGGGAAATGAGGAAGATATCTTTGTGACTATCGCCTAATTTCCCGATAACGTCATCAAAGATATATTGAATGTCACTATCTTCAAAAGAATATCCAATTAATAGTACCGAATATCGAGATAGAAGAGATCTAATCTGAGCCCAAACAAGTTTATCTTTTCCTTTTTGATAAAATGAAAGGTAATCACGCTTTGTTATGACAATAGAATCGGGGTCATCAATATCTCCATGGATCTTATACAGAATTACTTTACCAGAGTTAGGGATTCCTGGGATGTCACCATCATTTACGACCTTATAGACGTCGTTTCCATATACTCTTTCAAAGAGGTGATCATAGTTGGTTGTGATGAGATACTTTATTTGAGGAATATTTGCAACCATCTCCTGGTTTTTAAGATTGGAAGGCTCTCTTTTGAATACATCTCGAATAATTGCAATGAGTTCGTCCCTTGGACGCAGTAAACAAAATTCCTCTGCGACATCATCCAAATAAAATCTTTTTTCCAAGATATCCTGTTCTTGGGGAGTGAGTTTCCCTTTGATCATCTCGCTTAACTCGTTCCCTGAAGGGTACCCTGAACTCTTTGAAAAGCCCGATCCGACCCATAGAACAACTTCACCTTTTCTTATAGCCTGGATTAACTTGTTTAAAGAGTTATTTCGATGATGAAGGGCCATAATACCATATAACTCATCGTAATTTTAAATGTTGAGGCTATTATTCCTTACCGCAGAGGAGTTCTCTAACCATCTCATTTGGTTCTTTCAGAAACATCATTGTCCATCAGTATCTCCGCGTCAACCCCCTACGTGTCTGGAACGCTATCGAACAGTATTTTACTCTTTTTTTGGAAGCATCACCTGAATGTTCGAGAAAACCGAGCATGAGTGAGTTGAGCCTCATGCAGTTCTTTCAAGGTGAAACGGCCTGCACGCCCCAGGGCGTCACCTACGTGAAGCCCGAGGAGTGAGGGTCAGTCCACGGCAACCGGGAGCCCGGCAGCCTTCCAGGCGCTCATGCCGCCCTCGATATCGTAGACCTCGCGGAACCCGGCCTCCCGCATCAGCTCGCGGACACCGGCGCTCCGCCCGCCCCGCAGACAGCATACGACATAGGTTCCGTCCGGATCGAGGCTATCAAGGTGCTCCGAAAAATCCGCCGAGTCGATGTTGATCGCGCCCGGGATATGCCCGCCGGCGAACTCATCCGGCCGCCTGACATCGATGACGACGAACCTCGGGTCGTCTCCCCTCTCTTCGATCAGGGCGGACGCTTCGGCGGGAGAGACGACCCGGATGTTCTGGTCCCCCGGTTCAGGACCGCCGCCGAGGCATCCCCCGATGAGCACGGCAGCGATGATGCTCCCGGCGACGAGCAGGAACAAAAGCGGGAGATGCAGGTCGGTCATACACCCAATTCACGACCGCTGAGATAAAAGGGGTTTCGGTCCTCCGGGCTGCTCCTGCATCCCGTTTTTCACACACCTGTGCGATAGCCGGAGCGTTTTAAGAGGGATTGTCGAATTCAAGCGGCGTATCGTCGAGGGCCATCACCGCACGGAAGGTCTCGGGTGCATCCAGCGCCACGACCTCCCCGCCGTCCACCACTGCAACCCGGGTGCAGATTGCCTCCGCCTCAGCCACATCGTGGGTCGTAAAGATGATCGTCACCCCCCGCTCGCGATTCAGCCGCCGGAGCAGGTCCCAGATATCCCGGCGCCCGGGCCCGTCCAGTCCTTTCGTCGGTTCGGCGAGGAAGAGGACTTCCGGGTGCGTAAGATATGCCCGGCCGATCTCGAGGTGCTGCACCATGGCGGGGGAGTAGGTCTCAACCGGAGCATCGGCGCTCCCGGCGATCCCGAAGAGTTCGATGGCCTCGGAGATCCTCCTTCTCCGGACCTCTTCGCCCAGGCCGTGCAGCCGTGCGTGGAAGTCCAGGTTCTCCCTGCCGGTCAGCACAGGGTCGAGCACCGGCTCCCGGATGACGATACCCATGCTCCGCCGCACGTCCCCGAGATTTCCGAGGATCGCGAGCGGCGAACGCTCGGCAAACCCGGAGACGGGGAAGAGCATCGTCATGAGGATGGCGATCAGGGTCCGCCGGTCCTGGCCCTGGGGGCAGAGAATACCAAAAATTTCTCCGCTCTTCACGTCGAACGGGATCGGGCCTCGTGCCCGAAGCCGTTCCAGATGCCGGATCAGGTCCTCGACAGTAAAGGCAGTCATGCTTCTCCGCAAAGATGCGATCGGTCGGAGCGAACGGAGCCGTTCTCAACCACCTGCTACCCCAACGCACACCCGGTATTCCCGGATGACGATCCACCTGCGGGATATCCCTCCAGGATGTGCTATCCGGTTTCCGTTATTCGATTCGAGGCAGGAGGTATTGTTTATCACTATTTTTGGTTATCTCTATATGAATATATCTATCTATAAATGAATATAAAATACGTAATTTACGAATTCTATTTTCTTTTGTACCTTCCTTTTACCATAGAACAGGCAAAAAGCATCCGTCTGTGGAGGGACTCGTGGGGGGTTGGGCGAAGCCGGCCGAAGACCCCCCAGAGGCCGTACTGATGAAACTATATATGGCATGGGCCCGCCCAGTACACCCGGCTTATGGAGACCGAGCTGTCCACGATCGCTATTCTGCCGTTTCCCTTCAGTCCGGAGCAGATCCTCATCGCTTTGGCCGTCCTCATACCGGCCCTGGTCATATTCAACCTGCTCCTCGTTACCGAGGGGGTCTTCGAATCGATCGGGCTCCGGTTCTACCAGGCGGTGCTGGTGACCGCAGGGGCGCTGCTCGGCAGCCTGATCGACATCCCGCTGGTTCCTATCGGGGAAGCGGTCATCGCAGTCAACGTCGGCGGCGCCGTCATCCCCTTCTTCGTGACCGCCGGGATGGTCGCAGGAGGCCGGGTCTCACGCTACAAGACCCTCGCCGCCGTCGTCGCCGTATCGCTCGTCGCCTATGCTTTCGCAACGCCGGTCCCGGGTCTCGGGATCACCATGCCGTTCTACATCGCGCCCCTCGCCGGGGCCGCAGCAGGACTCCTCCTCGCCCGCGGCTGCCGCACCGCTCCCGGGCTCGCTTACGCGGGCGGGACCATGGGCACCCTGCTCGGCGCCGACATCCTCAACCTCGCGAACCCCAGCGTGCTCGCGGCACTTGCCGGAAGCGGGGCGACCGTCCTCTCCATCGGGGGTGCGGGGATCTTCGACGGCATCTTCGTCACCGGCGTCCTCTCGGTCCTGCTTGCGGCGTATGCGGGGAGGGGTCTCCGGAAGAAGGGGGGAGTCTGCCCGCAGGAGGAGGGAGAGCGAGGGCCCGAACTCCGGGATGCAGAGTGAACTCACCAAAAATACGGTTTTTCCAAATAAGGTGCGTTGCGCAAACCTGGTGCACACGAGTTCTCAAAGACTGTAAGCACTCAATACTTGAAACGAGAAAAAGCCCAGTGCAGTGGACCGTGGGGATATCGCGTCTGGGGGAGGAGCTGACGGGGAATGCGATGTTCCGAAGGAACGGAGCACGAGAAGGCCGAAGGCCTTTGAGGGGGGGAGTATTCCCCCCTCCCCTGTCCCCACAGCGAAACCCTTCGGGTTGCTCGAACTCCTTGTCCTTCGGACAGTCGTTCCCCCTCACGGTGATATGCGACCGGCCGAAGGGCGGGAGCACGAGCACCAAAGGTGCGCAGCCCCCTTGAAATCCGTGTATGGAGTATGCAACCGAAAAGGAAGTATGAACCGCTCGAAGAGCACTGCTCAAACTTCAACTACTCCACCGGCACTCTCCACCTCAAACTGCCGAAGCCACAGCTCCGCGCAGGCTATCCGCCAGAACTCGGTGGAGTACGCGCTCTTTCCGTCGAGGAACTCCCGGTAGTTTTGGAGCACCCGCTCCGCGTCCCAGTAGGGCCTTCCTGAGAACTCAGGCGTTGAGAAGAGCCCCAGAATATGGGGTGCAAGTTCGCCCTTCATCCAGATCTCCTCGGGGGTGACGAAACCCATCTTGTCCATCCTGCACCGGATGGCGTCGGGGACCAGCCCCCGGATCGCCCGCCGGAGGACGTACTTCGTGACGCCGCCTCTGACCTTCTGGTCGAGCGGGAGCCCTGCGAGGTACTCTACCAGCCGGTAGTCGAGGAACGGGACCCGGGCCTCGATCGAGAAGGCCATCGAGTTCCGGTCCTCCCAGTGCAGCAGGAGGGGGAGGTTCGAGGCGACGGTCTCGCGTTTCAGCACCTCGTCGAGCGATCCCGCGTACCGGAGGACCTCCGGCGCGGACCCCCGGAGAAGGTCCCGCCGCTCCGACCGGACCCGGAACTGCCGGGCCGCCCACGAGAAGAAGGACCGGTGATACCGCACGCTCCCGATTCCCTCCCGGAGGGCCGCGAAGATGTCCCCTGACCGGAGGAGGCCGCGGATGTAGGGCGCCTGGTAGGCGATGTACCCTGCAAGCTGCTCGTCGGCGCCCTGCCCGTCGAGGACCACCTTCACCTCGCTCTGAGCAAGCCGCATCACGCAGTACTGGGCGTAGATCGAGAGGGAGGCAAACGGCTCGTCCTGCATATAGAGCAGCCTTTCGATGTCCTCCCAGAGCCCAACCGTATCGGGCGTCGTCCGGTGGCTGTCAACGCCTGTCGCCGCAACCACCGTATCGATGTGCCGGCTCTCGTCGAACATGGAGTTGTCAAAACAGACCGAGAACGTCTTCTGCCTACTCCCGACGCTCTCCGGGCTCTCCGCCCTCAGGAGAACGTTGATCAGGGCGGTGACCGTCGAGGAGTCGATGCCCCCCGAGAGACATGTCCCGACCGGGACGTCGCTCCTGAGCCGGAGCCGGACCGCATCGGTCAGGAGGTCCCGGACCCTTCGCGCGGCGGCCTCGTCGTCGGCGGCAGCCCCTCGCGGGGCGGGGTTCATCTCGAAATCCCAGTAGCGCTCCGGCTCCCCGACGCCCTCCTCCGAGGCGACGACCGTGTGGGCCGGCGGGAGCTGGAAGATGCCGTCGTACATCGTCTCGGCGGTATGGTCCGCGACCCCCCACGCAAGGAACGTCAGAAACATCCGTTCGTTCGGCACGTCGCCGGCCAGAGGATGCGCCCTGAGCGCCTTGATCTCCGAGGCGAAGAGAAACGATCCCCCGACCGTGGTGTAGTAGAACGGCTTGACGCCCAGGCGGTCCCGGGCGCAGAAGAGTTCGCGGCGGCGCCCGTCCCAGAGGGCGAACGCCCACATCCCGTTGAACCGCTGCAGGCAGTCGGGCCCCCACTCCTCGTAGGCGTGCAGGATCACCTCCGTATCGGTTGCGGAAGTAAAACGGTGGCCGGCGGCCAGCAGTTCCTCCCGGAGCTCGCGGTAGTTGTAGATCTCGCCGTTGAAGACGATCTGAAGCGACCCGTCCTCGTTTCCCATCGGCTGCCGGCCTTCGTCGGAGAGGTCGATGATCGAAAGACGGCGGTGAGCGAGGCCGACCGGGCCGGAGAAGAACTCCCCCTCGCCGTCAGGGCCGCGGTGAGCCAGCCGATCCGCCATGGCCCCGACGAGGGCCGCATCCGCCTCTCCCCCGCTCAGGGCAAACTGCCCGGCAATACCGCACATACTCCGGCTACCAGGGGTCGATCACTTATCCGAGCAGGTCTTATCCAGACCCGTGCCGTTGATGTCGCAGGAGGGGCAGGGAACCGAGCCGTTCACCACCCGGTAAGCATCCGCGAGGACCGCGGAGTTCGCGAGCATCCCCGCGATCAGGATCACCTCCAGGATCTCGGCCCGGGTCGCGCCCTTCGCCATCGCCGACTGCATGTGATACTCGACGCAGTGGCTGCACTTGAGCGCGGCGCCCACCGCGAGGCTGATCAGCTCGATCACCTTCGGCTCGAGCTGGCTGGTCTCGACAACGGAGCCCTTGTAGAGCAGGTGCGAGATGAGGATCTCGGGCCGTTCCGCCATTCGCTCAAAGATCAGGGGGACTCTGCCGTATTCGTTCTCGATCTCGCGGAGGAGCTCCTCCGCGATGACGTCCGACCCCCGTTGTGCAACCCTCGTGAGTATCTTCTCGAAATTCATCGCTACACCAATATCCTGGTTTCCGAGAAAGGTTTAATCCGGATCAATATGTAATTGCGCATCCGTGACGGCGTAACGTCGGCGATATCCCCAACGGTGACCCCGTCGGCGACTTCGAGCGCCCTCATGGCGTCGGCGTACAGGTCGTAAGGGAGCTTCACCCGGAGGCCCTCCATCTGGGCAGTCACCGGCGTCGGGTGCGTCAGCATGGTGACCTCATGGATCTGCTCCTCGACAATCGCCATCAGGCGGGGCGGGAAGACGGAGAGCGGGTCCCTCGCGAGGTCGTCCCGCCGGGTGTCCAGGGTGCGGGAGACCTCGTCCACCAGTTCGTCGAGTTTCGCGAGCTCCTCGGGGCGCTTGAACCGATGCATGATCCGCCCGACGCCCCCGACATACCCCTCGACGGGCGGGTCGACGATCCGCATCAGGGTCTCGCGGTCCGGGGAGCCCGTCACCACGATCGGCACATGGATCCCCCGCCTGAGCACCGGGAATTTCTGCCGGATGCACTCCTCGAAACTCCCGAGCACGTAGACGGCAAGGTCGTGCTCGTTGATGACGTCCCGCTCCTCGTCGTTGAGGTTTGCTATCCGTTTCCCGAAACCCCTCGCAAGTCCGACCATGTTGGTCTTCGCACCCGCACGCCGGAGGTACTCGGCGATATCGCAGGAAGTGTGGGGGAGGTGGTGGATCTCGAGACTCGGGCTGACCACGGCGATCTCGGTCCCGACGAGAGGCGCCTCGACCACCTCGCCGGCGAGCGGTTTGGCAACCTCTCGAATCAGGTCGATATCGTCCCGCGGCACGAACGACTGGAGCACGACGTCCTGGGCCATGACGTGTTTCTGCACGATGTAGCCCCCGAGGTCGTCGATCAGGTCCATGATCTCGTCGTGCCGGTAGACGCCTCCCTTGTAGGTCACCGGCACCAGCGTCGTCACAGCGTCACCCCCATCTTCGCAAAGATCGGCGCGACCATCGTCTCCACGATGTCGGCCGGCAGGGTATCCTCGCTTGCCACATAGTAAAACTTCCCGTCCCGGATGTACTGGCGGCGGACCTTGAACCCCTCGGGGGCGATATACTGGAGCGCGTAGATGACGTCCTTATACAGCGTCTCGCTCGGGTCGGCCACCACCATCTGATCGAGATCCTCCTCCCCGGCCGCCCCCGCCGGGAGGACGACGGTGAACCGATCGGGCTGGTCGACGTTCTCCTTGCCGTAGAGGGCCCAGAGTTTCCGGAGAAGCGGCGCGAGGTAGGTTTCGTCGCCGATATCGAGGACGATCTCCGCGTCACCCGGGTTGACGTTTGCAAAGTCAGCAACGCGGATGGCGCGCGGCATGTGGCGCAGGAGCCCGACGGCGACGAAGATCGGCACCTTCGGGTCGACGTAGATGTGCAGCCGGTCGAGCACCTTGATCAGGTCGAGGTCCTGGAGGACATCGGCCGCGATCCGCTCGTAGGCGTCCCTCCCGACCTCGTCCGGGGACTCGACCACGAAGTAGTTCAGCGGGGGCATCTATTCTCCCTTGATGAATCCGGATGCGAGCAGGGCAGACCCGACCGCGCCGATGTACTGCGAGTGGGGCGGGACGAGGATCTCGGTCTGCAGGAGCTGGCCCATCGCGTAGACCAGCCCCTCGATCAGCGAGGTGCCGCCGACCATGATCACCGGCTCCTTGATGTCGATCTCCTGCAGCTGCTGCTCGAAGACCTGCTCCGCTACGCTGTGGCAGGCCGCAGCCGCCACATCCTCCCGCGAGCTTCCTGCGGCGAGCGCGTTCACCAGGCTCTGCGTCCCGAAGACGATGCAGTAACTGTTCATCGGGACGTTCTTTCCCATGCCCTTCATGGCAAGGGGCCCGAGCTCGGTGATCTCCACGCCGAGACGTTTCGCGGTCATCTCCAGGAACCGGCCGCTCGCGCCGGCGCAGATCCCGCCCATCGTGAAGGTCCCGGGAATGCCGTCGAGCACGCTGATCGCCTTGTTGTCCATGCCGCCGATGTCGATGACGGTCGAGGCGCCCCGCTGGTGGCCGGCAAGGTAGACGGCGCCCTTCGAGTTCACCGTCAGTTCCTCCTGGATCAGGTCGGCCCCGAGGTGCCTGCCGATCAGGAACCGCCCGTATCCGGTGGTGCCGACGGCCTGGATATCCTCGCGTGCGAGGCCGGCCATCTCGAGCGCGCTCGCGACGGCGCCTTCGGCGCTCTTGATGACCTCGGTCGTCGGGAGCCAGCCGGTGCCGACGATCTCGTTGTCCTTCATCACGACCGCTTTCGTCGTGCTCGACCCCGAATCGACGCCCATCGTGATCCCGGTCTGCTCCTCACGGGCGAGGAGCGCTCTCCGGCGTGCGATGGTGGTCAGCGCCTCCATCCTGGTGAGAAGGGTTCCCGCGGTCGTCCGCTCCGTGAAAGAATAGCTCACCACCGGCAGCCGCGAGTGCTCGTGGATATACCGCCGGAGTTCGTTTCGGACGATCGCCGCCTCGGCGCACCGGAAACAGGTGCCGATGAAGACCGCGTCCGCATCGACCTTTCCGTCCACCAGGGCTTTGCCCCGGGCGATCATGAGTTTCAGGTCGGCGCTCCGGACGTCCAGCCCGAACGCGTCGACCGCCCGCTCGACGTCGGCGAGGGCAATGTCCGGGAAGAAGACCTCTGCGTCCACCGACTCGGCGGCCTCGTAGATCTCTTTCTGGACACCGCTGTACTCGGGCCCGCAGGAGAGCTGGGCGATCCGCACCTTCCGGCTCACGCTTCACCCTCCTTTTCGAGACCGGCGAGGAACTTCCTGACGGCGGCGACGAACTGCACGCCTTCCTCCTCGTTTTCGGGGTACTTCAGTTCCAGGATCGGGATGCCGCTCTGGCGCAGGGAGAAAAGAATCAACTCGTCGGTGCGGGCGCACCCCATGCACCCGAACGCGAGATCCGCGTCGGTGACGATGATCGCGGCCTCGGCCTCCTCGAGGAGGGGGCCGTAGATTGCCATCCGCCCCCGGACACCGGACGGCACCTCGACGGCCGCGTATTTCAGGCCGCGCTTGGGTTCTTCGGGCGTGATCTGCAGGGGCGGGGAGTCGACCCCTGCGGTCTGTATCCGTTCCCGGATACCGAGGGCTGCACCGAGCGGCTTATGACCGAATCTGGCCACCAGGTCGGAGAGGATGAGGCTCGTTGCAGGATAGATGAACACCTTTGCCATTCTGTTCAGGACTCCTCTGTATCTATCAGTTCTTGTAGTCGCTTGATATCGAGTTTCGGTTTCTTATCGAGTGTGGGCGGTGCCGGTTCCGCCTCCTCTCCACCCCGCCGGTCGAGTTCCTCGAGGCCGCGGGTGATGTAGCGGAGGATGCGGAATTCCCGTTCGTGGCCGAGATAGCCCGGCCTCGCTCCGCCGAGGTTCGCCCGGCACCGTCTCGGGTCGCCGGGAGGGAAACCCCGGTCCTTGACGAATATGTGGGCGGGGTCGAACGCGCGGATCACTTCGATGAGGCGGTCGACGGACTCGGGTTCGCCCGTCACCTGCAGTCCAAAACACGTCTCCTTGATCAGGACGCCTTCCGATGCTTCATATGCCCTGAGCGCGAGCTCGCCGGGGGTCATGGACGGGGACTCGACAAAGACGTACTTGGTCACCGTGCCCACGTAGTCCGGAGAATATTCGGCCATCATTTCACCTCCTTCACGTACACCGTCGCCCCCTCGCGCATCCCGGCAAGGTTCGCCGCATCGAGCACGTGCCCGATGACGTTCGTGCCTGTAAGCGGCTCGGAGGTCGGGCCGAACTCGGCGTTCGGTGTCGTGCGGATGCCGACCATGCCGGTCCCCCGCCGCGAGTCGTTGGTCATCGCAAGGGTAAACGCCGGCACCTCGCCCGTGGGAGTGTTCTCCGGGATGATCCCGACGCCCTTCGCGATCTTCGGCTTGAAGAGGAAGACGTCCTCGAACGTGAAGACGAGCGGCATCTTCCCGACGGCGTGGTGCTTGAGCCCGGTCACCTCACGGAAGATCTTGACCGACCGGGGCGCGGCCGCCTCGTCGAGGGTGATGCTGATGACGTGATCGGCGGGCTCCGTCGCGACCCTGACCTCGCCTGCGGCCAGAACCTCGAGCGTCGTTGCCGGGGTCTGGCCGACCACGATGCGGTCGCCAACGGCTGCATCGGCAGTGAGGGAGACACCCCGCCGGGCGGCGACCGCCTCCGCCTCGGGAAGCGCGAGGCCGACCAGGTCGAACCGTTCCGGCTCTGCACGGATGGCGAGGAGGGCGCCCTCACCGGCAAACCGGACGAGCTCGATACCGTGGACAACCCGGCCTACGACGGTGTGTACCGGGCTTGCCGACACGCCCTGCGTGTAGATGTAGACCGCTCCCGCGGATTTCCCGGCGGTCCTGACCGTGATGGTCCCTTCAAGCCTCGGGCCGGGAAACTCCGCCGGAACCTTCGTCGGGACCAGGTGTGCGTCGGCGACGTGGGTGCTGCTCGAACGATCGGTCTGGAATCTGCCGCTCTGCACGGAGAGAAGGAAATGCTCGACGCTCCGTGCGGTTTCGGTCTCGATCCCGTCTCCTCCGAAGCCCTGTACTTCGGCCTCCACGTAAGAGACGACCTGCATCCCGTCCTCAAGCGGGAACTCCGCGTCGCGGGTGATGATGGCGTTTGAGCGGTCGGCACGCCGGAATATCCGTTCGACCTCGATGACCCGGTCGCCGTCGCCGATGCGGTCGAGCAGCCCCCGGCCGGTGACGACCCTGCCGATGACGCCGCCGTCCGCCGGGGTGCCGTAGTCGGCGGCATGGCGCATGCGCGCGAAGATCAGGTAGGACTTGGACGGGTCGTAGCCCCCGCACCCGAGGATTACGTCGCCCCGCTCATACCTGCCCGGCTCACGCGCAGGCCGGAGGTCGGACTCGAACGGCCCGAAGGAGGCGGCGTAGCGGTCCTGCCAGTGCACGTGGAGCCGTTCGGCAAGCCCGGGCCGAAAAAGCCGGGAGACCGTCGCCGCCTCCGCCATCTCGACGGTCATATCGCCGGCGGAGGTGACGAACCTGACCTCCTGCGACGCCGCCGCATCCTCCTCGAGTGCCGGGCGGATGACGGCGACGCTGCACCGCTCGTCCCGTCCGGGAAGGAGATCCCCGAGCAGGGAACCCGCCGGAACCAGAACGTGTTTTCCGTCCAGGAGGATCTCCATTACGCGCACCTCAGGGGGCTCCGCCGGCCCCCATCACTTTTCGTTCGTCCTCGGTGAGGTGGGCGAGCACCTCCTCCGTCGGGCCCATCTGGATGATCTTGCCTCCCCGCATGAGGGCCACGCGGTCGCAGATATCTCTCACAAATTCCATATCGTGCGAGACCACGATAAATGTCTCGTCCATCTCTTCGCGGGCATGGAGGATCGAGTGCTTCACGTCGATCTTCGTGATGGGGTCCATCGTGCCGGTCGGTTCGTCGAGGACGACGAGCAGGGGTTCGCGGATGAGGACCTGGGCCAGCGCCACGCGGTGCTTCTCGCCCTCGGAGAGCTGACTCGGATAGCGGTCCAGGATCTCCTTGCTCTTCTCGGGCGTAAACCCGGCCATCCCGAGGGTGATGATTGCCTTCCTCATGGCGAGCTCCTTGGGGAACTCAAGGCCGATGGCGTCGGTGAGGTTGTCGAGCACCGTCCTGTGCGGGTAGAGGTCGTACTCCTGGTGGAGAAGCCCGATGTAGCCCTTCGCCCGGCCCCGGTGCTCGATCCCGGGCTTGGTCATATCGATCCAGTCGTCTCCAATCCGGATATTCATCTCGCCGCTGGTGGGTTCGAGGATCCCGGATATGATCCGGGAGAGGGTTGTCTTTCCCGCACCGCTCTTGCCGATGATCCCGAAGATCTCCTTCTCACCGACATCGTACGAGACGCCGTTGACCGCCCTGACCACGCCCCGGTCGACCGAAAGGTAGCGCTTGACCACGTCCCGGGCGATCAGGATCTTCTCGCCGACCTCCCCGGCCTCGTGCTGCTCGACGTCGCTGTAGTCTTCCATGAACCGGCGGATGACTTCATCCGGGGCCCCGATCCCCTTGATCTCCCCGTTTTCAAGGAGGATGGCCCGGTCCACAACGTCCTCGATGACGTTTGAGAAGTGCGACGTGATCACCATTCCCATATCGTTTGCCTGCGCGCTCTCGATGAGCATCCGGTGGACGAGCGTGGCGGTCTCCGGATCGAGCGTCCCGGTCGGCTCGTCCGCAAAGAGCATGAACGGGTTTTTCGCGAGCTGCCGGGCGAGCACCACCCGCTGCTTCTCGCCGCCGGAGAGGTCGCGGGCGATGTGCATCATCCGGTGGGAGAGCCTGACCTGGTCGATGAGGTCGGCGGCCCTGCTGACCGCCTTCTCCGTCGGGTAGCCGATGTCGTCGAGCGCCCGCAGGATGTTCTCGATCACCCGGTCGTCGCCGTAGAGAGCGAACGTCCGCTGGAACATGATGGCGGTCCTTCGCATGATCCGCCGTTTCATCGTCGCGTTCTCTTCCCCCCAGAGGTCGATGTCCATCGGTTTGAGTTCGCCCCCGCAGGCAGGGCACGGCTTCCCCGCCTCGCTCGGGACGCCGATGTAGTCGCACTTCTCACAGGCGACGACGTGATAGATGATCGCACCCCGCGTCGGGGGCTGGTCCACGCCCCGCATAAGGTGCATAAGAACGGTCTTACCGGCCCCGCTTCTCCCGATAATACCGACCGTCTCTCCCTCCGCCACCTCAAAATTTATGTCTTTGAGTGCAATGGTCCCATTGAACTCCATGCAGAGGTCCTTTACCGTAATGAGTGGGGTCATCTTGAGCTCCTCGTTAAACTAATCTTCTCTTGGTATCATATTAGAGTTTATATTGTTGCACTTTTCCCGGTCGCCGCAGTATCCGTGAGAAGTTCCGCCACGATACCGGGCACCTCGCTGACGTCGTGGATCACCCGGTCCGCAGTAGCATAGAGTATGTCTGGTTTCCTATCGGACTGCTGTTCGGTGAGTACTGCAAGATCCGCCTTCCGGAAAGCGTTCAGGTCGTTGATGGCATCCCCTACCATAACAACTTTATCGTACTGTTCCTGGAGGTCTTCCACGATCCGGGCCTTCATCGAGGGGGTCGCAACGCCGTAAACCCTTTCTCTGGGGATGCCGAGGTAGTCGCCCATCCGTTCGAGTTTCGCCACGCGGTCCCCGGATGCTATGTACGCGGGAACGCCCATCCGGTGCAGTTCGCTGACGGCCTCTCTCGCACCCTCAAACGGCCTTCCGCCGGTCGTCACCGTGAACTCGATGCAGGAAAGGTCCATGTTCAGGATCACGCCGCTGTTCATGGTGACGATCGACTCCCTCTTGCAGCAGCTCCAGACCTGCCGGATACAGGCCTGCAGGTCGCCGATCCGGGCATGCCGGTCGGTGTAGAGGAGATTCCCGACATCTTCGGCGGGGATGACCCGCCGGGAGCAGGCCACCCCGAACCCGATCGAGCGCTCCAGGAAGAACTCCGAGAGGAGCTGGTCTTCCGGCGCCTCCATGACGTCCCGGGAGTGGAGGTGGAGGACGACGAGCACCCTTGCCTCGGCCCCGAAGGTGAGGGTCGTGGTCTCGACCTCGGTCAGCATCTCGTCGCGGAGGAGATCGCGTGCTACACGGTAGGTCCGCAGAAGTGTGCCCGCACTATCGAAAACAACGGCTACCGACATGTATTCTCACGTCAATAAGTCTATGTATTGGTCGTCTGAATGAATGACTATGTTACTGAGTGAGACGGCAGCAAGTATAAAGAGTATGGAGATCCGGGGCGCCGGCAGGATCGCCCGGGCAGCGGTGGAAGCACTGGCCGATTATGCCCGTAATCTCGATGCATCCGACCCCGAGACCTTCAAACAGGAGATGCTGAGGGCGGCCGACATCCTCACCGGAACCCGCCCGACCGCCGTCTCGCTCCCGAACGCGGTGAGAAGCGTGATGCGGGCTCTCGACTCGTTCGAGTCGGTGGAAGCCGCGCGGGATGCGGTTCTTGCCCGGGCAGCGGAGTTCATCGATCACTCGGAGCACGCGGTCGAGCGGATAGCGGAGATCGGGGCACGCCACATCTCCGACGGCGACGTCCTCCTGACCCACTGCAACTCCGAGGCGGCGCTCGGGTGCATCCTCGAGGCCCACCGGCAGGGCAAGGAGATCGAGGTCTACGCGACGGAAGTTCGACCCCGGGGCCAGGGGCTCATCACCATCAGGACCTTGAACGATGCCGGAATCAGGACGAACTACATCGTCGACTCGGCGGTCCGCTACTTCATCAACGACGTCGACCTGGTCTTCGTCGGCGCCGACGCGATCGCGGTGAACGGCGCGGTGGTCAACAAGATCGGGACCGCCCAGATCGCCCACGCCGCAAGCGAGGCGCGGACGAACGTCATCGTTGCGGCGGAGACCTACAAGTTCGCGCCAAAGACGATCCTCGGGGAACTGATCGAGATCGAGGAGCGGGACCCCGACGAGGTTCTGCCCCGGGCAGTGGCGGTGGAACTCCCCTTCGTCCGGGTCAGGAACCCGGCCTTCGACGTGACCCCCGCGGAGTACGTCGACCTGATCGTCACCGAGCAGGGGGCGATCCCGCCCGGGCTCGCGTATACGGTGATCCGGGACTACCTGGGGTGGAAGATCGAGGAGCTGCGGTGAGAGGAGTTCGGATCCTGGAATCATCCGGTCGGCAACGATGGCATTGTCTATGCTGGCCGGTCAGGCGGGAATACCCAATGGGGCGCTGTACAACTCAGCAGGCTATGCATACTATTAAATATCCGTATATCCTAAGAGATATTTACCTCCAGTTTTTCCTGGGGGGCAGGAGAGGCATACCTTCGAGTACGGGAAGAGCACATCTCCCCTGCCTCCGGGCACGCGGGACGTTCACCCATCCGATTCGCTACTGGCAGGGTGAACCTCCGCACTGGTGCAGGCGCCGCCTGCAGCACCCATGACTGAGAACTCAACGTTCCTCTGGATCCCTTTTACGTCGCAAACAGTTACACGTCGAGACGTTTCGATCATTTTGCCCCCTGAAGGATGCCGCAGCCGGCCGAGGGAGAGGTCCGGTACCAGCACGGGAGGGATCTCCACGGATTTGGGCTTTGACACTCTCCACGGCTAACGTCGGGGGCTTTCTTGCATCTTGAACCCCGGATCTGTAATCGATCCAGACCTCCCCGGGGGGCGTGAAGACATGCTTCGGACTAAAACTCGCATGAACTCTCCGGACGCCGAAATCAGGCACCATCATTGGTCACGGGCCGTACCCGGGGAGGTACTCGCCTGCCCCTGCAGGAAACCACGCGACAGCCGCCCATGCAAACGTTCATCAGGTAAACCTGAATATACCTCAGTATGACCAGCACCACCATCAAGATCGACGTCGAACTCAAGGGTCGGCTCAACGCCCTGAAAGTCCATCCCCGGGAATCTTACAATGAGGTGATCGAGCGCCTGGTCGACATGGCAATCGACGAAGAGCCGCTCAGTGAGGAGACGATCCGCCAGATCGAGCGATCGCTTGAGGATCTCAGGGCCGGGAGGGTCTACACTCTGGAGGAGGTCATGGCGGAGCTGAAGGAGGAATGACCTACCGCGTGGTCGTCACCGCAGCGGCCCGTCATGATTTCAAGAGCATTCCACGACCCATAGCAGTCCGGATAGGCGAGGAACTTGCATCGCTCGCCGGCGAGACCGACCCGAAGAAGCATCTCAAAAGATTGAAGGGAGCGAGCAATCCCCCGCTCTACTCGCTCCGGAGCGGGGACTACCGGGTGGTTCTCTCGATCATAGACGACCTCCTGGTGATCCATGTCATCGCAGTCGGACACCGGAGCAGGGTGTATCGGAGGTTCTGAGCAGGGGATCTCCGCAAGAGGCCACGGGGCTCCTCGATCGTACCCACCGGGGCGCGCGAGACCAGGTGGACCGGGGTTGCCGGAGGATACCGGCACCTGCGTCAAATCAGTCAAGCGGATGCGCCCAGAGGGGGGGCCCTCCTTCGGTCGACCGAGAGGGCCTTAGGTCTCAGGGGAAACCCTGGGAATATACGACGGATACGTCTGATAAGCGGTATCAACCATGCATGAATCGTTGATCTTCACCACAATCATCGAAGCGGTCATACGGTCGTCGGGGTCAGGATCCAGAGGATGGAAGACAATCTGTGTGTAGTTCATATCTCTTTCGGGATAGGAACCCTTTGAGAAGACGATCGTATTGATGCTCCTGTTGTCCAGCAGCCCGACGACCTCCGGGTCATGGAGCGCCACGGTCAACGCGTGGAGCGACGTGATCTCCGCCGGACACGTGTCGTCGGCCACGGTTCCGGGGGTGTTCTGCGGTGCGAGGAGATAACCTACCCCACCACCGACTATGAAGGCCAGGACCAGGAGGCCGGCCGTCAACGGATTTATGCGATCCATGATTTCACCGGATATGCCTACGCCCACCGCGGGACACTATATTCCAGGTCTGGGATTACAGACGGAGACGTCAACGTTCTCCCATAATACCATTCTGTGGCAATCGTCTACACGTCAGGACGCAGGGAAGTACCAGTGCCCCGGATACCGGTTCCGGACAGGGGTGCCGCCGGCAGGGGCATAGCCCGGTGGAGCCGTTGTCGTCATCGGATATCCATCCGCATGAAACGGGTGTATGCCGCTCCGAAGAAGACCGCCGGAAGCGCAAGCATCGCGACGATCGGCTGCCAGATGAGAGCGATCAGGCCGGGAAGATCGGGAAGCGGCTCTTCCCCGGGGTGGGGCGTTCTCAAGGCGAAGGGGTCGGGGTTGATCCACATCGAGAATCGTGGAGCAGTGATCGCTATCGAGAGTTCCAGGTAATTCTTTTGCGGCGAGAGGAGGCGGACGGCCGCACCGATCCGGTCCTGGTGTTCGAGGTAGGCTCGCTGCTCCTCCCGGTACTGCAGCCACTCCTCCTCGGTGAATTGCGGGTCGCTTGTACCCACCGGTTCCGGAGGCGTTCCGGCAACCGCATCGGTAAGGATGCCGCCGGCCATCGGTACGACGGAGGAGAAGACGAAGATCGCGACCAGCGACCAGACAAGAGCGCTCCCGCTGTCGGCAACGACCGCCGAGGCGAGGAGAGCGACCGAGAAGAACGTGAAGAGGTAAACCAGCGAAACGAGCCAGAAGGCCAGAATTGCGCAGAGTTCGGCTGGTGAGGGGACGATTGCAAAGAGCAGAAGGAGCGCGAGCGCTATGAGAACCGCGATGCTCATCGCCAGCGTCAGGGCGGCGAACCCGCCGAGCGCTTTGCCGGTGATCACCTCGTCGCGGAAAACCGGGCGGGAAAGGAGGGTCTTGAGCGAGCCCGACCAGCGTTCCCGCGTGATCAGGTCGAACCCGGTCGCGATCGCAAGCAGCGGGCCGTAATTCGCGACCATCGAGGAGAGGTTGAGGAAGACTACGAGGAGGGAGGGCTTCTCCGGCATCCAGTCGGGGTAGCCCAGGAATTTCTGCGCCGGCGCGGTACCGTCGGAGTATGCCGCGAGTTTCTCGCTGTAATTCTCGACGCCCTCGTAGAGGGAGACGGAGCAGAGGATCAGGAAGAGGAGGAGGACGAGGGTGAACCGCCGGCTCGCGAGGTGGTCGGCAAACTCTTTCCCCGCCACGAGGAGCATGCGGCTCAAACCGGATACCCGGTCTGCCTTTCTGTCGTCTTCCACCGCGACTGTTACCTCCCCGGGTTGTAAGACGCAAAGAGAACTTCTCCCGAATGGGCGTCCATCCATATTCCGGCCGTTCGCGGCGGGTCCTGCGACCGGTACCATTCATCGTCGAACTCGATATGCCAGGCAAGAGGCACCGCGACCGGCTCCTGCGACAGGCGTTGCTGTGCGGTCCGTTGCCGTGCGGTCAGGTCGTACCACCGCAGCTCTGTCGACCGGATGACGATCTCGTCGGGATCCGTACCGTAGGTATCATGGAGATACGCCAGAACCTGTTCGCGGGCTGCGTCTTCCGGGATCGAAGGTTCCGGATCGGCCATGGTGTCGTTGTCCGAAACATCCCAGGATTTAGAGTAAGAGACGACGCGGCCGTCAATCGAATCGATCTCAAGGCGGATCCGGTCATACAGGCAGAGGACACCGTCGATCGAGCGCTGATACACGAAATGGTACGGGCCGTTTCGCGAACCCAGCGGCGTATCTAACGTAGAGAGTACGGCGACGGTCTTCACGACATCCGAACTCTCGTTTCGCTCCCGGAGGTACGCATCGGCGATCTCCTCCGCCGCATCGATCGTGATTGCGGGATCGGCAGACCGGTAATAGTCACGAGCATCCTGGAAGTACGTCATCTCCCCGTCGACAGCATCGATCGATACCAAGATCTCGCCTTCCGGGTCGGGGTCGTCTTCCGCTTTCACCCGGAACCGCCAGACGTCGCCGTAGGTCTGCACGTCGTACGGCTCGGCAGCCACTCGTTCGATCCGGATCCCGGGGATCTCGCGCTCCAGTGCGGCCGCGGCGAGAGAACGCGCTTCCTCCTCGCCGATCAGACCGTCCGACGGCGATTGGGTCGGTGTCACCCCGGGTGACGCCGTCGCCTCCGGCGACGTCGGTGCAGCCGGTCCGTTTCTACCGGCATCCGTCCCGACACACCCCGCCGATGCCGCCGCACAGGCCAGGAGGAGAAGCACCGCCGCGAGTGTGTAACCAAGTTTGTTGATAGTCATGCCACTGTATTGTTTCATATGTTGCTCCCAATGAGAGATCTTTGCTGCATCCTCGGGCATAGAGGAGGTAAAGGGAGAGTGAACTCACCCTCCCCTCATCACCTGGCCGGCAGCCGGTTCATCTTCACGGATACGTTATCTCTCCCGTCCATTCCTGATCTTCTGGCGAGGGCTCGTGCTCATCCACAGGGATGGCGTAGCCCCACGCGTAAACCCTGTAATCGTCCGTCTCCGGATAGGCAACCATGTTCGTCGCCTCGACGTATGTCGCGTTACGAGCGCTGCGTGCGGTTGATCCCACCGTCTGGTCGGCACCGTTCCTCAAAAACGCCTCCACATAGATGTAACCCGGAACCTCGTCGCCGTAGAACTGAGTGCTCCCACCGAAATTAATGAAAGGGTTATTCTTCGATATCATAGCATGGACCACTACTGACGATGCGGCTCGCGAATTTGTACTCTGCAGATCGGCGGCAGACCAGGGCATTTTCCTCTGGTACACGTTTGCCTTTTCATCGTCGGACATGTCGGCGAGGTACTCGGGATGCACCTTTTCGAGGTACTCTCCGATGGTGATATCCGTCCCCCACAGTTCGTCGATCAGGCTCAGTGTGGCTTCGTCGGTCGTGACGACCTCCATGGACTCACGGGACTGTGCACTCACCGCCGGCACGAAGATCGCGCCGACGATCAGCAGCGCCGCAAACAGGGCGCCGATTCCGGAAAGGAATTTCGGTTTCATGGTTCAAGACCTCCATTCACGCGTATCCCGGGGAGGCCACGGAACCACAACGGCTATCCCTGATGGCAGCCAACAGCCCTATTGCCCTCCGGGCACGCTGTGGGAGTCCGGGTACAGTCCCCACGACCGAGCCGGACCCCCGCGGGATACCGCACGCGGTATCACCGATGGAGGCTTCGTTGTTATCCCTTATACCTTTTCTAGGACAATCATCAGCTCATTCGAGCAGCTGGCGGCTCCGGACCGGGAATAAGATCGGTCCTGCAGGTGGAGGAGCCCATTACATCGATGCTAATCCCGAATACCGGCTGCATGCAGAGCGCGCGCATCTGCTCGTCACCACAGGAGCCAGGCATTGTGATAGCGTCCCCCAAGGTCAGGGAAGGTGCAAAATGTTCCTTGTGAAGAGGATGTACCGACCACAATCTTCCGGGAGAACCAGACAATCATTCAGTAGGCCGATTCATCGGCATATCATACCGAGACCCGGGCGGGTTCGGAACTGTTGGTTTGATGTTTCATCAATACGCGGGAATAATCATCGGCGAGGGTATACCGCACAGACCGTCCCGTCCTTTCCGATCTTACAATTCCCAGGTTTTCCAGATGCTTAACATGCGTATATATCGTGGCCTTGGAGAGGCCCGACTCCTTTGCGAGTTCTTCGATGCGTGTACCCTGATTCAGGTAGATCTGTGTTACAATCTTCCTCAGGCTGTCGTTCTCCATCGCGATGATAAGGGTCTCTTCCTCGATCGAGTGCTGCGAATCTGCGATGAAATAATGAATTTTTCCTTTCTCCGGCACTGCCTTCAGAAGGCCCTCAGAGGCCATTATCCTGATGTGGTAATCAAGCGTCCCTCTCGCTACGGACATTTTTCTCAACAACCCTCTGAAATGCAGCCCCGGGTTTGCCTTGATGAAGCTGAGGATCTCAAGCCTCCGCGGGCTGTCGAGGGCATTCTCTCTGTGAACCCGCTTATACCCAAGGTATCCAACGGCCTTCAGCGGAATGAGGGTCTCGATCGGGGCCGCCGTTAACTGGGGGAATACAGATAGCAGCAGGAAGAGCCAGAGCGGGATCGGGTCGATCTCCTGCACCGTCTCGCCCGACATGGAGGTGCCGGGCTCCTTCCCGATGTTTCTAGAGGGCCGGACTGTGTACTCGGTAGCATCGGCAACCGATACCAGCAGCACCAGAAAAAGGATCGAGAGGGTAAACAGCCGGAGAAGTCCGCCGGGTCTAGTGCGGGTAGAGGTTGAGGGTGTATGACCTCTCTGATGATACTCTTTCGCCATATACATCGAACGTCCAGGTTCCCTGACTTATATAACCACTATCCGGGTCAATGTCTATATGAATTTTGCCATCTACCTCTCCGTCGGCATTGTCGCGGAACGTGCCGGTCTTACTCCCCGAAGGAGCGTAGATGGTCAATGTCAGGGAGTCGGAGGCCGAGCCCCAGTCCAGGTACACTTCGAGATATGCGACCCCGCTTCCGACGTAGAACTGGTGCCTGTTGGTCTCACCCTGGCTGATGGTATCGGACAACCGCAGTGTCGTCACCGGATCGTCCGACGTCGAAGGACGAATCGTGTATCCGACATCCTCCTTTGCCGACACCGGGGGCACGACAAGGAAGACGACGACGAGCAACAGGGCAAAAACCATACATTTTCTCTTTGCTGATGCCATGAAGGAGGATTGTGATCCGCGTTTTATGAGTTTTATGGGACAAACACCAATTCTATTCTCGTCTCAGCCCTCACTTTTCCTGGAGAAAAACGTGTTAGGGGACCAACAAGACCGTATCGTGCCCGTAGTAATCGTATCCGAAGAAATCGATGCAGTACGGCCGCACCGGGGCGGCCCGCGCGCAGTGAACGGCGAGGGGACCCCTGCACCGGATCTACTGAAGCATCTCTGCTCATTCCGGCACTGCTTTTTCCGTCGGACGGGAGTTCTCCCGGGACGGGTCCGTTGTAGGTGGGTGTCTCCTGTGAGGAATCGGAGCATCATCGCCACTCTTTTCCGGGAGAGATGGCTTCGAGTTGGTGTTTGTCCCAGAAAAGGTATATCTCAAAACTGACAAGTGAACACTTGTAGGTGCCGCAGGCGGCGCCTGCAACGGTGCGGAGGTTCACCCGGCCGGTTTGCCGAACGTCGGGGTGAACGTCCCGCGCGCCCGGAGGCAAAGGGAACGTATGCTCTTCCTGTACTTGAAGGTATGCCTCTCCTGCCTCCGGGAAGTTATCGGAGGAAAGCAAATGAATGGAAAGGTTGGAATGCGGGCATTCTCCGTGCTCCTGGCACTGCTGCTGGTGAGCGTGGGGGTTGTGCCGGCGGTGAGTGCAACGTCGATAAACACCGAAAACAGTGATGTTGCGTCAGTTTACAGAGTTGCAGAATTCTCAAATCCGATTACTCTGAGTGACTTGAAAGAGATGAGGGAGAGCGTTATCGACAACTCCCAACAGAGGACCGATAATCATGCGCCACTCGTATTGGCCGATCCAGTTGTACCCGAAGGTGCCGAAATTGTAGCCTATGGTTTCACTCTTGACGCTCGTGGAGTCCCGGTTCAGTACGTCGGGCTTGCAGGTGATGAGGAATCTGTTTCCATCATCCAGAAGAGAGCACAGGAATGGTATGATTCAAATATTGTCAATCCACAACTTGCGGTTGCTGAGCAAGCAGGTACACTGGATCGCGCTGGTTGGATAGAAATTGGTCGCAATACCGGTGACTACTATCTGAGCCCATATGGTGGTGTGACGGACAATTATGAACTTCGACAGTTGTCAAACGATGGAGACAATACGAAAGACTGGTTTGCGATCAAGCAGATTTTCGCCATGGAGCCAGGCCGTCAGGCTTTTGAGGGCTCTTCGTGGACGAATAAAAAGGGGACTATGTTACATGATTGGGCTGCAGGAACATTTGGTAGCCCCAACCTGTATGAGTGGGATCCTCTTGGAACCAAAACGGGAGAACAAACAATCGGGGTATCCATAACAGGGGGTACCGGAGGCGCTTCAGCAACATGGAGCTGGAGTTACGATCAACCTGAAGTGACAACGTACGACCGGAGCAGCACTGACACCGAGAAAGCAAAGTGGGAGATGTTCTTCAACAGCGATGCTGCGAAACGAACGACTGGGGGTATGAAACCAGGGAGCGTCGGTTCAGTGAGTCAGCACAGCAGTGGCACGTACAGGATCTTGAATCTTCAGGCTGACGGGCAATTCTACAATGGAATGACCACTTATCATACGTTAAGCCATGTCTGGAACATTAATTTCCAGTATTGATGGTTGAGTGGGTGAAACATATCATTTTTTGTACGTTGCAAGGTGTGGAGATGATCGAAGATCCATCACCAAAGAAGCAGAAAAAAGTCATCGCCCTAGCGATCTGCATCGCATTCACCGCCGGTGTTCTGTCCATGTTCGTGCTCATCTATGATCCCGAGCCACCCGCAGTCTCTCTTCCGCAGAATATCTATGGCACCCCGCTTTCGGGGATGTGGGCGATCGTAGAGGAGCGGACCGGCATCGAGAACACAACAGCGGTCCTTGGAGACCTGACGCTCGTAGCCACAGATGACGGATCGATCAAATCGTTGCATATGAGCTTCTACGGAGACAATGAAGATCTCCATCAATCCTACCGGATTCGAGTCAGCCCTATGAGTATCATGACCTGGGATTCCCGGACTGTCGATAGAGTACCAGTAGGGGAGCACCCGCTCGTCCTCCTCTCTGAGATCGAACGGATCCCTTATCGGGAACTGATCGGCGAGGGCACAGAGCTGATCGTCAACGTCAACGCACAGTCTGGAGATCTAGCATATGAAGCATGGTACAGAAGCCTCTTTGCCCTGCACCAGGGCGAGGTCGTTCCCCTGGAGAGGGTGGTGTTCTCTACAAACGAACCCTGGTATGATATCGCCATCCACAGCAGGATGAGTGGCGGTTCTGCCGGTGGGGAGGCTACTCCAGGGGGAAGTACCCACCGCTGCACGCTGTTCACCTTCCGCGACCTTGGCGAGGCTGAAACGGTTGACTACCGGGATGCAGAATTTTCGTTACATACCTGACAGCGGGATCGCTTTAGAGCAAAGGACGTAACATGGAATCTAATATCAACAGACGTTTGATTATCGCGGGGGCTCTCGCGTTCATCGGCGTCGTCATCCTCGTCGCGACGGTTGTAGTCGCGTATACTGCCCTTGTTGCCCTGATCACTGGTAGCGACGGTCTCCCGCAGGAGTTGGTCATCGAGAGGGTCCAGGTGGAACATCTGGAGGATGCATCCGTCATCCACCTGACGGTTCGGGACTTAAAGCAGCATCCGGCGCTCTATTTCGCGATCCGAGATGCCAACGCGCAGATATCAGGTAAAGCCCCGATTACGGGGGTTGAAAACCTCGTACTCATCGAATCGTTTGCTATCGATGCGAGGGAGGAGGACCGGCCGTACCTCGAGTACGACGGTGCGTATTACTCCACTCGCATTCTGCTCCATTAAGGCCAGTTCGGGAAGTGTAATCGGAATGAAAAAAGATATGAAAACCGAACCCGGGAACCGGCTCAGAACGGCTGGGATCGTCATCGCCTGCGGCCTCGCCGGCATCGTCGCGGTCGTCCTCGGCTTCATGCTCGCTGATGCCCTCATCGTCTACGCTCACGAGAGTTCGGGTGGGCAGCCGATGCTCTATGTCATGGAGAGAGCGGAACCGGGAGAGAGCACGATCGTCCCCCTGACCGAGAAGGACTTCGAACAGCACCCGGCGCTCGACGCAGTCATCCGGGGCGAGGAACGGAACCCATCGCCGTGGGAGTGGGGTTCCCGGGACCAGCGTGTCGTCGGGGGGACGAATGTCTCGTACGCAGAGAGCAAAGCGCTCCACGATACTATGGTCCCGGAGGGGAGGCGGGGCTGTACCCGCTTATGGAGTACGAGGGTGCGTACTACGTGGTCCTGACGACGTGGCCGTGAAAGGGGGCTCCACCATGCGGCTGTACCCTGCTTCTATTCAGGTGCATGGCAGAGCGCGGACACGCCTGGCGGCCTGCACACAGTGGATGAAGCACCCTTTTCCAGAAAAGCCGGGTTTCGATCTGGTGTTTGTCCCAGAAAAGGTATATCTCAAAACTGACAAGTGAACACTTGTAGGTGCCGCAGGCGGCGCCTGCACCGGTGCGGAGGTTCACCGGGTCGGTTTGCCAAACGTCCAGGTGAACGTCCCGCGCGCCCGGAGGCAATGGGTGCGTATGCTCTTCCTGTACTTGAAGGTATGCCTCTCCCCCCTCCGGGAATACCTAGGAGGAAACGACAATGAATGGAAAGATTGGAACGCGGGCATTCTCCATGCTCCTGGCAGTAATGCTGGTGAGTGTGATGATGGTGCCGGTGGTGGCCGTCGAAGAGGTGTGGCAGCCTCAGGGTACTGAACAAAATGCGCAGTATGACCTGGAAAAGTATACTGTACGCCTTGTTGATTCTGAAATCCCTAAGGATCTGATCAGCGCCAGGACTCAAGCAGCAATGAGTTCCTTTGAGGAAGAATTTAAGAATGTCCCACCGAGGTATATCGGCACAGCTGAAGTTGATATCTCCGAAGGTGAGAAAGTAGTTGCTTACGTGTTTCGGGTTCTCCCAAGTGGAGAGAGCGTCTCCTATGCAGAGATAGTGTCATCCGAAGAAAAACCCTCGTTGAAGGAAATAACTGCTCGTGCAAATGCCTGGATCGATGGGCCGCTGAAGAGTAAAACAACTGAGTCTCTCAAAGAGGGCAGTTTTGGGCTTCTTTCATACGGACCGACTCCAATTCATACCGCGACGATAAGTAGAACCTACACTGGTGTCGGGCGTGCGTACCTTACAACGACATGGTACTGGGACAATCAAGAAACTAACTCGAATCAGGACTATTTCTTCACAAAGACTACCTTGAGAACTGATCCGGGCATTGATATATCTGGTTATGAGCCGTACAGAAACTACCAATTTAACGTGGAAATAGATTCTGACTATTCCGTCCCGGGTTATTATCAGCACTTGCCGGGTGTTTATGTAAGCCAGAATAATCCTCAGACCACAACCGGGTATACGACAGTCAGCCTCTCTCTTGGTACTGGGGGTTGTGTGCTTCAGTGGTCAACCGCCATTCCTGACACACGTGTTGAACTTCACCACCCATATGGCAACACGTATAACTGGGACGAGGAGTTTAACTTTTGGGCAAGTTGCGCAGGTACTACATTCGAATTCACTCCAGGCCAGCAGTCATACTGTACGCAGTCATCCGCGCGAGATGGTAGCACATATGTCATTTCCCGAGCGATGGCCGATGTCTCAAACGGCTGGGAAAAGATTGTTGATGGTATCGTATATTTCGCTCCTTCCGGAACAAACTCCTGGGGTCATCTCTGTAAGGTTAAGTGGAGCGGGGGATATGTTCATACCTAACAGGAGATAGCCTGTGTCAACATCACTAACATTTCTCTTTTTGACACCTGAATCGAAGGAACAAGCTCGGATCGAACGCTTGTCTTTCATAGCGCTACTTTGTTTCTTCGTTGCAGTGATCGATGTGGCCTACGCGCTTCCCGGGAACTCATCTTATGATGATTTCAATGGTTTGAATACCGATTCGCTCTACCTTTCTCATGAGAACATCTCGCCGCATGAGGTAACCAGCTGGAGAGACCGCGTGCCAGGTACCCCCTCCGTCCCTTCGAACCCGGATCGTTCTTTCCGGTATGAGGCGATCTTCTTCCCGGATGTCCCCCCTGACGCAGAGCTCACCGGATACTATGCACGGACCCTCCCCGATGGAGTCACCGTGTCCTATGCCGAGGTGGCCGACAGAGCAGCCCCGGCACCAGACGGTTTTCTAATCCGAGCGGAAGACCGAATATCCAGCAAGGAATCCCTGGCGGTGCGTGAACGTCTCCGTGATGCGGCCGGTTTGTCCGATGAGTACGTCGAGGTTGCACGCCACACGACCGTCCGGAGATACCCGGGCGTCGGGCAGATGATCGCAACAACGGTACTTTACCAGCATTCTAATGACTACGATCCGGGACACGAGTATTTCTGCCTCGCCTCTTACATCGCCATGACGCCGGAGGATGACTGGAGAAACTCGGGATTTTGCGCGAGTTACAACCTGGACACGGCGTACTACTCCTTAAAGCCATTTGGTGGGTTCTTCGGCCAATCCGGTCCCCAGACCTCCCCGCGATATCCGGTGTCTGCAGGAGACGGTCTCGGTAAACTCCTGAACACCTTCGATATCTTCGGTATATTCTCCGGGTTGTTCGGCCACCCGGTTGAGTTGCACGCTTACGACACGACAGGCGTCGCCTGGACTACCAGGTGTGGATACTTTACCCAGGGTGCCACCGATTCGCTCAACCTGACACCGATCTCGGAGGTCGTAGGAAAACAGCCCGCCGCCGACGACACCGCGTGGCACGTTCTGGCGGGCATTGAGATCGATACGGAACCCGGCTGGTCACGGCCCGGGGAGCAACCGGCGTCGTCCCTCCCCTGGGATCACCTCGTCTTCATCCGTAAAGCGACGGAAGCTGCCTGATGCCGGAGGGCCGTGCGGCGGCTCCTCTCCTTCGGCGCGGGTCCTGTTATCTGGAGTTTGTCCATGTTCCGCCCCGTTGTCCAAGGACGGAAACCAGGAGGAAAAACGGCATGAGGCAGACTACACGGGAGGCACCGCCTTCCTGGCATATTTGCTCGACAAGGGGGTTCCGGCAACTCCTCTGGAGAATGCGCCCTTCCATCCACCCGATGGGCCAGGACTTAAAGCAGCGCCCGGCGCTTGCCTCCGCGAGTCGAGACGCTGGAGGGCATGGACTCCAGTCCCGGATCTCCCCAATCAGGTTCTCTTATCGGCCGTCTCAGCATAGGTCTCGGTCAGCTGTAGCATATCTCAGAGTGCAAAATGGATCAAAACGCCTCGACGTGTAGCTGTTTTGGCCGGAAAAGATATATAAAAGAATGTCGAGTTCTCGATCGTGGTAGATCATCCATCCATCGATGGGAAATATCTGGGGGTCTGCGATGAGTATGGGACCCTGTATACCGCCTTCACCCGCGCACTGGGCATCCCGACGCGGTTCCTATCGTTCACCATGGAACTGCCTTCCGGTAATATAACAGGGCATGCCATTGCAGAGTCGTGGAACGGAAATGCCTGGATCCACTCGGACCCGACATGGAATGTATTTGACAATCCCCAGGTTTACAGGACGGCGGGAAACAACCACATCAACATCACCGTCTACGGCGACGCCGATGACTCCTATTACACGCAGGACCCGAACGACCCAACCGGCGACGGCATTCTCAGGTACGAAGATTTCAGAACGCGAATTCTCCTCGGAGAGGTTCCGAGGTACAATTAACCCATTTTTTATGACGAGAAATACCACTCTCCTGGCGGTCGGGCTCATCCTTGCGGCGCTCGTCTGCGGCATATCCGCAGGTGGGGTAGTGACGCCCCTCCCCGGACAGGGGAACCAGACGGGAATTCTGTTCGGGGTCCACCCGAACGCGAAGACCAACGAGACGATCACCTCGTTCATCGCCGAACACGGGGAGATCTGGTGGCATGAGGGTACGTATAACCGCACGCATGAGTACGTGTACATCGTGCCGGCGAACGCCTGCGAAGAACAGCTCGTCTATTTAAACAGGATTCGAGCCGACGAACACGGCGGCGAACAGTCCATCGGGCAGATCTGGATCATCGGCTGTGACGAGGCGATGCCCCTGGCCGCGGAACTCACCTTCCCGGAGATCTTTGCGAAGTACCCGGCGCTCAGCAACGACGGTGGAGTGCGGTCGTATGTTGAAAATCAATCCCCGGGTCGGTACGAAGAGTTCACAACCGGGCCTTCTCGGGCGCAGGTCTGTTTCATCAACGATACCGGCGTGTTCACAGAGTACATCGTCGACCTCTCGGGTGGGAAGATCGTCTCTACGAGGTACGTCTCGGAAGAGAACCTTCCGGTCGGGAGAGCCGAAGCGGAGGTGCAGGCCCTCTCCGGGAAGCCCCCGGACACCCGTGTCGAGAATACCGTGCTGCGGGCCTACGACGACACCATCGTCTGGGAGGTTACGGTCCGGGCCGGTTCGAAGACGGATATCGTGCAGGTCCCCTCGGACCCGGCATCCGGGCATCCGCCCTGGACGGCAACGCCAGGGTTCGGAACGGCCGCCGCCGTCTGCAGTATCGGAATGGGTTTTGTTCTACGCAGGAGGCGACGATAGGGACGTGGGGCTGTTCTGATCTGCGCCAGAGTATATTTGCCGAACGATGATCGGTGCCTCAGTTACGGAAGGGGTTCTCTCCTCCGCTCGCATCCTCCAGAGAGTGCTTTCTCCCTTCATTTTCACATATACTTCAAGGATATGCAGAATACATGACAGAAAAGGTAAATAAGACCGGCGTCCATCTCATGGTATGGGCGCCCCGGTGTACCGTTGCAGGATACCGGTGAACCCGGGAGTGGCGTGATGAAAAAAAACCTCAACTGTCGTGGTTCTCGTTGCTGTCGGGATAGCGGCAATTTGTTTGCTGGTCGTTTCAACGTTTCCCCAGCAGAAGGAGGAACCTCTGCTTTTTGCTCCCACCTCCCCCTTTTTAGTGAGTAACCACGATAACGTCGCTCACCAGGTCCACGTGTCGGTCTCCGGCGTGAACGGCACCCTGGACAACGCGCTGCTCTCCTCGGAGAATTTCACGCTCGCCGGCAGCGAACATGTCCATTCATCTGCGATGACCGATCTGATCGGGGAGTACCTCTACTCCGTCTCTGTCGATGGAAATCCCCCGCACACCGCAGTAAGAACACTCAATCCTACCGCAGGGATCATAGTCGAGATCCTCTCCAGTCAAGAAGCCCTGATTGTCCCGGTTGAATTCCATATAGCCCTATAATGCTCTCTGGGCTGCCGACAGCAATTATTCGGTCACCTTCGCCCTGATCCCGCTCGTCGACTTCATCCAGGTGCCGTTGAGAGTGGAAGAACCTGTCGATGCTCTCTTCTGCTCCCTTGAAGCAGGAGAGAAGATATCCATTCCCGCGAGCATCACTGTCCCTGAGGAAGAGGGCGTCCACGAGTTGATGGTCCTGTGGGTTCCGGCACCCTACCAGCAATTGGAGGGCGCAAACCGGGTTTCACGCGACCTCGGGCAATGGCCGTGGACCGAACCGAGTATCAGGGTGGGGCTGGTTGCCAGGGCGCCGGAGGAAGGTGCAACCTTTCCCCTCTCTGCAACAGCACCATGGGCAACCTCCGGATAGTGTGACGCCTGGTTTGTCGGTGCCCCGTGCCCCGGCCCGAACATCACCGGGGACAGGGAGCGAACCGTTCGGGACTACAGCATCATAAATCGGGCGGTCTCCGGGGGACCGCAGTCTGATGAACGGCGTCCCGGCCGGCGATCAGCAGATCGTGCAACGGGGGTATGTCAGAACAGTCTGCGCGCGGGGGATGGCGAGGGGACCCTGCACCGGACCTGCTGAAACATCTCTGCTCATTACGACGCTGCTTTTGCCATCGGGAGGGAATTCTCCAGGGACGGGTCCGCTATAGGTGGTGGAGTCTATGATGATCTCAGGGTGCTAGCCCTGCTCTTTTCCGGAAAAACTGCCCTTTGAGTTGGTGTTTGTCCCAGAAAAGGTATATCTCAAAACTGACAAGTGAACACTTGTAGGTGCCGCAGGCGGCGCCTGCAACGGTGCGGAGGTTCACCCGGCCAGTAGCGAATCGGATGGGTGAACGTCCCGCGCGCCCGGAGGCAATGGGAACGTAAGCGTTCTGCATACTTAAACGTGTGCCCCTTCTGCCTCCGGTGAACGAAAACGGAGTTGGAACACATGAAAGCAAAAACTGGAATGCAGACATTCTCCATGCTCCTGGCACTGCTACTGGTAAGTGTGGGTCTTGTGCCAGCGGCAGCAGCGACCTCTGAGGTTTTGGTTGAGCAGCCGATGCCTGTAGTTGCGGCAAACGGGCAGACACTGTCCGGCTCACTTTTTACGATCGATGAGAATGTGAAAAAAGCAACGCCTCATTGGGCACTGTTTGCTGCCGATGAACAAGGAAAGAGAAATGCTCTAAATGATTTGAGGGTGACTCAAATTTCCGATGAGAAAAAACAGATGTTATCTGAAGGGCTCAGGGAAATCTGGGCAAAGTATCCTGTGACTGTGACCCAACGTGACGGTCGAACTGAGGTGACTTTCGTCTCTCCGGGTGAGCATACCTTGACCGAAGAGGAAAATTCCATCCTTGCTCAGGCCGATGAAGCGCTCGCCGAGTATCTGAACGACAAGTTTGCGGCTGAAAACAGCATCCGGTGGTGGGCGGCGCCCTGTCATCAGGATATCATAGAGATCTCCTGTTTGAAGTGGGGTGTTTCATCCACGTATGCTACGTACGCTCACAACGCAGCAGACGATCCTGATTCTTGGTCTCCGGTTTGGCCCCCATCCGGGTTTGAGTGGTTGGATACCTTCATCCAGACTGTGTGTCACTCCTACGATCATTACTACGACCCTGTGCTTGGAACGGGCTATGCTCCGGCACAATGTGAAAACTATGTAACCATTGCCGGGGACTACTACGATCAACCGTCGATGTACAATGCATATACAAACCTGGGGTATTCAAGCCATTTCCTGACCGATGTAGGAAACCCGCTCCATACTGGCATGGAACTGGAACAGGCGCTGAATTCATGGGTTCACGGTGATTATGAGGCCTATGTCGCAACTAACTGGGATCAGGATGGTGGAGAGGGATACAACTTCATATCCGTCATCCAGGACAACTGGTATTATTACACCATAACCGATCCGTCAAGTTCGACGCAGTCACTTGCTGGGTATGCGAAGAACTACGATGATGAACTTTACTATTTGGTGTATAATCACCGGTACACGTTCGGAACCGACCCGGATGTCAGATCGATTACCGAAAACTGTCTTCTCGATACAGCGAAGTATACTCTCGGTCTGGTGAAATACATGAGAGATTGAGGAGGCTCTCCCTCCTCTTTTATCGGTGAGATTTACTATGGAGCCAATGTTTTCATACCTGTCTGTTGTCATCTTTGTCTTGCTTATTGTTTTCCTTCCAGCTGTCTTCATCGGCGTTCTCTCCCTGGGGTTCTATCACGTTTTCGCGAAGGCGCAACCCGTTATAGGCAAACTTGCTCCGGTTTTGATCGGGTTGCTCCTGGCCGTTCTGGTGCCGGTTCTCTCCTTCGTGCCGTTGATCCGACCGATTTTACCGGTACTGAACCTGGTGATCATACTGATGGGTGTGTTGACGCCGTTTATGCTTGTCAGGCATCATTTTCCCGATCGACATCTCTCCAAAATTCTCTTCTCCGGGTCCGTGATCACGGTAGCCCTGCTTCTGGTTTACGGGTTTGCAACGGCGTTCGGGGGTGAAGGCACCGGTTCACCAGCCTTCCAGTTGTTGACGTTTCTGCCCTTGCCTGAAATGGGCTTTCTCATCATGAGCTTGATTATCCTGTACCTGGAGGCTGTGCTCATATCCGTCGTCGTATTTGGTATCATACTTGTGGTCGTAATCGCATTTCGACGAGAGGTACAGAGTGGATAACTTGTCTGGGAGCACCAGGGTTGTGTATGATGGTGGTATACCCCAGAAAAAGGAGATCTGCAGAATCATAAGTACACCCGGAGTTTTGCACTCAATCGCAGGTCCTTCCACCAGGAGGGATGAACTATGCAACGCAACCATATAAAGGAGCGAACGTGAAACCAACTGCCTACAGATGGAACGGCATCCTGGCGACCGCGCTCTGTCTTCTGGCGGTCCTTGCGGCAGGATGCCTTGTGCCGGAGTACGGGGTGGGCCGCGACATCATGGTCTTCAAAGTCGATGCCGGAGGAACGGAGCAGTGGCAGACGGTCATCGATACCGGGGGAGACGATATCGCAACGAGCATGATCCAGACGGCAGACGGTGGGTTCCTCATCGGGGGAGATGTCCGACCCTGGCGCGAGGATCAGTCCTATGGGGTCTTTAAGATCGACGGCAACGGTTCCGCCGTCTGGAACGCCACCGGCAGAGGAGACCCGGTCGTTGCCGTCGCCGAGACGGCCGGGGGCACCGTCGTAGCGGTGGGTAAGTCGGGGGTCCTGCTTCTCAATCCTGCGGGAAACATCCTGGATGGCGACGTCGAAGCCGATGGCACCCTGCAGTCGGTCTTGGAGACCGCCGACGGCGGGGTTGTCGTCGCCGGGACTGACGGCGGAGATCTCCTGGTGTTCAAGCGGGATCGAAACCTGACAGAAGAGTGACGAAAGACCTACGGGACCGGCGACCGGGACAGCGCAAGGGCCATCATCCGGACCTCGGACGGCGGGTACCTGGTGGGCGGCACGACCTACCTCCCGAACCGGAACGGCTCCGACGTGTGGCTGCTTCGACTGGATGCTGTAGGCGATATGCTCTGGAATTCGACGCTCGGCAGTCCGTCACAGTACAACCACGTAGTCTTCATGGGGGAGGCACCGGGGGGGCAGATGTACCGTTATCTACAGCAACGTGACGCTGGAGGGGGTCGTCTTCGACCGGGACGGGAACGTGAACGGGGAGAAGACGCTCAATGCGTCGGCACCGGTCCTCAAAACGGCCGATGGAGGGTACGTGTCCGGTACCGTTACGTACCATCCCGCATCCCGGTTCCTGATCCTCCCCGATCAGGTAGGCGTTCCTCACATCATGAAACTCAACGCCGACGGGCTCCCGGAGTGGGACACCGAATTGAATACCACGTTCGAACTGATCGGCGACGCCGTCTCGGTCATCCGGACCGACGACGGCGGGTACGCCCTCCTGGTAAACCGGCATAACTACCCAAAGGAGCCCCGGTGATCCCCCACGTGAAAGCAGAGCGCGATACCCAGGGAGCCGGACGGGATCTGTCGGTATGGAAACGGAGTTGCCCCGGTTACTGTCCGATAGGCTCAGATGGAGATAGCAGGTGAGTCACGTGGAGCTGAAACTTGACAGGCATCTCATTGGAGTGGGGGTTCTGGCGTTCGTCGGAGTCATCATCCTCGTTGCGGCGATTGTACTCACGTGCACGGCCATTTTCACCTGGGTCGAAACAAGCAGCGGCTTCCCAGTGTTGTACGTCTCAGAGGTCAGGGGGGAGCACCTGCAGAATGCATCCATTATCCACCTGACTGAAAAGGACTTCGAGCAGTACCCGGCACTCGACTCCGTGATCCGGGGCGATAACAGGGGTCCCGATCCGTGGAAGCGGGAGTACCCCTCCGATGACCCTGACGAACGTGGGATAGGGAGTGTTGCGGTGACGTATGTGGAACGTGACGTGCTCATCGAGTCGTCCGGCATAGATCTTGAGACAAGGAAACGACCATACCTCGAGTACGAAGGTGCGTATTACTATACCCTCGTCTCGATTCCCTGACACGGTTAGAATGGGTGTAATCGGAACGGATAAAGGACCAAAATCCAGGGATCTGCGCAAAGTGGGAGGGCCGGCGCTGCAACATCCGGGATGAAAATATGGAAGAGATCACATGAAATCAAAACCGGAAAAACGTTTGGTTATCGTGGGGGTTCTGGCGTTCATCGGCGTCATCATCCTCACCATGATGGTTGTGCTCGGGTATACCGCCTTCTTCGCCTGGCTCGAAGCAAGCGGCGGGTCTCCGATATTGACCGTCTGGGAGGTCCGGGGAGAACTGCCGGAAAATGTATCCGTCATTCACCTGACCGAGAAAGACTTCGAGCAGCACCCGGCGCTCGACTCCGCGATCCGGGGCGACAACCGGTATCCCGGACCCTGGTATCCAGATGGTGTCCTCGACAAGCGAACGATTGGGAATGTTCCGGTGACGTACCTGGAACGGGAAGTACTTATCGAGTCGTTCGGTCCCGATGTCGAGGCGCAGAACCGGCCGTACGTCGAATATGACGGTGCGTACTATTACTCCCTCACCCTGATCCCCTAAGATCGGGTCAAAAACAGGTGCTATTGGAATGGAAGAAGATACGAATCCTAAATCAAGGAACCGGTTCAAAACAGCGGGGCTCATCGTAGCCTGCGGCCTCGCCGGCATCGTTGCGCTCGTCCTCGGCTTCATGCTCGCCGACGCCTCATCGTCTACGTGCACGAGAGTTCGGGTGGGCAGCCGATGCTCTACGTCATGGAGAGGGCGGAGCCGGGAGAGAGCACGATCGTCCCCCTGACCGAGAAGGACTTCGAACAGCACCCGGCGCTCGACGCAGTCATCCGGGGCGAGGAACGGAACCCATCGGCGTGGGAGTGGGGTTCCCGGGACCAGCGTGTCGTCGGGGGGCCGAATGTCTCGTACGCAGAGAGCAAAGCGCTCCACGATACCTATGGTCCCGGAGGGGAGGCGGGGCTGTACCCGCTCATGGAGTACGAGGGTGCGTACTACGAGGTGCTGACGACGTGGCCGTGAAAGGGGGCTCCACCATGCGGCTGTACCCTGCTTCTATTCAGGTGCATGGCAGAGCGCGGACACGCCTGGCGGCCTGCACACAGTGGATGAAGCACCCTTTTCCAGAAAAGCCGGCTTTCAATCTGGTGTTTGTCCCAGAAACGGTTTATCCCGAAACGATCCAGTGAACAATTGTGGGTGCCGCAGGCGGCGCCTGCACCGGTGCGGAGGTTCACCGGGTCGGTTTGCCAAACGTCCAGGTGAACGTCCCGCGCGCCCGGAGGCAATGGGTGCGTATGCTCTTCCCGCACTTGAAGGCATACCTCTCCGGCCTCCGGGAAATCCCTGAAGGAATGTGAAATGAGCGGAAAACTTGGAACGCAGGCATTCTCCGTGCTCCTCGCCGTGCTGCTGGTGAGTGTAATGGTGGTACCGGCGATGGCTACGGATGCCGGGGCACTCGATATTGAGAAGCTGGACATCGTGGATACTGAGACGCTTCAGAAACGGTCTCCCTCATTTATCAGCGAACTTCGAAGTAAAGGGTGCTCCGAAGAAGAGATTGCTGAGGCAATCCGTAGCCTGCCGCGAGTTTCGTACCTCGACGGATGGACAGAGGCGGACGACAAACGGGTATCATCCCTTTTGCAACAGGCAAGGGATGAGCTGAACTATTCGATGCACGGCGAGACAGATTCGCTGACAGAGGATAGGGCTTCGGGGCCCGGGTATATTGGCACTCCGCTTACAGAACCCATCTCTCAGGCAGATGCGGTCATCGTTGCCCTTTCCAATCCGGGGGTTGCTAAAACAATTTTGTACCTCTCCGAGGACCTCCCCTACCAGGCATCGCCGGCATTCGCCGAACAGGAGATCGCACACCTCAAAGCCGGCCTGAACAAGCGAAACCCCGTCACCATCACGCTTGGAGGGCTTCCCTTCTCGAAGGGCGGAAAGAGCGCATCGCTTCCAGCCTTCACCGCCGCCACGAAGGATCTGATATGGGAACGCTACCTCTATCCCAACGGGTCTCTGATCGGTTTCGGCTACGACGTCGACGGGTATCTGCGGGTGAACATCTGGAACGGCCCGCCTCCGCCGGAGAACATCTCCTCGATTGAAGCAGTGTATGCGATGCTTGACGAGCGGGCACGGGAGATGGGAATTGAGAACATCTCGGTGAAGTTCACGGTATTCATCTCCCCGCCGGAGCTGGTCCTTGGTCCTCAAATGGATTCTTCCGAGTGGATGCGTCTATGCGGTGCAACGTGAGGTGGTCGTAATCCCCGGCCCCCATCCCACGAACCCCCACCGTTTATCACCCGCCGCCCCCAATACCTACAGAAGAGGCTACAACATGGAGATCGCGTTCACCAAACTGCAGGGAAACGGCAACGACTTTATCCTGATCGACGAATCCCGACAGGAGATCATCCCCGAAGAGATGAAGGGAGCGTTTGCGGCGCTCTACTGCGACCGCAGGTTCGGCATCGGCGCCGACGGCATCCTCTTCCTCCAGGCGTCCGATAAAGCGGACGTCCGGATGCGGCTCTTCCAGCCCGACGAGAGCGAAGCCTCGATGTGCGGGAACGGCATCCGGTGCCTCGCGAAGTACGCCTACGACGCTGGCTACGTCAAAGAGTCCTGCTCGGTCGAGACCGGGGCGGGGGTCGTGGCGGTGACGATGGGGTATGCCGACGACGAGTTCGCCGCGACGATCACCATGCCGGCGCCGGCGTTCGAGCGGAGCGCGATTCCCGCTACGGGGAACGGCGAGTATAAAGAGGAGATCCGCAACTTCACCGTCTATGCCGTGAACACCGGCGTCCCGCACGCCGTCGTCTTCGTGAAAGAAATAGGGGCCGTCGATATCGCCGTCGCCGGTCCCGCGATACGGAACCACCCCACCTTCGTTGAGGGCGCAAACGTCAACTTCGTCGAAGAGGCCGGAGATAGCACGCTCCGGATCCGGACGTTCGAGCGCGGCGTCGAGGGCGAGACCGAGAGCTGCGGAACCGGCGCCACCGCGTCTGCAGCGGTCGCCCGCCGTCTCGGCTATGCCGGGGATACGGTGCGGGTGGAGACGAAAGGCGGGCCGCTCGTCATCCGGTTCGGGGAGGCCGTCACCATGGAAGGCCCCGCCGACACGGTCTTTGCGGGCGTTATATCGTTCTGATCCCGTCCCCGGTAATCGTAAAATCGAACGAGAGGCCTTCCGGCCGGGACCGGTGCTTCCGGAGCATCGCCCGCCGGACGCTGTCCTTCTTTTCGAGCCGTATGATGGCCTTCGAGAGATGTTCGAGCGCCGTCCCCCCGAGGCCGGAAACCCGGTCGCGTTCGATATCCATGAAGATCTGGTTCGTGATCAGGACCGGGATGTCGTACTTCTTCGCAAGCCCGAGGAGTTTGATCGTGTGGTGCGAGAGTTTCCTTAACGCCTCCCGCCCGAGGTCGAGTTCGGTCCGGTAGAGGGCGGTGGCCGAATCCATCACCAGCAGCCCCACGGGGGCGTGGCCGTTCTTTTTGAGCAGCCCTTCCGCATCGGCGATCATCGCTCCCTGCTGGGCGAAGTCGAGCGGTTCGAAGAGGTAGAGCCGGTCCGCGAACGCCCCGGCGTTCTCCCCGGCGATCTGGCTGAATCGCTCCACCGAGAACCCTTCGGTGTCGATGTAGACGACCGAGTTCCCGGACCGGAGAGAGGATACCGCCGCCATCAGGCAGAGGGTGCTCTTGCCGCTCGCGGGCTCGCCGTAGATCTGGGTGATCGTCCGCCGCTCGAGCCCGCCGCCGAGCAGGTCGTCGAGGGCCTGGTTTCCGGTGCCGACCCGGTCGGGTTTCATGGTTCGAGCACACCCCGCTCGATGAAGAGGCGGCGTGCAGCCGCCTCGACGGTCCCGGCGACCTCGCGGAGCGAGACCCCGGTCTCCCGGGCGCACGCCGCCGCCTGCTCGTACTCCGCCTTGAAAGAGGTGATCCTCCCTCCCGACCAGCCGCACTTCACGTCGATCGTCCATTCGCGGCCCCGGACGGTCACCGGGACCGGCTCGACCGTTCGTTCGGCGACGGACCTGTGCACCATCGGCAGGCAGCGGATACCGAGCGTCCCGAGTTCTTGCGCCATCACGCCCACAAGACGGTCGGTCGCATCGGGACGGCATACCACCCGGACGAGGTGGCCACTCCGCCCCTTCTTCATCACCACCGGAATGGCGCTCGCATCCCGTGCTCCCTCCTCCATCAGGCGGCCGATCGTGTAGGCGAGGGCTTCGGCAGTCACGTCGTCCACGTTCGTCTCGAGGATATCGACCCGGTCGCCGCCGGCGTGCTCCTCCGTCGAAAGAAGCATCGAACGGAGGACGTTCGGTTTCCCCGGCGGGTTCCTGCTCCCGGCCCCGTAGCCGACCGCCCCGATGCTCGCCGGACCGAGGTCTTCGGGCCGGATCGTCGAGAATTCGGCTAGGAGGGCGGCTCCCGTCGGGGTGCAGAGTTCCCGCTCCTCGTTCCCGGGGGCGGTCTTAAGGTCCGATGCGGCAATGATCGCTACGGTCGCGGGAGCCGGTATGGGGAAGGTGCCGTGGGAGCCGACCGCAAACCCCCGGCCGAGCGCCACCGGGAGGACGGCCACGCCGGCGGCGTCGAGGGAGTGGAGGGCGGTACAGGCCCCCACCACGTCTGCGACGGCGTCGTCCGCACCCACCTCGTGGAAGTGCGCCCCCTCCCCGTGGATGCTCTCCTCGGCCCGGTGTATGCGGAGAAAGACCCGCCGTGCCGTCTCCCGTGCAGGGGCGGGGGCGTCGCTTTCGGCCACCCGGTCGAGCACCTCGTCGAGGGTGCGGTGGTGCGCCGGGGCATGCGCTCTCACCTGGACGGCCCGGATGCCGGAGCGGTCTACCCGTTCGATTGTCGGTTCCCCGACGACGGAACGCATGGCTGCCCTGACGAGCCCCTCATCGGCCCCCAGATCGAGAAGAGTTCCGATGATCATGTCGCCCGCGGCTCCGTTGAACGGATCGAAGAGAAGTACGTTCATGCGTCTCCAGTACTTATAAATCCCCGAAATATAAGAACTAGAGGTAATGCCAGAGATATACTTGAAGGTAGATAGCGCTTATCCGGAGGATCAGGGGGCAGGCAAGGCACGGCTTGACCCTGATACCATGTTGCAGCTCAGGCTCAACCCGGGAGACCTCGTTGCAATCGAAGGAAAGCGCCGCACCGTGGCCAAGGTCTGGCGTGCCATGGTTAACGACTGGCACCAGGGTAAGGTCCGGATCGATAATTTTACCCGGCTCAATACCGGTGCGAGCATAGGAGACCGGGTCAAGATAAAGACGCTCGATGAGGAAGCCGAGGCAAAAAGGGTGGTGCTCGCGCCTCCCGAAGACCTCCCGAAACAGCTCCCCATCAACTACGGCAGCGTCGTCAACAAGCTGATCGACTTTCCCGTCGTGAAGAACGACTCCGTGCCGATCCAGGCGGGGCTCCCGTTTATGCAGCCCCAACTCGTCGCGTTCAAAGCCGTGGTGGTCGAGCCGGAGAACGCCGTGATCATCACCAAGAACACGAAGATCGAGTTCTCCGAGAAGCCTGCGGCCGGGTTCGAGGGAGTCAAAAGGATCAGCTACGAGGATATCGGCGGCCTGAAAGGCGAGCTGCAGCGTGTCCGCGAGACGATCGAACTGCCTATGCGCCACCCGGAGATCTTTCGGAAGCTCGGGATCGAGCCCCCGAAGGGCGTCCTCCTCTACGGACCGCCGGGGACCGGAAAGACACTCATCGCAAAGGCGGTCGCAAGCGAGAGCGGAGCCCATTTCATATCGATTGCAGGGCCGGAGGTGATCTCGAAGTACTACGGCGAGAGCGAGCAGCGGCTTCGTGAGGTCTTTGAGGACGCAAGGCAGCACGCTCCCGCCATCATCTTCATCGACGAGCTCGACTCGATCGCCCCCCGGCGCGAAGAGGTGACCGGGGAGGTCGAGCGGCGCGTGGTGGCCCAGCTCCTGACGATGATGGACGGCCTTGAAGAGCGGGGGCAGGTAGTGGTGATCGGGGCCACGAACCGGCTCGACGCCATCGATCCCGCCCTCCGCCGTCCCGGACGGTTCGACCGGGAGATCGAGATCGGGGTCCCGTCGGAAGACGACCGGGTCCAGGTGCTCCACATCCACACCCGCGGTATGCCGCTTGCGGACGATGTGGCGATCGCCTCCATCGCCCAGCAGACCCACGGGTTCGTCGGGGCGGACCTTGCCGCCCTCGCACGTGAGGCGGCGATCAAGGCGCTGCGGCGTTACCTCCCCGAGATCGACCTGGAAGCCGAGGAGATCCCCCCCGAGATCCTCGAGAAGATGGAGGTGCAGGCCAGGGACTTCCGCGACGCTCTCCGCGACGTGGGCCCGAGCGCCATGCGGGAGGTCCTCCTCGAAGTGCCCCACACCACCTGGGGGGATGTAGGGGGGCTTGAAGAGGCGAAACAGGATATCCGCGAGGCGGTGGAGTACCCGCTCACGCAGCGTGAGCGGTTCGAGGACCTCGGGATCGAGCCCCCGAAGGGCGTCCTTCTCTACGGACCGCCGGGGACGGGAAAGACCCTCATCGCAAAGGCGATCGCAAGCGAGAGCGGGGCGAACTTCGTGCCGGTCAAGGGCCCCCAGCTCCTCTCGAAGTGGGTAGGCGAGAGCGAGCGGGCGGTCCGCGAGATCTTCAAGAAGGCCCGGCAGGTGGCCCCGTCCATCATCTTCTTCGACGAACTGGACGCCCTCGCCCCCGCCCGGGGCGGCGGCACCGAGTCGCACGTGATCGAGAGCGTCTTAAACCAGATCCTCACCGAGATCGACGGTCTCGAGGAACTCCGGGGCGTGGTGGTGATGGGAGCGACGAACCGGCCGGATATGGTCGACCCGGCGCTGCTGCGGCCCGGCCGGTTCGACCGGCTCGTTTACATCGGCGAGCCCGGACGGGACGACCGGGAGAAGATCCTCACGATTCACACCCGCTACATGCCGGTCGAGGGCTCGACGATCGAGGAACTCGTGGAACTGACGGAGGGACTCTCGGAGAACGAGCTCGAAGACCTGGTCCTGGCCGTCGGGGCCAACCACCAGGTGGGCATCGAGGACGTGAGGGGTCACCGCGCCGCGATTGAGGCGAGCGACGACGAAGGGCTCCAGCGCCACATCCGCAGGCGGAAACTCGTCGACCTCCTCTCCCAGCAGAAGGTTACCCTCGACGACCCGGCAAGAGATCGGCTCCTCGGAAAGATAGCGACCGACACCGAGGGGTTCGTCGGCTCGGACCTCGAGGCGCTCGCCCGGGAGGCGGCCATGCTCGCCATGCGGGAGGGTGCCGCCGTCGTGAAGTCGTCGCACTTCGAGCAGGCACGGGAGAAGGTGCACGCGACGATGAACGAGCGGCTGCGGCAATACTACGGGAAGGTGCAGCAGCACTTCAAGGGCGGACTGCCGAAAGAAGTCCAGCCGCTGGAATACCAGTGAGCAGGTTCCGGGGGTGTCCCCGGGGAACTCTTTTTTACAGTCAGTCATCCCTGTGCTTCGAGGGATCAACGCGAAGAGCAGCGCTCGCGCCGTCGGCTGCTGCAAACGCCCAGGCGGGTGAGACAGCCCGTGATTGAACGTGCTTGCCGGTGTGTGTGCAGGAGTCACAGGGGCTCTTACGAATCCCTCAACCGAAGGCAACCTATCCCGCAGTCGCCCCCGGCGGCATCGTTTACCCGACGGCCCGCTTCACCCGCTTGACCACCCTGGTAACGTAGTGAGCGGCAGGGTGCGTCTTCCTGAACATTATGTCGGCCGCGGAGAGTGACCGCACCAGATCTTTCGGGCCCTCGAACGCCGGCATCTCGACGTACGTCCTGCCAAGCTCGAACGGGGTGTGGGCATCCGACCCGGCCGACACCGGCTTGTTGTGCTTCCTGGCATACCCCCGCCCCTGATCGTTCTCCTCAGGCATGGGGGTTCGTGCGTTGTAGCCCTCAACGATATCTATCCTGCCGATACATTCGTGGAGCACTTCCCGTCTGATGGCGCTCGGGCGGAAGGTGCAGAACGGGTGCGGGACGATGGAGACGGCGCCCTGGTCCCGGATGCGATCCAGAGTCTCGGCGGCGCTCATGCCGGGAGGGATCTCTTCCGTGAGGAATACTCCGATTATCTCGCCCTCGGCCGTGGTGATCTCCTCCGCGAGCAGCAGCGGAATATCCGGATCGGACCTCCGGATCTCGCCATAGACCCGGCGCGACCCTTCGATGCTGTCGTGATCGCAGACCAGGGAGAGGATGCGCTTCTTCCGCCACACCCGGACGATCGTCGCGATATCCGTCATCGCATCGGCCGAGTGGCAGGAGTGGACGTGCATGTCCAGCAATACCCCCTCAGAAGACGAATTTTCCCGCGTACCGGCTCTCTCATCCGGCCGCCCGGGATCGGTCATTATCCTGTGAGTCATCCATCCACCTTCCTGTCCGGTGGCCGACCGGATCCCGTCGCCACCATATACTAGTATAGGCACACTCCCCATTAATATATTCTATCCAAGATATCTCTATAGTGTTCTTCCGGGGCGAGAACGCCCGTACCTCGCAACCGGACTGCGTGCGAAGAGAGGGAATCCGGAAGAATACGCATGCGGGTGCAGTGCCAGCGTGCCGGAGTTCACGATCCGATACTGCGAACGTTGTGCCAGACGCCTCTTCTGGCAGCCGCCAGGGGAACATACCTCGGTACCGTGCTGCGCCGAGCCGAATCTCCTGGAGTTTACGTCACGTACTTTGTGCAACTCCTGATCCTCCTCTCAACGTCGAGATCAGCATGACCCTCAGAAACCTCCTCCCGGCATTCTCCTCGCTCGGCGCATTCTCCCTGATGCTCATCCCCTACATCCCGACCCGAAACCTGAACGGGCACCTTCCGTGGACGCCGAACCTGCTCATAGCACCCTCAGCCTACCTGCACGTCACCGGTCATGTCGGAGGATACGATCCGCTCTTTGCACCGTTTTTCAAATGAAGCGTGTTATTTCAATCCACGTGCCTACGTGAGGCACGACCGCACCAGCGGGAGATCCTGCTAGAGACCGTGGCATTTCAATCCACGTGCCTGCGTGAGGCACGATTCGTTCAGGAGTTCTACCCGGCTCCTCACGGTCCAGACTCCAGGGTCGGTAATGATCGCCGGAGAGTCCGGACGGGGTGCCGTGGCTGTTTACATCCCCCTCGTCCTGGTCTGCTGGCATTTCCGGGGGGTTATCGAGTCCGGAGGGCCGCGATCGCCGCCTGTACCGGCCGGGGGTGCGCAACAGTCCCGATGATGCTAATCTTCCACGGCCGGGAGGGCGTGGAGCTTGCCTATGCGGTCGACCGGCTTGAAGGAGAGACGGAGAACGGGGCTGCGGAGTCCCCTGCCGTCCCGAGTTTCCTTCCCACTGCGCACCAGAGACCGGGGTTCATAAAAAAGCATGAATTATTGCACCGGCGGCTTTCACCGCCGGAGCTTTCGTTATGTTCCCTCAAAGATCTCCGGTTCAAGACCATCCAGCGCATCTACCGTGATCTCGTAGTCCTCGATGGACTTCGGTGCATCCGTCTTCGGCTGCACGTGCAACGTCCGGTGAACCTTCGCTGAAGAGTACTGTCCGCTCTTCGAGTTGTGTTTCCACCAGAATACCTTGCAGACTTCCATACTGCCCTCCGGGCGGGCCGATGAACTGTCGTTCTCGAATAAGGTGGTGAGAGCCTTACGGATGCTTTCCGCGTCATCTGTCGAAAATCCGGTCTTCTCTGCGAGCTGGCAGTTAATGCTTCCGTAAAACACATACATTCCGAAGTCCACGCGGTATTTCATACCCATTGTATCCGACGCCTTCTTCGCACCCGGTACGCTGTTCACACTCTTCGTAATCTGTGTGGCCGTCACGTCGATGGTGTCCACGCTGAATGCCGGATGAATCGAAACCGGGCCACGGATACCGATGGACGCATCATCACCCTTAAATGCGAACAACTGGCCGAAACTCCGGACATCAAGCCACTCCCCGCAAGCAATCTCTTTCGCCTTCTCCACATCCTTCTTCTTGACCGCGTCAGCAAACGGCTTGCATGCATCCGCCCGATCCTTCAAACTCTTAAAGCCGTCATCACTACGATCGTCGGATTTCACAAAAACCGGGTGTTCCATATCCTGCATTCGATTCCGGATCTTCCGCTTCAGACACACATCCGAGATCTCACCGCACCCGTCGTAATTTTCACGCGGCCGGTTTCCGTTCAGCGGATCACCGTTTGGGTTGGCATTCTTCACCGCCACAACAACCGCAAAGTCGATCTTATTTTCAAGTTTCGTCATAATGGTAACTCTCCAGCACTCTTTGCATTCTCCGCTTTCTTTGCTTTCATCATCTGATATTCCACCTCGAACTGATTCAGCTGACTCTGATACCCAAGAAGATACATAGGATCAAGCGACTCACTGGTAAACCCGCCGGAGCTTCGCAATCCATCCATCACAGAGTTCATTCCTGCTTCATATCGGTTTCCGAAAAACTCCGGCCCTTTAGTCCTGAACCTGCTCATATAGGGGAGAAGTTTCTGATACAACTGATCCCACGTCTTATCAGGGCGTTTTCTGAATTGCAGCATAAATCGCTCTGCATTTGTCTGTCGCGCGTCAGCCCCCCCTAGATATAGTGAATACTCCTCAATCTTTCTTGCATAGGCAAGCAGCCGGCCGAACAGATAACTACGGTCAGTGTTTGTCAAATCCAACTCCACGCTCCATACCTCCCTATACTCTTTCAGACTCGTTCGATCGTTCATCTTGTCGTTGCAATACTTCCGAATTAACGCACAGGCGATTCCAAGAGTTCGGTTGAACTCCCACCTCTCCATCGCGAACGGACGTGAGGCCCGCATCGAGGCTGCCTCCACAAGATCCCGGGGCAGAGGTTTCCCATCGACAATACAGGGAAGCAATCGCTCCACCGTCGCTTTTTTGAGTTTGTCGTTCAGGCCGGAACCATATGCCGCAGCCGCGATGTCAACGGGAGACGGGGCACCCCGGAACCGGATCCATTTATTCTTTCCATCGGTGTCCCGATAACTTCGAAATAGCGGATACCAGGCGCATGTCGTGTGCCATCGTAAAATCCGTTGTAAGAACTCCGATCCCGTCAGTTCGCGGTAAAAGGTGAGCGATAGGCGGCCCTGCAGCCCGTTTGTGGAATCAAGACCTATGACTGTCACGTTGGAGTTGTCGTCCAGTTCTGCCGAGTAGCCTGCGATCGCCTTGTTCAGGCGGGATGCGAACTCTTCCCTGGTGTCGGGAGCTGCATCCGGCGCAGACAGTTGCTCGCCCCAGAGATCGACACCGTCCCCGCAGATCGGCGGGAGTGGTTCATCTCTCGTACCCCAGGCAACGACCACCTGATCCCCGTTGCGGTAGCCCTGCTTTGCAACCAGCCATTTCAAAGCATTTACAGACTTCTGGGACGCCTCGTAACTCAACGTCACGGCCTGATCGGGCGAGGCGAACCTCCCCCTGAACGTAAATCCTTTATCGTCGTTGGAAGAGATGATCTTTGCCCGGTCGCCCGCATTCCGGATCTTTCCTGCACTTTTACGGGAGACCGGAACATCCGTCTTCCCGGTAACGTAGCAGGTACCGGTATTCGGAAACGCATATGTGTAATACGCGATGAACCGCTCCCGAACCTCTTCATTCATCCAGACACGGGAGTCGGGGATGCCGGGAATCTCAACACAGAACCTGACAAACGCGTCGCCCGGAGAAACCGACTGCTGAAACAGCAGCGGTCTCTCTTCATCAGTGCCGATCCACTTCTCCAGGATTCCGCCGGACTCGGATAGGTAGAGCACTTTCTCTGATGCCAGGTCGGCTATCATCGTTCTCTTCACAACGTACGATAATACAGCCTGGATCATCGGATGAGAATACGGAGAGTCGCACCACTGCTGCAAGTTTTTCTTATATTCATCAAACCCGCTCGCTTTGTCTGGAACATACGCGGCATAATCTCCTGCCACGTACTGGAGTTTGTCAAACAATGGATGCGGCTCAAGCCCGCTTGTCCTGTTCGCCGAGTCCTCGGTGCAGGGGATGATCGTAACTGCCTCGTTCTCATCCTGCCCCTTGTCATTGTCCACAACCCTTGCCGACAGGAAGTTGCCATCTGCATCGAGGACGATCTCGATCTGGGCATACTGCGTCGTGTGCCCGACCGGAAGCAGATCTTTCTCCGTACCCGCCTTCAGCACGCCGGTACTGCAGTTGTCGTACGTCTCGCAGAGTCGGGAGATCCAGCTCACTGCATCCCCTCCTCGGCAAGACCGAGATTTTCTCCGGGTACGAACTTCTTCGTGAGCTGGGACTTGATCTCGCGGATGACCGAACACTCCTCCGGGCGGATGAACTCAATAACACCATGCCGCATCACCGGATACCACATGCGGGCGGAGAGTTTCCCATCATTGCTCTCATCAGGATAGGTGAATCCGTGAAACATCAGTCCGAACGCAAGCTCGGAACAATCGTCATAGGCGCCTTCTCCTTCCCCCCATGCACAGGGCTCGACATACCCCTGACACTCGCGTGTCCCAAGAAAGATATCCCGTCTCCCTCCCCTGGCGATCATCCGCGTTGCCATAGCGTAATGCTTGTTTTCGTTCCGATCGCAGGCAAGTTCGGGCCGGTGCGGGTTCCACTCAAAGTGCGCCTTCACCTGGTACTCCACGTCCGCGAGGTAGGTGTAGATCGAGAGATCGTTTCCCTCCTGATGATACTTGATCGGGCGGATACCCTTCGACTGGGTCTGAATCATCTTCATCACCCTGACGGAGTCGATCACCCACACGATCGTCGGCTTCCAGTAGACGCTCTCCAGAATCCCTTTCAACGCTTGATACGTGGGAATCTGGTAGCTGAACTTCTCGCCACCGATACGAGTCAGCGGATCGGTGAACAGAGCGAACTTTCCGAACACCCGGAACTCAACGCTGTTTGGATACTCCACGTTCTTTTGCCGCCCTCCTCTTTATCCCTCTAAGATAACGGGTTCATTATCGGTGAGCGGGGTGATACCATAGTCGGAAGAATAATACATATCAACAAGCGCTAGAACGCCGGTATCCCCGATCGAATATATCCCGTTATCGAGTGATTGAACTTCATTTTTATAAAGATTTACCGAATACTGTTGAGCCTCTTTCAGTAGTTTTGCTGTTGCAGGGAGGTGGGATGTTGTTGCCAGATCCTGAATGATCTCCTTTCCCCTCCCAAACGGAACAAGGACGCTCACCGTATCCTGGTCGATCACCGCAAACTGACCTCCGCTTGAGGCAAACGCTTGGCAGAACGGATAACCGGGGCGGTATCCGAAACGGTTCGCATATGCTGTCAATCCAGTCCAGTTTCGGGAAAGAAGATCGAAGAGCGTGACATCGGTTGGAAACCCAGATTCTCTCTTAGAAATCGGGTACTGCATCTCTTTCTTCTGCACCTCGTAGTGGTACAGATAGTATCTCGCCAGAGCCTTCGGCGAGAGGAGGTCATGGTCAAACTGTGCAGAGTCCTCTGCATACTCACGCAGAACCCGCTCCGTCTGCAGCTGACCTTTTCTGATCTCTGGTAGACGGGAAAGGTTCTCCTCGGAACTGTTGATGATAAACACGTCCCGGCACGCATCCTCGCCGTGCCGGTTGCACCTTCCGGCCGCCTGCGCGATGCTGTCAAGCCCTGCAAGGGACCGGATCACGCAATCAAACGAGATATCGATGCCTGCTTCGATGAGCTGGGTGCTGACGCAGATCACCGGTTTTCGGTCTTCGAGCTCCTCATTCAGCTGTTCGAGTTTTACCCTGCGGTGTGCCGGACAGAGCGCAGTGCTCAGATAATGGAGGGAGCAGGAGGGATACCGGCGTTTGAGGGCGGCATACAGGTTCCTTGCCGCCTTCTTGGTGTTCATGATGACCAGGATGCTTGTATTGGCTCGCTGCCTCTCAAGGACAAAATCTGCAAGCGCCGATGCTGAATAGCCGCCGGGAATCCGGGCATCGTGGATAGTTGTTCTTCGGAACTTCCCGAACATCTCTTCATAATCCGGAACGAGGTTCTCCGGCGAGGAGCATCTGACGGGCACCCCGACGTTTGAGCCGGGCTGGGTTGCGGTGCAGAGAATGATCGTTGCACCGCAGATCTCGGCAAGAAAGTTCAGCGCGGCGTTGAACATATCAAGACACTTGATCGGGATCGTCTGGACCTCGTCGAAGACGATGATACTACCTGCAAGATTGTGCATCCTCCGGACGGACTGGGTCTTCCCGAGGAACAGCGTATTCAGGAGTTGTACTGTAGTCGTCAGGATGATCGGCACATCCCACCGTTCGGTAAGCAGGCTGCGCCGGTCACCTTCGTCCGGCTCGGTAAGGGCATCCTTTTTCGGATCTCTAATCTTGCTCTCTTTCGAATCCTGAATCAGGTTGGAGTGGTGTTCGAGGATGACCCGGTCCTTTTTGAGACTTTTGCGGACAACATCTGCGTTCTGATCGATGATGGTGGTGAACGGGATTGCGTAGATGATCCTGCGTTTTTTGTGGAGGGTCGCATGCCGCAGGGCGTAGCGAAGGCTTGCAAGCGTTTTCCCCCCGCCGGTCGGGACACAGAGCCGGTAGATCCCTCCGGGATACACGGCAGCCTGCCTGCAGGTGTCTGAGATCTCGGCACGGAGGCGATCGATCTCCCGGTCTTTGCGCATCTCCGTGCTGAGATACAGTTCGAGGTTGTCTGCAAGTTCCCGCCAGGTTGCTTCAAGCTCGTAGTCCGGGTCCTGCGTCGGGAGTCCCGCCTTAAAACAGTAGGTATCATATCGATCGGCATCGATGACGCAACTGAGAAGATATCGTGCAAAAAGAGCGAAGTAAAAGGGTTTTTCCTGGTTGATGTCCTGCCGCCGGAGAATCGGTTCGAGAATCTGCCTTGTCTCCTCGACAGCTTTGTAGAAGAGGATATCCAGTTCCTCTGCTGTGACGCACTCGGTCTCAAAATATGTTATGCATTCGTCGTATCCAATGTCTTTGTCCGGGTACAGACGGGAATTGAACCGGTCCTGCCCTTCGGTATCGATACAGTCGATGAGACCGCTGTGATGGGAGCAGACTGCAAGGGCGACCACCTGGGCCGTGCAGGCCTGGTAGACGTCCGGAGACTTCCCGTACTTTTCAAAGACATACCTGGCTCCTGCGGAGGAATGATTGATCTTTCCCCGGAGACGGTTATCGCCCGAGAGGAGATATGCCTGAAACTCCTGTTTTGCTTTCCCCGCATCATGGACCCGGCCGCAGATCTCTGCAAGATGTGGACAGCCTATCGCCCTGCCGTACGTCTTGCAGAGATCTGCGACGGTTGAACCGTGTTCCAGCAGTGTTTGCTCTCTATTGGTTTCAGAATCGTAGTGGGCAAGACTCATGAACGGGATCTCCGCTGATAGGTTCTTATAATCCGACTTATAACTATGCATCATCGGATCACGATTCCTCATGAACCCGGACGACTACCTCATGCTCAGCGGCATCCAGCATTTTGCGTTCTGTAGACGCCAGTGGGCGCTCATCCACATCGAGCAGGTGTGGAAGGAGAATGTGCTCACCTTCGGCGGCAAGCAGATGCACAGGAATGCGGACGATCCCTTCTTCACGGAGAGCCGGGGGGATGTTCTGATCTCGCGGAGCGTGCCTCTGGTCTCCCACGCATTGAAGGTGTACGGGGTTGCGGATGTGGTGGAGTATCATCGTTCGGATGCAGGCGTTACGATCTCCGGACGGGAGGGGTGCTGGACCGTCGTGCCGGTGGAGTACAAGGCGGGGCGGAAGAAGCCGGACGACCGCGACGAGGTGCAGCTGTGCGCCCAGGCGATCTGTCTTGAAGAGATGTACCGGACGCGGATCGAACGTGGGTATCTGTATTACGGCAAGACCCGGCGGCGGACGGAGGTGTTCTTCGACGATGAACTTCGCCGCCGGGTGGCGGAGTTGGTCGCCGGGATGTACGCACTCTACGATGCGGGCATCACTCCGCCGGCGGTTCTGCTGCCGCACTGCAAAAATTGTTCTCTTGTCGATCTCTGCATGCCGGCCGTCTCATCCCGCAGACGGTCGGTGGATCGTTACCTTGCCACCAGCATAGGGAGGGATGATGTGTGAGAAAACTCCTGAATGTCCTGTATGTCACCAATCCTGACTCCTACCTCACAAAAGACGGGGAAAATATTGTCGTTTCTGTTGAGCGGAAGGAGGTGGGACGGCTCCCCATTCACAATCTGGAAGGAGTTATCTGTTTTGGGTTCATGGGAGCGAGTCCGGGTGTTATGGAGTTATGCACGTCCCGTAATGTGGGTCTTGCATTTGTGTCGCCGTACGGGAAGTTCCTCGGACGGGTTTCTGGCCGTGTATCCGGGAATGTGCTGCTCCGCAAGAGACAGTATCTTCTTTCGGATGAGGAGGGGGCTGCAGCCCGGATTGCGATGAACTGTGTGCTCGGGAAATTGCTGAACTGCCGGAGTGTTCTGCAGCGGTTTGGCCGTGACTATCCTGAGAAGACGTCGCCGGCGTTTTCAGAGAGTCTTCAGCGGCTGACAGAGGGTACTCGCCAGATGAAGGAGTCACCGCCCGGGACACTGAATGAGCTTCGGGGTCGTGAAGGGATTCTGTCGAAGTATTATTTTGACTGCTTTGACGATCTGATTCTGTCGCGGGACCCTGCGTTTACGTTCGAGTTCCGGAGCAGGAGGCCTCCGTTGAATCGAATAAACGCTTTGTTGTCATTTGCATATGCGCTGATCGCGGTGGATTGTGCATCGGCACTTGAGTCTGTGGGGCTGGATCCGCAGGTGGGCTTTCTGCATCGTGCCCGACCGGGACGGATGAGCCTTGCGCTGGATCTGATGGAGGAGTTCCGGCCGTATCTTGGAGACCGGTTCGTGTTGAGTCTGATCAACAACCGGGTTGTCGCGGCGGATGATTTCCAGGTAAAGGAGAACGGGGCGGTGCTTCTGACGGATGCAGGGCGGAAAGCGGTTCTTGCGGCATGGCAGCGACGGAAGACCGAAGAGATTATGCATGGGTATCTGGATGAGCGGATTCCGATCGGCCTTCTCCCGTATGCGCAGGCGATGCTGCTGGCCCGGCACCTGCGGGGGGATATCGATGGGTATCCACCGTTCGTGATGAGGTGAAAGTGATGTTTGTTCTGGTCACGTACGATGTGAATACGGAGACTCCGGAGGGACGGCGCAGGCTGCGTACGGTTGCGAGGATCTGTATGAATTATGGTACGCGCGTGCAGAATTCAGTTTTTGAATGTGTAGTGGATTCCGTCCAATTGATGGAGATGAAGGCAAGGATCGGTGAGGTCATTGATCCGGAGATTGATAGTGTACGGTATTATAATCTTGGGAAGCATGGTAGGGATCATGTGGAGCATGTGGGGGCCAAGCCGGGACTGAATGTTGAGGATGTTCTGATTCTGTAATGATACTTTTCGGAACGTGTTGCGAAGGTGAAGTGCCCATGTTTTCCCGGGGAGGTTCGCGATCCGGCAAATATCGATTGCTTGCCTATATGGAGTGTTTTTTCTCGTATTTCTGAGGTGTACCTGGCGTGATGCAGGCAGTCAGCGGTGTGAAGAGCGGTATTCGTGTTCTGGAGTGTAGTTCTGGATTGTTTATGCTTTTTATTGAATATTATGGCAATAATGCAGCGTTGAGGCAAGTAAGATATTTGTCCTCTGATATATAGGATAGAGTCGTGCCTCACGTAGGCACGTGGATTGAAATAAGCTGGCACCGTGCAACCCGGCGATCCGCTCCGTCGTGCCTCACGTAGGCACGTGGATTGAAATTCGTAGAGCCGCCGGACAGTGATCGCGTCGTCGGTCGTGCCTCACGTAGGCACGTGGATTGAAATGTAGCGGCAGAAGATTTTGATAAGTCTCCGGGAGGTCGTGCCTCACGTAGGCACGTGGATTGAAATTGCCGCCGCCACTCATCGTAGAGGAGCCGGGCGGTCGTGCCTCACGTAGGCACGTGGATTGAAATGCGGCCGCACCGACGTTTGTCCGAGGCACCGACTGTCGTGCCTCACGTAGGCACGTGGATTGAAATTCCATATTGAGGTATGCCCGCAGCGCCATTTCGTCGTGCCTCACGTAGGCACGTGGATTGAAATTCCATATTGAGGTATGTCCGCAGCGCCATTTCGTCGTGCCTCACGTAGGCACGTGGATTGAAATGAGCAGGGTCGCGACCTCGTCGACGTCGGCGAGTCGTGCCTCACGTAGGCACGTGGATTGAAATATCCGAAAAGATCTCGTAGTCAGGATCGCGGTCGTCGTGCCTCACGTAGGCACGTGGATTGAAATCCGCCGGAATGTGCGGGTATCAGAATCGGGTCGTCGTGCCTCACGTAGGCACGTGGATTGAAATGATGACCTCGTAGCCTTCGATCTTGTAGTGGTCGTCGTGCCTCACGTAGGCACGTGGATTGAAATGGTGATGGCCCATACGAGGGCGTCGAGGCGGTCCGTCGTGCCTCACGTAGGCACGTGGATTGAAATTTTGGTCACGTCCTCGTAAATGATGTCTTGCCGTCGTGCCTCACGTAGGCACGTGGATTGAAATTACCATCACCGGGATCTCATGCTGCCCGATGGCGTCGTGCCTCACGTAGGCACGTGGATTGAAATGGGAATCCGTATGATATCGAGTATCGGACGATCTGTCGTGCCTCACGTAGGCACGTGGATTGAAATTCGGGCCGCTCGCCGTCGCGCTTGAACACTACGTCGTGCCTCACGTAGGCACGTGGATTGAAATAATCAAATCGTCGGGTGTTGCCTGGCAGACCCCTGTCGTGCCTCACGTAGGCACGTGGATTGAAATCGCCAGCTCAGTTAGAGGATATTGCTGATCAATCGTCGTGCCTCACGTAGGCACGTGGATTGAAATGCGTTATAGTCCACCATCCGCCGGTAGAACCCGGTCGTGCCTCACGTAGGCACGTGGATTGAAATGAGGAACACCTTGTAGGCGTTCGCCCAGTCACAGGGTCGTGCCTCACGTAGGCACGTGGATTGAAATGCGCCAGTCTCTCCGTTACCATGTCCCTGTCGGTGTCGTGCCTCACGTAGGCACGTGGATTGAAATAGAACAATCATGCGCGACGGCATCGTCCATAACGTCGTGCCTCACGTAGGCACGTGGATTGAAATTGCCCGGAGTGTGGCAGAGGGGTGACTTATGAGGTCGTGCCTCACGTAGGCACGTGGATTGAAATTTGTGGCGATCGAGGGCGTGCCGCGAGACCCCGGTCGTGCCTCACGTAGGCACGTGGATTGAAATTTCCCGGTCGAATACTCCGACGCATAGACCTCGTCGTGCCTCACGTAGGCACGTGGATTGAAATCGCGCCGCGCCGACCGCATGCGCCCGGGCGACGGGTCGTGCCTCACGTAGGCACGTGGATTGAAATACTCCGATCCCTCCTGCCCGCCGCGCCCGGTGCCGTCGTGCCTCACGTAGGCACGTGGATTGAAATATGGGAAAATTACGATCCTTCCTGCCCCAAATGGTCGTGCCTCACGTAGGCACGTGGATTGAAATGATGTCTCCGCAAGCGGGCGCGGGCAGGGAGTGTCGTGCCTCACGTAGGCACGTGGATTGAAATATCGACGCCCGCGACCTTGCGACGGAGGCAGGTCGTGCCTCACGTAGGCACGTGGATTGAAATCTCCGTTCCGGCGCGGCACGGGACATCATTCGTCGTCGTGCCTCACGTAGGCACGTGGATTGAAATCCAATGGTGCCCGCGCCACCCGGGGCGGCGTCGTCGTGCCTCACGTAGGCACGTGGATTGAAATAGCGTAGACCTCTCCGGGGTGAAGGCAAATGATGTCGTGCCTCACGTAGGCACGTGGATTGAAATGACGCCCGGAAAGCCAACCTCTGATCCGGTGAGGTCGTGCCTCACGTAGGCACGTGGATTGAAATCAGTGGGGCCGCCTCAGTGGAATGGCGGCGTTGTCGTGCCTCACGTAGGCACGTGGATTGAAATGATTATCGACCCGGCAACCGGGACGGCCGACACGTCGTGCCTCACGTAGGCACGTGGATTGAAATCCGGACCTGAAGGCACCGGCCATGAAACCCCCGTCGTGCCTCACGTAGGCACGTGGATTGAAATACTAGATCGTAGCAATTACGATTGCATAGCACACCGTCGTGCCTCACGTAGGCACGTGGATTGAAATCAGGTCCCGACCGTCGATCTGCCGCTCGTCGGCAGGTCGTGCCTCACGTAGGCACGTGGATTGAAATGCTATGCCCTCCAGCACGGCGTATCCCTTGATCTGTCGTGCCTCACGTAGGCACGTGGATTGAAATGTCGCGAACGGCACATACCGCGTGCAGTACTGAGGTCGTGCCTCACGTAGGCACGTGGATTGAAATTATACCATCGAACCCCCGGCCCCGAGAGATCAGGTCGTGCCTCACGTAGGCACGTGGATTGAAATAGTCATCTCACAGACACCTATCCGAACAGCCCTTGTCGTGCCTCACGTAGGCACGTGGATTGAAATCGTGCTGCCGTTGTGCATCGCGTCTGCAGCGAGAGGTCGTGCCTCACGTAGGCACGTGGATTGAAATTCTCCGATGAGGTAGATTATGACGAGGGGATCGTCGTGCCTCACGTAGGCACGTGGATTGAAATATAGGTGGACGACCTCCTTGAACTCCCCTGTCTCGTCGTGCCTCACGTAGGCACGTGGATTGAAATTGGTACTTGTCGCGCGCAGGAACGAGGTAGCCGTCGTGCCTCACGTAGGCACGTGGATTGAAATACTGTACGGAAGCACTGTAGGTCTGGAAAGATCGTCGTGCCTCACGTAGGCACGTGGATTGAAATTGACCAAAGTCTCAATAGTTGTTGCCGGAGAAGTCGTGCCTCACGTAGGCACGTGGATTGAAATCGCCCCGGTGGTGTAGTAGAACGCCCCGCCGATGTTGTGCCTCACGTAGGCACGTGGATTGAAATAAGCAGTTGTCGGAGGAGCGCTTGCCGGTTTCATGTCGTGCCTCACGTAGGCACGTGGATTGAAATGTCGCCGCATCGCATATCATCTCCCAAAACACCCGTCGTGCCTCACGTAGGCACGTGGATTGAAATTTGCAGACGTCCCACGTGGGGCCGATGCCCGACCGTCGTGCCTCACGTAGGCACGTGGATTGAAATTGGGCAGGTGCTCTCCGTCGCGACCAAGTCCCTGTCGTGCCTCACGTAGGCACGTGGATTGAAATCTCTCGCTCGCCGACAACGACACGAACGCGATCGTCGTGCCTCACGTAGGCACGTGGATTGAAATTGTCCCGAATGTGGGTTACCTCTGACGGAGCAGGTCGTGCCTCACGTAGGCACGTGGATTGAAATCAGGTAACCTAACTACGTAGAGTACAAGGTTTTAGTCGTGCCTCACGTAGGCACGTGGATTGAAATGTGCTCACGCTACCATGCGCCCTCGCCCCGACGAGTCGTGCCTCACGTAGGCACGTGGATTGAAATGATCTCATCGCAGATGCTCGCCGCCTACGCGCACGTCGTGCCTCACGTAGGCACGTGGATTGAAATGGGTCTGTCATCTGAGCCATAATGTAAATTACATGTCGTGCCTCACGTAGGCACGTGGATTGAAATAGGATGGCGGCAGCCATGCAGAAGTCGAAGAACGTCGTGCCTCACGTAGGCACGTGGATTGAAATCCCGGCCACGAGGATGAGAAGCGGGATTTTGATGGTCGTGCCTCACGTAGGCACGTGGATTGAAATGATCCGGCATCTCATCCACGATCGCCGCCAGCCGTCGTGCCTCACGTAGGCACGTGGATTGAAATAGGCAGGTCATCGACCGCCAGCTCGTCGCCAAGTCGTGCCTCACGTAGGCACGTGGATTGAAATGCCTCGGTCGTGTCGGTGGCCAGCAGCCGGACCGTCGTGCCTCACGTAGGCACGTGGATTGAAATCTGATCGCACCCTCCGATCAGGGACCGATCAGGGCGTCGTGCCTCACGTAGGCACGTGGATTGAAATGGACCGGTGGCGCTCGAATACGTCGACGTGACCGTCGTGCCTCACGTAGGCACGTGGATTGAAATCCGCTGCTGCACGACCACGGGTGGCTCCGGCAGTCGTGCCTCACGTAGGCACGTGGATTGAAATCCACTCGCGCACGGAGCTGCTCGGCGAGACGTCGTCGTGCCTCACGTAGGCACGTGGATTGAAATACCTTCGCGAAGAAGCACTCCTCGAGGACCTCGAGGTCGTGCCTCACGTAGGCACGTGGATTGAAATGCGGTGCACTGCGCCCACCAGGCCGGCAGCGAGAGTCGTGCCTCACGTAGGCACGTGGATTGAAATAATGTCTCCCGACATCCGGGCGGCTTCGGCCGCGTCGTGCCTCACGTAGGCACGTGGATTGAAATTTCACCGAGCATTTCGGCCCGGTGCAGAAAGCGAGGTCGTGCCTCACGTAGGCACGTGGATTGAAATTGAAAAGGGCAAAAGGGGGCGCGGGGATTTTCGGTCGTGCCTCACGTAGGCACGTGGATTGAAATAAGACCGACTATACCGGGATTTGATGAAAGCGAGGTCGTGCCTCACGTAGGCACGTGGATTGAAATTACTGCGATAACTGCGAAGCCCCGGTAAGGTATGTCGTGCCTCACGTAGGCACGTGGATTGAAATAAGATAGGCTACACACACTACACGGTCGATAAGAGTCGTGCCTCACGTAGGCACGTGGATTGAAATTTAATATACTCGCAAACACACCGGGAACCGACAGTCGTGCCTCACGTAGGCACGTGGATTGAAATCCCAAGGGCAGGAAGGCGACGCGACCTTGGTAATGTCGTGCCTCACGTAGGCACGTGGATTGAAATCTGGAGGCTCTGAAGGACGGGAAGGAGGTCGTGTCGTGCCTCACGTAGGCACGTGGATTGAAATCGGCGGTTTCTCCGCGAGGTATTTCTCCTCGATGGTCGTGCCTCACGTAGGCACGTGGATTGAAATTCGATCTGCCTACCGGGAGTCTTGCGCGGGCTGGGTCGTGCCTCACGTAGGCACGTGGATTGAAATTGGAGCAAGGTTCACCGGACGCGGCACGATAACGTCGTGCCTCACGTAGGCACGTGGATTGAAATTGCACACTCGACGGCCGCCACAAGATCCGCGACCGTCGTGCCTCACGTAGGCACGTGGATTGAAATGAGCATCGAGATCCGCGTCCCGTCGGGAGCGTGTCGTGCCTCACGTAGGCACGTGGATTGAAATTTTGCGGCGTGCTGCCGGAGGATCCGGAACGCGAGTCGTGCCTCACGTAGGCACGTGGATTGAAATCAGAGCTCCTCGCTTATGATCCTCCGGTGGTTCGGTCGTGCCTCACGTAGGCACGTGGATTGAAATGACGCTCTCTGCAAGGAATGGCTGAACGACATCGTCGTGCCTCACGTAGGCACGTGGATTGAAATAAACCTACACAGGAGAGACGGTCTCCGCGATCGTCGTGCCTCACGTAGGCACGTGGATTGAAATCTGATATCCCCGGAGTCCGTCGAGCAGCCAATGTCGTGCCTCACGTAGGCACGTGGATTGAAATATACAAGGGCTTTGCATTTCATTTCCTCGTTTGTCGTGCCTCACGTAGGCACGTGGATTGAAATCTCAAGGAGAGCGGGAGCGCCCTCGAGGCCATGTCGTGCCTCACGTAGGCACGTGGATTGAAATGGGTTGCACTGCTCATAGCCGAGCACGCCGAGCGTCGTGCCTCACGTAGGCACGTGGATTGAAATCTCGAGGAGTACTGGGACGTCGCCGGCGAGGTCGTCGTGCCTCACGTAGGCACGTGGATTGAAATCGGGAGAAGTAGGTAGATGACGCGGCCGAGCAAGTCGTGCCTCACGTAGGCACGTGGATTGAAATACGTGCGACCCGCTCCAGGAGACGATATCGCTGTCGTGCCTCACGTAGGCACGTGGATTGAAATAGGACGGGGTCGAGCATCCGGATCGCTTCGTAGAAGGTCGTGCCTCACGTAGGCACGTGGATTGAAATGTAGTACTCGAGGATCCCGGACTTCCGGATGATCGTCGTGCCTCACGTAGGCACGTGGATTGAAATTCCTGATTGCACCAGAGTCTGACAGGATCGTGGTCGTGCCTCACGTAGGCACGTGGATTGAAATATTACAGATTCAAGAGACGACTCCCTGTGTCGTAGTCGTGCCTCACGTAGGCACGTGGATTGAAATTGCCACCGCCTCCCTCTCGATATTCCCATCTGGTCGTGCCTCACGTAGGCACGTGGATTGAAATGTCTACAAGCGTTCTGCTGCTCTCCAGCGATCACGTCGTGCCTCACGTAGGCACGTGGATTGAAATTAGGATCTGGAACGAGAGGAGGAAAATTATGAGGTCGTGCCTCACGTAGGCACGTGGATTGAAATCGTTCGGGAACGTAGTACGCACTCCAGTTTACCGAGTCGTGCCTCACGTAGGCACGTGGATTGAAATCTGCGTCGTTTGCGGGAAACCCACCACCGGCTGGTCGTGCCTCACGTAGGCACGTGGATTGAAATGCCCCCAAGAGCCGGCCGGCCGGCGAGGCCGTGTCGTGCCTCACGTAGGCACGTGGATTGAAATGGAGAACCGAACGAACTGAGGTGAAAACAATGGCGTCGTGCCTCACGTAGGCACGTGGATTGAAATACTGATGGCGGAAAGGTGCTCTATAGGTGCCTCGTCGTGCCTCACGTAGGCACGTGGATTGAAATAGGCCGGACAGACTCTTTGTGATCCGCCCCTCGTCGTGCCTCACGTAGGCACGTGGATTGAAATCTTAAAGCCTAACCCCTCTTTTTTCCCGGCATGTCGTGCCTCACGTAGGCACGTGGATTGAAATCGCTCGTAGAGCGCAAGCAGGGTAGGAGCGAACGTCGTGCCTCACGTAGGCACGTGGATTGAAATCCGGCCGCTATGTGCTCGATGCCGACATCATACGTCGTGCCTCACGTAGGCACGTGGATTGAAATGACACGCCCCCCGTAGGGATAGTGTATTTCTGCGTCGTGCCTCACGTAGGCACGTGGATTGAAATTTGTAGAACTCCCGGGACTTCCGGCCGCTTTCGGTCGTGCCTCACGTAGGCACGTGGATTGAAATTCTTTCGCCGGACCGCCGGCCGCCTCCGGACCGGTCGTGCCTCACGTAGGCACGTGGATTGAAATGAAAAGGTAAAGGCACATGTCGGCATCCGGGCGTCGTGCCTCACGTAGGCACGTGGATTGAAATCTCCGGCCTGGCAGGAAGCGTTTGTGGCATCCCGTCGTGCCTCACGTAGGCACGTGGATTGAAATCTCGAAGGTGGTTTCCATCCCGTCGAAGTCTCCGGTCGTGCCTCACGTAGGCACGTGGATTGAAATAGGTTATCCGCTTCAGGAGATACCGGCGGCGGGTGTCGTGCCTCACGTAGGCACGTGGATTGAAATGGTGTGGACGGCCTCCCGTAACCCTCTTTTTTGTCGTGCCTCACGTAGGCACGTGGATTGAAATTCCTTGAACCGCTGCACCGCTCCGCCCTGGATGGTCGTGCCTCACGTAGGCACGTGGATTGAAATTCCGGAACCGGGGGATCTTCGTGCGGGTCCTCGTCGTGCCTCACGTAGGCACGTGGATTGAAATGGAAAATTGTGGGAACCGCCAAAGGACTGGCAAGTCGTGCCTCACGTAGGCACGTGGATTGAAATTACACCTGGATGATCGATCGGTTTGAACCGCTGGTCGTGCCTCACGTAGGCACGTGGATTGAAATGCTCCGGTTTTCGTAGTCGATGGACTCCCCATCGTCGTGCCTCACGTAGGCACGTGGATTGAAATGATCAGACGGAGCGGGCCTCCCTGGAGATGACGTCGTGCCTCACGTAGGCACGTGGATTGAAATACCTGGAGTACTCGGGATGTGGGAAACCCTCTCGTCGTGCCTCACGTAGGCACGTGGATTGAAATGGGATCTCGATCTTAGGAAGAGAAGGAAGGGAGAGTCGTGCCTCACGTAGGCACGTGGATTGAAATATATGTCCGGTAGGATTTGCCCCTGAGGACGTCGTCGTGCCTCACGTAGGCACGTGGATTGAAATATGTTGCAAGAGGTGTTCCGGTCGAGGAGATGTTGTCGTGCCTCACGTAGGCACGTGGATTGAAATAGGTCCTTGACGTCCTGCTCTGTATTCCGGAACGTCGTGCCTCACGTAGGCACGTGGATTGAAAACTTTTTAAACCGCTCCGGCCGACGCGACAGGCATGGTCGTGCCTCACGTAGGCACGTGGATTGAAATGTTGTTGATGCTGACGATCGGGGCCCGGTATGCGGTCGTGCCTCACGTAGGCACGTGGATTGAAATTGCCCCGGACGGTCGATCGGACCGCGGCCGACGTTGTCGTGCCTCACGTAGGCACGTGGATTGAAATAAGCCGGAGGGCGGATGGGACACCTGGGCGGAGTCGTGCCTCACGTAGGCACGTGGATTGAAATTCGACGTAGAGCCCCATCACCTCGTTGTAGAGGGTCGTGCCTCACGTAGGCACGTGGATTGAAATGTCGAGGTCCGGGACCTCGTGACCGGTGAAGTGTCGTGCCTCACGTAGGCACGTGGATTGAAATGATCCGCCTGCCCCTGGTGCGGAGGGGATAAAGCGTCGTGCCTCACGTAGGCACGTGGATTGAAATGTTACAGACAGGCACTGTACTGTCCAGCGCGAGTCGTGCCTCACGTAGGCACGTGGATTGAAATAGGATATGCCGCAGCTCCTCGACGGTGGGCGCTCGTCGTGCCTCACGTAGGCACGTGGATTGAAATGTACCGGAATGATATGTCGGCCCATACGCGGCGTCGTGCCTCACGTAGGCACGTGGATTGAAATGACAGCCCCCAGCGACACGAACGCCATCTTGTCGTCGTGCCTCACGTAGGCACGTGGATTGAAATGATCTCCGGCTGGCGCTGTCAGAGGGGGTCGACGTCGTGCCTCACGTAGGCACGTGGATTGAAATAAGATACATTAGGCCACCCCGCTTATTTGTACTGTCGTGCCTCACGTAGGCACGTGGATTGAAATGCAATGCGAGCGGGGACATCTTTTGCCGATATGGTCGTGCCTCACGTAGGCACGTGGATTGAAATGTCAAGGTGAAGAGTCGCGACAAGCCGGCGATCGTCGTGCCTCACGTAGGCACGTGGATTGAAATAAGGCGGCGGTCCGGACGCAGAACGCATGGAAGTCGTGCCTCACGTAGGCACGTGGATTGAAATTTGCAGGCATCGAGACACGGCTTGCACAGCGTTGTCGTGCCTCACGTAGGCACGTGGATTGAAATCCAAGGAGATCGCGGACGAAATGCGCCGGATCGTCGTGCCTCACGTAGGCACGTGGATTGAAATACGTGGAGATCAGCCCACCGCAGGAGCAGGATCGTCGTGCCTCACGTAGGCACGTGGATTGAAATTCAAGAGGAGCCCGCGCTGTCCATTGACTCCAGTCGTGCCTCACGTAGGCACGTGGATTGAAATGTCGACGCCCGGGACCTCGAGACCATGGATGAAGTAACTCCAGAACCCGTGGAAGAGGATAGCCGGAACAAGGCTCCCCGACCTGAGGCGGAGCCAGGCAAGGACGAACCCCGCGCCCATGACCGACGGGACGAAAACCGCGAGCGAGTACCAGAGCGATGCCTGGAAAACACGGGTGCTTCGGACCAGGCCCGCGCCCCCGGACGTGGCCCGGGGTCACCCCGGCGGATACGCGACGAGCCCTTCCTCGACGTCCCGGACAAACCCGGCCATCTCGTAGAGCCGGAAGACGTTTTGCTCCCGACGGCAGGAAAGAAGCATCACCTTGCAGCAGTCCTGCCGCCACGCACGGTCCAGCACGTGGGCGAGGAGCGCCGTACCGAACCCCCGGTTCCGGAACTCCCGGCCGGATCACGACGTTCTCGACGAGCCCGTAGGGCCATGCGCCCCGCGTGAGGTTCGGAAGGATGTGCAGGACGCAGGTAGAGACGGGCGCGCCCCCGTAATCGAGGATGAAAAGGTGGGTCCGGGGGTCGGCGAGGAGAGCCTGCCAAGCCCTCCGGTGCGCACGATCGTCGGCGCCGTGTGCGTGCGTATAAAGAGAGAGGACGGCGTCGAGGTCTTCCTCGACGGCCGGGCGAACGAACGAGGTATTGTCCTGCATATACCCCGATCGATCATTCCGGTCATCTCCTCTTGGTTTCACCGGCGAGCCGCTTCCCTTTCTCCGTCAGGACATACCGCACGGCCCCCGGTCTCCCGGTCCCGCTGCAGCCGGAGCACCCCGCACAATGGGGGCAGGAAGCAGCCTCTGCTCCGGCAGGTTCGCCGCACCCCCCGGTCCGTTCGACAAAGCCGAGACGCTCCATCATGAAGAGCCTCTCGGAGAGGACCTCCTGCTCCACGCCCAGCTCGCCTGCAAGCGCCGGGAGCACGAACCCCCCTTCGGAGATCCGCCGTGCTATCGTCCGCATCATGCCGCGGTAAGCCCCCGGAGGAACGTCCTGCCCCACGCGAGGAACCCGACGGCACCCAGGACCGCGAGGTACAGGAGCGGGTTCACCGCATCGGCAACCGACCATTCGGCCCATTCCCCGACGAGGTAGGCGTCGAGTCCCAGTGCGCAGAGGGCGAGGAGCTCCACGAGCCCGAACGCAACCGAGAGGAGGAACCCGACGGAGACGAAGATCGCACCCTCGCCGGAGCCCGCGGCGAGCTTCCGGACACCGGCGATGAAGACTGCCCCGACCACCAGCAGGACGAACCCGCCGAACAGATTGCCCGTGAGGGAGAGGGCGTCGAGACCGGGCAGGGGGCCGACGACGGCCCCGACCATCTGGAGCAGGCCGATGACCAGGTAGAGTACACCGAGCACCGCCCCGAAGACCAGCTTCGCTGTATCGCTCATATTACATACCTCCCATGAAGAGCCCGGCACCGTGCCCGACGACGAACGCCAGGATCCAGGCGACGACCAGACCGTAGGCGACCGAGAACCCGGTCCACTTCCACGACCCCGTCTCTTTCCTGATGACCCCCAGCGCCGCGACGCACGGGGTGTAGAGCAGCACGAAGACCATCAGAGCGAGGGCCGTCGCCGCGGAGAGACCCGGATCGGCAAGGAGAGCCGTCGGAAGCGTCTCTTCCCCGGTACCGTAGAGGGTGCCGAGCGACCCGACGACGATCTCTTTCGCGATGAACCCGAAGATCAGCGCGACCGCGACCTTCCAGTCGAACCCGAGCGGCGCCACCAGCGGCTCCAGCACGTGGCCGATCATGCCCGCGAAACTCTCCGCGCCCCCGTACTCGACGCCGAACGGGAACGACGCCAGGACCCAGACGACCAGGACGCCGGCAAGGATGATCGTACCCGCCTTTCGGATGTACATCGACCCCCGGCTCCACATATGGAGAAGGGCCGTCTTCGCCGTGGGAATCCGGTAGGGCGGCATCTCCATGACGAACGGCGAAGCCTCGCCGGGGAGGATGGTGCTCCTGAAGAGCTTCGCGGACGCGATCGCGACGGCGATCCCGAGGACGTAGAGGAAGAAGACCACGCTTCCCGCCTGTTCGGGGAAGAAGACCCCGGCGAAGAGGATATACACGGGCAGCCTCGCGCTGCACGACATGAACGGATTGACCAGGATCGTGAGCAGCCGGTCTTTCTCGCCCTCGATCGATCGCGTGGCCATGATCGCCGGGACGTTGCACCCGAACCCGACGAGCATCGGGACGAAGGATTTTCCGGGCAGCCCGAGGGCGTAGAGGGGCCGGTCCATGATGAACGCGGCACGCGCGAGATACCCGGAGTCTTCGAGGATCGCAAGGATCAGGAAGAGGATGAAGATGTTCGGGAGGAAGATGAGGACGGACCCGACGCCGCCGATGATTCCGTCACCGAGGAGCGAGGCCAGCCAGGCGGGTTCGATCGAGCCGGCCACGAACTCCGCAAGCCACGCGACGACGGTATCGATCGCGGTCATGAAGGGGGTCGCGACCGTAAACGTCAGCTCGAACGCCCCCCACATCAGGGCCAGGAAGATCGGGATGCCGAGGTAGCGGTCGGTGACGACGCGGTCGACCATGTCCGAGGGGCTCATCTCCCGGAAGCTTGCTTTCCGGACCTGCGGGAGGACGGCCGAGATCGCCTCATAGCGCTTGTCCGCCATCGCGGCCTCGTACTCGTCGGCATCGATCGAAGAGAGGACCCCCTCCACGCGGGGAAAGGCCGCTCCCCCCCGGACCATCGCGAGGACGTTCTCGTCCCCTTCCAGGAGTTTGACCGCGAGCCAGCGAAGGGGGTACCTCCCGGAGAGGTCCGCATCGGTGCGAAGGGCATCGACGAGCGTCGCGATAAGCGTTTCCACCTCGTTGCCGTAGCCGATGGTGTGCTCGTGGTGGGGCGAGGTCTCCGCCTCCCGGATCGCGGCGTCGAGGAGGTCCTGCAGTCCTTCGCCGCGGGTCCCGACCGTGCGCACGACCGGGATCTCGAGAAACGCCGAGAGCCTCCGGTAGTCGATGGGGTCGCCCTGCGCTTCGGCCATATCGGCCATGTTCAGGGCGACGACGATCGGGGTCCTGAGTTCGGCAAGCTGCGTCGTCAGGTAGAGGTTCCGCTCCAGGTTCGTCGCGTCCACGACCTGGACGACGACGTCGGGCTTCTCATCGAGGATGAAATCCCGCGCGACGACCTCGTCCGCGGAATAGGCGGTCAGGCTGTAGGTTCCCGGGAGGTCGACGACCTCGAACTCGCAGCCGTTGCGGCTGGCCTTGCCGGTCTTCTTCTCCACGGTCACGCCGGGCCAGTTCCCGACGTGCTGCCGGGAACCCGTAAGCGCGTTGAAAAGCGTCGTCTTGCCGACGTTTGGATTGCCGGTGAGCGCTATCCGGATCTCTCGCTTCATGCAGTCTCCTTTGCGCACCCGACGAGTATCTTCATCGCGATTCCCCTTGACAGGGCGTACCGGGCATCGCCGACCGAGACGATGATCGAACCCCTGTCCGCGCACTGGACCTTCACCCGGGCGTCGGGGCAGAAACCCATCCCGAAGAGACGCGCCTGCATCCCTTTGCCGGCGCGGATGTCGGCGACCTTCGCCTCGGTCCCGGCGGCAAGGAGGGCAAGCGGGCAGGTGCCGTCCATCATCCCACCACCGGGACAACCTCGATGAGGCTCGCCTCGGCTCGCCGGAGCGAGAGGCAGTACCCCTTCACCCGGTACTCCGTAGGGTCGCCGAGAGGAGCGGCCCGGACTACCTCCACTTCCGCCCCCGGCACCACGCCCATGGCGAGCACGCGTTTTCTGAGGGGGCCGGACGCACGGACGCCTGCGACACGGCACCGGCATTTCAGGCCGATGCGATCGAGCGTGGTTATCGCCGTGCGATCTGCTGAATCTGATGTATCCATAGATATTTTTCTCTTATTCGGCCGATATAATCCCGAGCCGAAATGGTTGCGGATATTATCGCCGGAACCGAACTCGTTTCGGATTTCACGCGATATCCGAAGGTCTAACGGCAGGTGGAAATTCCGGGCATCGCAGGGATGACCGATGCGAACGGCACCCCGGCCCGGCGCCCGCGTGAACGGTGCGGAGCCCGGGGCAACCTATTTACCGGCCCATGAACAAGCATATACATCAGAGCGCATACATGCCGCCCGGAGCCTTCCCATGCCAAACTGCACCACGTTTCTCGATGCCAACGCCTGTAACCCCGAAAAGACCGCTCTCATCGTCCCCTCCACCGGAGAGTCCTACACCCGCGCCGACCTCCTGGACCGGGTCTCCCGGGTAGGACGCGGCCTCCTCGACCTCGGTATCGGGCGCGGGGACCGGGTCTGCATCTACCTGGACAGTTCGACGGAGTACCTCGTCAGTTACTTCGCCCTCTGGCGTATCGGCGCCGTCGCGGTCCCGACGAACCGGGTTTACCGGGAGAGCGAAGTCCTCTACGCCGTCCGCGACGCAGGGGCCGTCGCCGTCATCACCGACGCGGAGGGTGCGGCGCTCGTCGCCCGCATCCGGGACCGGACACCGACGCTCCGGCAGGTCGTCGCCGTCGACGGGGAGGCCGCCGACGCCGTCCCCTGGGCCGACCTCCTCCGGGCACCGGCGGAACGCCGTGCCGCCCACTGCCGGTTCGACGACCTCTGCCAGATCCAGTATACCTCCGGCACCACCGGGAAGCCGAAAGGGGCCATGCTCACCCACGGGAACTGGATTGCTGCGATGGACGCCGAGCGGGACGTCCTCCGGATCACCGATACGGACGTCTACCTCGGGATCTACCCCATGGGGCACGTCGGCATCAGCTGGGGCATCGCCACGCTCCGGGCCGGCGGGACCTGCGTCGTCATGGAACGGTTCGATCTGTCCCGCTACCTCGACCTCGCCCGCGATTACCGGGCCACGATCGTCGCCGGGATGCCGCCGGTGATCCACTCCCTCCTCCAGACCCCGCCGGGGACCGAGACGGCGCTCGCCACCGCCCGGGCGATGATCAGCGGCGGCGGTCCCCTGACGCCCGGCGTCTGGAAACCCTTCCACGAGCGGTTCGGTATTCCCATCGTCAACGCCTACGGCCTCTCCGAGACGGTCGTCGTCGGGACCGGAACCGCCATCCGCCCCGAACACTACGCGACCGCCGACGAGTTCCGGAGCGTCGGCACCCCGGTCGGGTTCTCGGAAGTGAAGATCGTCGCCGCCGACGACCCCACGCGGGAACTCGGGCCCGGCGTCGACGGTGAGATCGCCCTCCGCGGGCCGGGGGTGGCGCTCGGCTACTGGCAGATGCCGGAGGAGACCGCCGCCGCCTTCCTCCCCGACGGCTGGTTCCTGACCGGCGACGTCGGCCATCTGGACGAGGCGGGGATGCTCTATATCACCGACCGCAAAAAGGACATGATCGTGATGTCGGGCTGGAAGGTCTACCCGACCGAGGTCGAGGACGTCCTCGTCCAGCACCCGGGCGTCCGTGACGCGGCGGTCTTCGGGTGCAGCGACGAGCACCGGGGCGAGGTCCCGGTGGCCGTGGTGGTCCCCGCCGTCGAGGGCGTCACCACCGACGATATCGTCGCCTTCGCCCGCGAGCGCCTTGCGGGCTACAAGGTCCCCCGCCGGATCATCCTCGCCGGCGAGATCCCCCGGGTGAACGGGTGGAAACTCCTGCGGAAGCGTCTCCGGGAGGAGTACTGCGGTGCCGGCGGCGTGCAGGATCGCACCTGACCGGGTAGTATATTAAAGAACTGACGGCAAATAGGTACCTTTGAGGACACACCACCGAGGTACAGACGTGGCAGACACCACCAGACAATCGACAGGGATCGCGGGCCTGGATCTTGCACTCGACGGGGGATTTCCGCCGGGCTCCCGCATAATCATCTCCGGATCTCCCCTGAGCGGTCTCGAACTCCTGGCACAGCAGTTCTGGCAGGCAGGAGAGAGAACAGGCACCTACCTGATGCTCGATGCCGTGCCGCTCGAAGGTATGACCGACGCACGGGGCATGGACGCCGCGGCGCTGGCCGGGGTCATGCAGGGCGAGAGGATCGTCGTGGACTCTCTCTCCACGCTGATCGCAGCCTGGGGCATCGATGCGGCCGTCGGGTTCATCCTCGAGGATACCCGCGCACTCACCGAGGGCGGGGCAAACATCGCGTACATCCTCTACACCGGTCTGCATACCCCGCACGAGGAGGCGCGGCTGATGCGTGCCGCGGACATCTTCATCACCCTCAGGCACCAGATCCACGGCAATGAGTTCGAGCGGACGCTCGCCATTGAAAAACTCAGGGATTCGGACGTGCCGCAACGGGTGATCCCCTACCTCATCATGGCAGAGGGGCTCGAACTCTCGACGACGAGCAGGGTGGTCTAGCCGGTATACTCGGCCCGGGCCTCGCCCGCCGCAACAACCATATTTTTCAGTTTTCCGAGCGCCGCATCCCGCGACTGCATCCGCAGGCCGCAATCCGGATCGACGAGCATGGCCTCCGGCGAGAATACGTCGACACCGGCCTCGATCCTCTTGCGGATGGCCTCGACACTCTCGACACCAGGGTCGGCCGAGTCCACGCACCCGTAGCCGATCATCCGGCCGCGCAGGTCTTTCTCCGAGAGCACCTCAAGGTTTTTGGGGTTGTTTGCGAACTCGAAGTCGAACACGGCAACGTTCGTCCTGAGAACGTCGTCGATGACCGTCCCGAGGCTCCCGCAGACGTGGAGGCATACCGGCACCCGGAGCATCCCCGCGATCGCGTTCACCGCCTCGCGGCCGACGGCGAGGTTTGCGGCCCCCGTGGAGAAGATGGGCTCGTCGATCTGGAGGAGCGTGACCCCGGCGTCCTGGAGGTAGCCCGCCTCGACCGCAAGCGCCTGGGCGAGATCCAGGACCAGTTCATCCTTGTTCCGGTAGAACGCCGTCTCGATCGAAAGACCGTGCGCGAGCGTGCTCGGGCCGGTGAGGATCCCCTTCACCTTCGGGTGCCGGGAAAGGGCATACTTCGTATCCGCAAGCGTAATGGGGCGCTGGGCCGGCTGGACCTTTCCGACGACCGAAGAGCCGCGGATGCCGGGGAGGTGGGAGGTGAAGGCGCGGATCATGTCGCTCCGGACCTGGCCGTCGGAGACGATATCGATCCCGGCGGCAACCTGGTCGGCGACCGCTACCTCCACCGCATGCTTCAGCGGGTCCATGAGGGCGCGAATCCCCGAGCCTTTCACCACCGGGTAGCTCCCGACCACGGTGGTCGGGAGGCGTTTGCTTATCAGTGTCATGGGGTCAGTCTGTGCCGGTCACGCGGGAAGAGCACCGCCTCGCGGATGTTAGGAAGGTCGAGCATCGTCATCACCAGGCGCTCGATGCCGAGCCCCCACCCGGCGTGCGGGGGCATACCGTAGCGGAATGTCTTCAGGTAGAACTCGAAGCTCTCGGGAGATAAACCCTTCGCGCGAATCCGCTCCACCAGGAGGTCGTGATCGTGGACACGCTGGGCCCCGGAGGAGAGTTCCATCCTCGGGTGCATCAGGTCGAACGCCTTGCAGAACTCGGGGCGGTCGGGGTACGGCATCGCGTAGTAGGGCCGGATATCGGTCGGCCAGTCGACGATGAAGTAGTGGCCCCCAATCGTGTCGCCGATCGCCCGCTCGGCCGCCGGGGATAGGTCGTCGCCGAAGGCGATCTTCTCCTCGACGGTGCGGTTCGCGATCTCGATCGCCTCCACGTAGGGAATCCGGGGGAACGGCTTTGTCGGAACCGCGAGGTCGACGCCCAGTTCCGCGAGGTGCTCGGCACAGTTCATCGCCACGTAATCGTAGACATACACGATAAGGTCTTCGAGGAGTTCCATGACATCGTTGTGGTCGGCAAACGAGACCTCCACGTCGAGCGATGTGGCCTCGTTGAGGTGCCGGACGGTGTTGTGCTCCTCGGCGCGGAAGATGGGGCCGAGCTCGAAGACCCCCTCGAACCCTGCAGCCATCATCATCTGCTTATAGAGCTGCGGGCTCTGGTTCATGAACGCCTCTTTCTCGAAGTAGGCGATCGGGAAGAGTTCCGTACCGCCCTCGGTCGCCGCCGCGACGATCTTCGGGGTGGCGATGTTGACGCAGCCCCGGGAGGCGAGGAACGCGGTCGCGGCGCAGGTCACCGCCGAGCGGATGAAGAAGATGGCGCGGACACGCGGTTTCCTCGCGTCCAGGAACCGGGAGTCGAGCCGGGTATCCATCTCGGCCGGCACCTTCTCGGCGACGTCGAGCGGGAGCGGGCTCTCTGCGATGCTGATGATCTCGAGTTGTTCGGGGACGAGCTCGCGCCCGCCGGGGGCCTTCCCGATCGCTTTTACCCTGCCCTGGACCCTGACCACGGACTCTCTTGAGACGCTCCGGGCGACATCAAGGATCTCTGCCGGGACCTTCTTCTTCGGGATGGTCACCTGGATGATGCCGGTCCGGTCGCGGATCAGGAAGAACGCGAGCCCTCCGAGATCGCGGACCTCGTGCACCCAGCCGACGATCTCGGCAGACTCGGTTTCCGGGGTTACGGCCCGTATTGGTAGACGCATGTGAAAAACCTGGATACAGTGTGGGCCCCGGGAGGTATTTTGTTTTGCGCTCCTCGCCTCGGGAGAGCGCTCCGGCAGGAAGGCCGGGTACGGCCGGTCCCGGGCGGCCGCCCCGGGAGGTGCAGGGCTTAGAGGAAGACCGCTGCGGCGATGACCGTCGTCCAGCGGCCGTCCATAACCCCTTCCGCCGCCTGGCAGGTCTGGGTCGTGCTGATGATCCGGCCGCTCGCTTTGTAGATCTGTTCCCGTTCCTGCCACGCTTTGTCGGGGTCGAACTCGATCCCGAGCGTTGTCGCAAGCATGGTTGCCGCAAGGTCTTCCGCGTATTCGCCCGAGATCTCTTCCGTCTCCCCGAAGGCATGGTGCTCGGAGAGGTAGCCGTAGGCGTTGCTCTCCTTGGGCATCGCGTGGCCGATGGCGGCGGATGCGAGCCTGCTCGGTTCATTGGTCTCGTTCCGGGCCATGACGACGTAGACGATGCTGCCCGGAGAGAGCTCTTTCAAGCCCTCCTCCCTTGAGACCAGCTGGCAGTTCGGGGGAAAGATACTCGATACGTAGACCAGGTTGTACTTCTCGATGCCCGCCTGCCTGAGAGCCAGCTCGAACGATGCCAGTTTGTCTTTGTGGATGCCCACACCTTTCGTAAAGAAACACTTGGTCGGAACGAACATTAGGGATCTTCTTATCGTTTGAGTTTTTTAAAATTTTCGGTAATAACAGTCACAAATTAAAAACGGAGCGAATTTTTTACCTTTTTTGCCATTCAAGAGGAGGCTTGAAGGTAAATTGGGGAACTGCCCGAAAAAACACGGATTTTCAGGCGCCCGGGCCCGCCGATCTTCCCCTGCAGAACGGCCTGCGCTGGAATCGTTGCCGTAACGGCTGATATCGGAAAAATCCCGCGAGCCTGCGGAGGGGAGGGTGGGGCGCATCCCCGGAGGAACGCTTATATGCGATGGTGCAGCATCCGGTGCACCCGGGAGCGTGCCGCCGACCCGTCACGGCACCCGGATTCCCACGCGCGCCCCGCAACGGAAGGTGAGGGAATGAAAGATGAGGAGAGACCTGCGGCGGTCGTGGACTGCATCGGGCTCTACTGCCCCATGCCGATCGCGATGACCAAAGAGGCGATCGAGACGCTCGACGTCGGAGAGGTGCTCTTGGTCGAGGCGGACGACCCTGCCGCGGAGGAGGATATCCGGCGCTGGGCGAACCGGGTGGGGCACGAGATCGTGAAGTTCGAGAAGGACGACGGGACCATGAGGTTCTCCATCAGGAAGATGAAGTAGGGTGAGACGATGTACGCGGATAAGACGGTAAGTTGCGTCGGCATCTGCCAGGCGCCCATGCTCTCGATCGAGGGGGAGATGGAAACGCTTGATCAGGGACAGATCCTGCAGGTCACGACCGACAAAGCGGATCTCGTAGAGGCGGTCAGGTCCTGGGCCGGCGAGAACGGGCATACGATCGAGGAAGAACACGTCGCGAGCGGTGTAACGACCCTCATCGTGCGCAAGGGAGCGATGGCAACGGCAGAGGCGAAGTGATCGGATGGACACCGGAGGAGCCTGCTGCCGGGCGCCCGTCATCCTGCTCAAAGAGGGGATGGACCGGCTCGCAAGCGGCGAGATCCTGAAGGTCGAGGTGGACAACGCCCCGACCGAGGAGGACGTCAGGGTCCGGGCAAGACGGACGGGCCACGAGATCGCAGGTGAGGAGAAGGCCGGAGAGAAGACCACGTTCCTGATCAGGAAAGGAGGCTGAGGCGTATGGCAAGAATACTCTACATCCAGACCAGCGGCACCGATACCCCCGAGAGGCTGTATGCACCGTTCGTTCTCGCGACGACGGCGCGCAGCATGGATATGGACGCCGACATCTACTTCATGATCAAGGGGGTGACGGTCGTCAAGAAGGGCGCGGCGGAGGAGATCAAGGTCGGGAACTTCCCGAAACTCTCGGAGATCATGCATCAGGCGATCGCTTCCGGGGCGAAGATCTACATCTGCGAGCAGAGCACCCAGCTCCTCGGCATGGCACGGGGCGACTTCATCGCGGAGGGGCAGGTCGTGGGCGCGCTCACCTTGAACGACCTCGCGGTCGACGCCGACGCGGTCATCACGTTTTAAGAGGTTGCGCGGGAATGGAAAGGCGGATTTACCTCGACCACGCGGCGGCGATGCCGGTCCGTCCGGAGGTTGCCCGGTTCGGGAGGGGGTTCCCGGACGGCTTCATCGGCAACCCCTCCACACTCTACCGGGAAGGGCTCGCGGCTCAGGAGGCCGTCTCCCGGGCACGCGAGAAGGTAGCGGCGCTCGTCGGCGCTCGTGCCCCGGACTCGATCATCTTCACCGGCGGGGCGACCGAGTCGAACAACATCGCAATCAGGGGGACCGCGCTCCGGAACAAAAAGTCGGGGAAGAACGTCGTCGCGAGCGCCATCGAGCACATATCCGTGCTGAACCCGGCAAAAGACCTCCAGAAGAACGGGTTTTCCCTCACGCTGGTTCCGGTCGACCGCTACGGCACGATCGATCTTTCCGCCCTCGATGCGGCGGTCACGCCGGAAACCGTCGTCACGTCGGTCCACTACGCGAACAACGAGATAGGGACAGTCGAGCCGATCCGGGAGGTGGCGGCAATCGTCCACGACCGGGGAGGGCTCTTCCACGTGGACGCCACCGATGCCGCGGGAAGGATACCGATCGACGTGGAGCGCGACGGTATCGACCTTCTCACCCTCTCGGGAAACCAGCTCGGCGGGCCGCAGGGAACGGGAGCGCTCTACGTCCGCCCGGGGGTCCGGGTCCAGCCGGTCCTCGTCGGGGGCGGGCAGGAACGCGGTCTCCGGCCCGGGACCGAGAACGTCGTCGGGATCGCCTGCATGGGAGAGGCCGCCCGGATTACGAAGGAAGAGATGCCGGAGGAGAGCAGGCGTCTCGCGGCGATCCGGGACCGGCTTATTTCCGGTATCACAGGACTTCCGGAGGCCTACCTGACCGGCCACCCGACAGAGCGGCTCCCACACCACGCGAGTTTCCGGTTCTCCCGGATCGAGGGCGAGAGCATCCAGCTCGCCATGAACATGCTCGGGATCGCGGTCGCCACCGGTTCGGCGTGCACCTCCCGGACGCTCGAGGCCTCCCACGTCCTCCTCGCCATCGGGCTCGCCCACGAGGAGGCGCACGGGTCGATGGTCGCGACGCTCGGACGCGCAAATAGCGTTGACGAGGTGCCCCGGATCGTGGGGGCCGTCGAAGAAACAATTAAACGCCTGCGGGCTATTACACCGCTGTAGGTGAAGAGTTTGGCAGACCAGATCGGATACAGCCAGAAGGTGATGGAGCACTTCATGAACCCGCACAACGTCGGGGTGATCGAGAACCCGGACGGCTACGGCAAGGTCGGCAACCCCGTCTGCGGCGACCTCATGGAGATCTTCATCAGGGTCAAAGACGACGTCATCGAGGATATCAGGTTCCGGACGTTCGGGTGCGGGTCGGCGATCGCGACGAGCAGCATGGTGACCGATCTCGCCAGGGGAAAGACACTTGAGGAGGCGATGAAGATCACCCGCGACGACGTGGCGACCGAACTCGAGGGGTTGCCGCCCCGGAAGATGCACTGCTCGAACCTCGCGGCGGACGCGCTCCACGCGGCGATACAGGATTACCGGGAGAAACAGAAGAAGTGAAGGGGCGCGTTCAGCACCCGTAGATCAGGGTCAGGATGCTCTTTGCGAGGTCGAGACTCTTGCCCCGGTTGACCATGAGGGTGTCCAGGCGCAACGCGCCTTCAAGCCCGACCGGGTCCCGGGTATCCTGGATGAAGACGTCCACGAAGTCCTCATAGAGACCGTATGTCCCGGCAGATGATGCTTCTTTTCCGAAGGCCCGCATCAGGGCCGCCGCCGGGCCGCTGACCGGCGTATCGCCGATGAAGGGGCTGACCGCGATGACGTGCTGCCGGCGGAGCGCCTCCCGCACCCCGGCGCACTCGAGGATCGGCGATATGCTCGTGACCGGGTTGCTCGGGCCGATCACCACGGCATCGCTCGCCTCGATCGCCCCGATGACCTCGTCGGTCGCGGCCGGCGGCTGGCGGAACCGCCGGACCACGCCGTCGATCGCCACCTCTCCCCGGTGCTTCACCCAGTACTCCTGGAAGTGTATCTCTCCCCGGGGCGTCCGGACGTAGGTCGTCACGACGGAGTCGGTCATCGGGAGGACGGTCGCCCGGATACCCAGGTTCCGGCAGAGCGCTGCAGTCGCCTCGGTGAGACGCACGCCGCTCCGGAGCATCTCTCCCCGCGCAACGTGCACCGCCCGGTCCTGGTCCCCGACGGCGATGTACTCGTCGATGCCGAGCCTCGCGAGGAGGTCGTGGGTGATGTAGGAGTCGCTCTTGATCCCCCACCACTTCCCGGTATCGAGGATGCCCGCAAAGAGGTACATAACCGTATCGATGTCGGGCGAGAGGTGGTTGCCGGAGAGCCACGTGTCCTCGGCCGTGTTGACGATGACCGCGATATCCCGCTCGTCCAGCAGCTCCCGCATCCCGCGGAGGAGCTTCGGGGTCCCGGTCCCGCCCGAGAGGAAGGTAATCATGAACAATTAGCGTTTCAAGTGCAACCGTATATGAATTTTCCCTATCGGGCCGGGCGGCGGAGCCACCTCGTTCACAAAACCGCGTGCCGTATGACCGCCATGAGGTCCCAGGCGAGCGATTCGGCCTGCCGCTCATGCATCAGGCGGGTCTCGAGGCGGAGCGATCCGGGAACGTCGTCGGGGTCGTGGATGTCCTGTACGAAGACGTCGACGATATCCTCATAAAGCCGGAAGACCGCCGGAGCGGTCGGGAGTTCGGCGACGGCGTACATGAGGGCGGCGTCCTTCGGGTCAGGCGCGACGTCCCCCCGGAACGGCGAGACGGCGACGACGAACGTATCAAGGAGAAGGTCCCGCATGCCGACGCAGTCGAGGATGGGGAGGATGCTCGCCGCCGGGTTCGCGGGGCCGATCACCACGGCGTCGCTTGCCTCGATCGCCGCCCGCACCTCGTCCGTGACCGCCGGGAAAACGGGCGCAGCCCGGACGAGGGCCCGGACTTCCGTCCCGGGGTCGGCGGCCGTCCGGTACTCGAAGAGCGGCAGGCGTTCGGTGCCGGTATCGACGAAGAGGGCGATCTTTCCGTCCGTCACCGGGAGGACGGTCGCCCCGATGTTGAGCGAGCGGCACTGGCTCTCGACCGCCTCGGTCAGGGTCAGACCCTTCCGGAGAAGCGCCGCCCGGGCGATCTGGACCGCCCGGGCACGGTCGCCGACCGGGAAGGGTTCGCCGCCCGCCACCTTCGGAAGGTAGTTGTGGGTGGCGTAGGTGTCGCCCTTGATCCCCCACCACCGGCTGGTATCGAGGATGCCCGCGAAGAGGAAGACGGCGGTGTCGACATCGGGCGCACAGTGGCCTCCCGATATCCAGAGATCCTCGGCGGTATTCGCGACCACGGCGATCTCGCTGTCGTAGAGGATCTGCCGAACGCCCCGGATGAGCGCAGGCGTCCCGGTTCCGCCGGAGAGGAAGGTGATCATGGCTGAATGTCATTAATGTGGGCTGTCCGGGGGGTTAACAGTTTCACCCTCCGCGGCGAGGGCGTATATGCGACCATGTCGGAGGGTGGTTGTTGATGCTCTCACTCTCCGACTTTCTGGCTCTCCCTCCTAGTTCAAGCAATCAGCCTCCCAGTGATCGCGATAGCCATCGGGCAGTACTGTTTCACATACCTGATGTGATTCCCGGTGGTCTGCGTTGTGGTGCTGGTTGGGGGAGCGTCCCTCGACGGAGCCCTAGGTGTACCGCAAAATTAGGAAGCAGTTCCTGCATATTCTATATATCTAAGGGGGGTTTAATCGAAACTCTCAAATATATATTAATACTACCCGTAGTCAAGGAGCAGCAGCTGGCGACCAAAACCGGGATGGATACATAATATGCCCAAAATACATGACTTATACGATTTAAGGACACGACTACAAGCTGGGCTAGACGATGATAGGAAAACGCTGGCTGAGTATGGTAAGCTGAAGTCTCCACAGCTGAAAGCGTATCTGCTAGAAAGCAACAGTAGTTCCCTTGCGGATTTTGGTTGCCCGTTTGGGGAATGGAGAAGCATAGATCAAAAAGGGTGGTACGTCAACAACAATGGCCCATCTTCCGACTGTATATTCCTGAATAAAACCCACCCTAGGGTCTGGATCTTATACAGCGTGCTTGATATCAAAGATTCAGATGCTATCGTCGGGAAGTGGGTAAAAGAGAGCATTGGTCTTGATAGATGCTGGCTATCGAGACGGCAACTCCTACACTGGGAGCACTATGATGAGTGGCATCAGAAAGGTTTGGGTATCAAATACTCTGATGGTCTCACCCCAGAGGATGATGCAGGCTACTTCAGCCTCAAGATCTGGCATGGGGCAAGTAATGCAATTAAGGATTTTGATGACGTACTTGAAGTAGCAAAAGAGCGGTTCGCTATTCATAGCGCCAGATGGCAGAAGAAACGCGAGGGAAAAGTTGTAATCGCTGCAGAGTGGTATAGCAACGGCAAGGTCACCATTCAGAAGGCCGAAGACATTGATGAAGTTCTTCTCTCAATTCAGGACACAGCGCAGACGTATGAGAATGCCCTCGAAGAGGCGACGAATCTAAGAGATAATAAACTCGGTGCATTCGAGTTGAACTTCTCCCAAGAAATTAACCTAGACGCATTTTCACAGGTAGTTTCGAGTGGCAAAGGGGATATGAACTTGTGGCTTGTCGAAACTGAAAGTCGGGATGGAGATAAATTTAAGCGGTTTAAAGGGATCGATCTCCATACCTGGGATAGGATTTCAATAAGTCTAGGAGAGGATTTTGCTCATCTTACAATACCCGAGAATGGCTGCGTAAACGCTGCACCGCGGATTGCAACCCTCCAGGGTGAGGATAACGCAGGGAAGACTACAATAAGCTTTGATGGGGTCGAGCTCTTTGCCTGAGCACCCTACTGACAGAATGCTGTTATGGCGCAACGCCATCCAGCTCTTCCATATCTATCCAAAGTTATCCTTTTTTGGTCCCTTTGCGCAGGCAGGCATTCGTGATTATGTAATTGAAGTGAAACTGTCTTACCGTAACTCCACAAAAGAGGGAGACCCTGATGCGGGAAAGATGTTTGATCCTGATATCTGTGCCAGCGGTGAATCAGGCTGGTTTATCTTAGAATTGACAACAAACCCCAAGGCGAAAGGGAAAACACTAGAAAAATATCGGCACCTCGATTGTAAAAGCCTCGACATTTACGATATTCCTGCGGCCCATGGATCACCAGACGTTATGAGCGGCAGACTGGAATACGTCGATGATAGCGGTTTCTGTCAGCTAATACTTTTGGATCAGTTAGAAGTTAAAAAAGTGGAAAATATCAAAAACGATTTGTTGAGGAATTGCCTCATCTCAGCTAACGGAACCCCGCTCTCTAAACTTCCAGAACTCCCCATAGCCTTTGTGCCTGAGTCCGTCAAAGACAAAACGGGAGTCCGAGTAGGACTACTAAACATAGTTATGCGGTTATTCGCTCCGAACTGTGCAGGAATGACTGCAGGTGAGATGGCAGATGCAGGTCTTGAACGACTGGCGAAAAAGGTAGATCCAGGGAAAAGAAATGTTCTAATCAATAAGATCGAATCGGAAATGAAGACTCTGATAGGCAAACATATGGGCGATTACCTCGAGCTCAAAGAGGACGGGAAATACGCACCTACGCAAAAATACACAGGAACTCCAAACCAGAGAAGTGCAATCGCGGTGAGAATGAGATCATGGGCTCTCTCAGAACAGGTACCGTTGGACTATAACTTCAAGTCAAAAACTGATCCAACAAACGGCTCGACAGATGATTCGAAAGAAAAAGATATACCAGAATAACTTTTGATTTACTTTCTCTATTCTAATCAACCTTCAGCACCACTACTCAGCAACCCGGATTCCCCCAGGCGACACCCGAGATGTGGTCACTTAGAACCAGACCCTAGCGTACCTCAAGGACTTAGACTGTCGGATCACTAAGCTGGAAACCTCCCTCCGTCAGGGGGGCTCTAGCCCCCACAGATGGGACATCGCAATTACTGCCCGCCCCTCCCCACCGCCGGAGCGCTCCACCCCCACACCCACACCGCGCTCCCGCCGAAAGAAAACCACTCTACCCTCCGCGCGCTTTCAAATACCTTTATCACTCATCTCCCAAGAATCTTAACAGAACCGATGAAGATCATCAAAGATCCGGTGCACGGCTACGTCGAGGCGGAACCGCTCGCGCTCCGGCTGCTCGACTCGGAGGTAGTCCAGCGGCTCCGCCACGTCACCCAGCTCGGGTTTGCAAACCTCGTCTACCCCGGGGCAAACCATACACGCTTTGAGCACTCGCTCGGGACGATGCATCTTGCGGGCCTCATGTCGGGCGAGCTCGGGCTCGACGAGGATGAGACAAAACTCGTCACCACGGCCGCCCTCCTCCACGACATCGGCCACGGCCCCTTCTCGCACGTCACCGAACCGGTGATGGAAGAGTTCACCGGGAGGAGCCACCACCAGATCGACACTCTCGTCCGTGAGGGGACGATCGCCGGGATACTCGAAGACGAAGGGCTCGACCCCGCCGAGGTCTGCGCCGTCGTCGCGGGGAAGCACCGCCTCGCGAGCATCATCCACGGGAGCCTGGACGTCGACCGGATGGATTACCTGATGCGGGACGCCCACTACACCGGCGTGCCCTACGGGACGGTCGACGCACACCGGCTGATCCGATGCACCATCTTCGCCGAATCAGGTATCGCGCTGCACGAAGGCGGGATCAACGCCGCCGAGTCGCTTCTCATCGCCCGGACCCTGATGCGCCCGGCGGTCTACTTCCACCACGTGAGCCGGATCGCGACGAGCATGTTCGTCCACGCCCTCCGTGAGGAGGTGCAGAACGTCGGGGGCACGGATGCCCGCGAACTCATGCGAATGGACGATGCCGCCTGCATGGAGCGGCTGAAGCACTCGCCACACGGGATCACCCGCGACCTCGCCCGCCGGGTCTACTCCCGGGACCTCTACAAGCGGGCGCTGTACGTCGGCGAAGACCGGGTGAACGCCGCCGCCTTCCGGCAGGATTTCGGGGCCGCCCGGGAGCGGGCTCTCGCCCTCGCCATCGCCGAGACCGCGGGGGTCCCGGAGGACTGCGTCCTCGTCGACATCCCCCGGCTCCCGGGCGCCCTCTCGATGGAGGTCCGGGTCAGGAACAGCCACGCGATGGTGGAGATCGAGGAGGTCTCCCCCCTCATCAACACTCTAAACGATACCCGGCGGCAGCAGTGGCGCCTCGGCATCTACACCACCCACGAGCACCGGAGCACGGTGGAGCAGGCGGCAACGGAGGTGCTCAGGGTGAAGCGGGCGACAAAACAGGATAAACTCGTAGTGACATAACTCATGAGGAACATATGAAGAAGGAATTCGTCGTCGGGGTCACCGGGGCAAGCGGGGTCGTCTACGCCCGCCGCCTGCTCGAAGTGCTCTGCGACCGCTCAACGGTGCATATCGTCATCTCCGATACCGCCCGGCAGATAGCCGGGATCGAGCATGTTGACCTCACAGGATTCGACGCCATATACGCCGAGAACAGCAACCTCGCGGCCGATATCGCGAGCGGCTCGTTCCGCTACGACGGGATGGCGATCGTGCCCTGCAGCATGAAGACGCTTGCCGCAGTCAGCAACGGGTTCGCAGACAACCTGATCACCCGGGCGGCGGACGTCTGCCTCAAGGAGAATCGCCCCCTCCTCCTTCTCCTCCGGGAGATGCCGCTCTCCCGGATTCATTTGAAGAATATGCTTGCAGCAGACGAGGCCGGCGCGACCGTGATGGTCGCAAGCCCCCCCTTCTACCAGCACCCACAGACCATCGACGACCTCGTCGATATGGTGGTGGCCCGGGTGCTCGACCACATGGAGGTCGAACACAGTCTCGGGACACGATGGAGCGGATACGATGCGTAAATTTATCGAACTGATGCGGGAGCAGGGCCGGGTCGAGGAGATCGAGAGCCCCTGCTCGACCGTGTACGAGGCTCCCCGTATGGCGAGCCGGACGGACAAAATTCTCTTTTTCCACGACCTCGACGGCCACCGGGGGGTGATGAACCTTCTTTCCGACCGCCGATCGCTTGCAGCGGCGCTCGGCGTGGACGAGCGTGATCTGGTCGGACACCTCGCGGCCATGACCTACAACGGCCGGGTGGTGGATGCCGGGCGGTGCGAAGACGGCGTCAAGCCCGATCTCTCCCGCCTCCCGGTCATGAAGCACTTCCCGGGGGACGCAGGGCGGTACTTCACCTCGGGGATCGTCTTCTCGCGCTACGACGGCGTCGAGAACGCCTCCATCCACCGGATGATGGTCCTCGACGACCACCGGGTCGTCGCCCGCCTGGTGGAAGGAAGGCATACCCACACCCTGCTGAAAGCGGCGCTCGCCCGGGGGGAGAAGCTCCCGGTCGCGGTCACCGTCGGCACCCACCCCCTCGTGACGTTCGCCGCCTGCACCCGCGTCCCGGAAGGAAAGGAACTCGCCTACGCGGCGGAACTGATGGGCGGGGAACTTACCGTCCGGGAGTGCGAGAACGGCGTCCGGGTTCCCGACGCCGAGATCGTGATCGAGGGCTACATCAGTGCCGAAAAAGCGGCGGAAGGGCCGTTCGTCGATATCACCGGCACCTACGACCCCGTGCGGCAGCAGCCGGTGATCGAGTTCACCCGGATGTACTGCAAGGAGGACCCCATCTACCACGGCATCCTTCCCGCCGGCGACGAGCACAAACTCCTGATGGGAGCACCCTACGAGCCGAAGATCTACCGTGCGGTCGGCGAGGTGACGACGGTGAAAGACGTCCTCCTCACGAAGGGCGGCGCCGGCTACCTCCACGCGGTGGTGCAGATCCGCAAAAACACCCAGGGCGACGCGAAGAACGCCATCATGGCGGCGTTTGCCGCCCACACGTCCTTAAAGCACGTCGTGATGGTGGACGAGGATATCGACATCCACGACCCCCACGACGTCGAGTACGCCATCGCGACACGGGTGCGGGGCGATACCGACATCATGGTCGTCACCGGCGTGCGGGGCTCGTCGCTCGACCCGACGCGCCTTGCCGACGGGACGAACGTGAAGGTAGGGGTCGACGCCACGATGGTCATGGGGAAAGAGGACGAATTCAGGAGAGCGGAGTGGCCGTAGATGTATCTCGATAACGATGACGAGAAGGTGCTCGCCGGCGAGTTCGGCGAGACACGCCGGAAGATGATGGAGATCCTGGTCGCGCTCGGGAGGGTCTACGAGGCCGAGAAACTCGTCCCGATCGCGAGCGCCCAGGTGAGCGGTGCGTCCTATAAGACCATCGGGAAATGGGGGCTTTCCTGGCTGCAGAGCCTCAACGCCCGGGTGGCGGTCCCGACGGTCTTGAACCCCATCGGGATGCCGCGGGAAGGGTGGCAGGAGTTCGGGATCGGCGAGGAGTTCGCCCGCCGCCAGACGGAGGTCGTCGAGGCCTACCGGAGGCTCGGTATCAAGATCGAGTGCACCTGCACGCCCTACTACCTCCGCATCACGGAGTACGGGGAGCACCTGGCCTGGTCGGAGTCCTCAGCGGTTGCCTACGCGAACTCGGTCCTCGGCGCCCGGACCAACCGGGAAGGCGGGCCGAGCGCCCTTGCGGCGGCGATCGTCGGGAAGACCCCGTACTACGGGCTGCACATCGTCGAGAACCGGCGGCCGCAGGTCGTCGTCGAGGTGGAGAGCGGCACGGGTCCGTATTCCAGCCACTGGGGCGCCATCGGCCACGTCGCCGGGAAGAAGGTGGGGAACCGGATCCCGATCTTTTCCGGGATCCGGCCGGGCCGCGACCAGTTGAAGGCGCTCGGCGCCGCGATGGCGGCGACCGGCGCGGTCGCGCTCTTCCACGTCGACAAGATCACCCCGGAGGCCCGGGTATTTTCGTTTGATACCAGCGACCTCGACCGGGTGACGGTGAGCGAGGACGAGGTTGAGGCCCTCTTCGCAGAGACCGAGGTCGAGGCTGTCGCGGTCGGGTGCCCGCACTGCTCCGCCAACGAACTCCGGGAACTTGCGGAGCTTCTGCGGGGCAAGACGACGACGAAACCCTTCTACATCTTCGCTGCAAAGGGGGTCGCGCAGCACAACCCCGACCTCGTGGGCGTCATCGAGCGGAGCGGCGCCCGGGTGATCCCGGACACCTGCATGGTCGTCTCGCCCCGGATGGACGAGTTCCGCTCGATCATGGTGGACTCGGGCAAAGCCCTTGCCTACGTCCCGGGGATGTGCGGAGCGCTCGCCCGGATCGGGACGAGGAAGGAGTGCGTCGAGGTCGCGACGTCGTGAACGGGACGGCGATCCGAAATCCCCGTCAAACTTTTTTATGCGGTGCTTTGACTCCGGATAACGGTGCTCAAACTCGATTCCTCGAAACCCTTCGGGTTTCTCGAACTCCGTCCCTTCGGGACGTCGTTCTGCGGAACCTCGCAATCGAAAACTCTTCGGGTTTTCTCAAGCTCCGGCCCTTCGGCCCGTCGCACCCTTCAGCCCGTCGCAATCGAAAACCCTTCGGGTATTCTCAAGCTTCGCTCCTACGGAGCGTCGCAACCCACAACGTTCTTAATACGAAAGAAGCATAGATGCGCTTATCGGCCAAACAGGGGAGATGTATGACGCAGAGGAAAAATATCGACACAATGCGGCGCAAGAGGGACGTCGACGGGCTGGTTGAGGCGCTTTTAGACCCGGCCGAGAGTGTGCGGCTGACCGCGGCCGAAGCCCTCGGCACCGTCGGCGACGAACGGGCTCTCGAGGCGCTTGAGCGGCTGAAGTTCTCGGACCCGGACGCGGGCGTCAGGCGGGCCGCGTCGCTTGCCCACGCCAGGGTGGTCGAGAGGCTCGCGGAGAAGAAGGTCGTGGAGCGGCTGCCCCGCGGGACGTAGGCGGGCGGTCCCAAACCTCTCCTCCCGGTCCATCCGGTAAGGCATATATACCGCCGGGACGTCTACGGGGAAGGATCAGGAGATTGCTATGGCGACAATCGATGAGGTCGATACCATGCGCGACGACCGGGACGTCGACGGGCTGATCCGGGCGCTGGACGATGAGGACGAGTTCGTCCGGTCGCAGGCGGCCCTCTCCCTCGGGACGCTCGCCGACCAGAAGGCGCGGGAACCGCTTGAGAGGATGCGACGCGAGGACCCGAGCGCCTCCGCACGGGAAGCGGCCGCGACCGCGTATAAATGGGTGGTCGGCCGGCTCCAGGAGATCGAGGCGACCCGGGAGCCTAAAACCCCGCCGACCCGGTAACACCGGGTCACAGGACGACGAAGTTGAGCCAGAGGATGGCAGTGCCGATCGCGACCGTGACGAAGAGCACGAGCATCCCCACCTTCAGGAACTCTACGAACGATATGGAATAGCCGTCCCGTGCGGCGATCCCGAGCACGACGACGTTTGCCGACGCCCCGATAGCCGTGCCGTTCCCGCCGAGGCATGCGCCGAGCGAGAGCGCCCACCAGAGCGGGTAGGTGTCCATCGAGGCGCCCATATCCTGGATCAGGGGGATCAGGGTGGCGGTGAGCGGGATGTTGTCGACGATAGCGGATGCGATCGCCGAGAACCAGGCGATGATCAGCATGGCCTCCCCCTGCGAATGGACGTTGTTCACGACAAACCCGGCGACGGTCGCGATCGTCCCGGTCTCGACGAGGGCACCGACGACGACGAAGAGCCCGCCGAAGAAGAAGAGAGCCGGCCACTCGATCTTCTCAAAGATCTCTTCAGGTGGCTGCCTGCTCCAGAAGAGGAGGAGCGATGCGCCGATCAGGGCGACGAGGGCGGGTTCCAGGCCGAGGAGATCGTGGACGAAAAACATCCCGACGACGAGCGCGATGATGATAATCGATTTATTGAAGAGCGACCGGTCGCGGATCGCCTCCTGCTCGTTTAAGTCCGCAAGCGTCTTTGCGATCTCATCCTGAGCGGCGGCCGAGACCAGGAGCTGCTTTCTGTAGATGAGGAAGAGCATCCCCATGACGACGACCAGGTTGACGACCATGGTGGGGCCGAGGTTGATCAGGAACTCGTTGAACGTCAGGCCGGCGGCCGAACCGATCATGATGTTCGGGGGGTCGCCGATGAGCGTCGCCGCCCCGCCGATGTTGGAGGCGAATATCTCGGCGATGAGGAAGGGCAGGGGGGTGATCCGCATCACGTTCGCGATGTAAAGCAGCATCGGGGTGAGGAGGAGGACCGTGGTGACGTTGTCGAGGAAGGCGCTCGTGACCGCCGTCACGAGCGAGAAGAGCAGCAGCACCCGCATCGGGCTTCCTTTTGCAAGTTTGGCCGTCTTGATCGCGATGTACTCGAAGAGGCCGCTGCCGCGGGCGGTGTTGACGATGATCATCATCCCCATCAGGAGGAAGATGGTGCCGAGGTCGATGTACTCCGGGATCTTCTCCCACGGGACGATGTGGAGGAAGACGATGACCGAGGCGCCGAGCATCGCCGCCACCGCACGGTGGATCCGCTCGTCGATGATGAGCGCGTAGGTGAAGAGGAAGACCGCGATGGCGATCAGTTCCGGGCCGATCACGCCTCCCCACCCCGGCAAGGGTCGGAAGCGGTGAGGCATGCTGCGAGGGATTGACGATGGGTCATGGAACTCCCCAAAAAGAATGAATCGTAGAATTCAGGTATGCATGATTCTCCCATAATCATGCCGATCCGCACTGCCTGAAGGAGGGTGAATCCCGGGCATCTACTGCGCTCGAAATCCCAACCGGGTTCAGCTCGCCGCGGGGCCCTCGCCCGCACCTCTGCTTCGCAGCACGATTATCTTGTAAACCTCCCCGGCGAGCAGCACCGGCAGGCCGAGCAGGGCGAGCAGCCCCCAGTCGCCGAGGGTCAGCGGTGCGGTTCCGAGGAAGGTCTGCAGGACCGGGACGTAGACCACCAGCGCCTGGAGGGCGAGGCTCCCGAGGATCGCGAAGAACAGGGTGGGGTTCGAGAAGAGCCCGCTCCGGTGGAGCGGGAACCGGAACGACCGGAAGTTCAGCACGTTGTAAAGCTCGAAGATGATGAGGCCGGAAAAAGCCATCGTCCGCGCCCGGTCGAGGTCGGCCTCGTAGAGCCCCAGGAAGACGTAGATGGTCAGGAAACCGAGCCATACCCCGAGGATGAGGACGATGAGGTAGGCGTTCCGGGTTAGGATGGACTCTCCGGGATCCCGCGGCCGCCTCTGCATGACGTCCCGCTCGGCGGGTTCGAGACCGAGCGCGATGGCGGTGAGCCCGTCCGTGACCAGGTTGATCCAGAGGATCTGGATGGGAATGAGGATCAGCGGCAGGCCGAGGAGGAGCCCGCCGACGATCGCGACCATCTCCCCGACGTTGGAGGAGAGGAGGTAGCGGGTGAACCGGGCGATGTTGTCGTACTCCCGCCTCCCTTCCTCGACGCCGGCGACGATGCTTGCGAAGTTGTCGTCCACGAGCACCATGTCGCTCGACTCCTTGGCGACGTCCGTCCCCTTGATCCCCATGGCAATCCCGATGCTCGCCTTCTTCAGCGCCGGCGCATCGTTGACGCCGTCGCCGGTCATGGCAATGACCTCCCGGTCGCGGGCGAGGATATCGATCACCCGGAGTTTGTGCTCCGCCGTGACCCGGGAAAGGACTTTTGTAGTCCGGAGACGGTTTTCGAGTTCATCGTCGGCCAGTGCCTCGAGATCGGTCCCGGTCAGCGCCCCTACGCTCGACAGGCCGAGGTCCCGGGCGATGGCGTAGGCGGTCAGCGGGTTGTCCCCCGTGATCATGATCACGTCGATCCCGGCGCTCCGACAGAGCCGGATCGCCTCCGCCGCCTCGGGCCGCGGGGGATCGACGATCCCGGCAAACCCGAGAAAGATCAGGTCCGTCTCCACCGTCTCCTCAGTCCACTCGAGACCATCCGGGAGCGGGCGGTACGCCGCCCCGAGCACCCGGAGCCCGCCGGACGCGTAATCCCCGATCTCCGCGAGGAGCGCTTCGCGGATGTCGTCGGTGAGCGGCACGACCGAGTCTCCCCGGAACAGCCGGGACGAGCGGGCGAGAAGCACCTCCGGCGCCCCCTTCACGTAGGCGACATATCCCCCCTCTTCGGGGTAGATGATCGTCATCCGCTTCCGGGTGGAGTTGAACGAGAATTCCCTCGCCGCCTCCGGGGCATCTTCGCGGGAGAGGCCGGCCTTCGCCGCCGCGACCACGAACGCACCCTCGGTCGGCGTGCCGAAGATCCGCCACCCCCCCTCCTCGAGAGAGAGGGTCGCGTGGTTGCAGAGGAGGACGGTGCGCAGGAACCGCGCGAGCCCCGGGTCCGCGAGGGGGTCGATTGGGCTGCCCTCACGGATGAACTCCCCATCCGGGGCATACCCGGTCCCGGTGACCGCGACCTCGGCGTCGGGCGTCTTCACCCGGACGACTGCCATCTCGTTCCGGGTGAGCGTCCCGGTCTTGTCGGTGCAGATCACCGAGACCGCGCCGAGGGTCTCCGAAGCCGGGAGATGGCGGATCAGGCAGTTCCTCCGCATCATGTTCTTGATGCCGAGGGCGAGCGTGAGCGTCACGACCGCCGGGAGACCTTCCGGGATCACCGCCACCGCGAGCGAGACGCCGATGAGGAACATCTCCAGGAACCCCCGCTGCTGCAGGAGACCGACGGCGACGACGAACACGGCTATACCGACGGCGATCAGCCCGAGGTCGCGGCCGAGGCGGTCCATCTGCCGGGAGAGGGGCGTCGTTTCTTCCTCGACCCGCTGCGAGAGCCCGGCGATCATGCCGAACTCGGTGTTCATCCCGGTGGCGACGACCACGCCCCGTCCCCGCCCATTTACCACCGTCGTGCCGGCAAACGCCATGTTGCTCTGCTCGGCGAGAGCAGTCCCGGCAGGGAGCGAATCCGGCGCCTTCTCGACGGGCGACGACTCGCCGGTCAGCGGCGCCTCGTCCACCTCAAGCGACGTCGCCTCGACGATAGAGAGATCGGCGGGCACCCGCTCTCCCATCTCGAGGATGACGAGGTCACCCGGCACGAGCCCCGAGGCATCGATCTCCTGCTGCTCCCCGCCCCGGACGACCACGGCCCGCTGGACGAGCATCTTCTTCAGCGCCTCGATCGCCTCGCCGGCCTGCCACTCCTGGGAGAACCCGAGTATGGCGTTTAAGACGACGATGATGAGGATGGCGGCGGCGTCGACGGCCTCGCCGACGAGGAACGATATCGCCGCCGCGATGACCAGGATGACAATCAGGACGCTCTTGAACTGCCGGAGGAAGACCTGGAGGCGGGTCTCCCGGGCTTCCTCGCGGAGGACGTTTTTTCCGTAGCGCTGCAGCCGCTCCTCCGCTTCTCCCGGGCTTAAGCCCAACAGGCCGGTGCCGAGTTCCCGGCGGACCTCTTCCGCGGAGAGGGTGTACCAGTCAGGCAGAGGCCTCCCTCCCACGGGCAGCACTTCTGCCGGGTTCTCCTGTCGGCACGGGCATATGTTCTCGGTTCTGCGCCGGGCTATAAAAAGATATAGAGATCGCATCCGCCTGTCCGTGAAAGAGCCACAACGGGTGCCGGGGCGGCCGGACGGATCGCCGGCCGCCTGCCGTTTGTGGTCCCGATACCATTATATCTCCCGGCCGAACCGATCAGGCCGGGTCGAGAGTCCGGCCCCGGGAGGAATGACGATGAGCAGAATAGCAGTCCTGATCACGGATATGTTCGAGGACGTCGAGTACACGAAGCCCGCGGAGGCGTTCAGGGAGGCCGGCCACGACCTCGTCCACATCGGCCTCTCCGCGGGGGAGACCGTGCACGGGAAGAAGGAACAGACACCGGTTAAAATCGACCGCGCCGCATCGGACGTATCGGCGGACGATTTCGACGCGCTCTTCATACCGGGCGGCTACTCGCCCGACAAACTCCGGGCCCACGATGCGCCCGTCGAGTTCGTGCGTCGCTTTGTCGAGAGCGGCAAACCGGTCCTCGCCATATGCCACGCGCCCCAGCTCCTGATCACCGCGCAGGTGCTCGAGGGGCGGAAGATCACCGGCTGGAAGTCCGTCATCCAGGACATCAAGAACGCCGGTGCGGAGTACATCGACCGGGAGGTTGCGATCGACGGCAACCTGGTCTCGAGCAGGAACCCGGACGATATCCCCGCGTTCATCGAGGCTTCACTTGCGAAGCTGAAGGAGCCCGTCGGCAGGAAGGCGGAGGCTGCAGAGCGGTGAGGCGGGAGCCCCGGCGCATAAACTCTTTATGGATGCGGCCCGCACCCACTCTTTGAGATGAATCCTGCAGGTCTGCCGGGGGACTCACGGGAATGGGGCAGGCTTGCGATAATTGCTCTCGCCACGCTGCTCGCCGTTCTGCTGGACCTCCTCTTTAACACGGTCACGTACACCCATTTCTTCTACCTGGTTCTCATCCTCGCCGCGTTCTGGTACCGCAGAAGCGCAGTCGCCGTCGGGGTGCTGCTCGCGGGGGTCCACATCGCCGTCGAGTACCTCCTCTACGGCCCCCCGGGCCCGGGCATCTTCGTAAGCGCGGGGGTCTTCGTCGCCGCCGCGTACCTCCTCGGCTATCTCTTCGAACTCGCGGGCAGGCGTGGCGGCGGCCTGCACTTCCGCACCGGAGAGTCCGGCGCACCCGCGTGCGACCGGGATACGGGAAGGCTGATCGCCCGGCTCTCGAGCCGGGACCCGGAGACCCGCTACCAGGCGGCCGGGTGCCTGGGCGACGCGGGCGTTCCCGGCGCGGTCGAACCGCTCGCCGTCCTCCTCGCGGACCCGGAGGTCGGCGTCCGCTGGAAAGCGACGGAGGCCCTCGGGAAACTGGGTTCTCCGGCCGTCGGGCCGCTCGCCGGGGGCCTCCGGAGCGACGATGTCGATGTGCGATGGATGGCCGCGGTCGCTCTCGGCGAGATCGGGGATCCCGCGGCGATCCCGGCACTGATGGGAGCGCTCAACGACGAGGACGCCTACGTCCGGAGCAGGGCGGCCCTGGCGCTCGGGGCTATCGGTGAAGTCGCGCGGGAAGGGCTCGTTGCGAACCTCTCCACCGGAAACGAGCGCGTCAGGTGGGGGGCGGCTCTGGCGCTCGGGAGCATCGGCGGGGAGAGCGCCATCGCAGCTCTCATCGGTGCGCTCCGCGACCCCGACGGGGACGTGCGGCAGCAGGCCTGCGGTGCGCTCGGGGATATCGGCGAGCCTGCCCTGCCCTCTCTCATCGAGGCGCTCCGGACGGACGACGAGGCGCTCCGGCAGGGGGCGATTGCCGCCCTCGATCTCGTCGGACGACCGGCGGTCGCTCCGCTCGCTCTAGCGCTCGGCACCGGTGATGATTGGCGCGTCCGCAGAGGAGCGGCGCGAGCCCTCGGGGAGATCGGTGAACGGCGGGCAACCGACGCCCTGATCCGGGCGCTCGACGACGAGCGGGAGGAGGTGCGCGAGGCTGCCCGGGAGGCGCTCGGCAGCATCAGGAAGACATAACACCAGCGAAGGTGCACCTGAATGCTATGACCGACAGGACCCGGATCGAGGAACTGATCGCCGATCTCCGGCAGGGCCCTCTCGCGGCGCGCCGGGCGGCGACCGCCGAGCTCGGGACAGGCGGAGAAGCTGCAGTCGAGCCGCTCATCGCCGCAATGCAGGCCGGAGACAACGAAGTCCGGTGGTACGCCGCCCGTGCGCTCGTGCAGATCGGAGAAGCGGCGATCGACCCCCTCCTTGCGGCGATGCGCGCCGCCGAAGACCGGGACTTCCGACGATACGCCACGGCGGCTCTCGCGGGGATCGGCGAACCTGCCATCGAACCCCTCGTCGCCGTCATCGAGAGCGCCGATGCGGACCTCCAGCCGTTCGCCGCGCTGGCCCTCTGCAGGATCGGCGAGCCGGCGGTCGAACCGCTCCTCCGCCTGATGGAGAGCCCAGACCCGAAGACGCAGGAGCGCGCCGCACTCCTCCTCTGGAAGATGGGAGAGCCGGGAGCCGGGCCGCTCACCGAAGCACTGGAGGCAGGCAGCCGATCCGCGAATAATAAATGATCCGGAAGCCTTCAGATCAATAGGGTCTGATGGCACCTCGTATCACAAAGAGCCCCCTCCAGTTCCTGCCGATGGGGCGCTACCTGAAACCCCGGATGGTCCTGGTCGCAGTAACTTCCGGTACCGCAGTCCTTGCCGCGCTCTTTGTGGAGCCTCCCGGCACCAATCTCATCCTCTGGTTCCTTCTTTTCCTTCCCGCCGCGATCGCCGGCTACCTCTACCGCGAGCGGGGGATCGTCGTCGCCACCGTGCTCGGGCTTGCTTACATAGGCGTCACGGTGCTGCGTGCGTACCCCGAGCCGGGCGCGCTCCTCCCCTTCGTCGCCATGATCGCCCTTGCGTCGCTCGCCTCGACCGTCGGCTACTCGGCCCGGGAGCAGATCCACCACCGGGAGGCCATGGAACGGGCTCCCGGCGGTGCGTTTCTTATCAGGCAGGAGGACGGGACGATAGCGGACGCGAACCACGACTTCGCGGAGCTCCTCGACTACACGACAGAAGACCTGCAGGACCTGCCGATATCGAGGATCTGGCCGTTCGCCGACGACCGCGAACGGTTCTTCGCCCAGGCAAAACCGGATGCGGGCAACGTGGTCCTCGAGACGCAGTTCGTCGACCGGGACGGCAAAATACGCTGGTTCGTCCTCTGGGGGCGCTGCTTCGACGATGCCGTCATCTCCTGCCGGGTCTCGGACATCACCCGGTACAAAGAAGCGGAAGCGGCCCTGAACGCCGAACACCGCCGCCTCTTCTCGATCCTGGACACGCTCCCCGCCTACGTCACCCTGCAGGCGGAAGACCACACTTTCCGGTTCGCCAACAAGGCGTTCAGGGAGACCTTCGGCGACCCGGGGGACAGGGCCTGCTACGAAGTGCAGCGCGGCTCCCGCCGGCCCTGCAACCCCTGCCAAAGCGCGCTGGTCTTCACCCTCAGGAGCCCGCAGCGGTGGGAGTGGGACCACATGAACGGGAAGACCTACGAGGTCCACGCCTACCCGTTCACCGACACGGACGGGTCGCCCCTGATGCTGCAGCTCGGGATCGACATCACCCAGCGGGTGCAGGCGGAAGAGGCGCTCAAAGGGTTTGCCGGGAACCTCCAGGCAAAGAACCGGGAACTTGAGGTGCTGCGAAGCCAGCTCTACGTCGTCAACCAGGAACTCGACGAGATGGTCAGGGAGCGGACCGCCGACGTGGAGAAACTCCTCGCCCAGAAGGACGAGTTCATATCGCAGCTCGGGCACGACCTCAAGACGCCCTTAACCCCGCTGGTCGCGCTCCTGCCGAGGATCATCGAGCGGGAGCAGGATCCGGGGCTCCGGCGCCTCCTCGAGATCGCCGGCCACAACGTCACTTACATGAAGGATCTGGTCCAGAAGACCCTGCAACTCGCCCGGATGAACTCGCTCTACATCGAGCTCGACCTCGAACCCCTCGACCTGCAGACCGAGTTGAACAACATCTTAAGGAACTACGCGGTCACGCTCAAGACGAAGACCATCGCCCTCAACAACAACGTCCCGCCGCAGATCACCGTCAGGGCCGACCGGGTCCTCCTCGGCGAGATCTTCAATAACCTGATCGCCAACGCCATCAAATACATGCAGGACGGCACGGGGACCATCACCATCGACGCCGCTCGCGAGCAGGAGGTCGTGGTCGTCTCGGTCAGGGACACCGGGATCGGCATGACCCGCGAACAGCTCGACAAGGCGTTTGCCGAGTTCTACAAGGCCGACCCCTCCCGGCACGACCTCGATTCCCCGGGCCTCGGTCTCACGATCTGTCGGCGGATCGTGGAGCGGCACGGAGGACGGATATGGGCCGAGAGTGCCGGAGAAGGAATGGGCTCGACCATTATATTCACCCTCGAAGCAATCGACGCGCCGTGAGAAGAATCCGCAGGGTTATATATTGGTCCGGGCGAGAGAAACTACTCAAAGACCCGGTGGGTTCCGGGGAGGGGGCAGATGACGGAAGTGCCGTGCCAGCGGATTATGGTCGTCGATGACGACGTGTTCATCCTCGAGGTGATGAAGGAACTCTTCGAACCGGAGGGAATCGAGGTCGTCGCCGTGGAGAGCGGCGATGCCTGCATCGCGGAGCTGAAGAAGGGGTTCCGGGGCGTCGTCCTGATGGACATCATGATGCCCAGAAAGGACGGCTGGGAGACGATCAAAGAGATGCTCGACCTGGACCTCATGGAGGGGAACGTCGTCGCGATGCTCACCGCGAAAGACGTCCCGGACGGAGAACTGGAATACATCAAAGAGCACGTCATCGACTACATCACGAAGCCGTTCGAGGCGGACGAGATCGTGACCGTCGTGAAGGGCTACCTCGACTATCTCGCATGATGAGGACGCGCATGGAGAACGCCGCACCGCCCAACCGGACGATCGTGGTCATCGGTTCCTCGACCGGCGGCCCGCGAACGCTTGAGACGATCTTTTCGCGGTTCCCGCTCGTCGATGCCGCCATCATCATCGTCCAGCACATGCCGCTCTACATCAACAGTTCGCTCTGCAGGCATCTTGCAAAGACCACTCAAATGGAGGTCGGGATCGCGGAAGACGGCGATCCCGTGGAGCACGGCACGATCTACGTGGCCCCAAGCGATGTCCACTTAAAACTCGTCGGAAACCGGACCATCCGTCTCTTCAACGACGAGAAGGTGCAGTTCGTCAGGCCCTCGATCGACGTCGCCATGACATCGCTCGAGAAGAGCAGCGGCGACCGGTTCGCCGGGGTGATCCTCTCGGGGATGGGGAGCGACGGGGCCCAGGGGATCCGCCACATCAAGTCCATCGGCGGCGCCACCCTCGCGCAGGCCCTCCGGACCTGCGCCATCCACGCCATGCCCCGAGCCGCGTTCGAGACCGGAAAGGTGGACCAGATGCTCCCGCCGGAAGGAATCCGGGAGCAGATCATCCGGATCGCACGCACCGCCTGAGGCGGTCCGGTCATCGATCCCGAGCCTTCTAAATGCGTGAAGAACCCATACTCCATGCATGGAGGTCTCGCCTGCTACCGCCCGGTACTTCGACGAACTGATGGCCGGGCTTGAGTCCGCGATGCAGCTCGCCGCTGCCGCAAGGACCCGCGGACTCGATCCGAGGACGGAGATCGAGATCCCGGTGGCAAGCGACCTCGCCGACCGCGTGGAGGCACTCCTCGGCTACAAGGGGATCGCGGCCCGGATACGGGAGCTCGAACAGGAGATGTCCCGGGAAGAGACGGCACTCCGCATCGGCGACGATTTTGCAGCTAAAATGTTCGGCGAGACCACGCCGGAGGAGATCCTCGACCACGCCATCCGGGGAGCGATGGCGCTCCTGACGGAGGGCGTGGTGGCCGCCCCGACGGAGGGGATTGCAAAAGTCAGTCTCGGGAAGAACGACGACGGGACCGATTACTTAAAGATCTACTACGCGGGCCCTATCCGGAGCGCCGGCGGGACGGCGCAGGCGCTCTCGGTGCTGGTGGGCGACTACGTGCGCCAGGCGCTCGGGATCGGCCGCTACGTCCCCCGCCCCGAGGAGGTGGAGCGCTACATCGAGGAGATCCGGCAGTACAACAACATCATGAGCCTGCAGTATCTCCCGAGCGAGAAGGAGCTCCGGATGATCATCACAAACTGCCCGGTCTGCATCGACGGCGAGCCGACCGAGCAGCAGGAGGTGAGCGGCTACCGGAACCTGGAGCGGGTGGAGACGAACACCGTCCGGGGCGGGATGGCGCTGGTGGTCGCGGAAGGGCTGGCCTTAAAAGCCCCGAAAGTCCAGAAAAACGTCAAAAAGATGAAGATGGAGGGCTGGGACTGGCTCGAGGAGATGATCGGCGGCGGCGCCGCAAAGAGCGACGACGATGACGCGGGCGCCGCGATCAAGCCCAAGGACAAGTACATCCGGGACCTGATCGGCGGACGGCCGGTCTTTTCGTACCCGATGCGCAAAGGGGGGTTCCGGCTGCGCCTGGGCCGGGCGCGGAACACCGGGTTTGCTGCTGCGGGCTTAAATCCCGCGACGCTGCACATCCTCGGGGACTTCCTCGCGGTCGGGACCCAGATGAAGGTCGAGCGCCCGGGGAAGGCGGCCGGGATCGTGCCGGTGGACTCGATCCAGGGGCCGACGGTCAAGCTCCGGAGCGGGGAGGTGCGCCGGGTGGACGACGCGGCGGAGGCCCGCCGCCTTGCCGGGCAGGTGGACGAGATCCTGGACGTCGGCGAGATCCTGATCAGTTTCGGGGAGTTCATGGAGAACAACCACCCGCTGATGCCCCCGAGTTACTGCGAGGAGTGGTGGATGCTCGAAGGCGGTCCGCGCCACCCGGAGAGCGAGCTCGAGGCGATAGAGTTCGCGCTCGACGGCGCACCCCTCCACCCCGACTACACCTACATGTGGGACGACGTCGCCCCGGCCGAGATCGCCCTCCTCGCGGAAGCGGTCGGCACCGGCGGCAGGGTCGAGGACGGGGTGCTGATGCTGCCGGATACGGCGGAGACGAAGGCGATCCTCGAGGAACTCCTGGTGCCCCATCACCTCTCGGGGGATCGGATCGCGATCGGTGAGCACCTGGTCTTCCTCGCCTGCCTCGGCCTGACGCTGCAGCTTGCGAAGCGTCCGGCGTGGCAGGACGCCCCGATGGAGAACTCGCTCGACCTCGTGATGCACCTCTCGGGCTTTACGGTCCGCTCGCGGGCGGGCACCCGGATAGGCGGCCGGATGGGGCGGCCGGGGAAGTCGAAGCCGCGGGAGATGCGGCCGCCGCCCCACTCGCTCTTTCCCATCGGCGACGAGGGCGGTTCCCGCCGGTCGTTCCAGGCGGCCTGCTCCTCGAAACCGCGGTCCAACACGGACGGCGGGCTGATCGAGGTGGAGGTCGGGGAGCGGCAGTGCCCCGCCTGCGGCGCCTTCACCTACAAGAACCTCTGCGAGTGCGGTGCGCACACGAACCCGGTCTTTAGGTGCCAAAAGTGCGGCAAAGACGTCGGGAAGGAGATCTGCCCCCGGTGCAACGCGGAGACGGTCTGCCTCCAGAAGGTCACGATCAACGTGAAAAGCGAGTACTCGGCGGCGATGGAGAAACTCGGGGTTCGCGAGTCCTCGGTCGCGCTCCTAAAAGGCGTCAAGGGGCTTATCTCCCGCGAGCGGCCGGTGGAGCCGATCGAGAAGGGGATCCTCCGGGCGCTGCAGAACCTTTATGTCTTCAAGGACGGCACCTCCCGCTACGACATGATCGACCTTCCCCTGACGCATTTCCGGCCGGACGAGGTCGGCGTCCCCATCGAGCGGCTCCGGGAACTCGGCTACACCCACGACATCTACGGCCGGGAACTCGTCTCGGCCGACCAGGTGCTGGAACTCCGCCACCAGGACATCCTGGTCTCGGAGGACTGCGGCGAGTGGCTGGTCCGGGTGGCGAAGTTCGTCGACGACCTCCTGGTGAGGTTCTACGGGCTTGAGGCGTTCTATAAAGCGGAGAAACCGCTCGACCTCGTGGGCCACCTCCTGATGGGGCTTGCCCCGCACACGAGCGCCGGGGTCCTCGCCCGGCTGATCGGGTTCTCGAAGGCCGCGGTCGGCTACGGCCACCCGTTCTTCCACGCGGCGAAACGGCGGAACTGTTTTGCGGGCGATACGGAGATCACCGTCTCCGACGGCCGGCGGTGGACGGCGATGCCGATCAGGCAGTTCGTGGTGGAGAACTTCGACGTCGCGAAGCCGGGCCTGGATCACGTCGGGACGTTCTACTCCGATCCTCGCCAGCCGTTCTACGTCCGGAGCATCGACCCGCAGGGAAAGACCAGCCTGAAGAGAGTGACCTCCGTCTCGGTCCACCGGGCCCCGGCGCACCTGATCCGGTTCGCGACGAAGCGGGGGAGGATTCTCTCGGTCACGCCCGACCACGCGATGCTGGTCTGGGACACGGATTACCTGCGAAAGATCCGGGCGCTCGAGGTCGCGGTCGGCGACCGCGTCCCGGTGGAGGAGGGCGGGCTCGTCGTGGCGGACGAGGTCGTCGCCCGGGAGACCGTGCAGGCGCTCGACGACCGGGTCTACTGCCTGACGGTCGCCGATAACCATACGCTGGTCGCAAACGGCATCTTCTGCGGCCAGTGCGACGGCGACGAGGACTGCGTGATGCTCCTCCTCGACGGGCTGATCAACTTCTCCCGGGCCTACCTCCCCGAGACCCGGGGCGGGACGATGGACGCGCCGCTGGTCCTGACCACCCGGATAGACCCGGCGGAAGTCGACAAGGAGAGCCTCAACGTCGACGTCTGCGACCACTACCCCCTCGAGGTCTACAACGGCTGCCTCGCCTATGCTCACCCCAAAGACCTCGACAAATACGTCGACCGGGTGGAGCGGCGGCTCGGGACCCCGGCACAGTGCGAGGGGTTCCTCTTCACCCACCCGACCTCGAACATCTCGGCGGGGCCGCTCGAGTCCACCTACACGAAGCTCGGGTCGATGCTCGACAAACTCGAGGCGGAGCTCGACCTCGCGAAGAAGATCCGGGCGGTGGACGAGGACGACGTCGCGGAGAGGGTCTTAAATACCCACTTCATCCGCGACCTCCAGGGCAACCTCAACGCGTTTTCGAAGCAGAAGGTCCGGTGCATGAAGTGCAACGCGAAGTACCGCCGGATGCCGCTTGCGGGGAAGTGCACCCGCTGCGGGGGCAACGTCATCCCCACGGTCCACGAGGGCTCGGTGAAGAAGTACCTGGAGATGTCGCGCAACATCTGCGCGACCTACGCGGTCTCGGCGTACACGAAGCAGCGGGTGGAGGTCCTCTTCATGCAGATCGAGTCGACCTTCGGCCAGCCCCCGGAGAAGCAGCTGGGGCTCGCGGATTTTATGTAAAGGTACGTGAGGGGTTCCGGCGACCGGCGGGTGTCCGGCGAGGGGCTCCGTCCCGGCGGAGGGTTGCCCGGCGGGGCCGGCCGCCATCAAACTCATTACTTCGCAGGTTCAAGAGGTACAGGCGCGAGTGTTACCGAGAGGCCAAAGGTGATCGACTCAAGATCGATTCTCGTAGGAGTTCGCAGGTTCGAATCCTGCCACTCGCATTCTGATCTTAAATGATCACTCCCACGGTAGAGTGATATGAACACTTATCTCTGGATCAGTTCATCTAATACACCTGTAATCAGGAGTGTAACAGAATGAAGTCTATTTTTTCCATAATTCGACAATCTTTAATTCCCTTTCAGGGTCTGTACGTTGAAACTCCTCAATAAGATCCTTAATAGAGTTTTTCTTAACAATATCAATCACTTTCACCTTTTGGCCCGGTGCATATTCCCTGTAATCAATATCTCCCTCTGTTAACATCCGAAGTAACCTCTTAAAGATATGATTTTTGACTTCTCCCTCGAGGAAATAACAATCTGCGTCCAGGCATACAGGGTATGGATCTCCCTCTCTTACATTTTTCAAGACAGAAGGTATGTAGTGGCGCGGTATAGTCATCTTCAGGAAGTCTACACCTTCTGGTTCCATGGCAATCTAAACAATCGGGATACTCACGACAGGTCCGATAATCCCAAAGACTGTCATCAATAATAGGCTGAGATCCCGATTGCTCCAAGACATCATCGATAAGATCAAATTGACTGTGAAATATGTCAATCCCCTCTTCAACCAGTCTCTTTAGTCCCTCTTCGTCGATGATAAGGAGATAATCGATGTCACCGCACTGAGATCTTCCCATGGCATAACTGCCGAACATATACAATGCCTTAACAACAGGTTTAAGATCCGATTGAAGGACGTTCTGGAAATTGAGATAGAACTGTTCTTCGAGGGGAATTAACGACTTCCTATCGAACTTTATCCCCTCACAATATGCACATTCGCGTACTCCAAGGCAGTCGGTCTCGACTTCCCTCCCGCATCTTTCACAATTCACTCTGTGCGGAAAACCCATCGATATCACCCATGAGGTTGCAGTCAATCAGGCTGCAACCTCGCCGCAGATTCTCTCGGCCTGCTCCAGGACAGTTCTCGTCGCCTGCTCCTGCATGTCCGGGGGATAGCCGTATTTTCTCAGGATCCTCTTGATCATCACCCTCATCCTTGCCCGGACGCTCTCTTTCGCGGCCCAGTCTATCGCCACGTTCTTACGGATGGCTACAACGAGCTCCGAGGCGATCTCCCGCAGGAGCTCGTCCTGCATCACTTCCCGCGCACTCTCGTTCTCGGCAAGGGCGTCGTAGAAGGCAAGCTCGGCATCGGAAAGACCGAGGTCCTCCCCACGTTGCACGGTGTCGCGGACATCTCGGGCCGTCTTGATGAGTTCCTCAAGGATGATGGCGGTCTCAACCGAACGGTTCTGATATCTCTTCACCGACGACTCAAGCATCTCCGAAAACTTCCGTGACTGGACTACGTTGCGCCTCAGTCTGGTCCGTATCTCATCCTCGATCAGTTTCCGCAACAGTTCGACTGCCACGTTCTTCTGCCGGAGGCCCCGGACCTCAGCGAGGAAGTCGTCGGAGAGGACGGAGATGTCCGGGTTCTTCAGTCCGGCCGCCTGGAAGATGTCGATGATGCCTTCAGGGGTGATGGCTTCCGAGACGAGTTGCTGGACGGCATGGTCGAGTTCGGCCTGGGATTTTGCCGTCCGTGCGGTTGTCTTTGCGATTGAGGCTTTGATGGTCTGGAAGAACGCCACGTCGGTTCGTATCCGGTCGGTCTCTTCGTGAGGAACGCAGAGCGAGAACGCCGTCGAGAGTTGCGTCACCGCATCGAGGAACCGCGACTTCCCGTCCTGTTGCGACAGGACATGCTCCATTGCGGCAGGAATGAGCGAGAGACGCTTGCCGGGATCGCCTGTGTTCCACGCCGACCAGTCGAATCCGTGGAGCATATCGCAACAGAGCTCGTACTTCTCAAGCATGACGAAGACTGCCTCTTCCTGCTCTTCGACGCTCAGGCCCTTGTGTTTCTTCCTCTCATCAGTGAATTCGGCAAGGGCTTCTTTGAGTTTCGGCGCGATTCCCAGATAGTCGACGATGAGGCCCCCTGGCTTGTCCCGGAAGACACGGTTCACGCGGGCGATGGTCTGCATGAGCGTATGGCCCTGCATGGGTTTGTCCACGTACATCGTGTGCAGGCAGGGAGCATCGAACCCGGTGATCCACATGTCCCGGACGATGACGATCTTCAGGGGATCGTCGGGGTCGACAAAGCGGTTTCGGATCCTGTTCCGCTGTGCCTTCGTCCGGAAGTGCATCTGCCACTCGGGTTTTTCGGACGCGGAGCCGGACATCACGACCTTGACGGCTCCCGACGTATCGTCGTCACTGTGCCACTCAGGCCGGAGGCGGGTGATGGCATTGTACATTTCGACGCAGATGCGCCTGCTCATGCAGACGACCATCGCCTTGCCTTCGAGTGTCTCAAGGCGCTTTTCAAAGTGGCCGACGAGGTCTTCTGTGATCACCTCAATGCGATGCTCGGCGCCGATAACCGCCTCGAGTTGCGCCCACTTCGACCGCAGTCTCTCCCGGACGCTCTCTTCCTCGTTCTCGGTGACTTCCTCGAAGCCCTCATCGAGCACCGGTTTCTCTTCTTCGGCAAGGTCGAGTTTGACGTGGCGCCCCTCGTAGTAGATGGGGACGGTGACGCCGTCTTCGTTCGCCTGGACGACATCGTAGATGCTGATGTAATCCCCGAAGACCGCCCGGGTGTCCCGGTCCTTGAGCGAGATCGGTGTTCCGGTAAAACCGATGGAGGAGGCGTTGGGGAGGGCCTGCCGGATGTACTCGGCAAACCCGTAGCGGATATACCCCGTCGCTTTATCGACGTGCGGCTTAAAGCCGTAGTGGCTGCGGTGCGCCTCGTCGGCGATGAAGACGATGTTGCGCCGTTCTGAGAGAACCGGATGGCTCTCCTCTTCTCTCTCGGGAAAGAACTTCTGGACCGTGGAGAAGATCACGCCGCCGGACTCACGCTGCAGCAGTTCGCGGAGGTGTGAGCGGCTCTCGGCCTGGACCGGGGTCTGCCGGATGTGCTCGCTGCACCGTGCGAAGGTATCGAAGAGCTGGCCGTCGAGGTCGTTCTGGTCGGTGAGGACAACGAGGGTCGGGTTCTCCATCCCGGGCGTGAGGATGATCTTTCTCGCGTAAAAGACCATGGAGAGACTCTTTCCGGAACCCTGCGTATGCCAGATGACGCCGCCTTTCCTGTCGCCTTCGGGTGCGGAAGCCGTGACGGTGCTCTCCACCGCGGCCCTGACGGCGTGGAACTGGTGGTATGCCGCGATCTTTTTGACGAGCGCCTTACCGTCGTCTTCAAAGAGGATGTAGTCGGCGAGGTATTCGAGGAAACGCTCTCTCTGGAAGAGGCCTTTGAGGAGGACTTCGAGTTCCGGGATGGCGGCAGGTGCGGTCTCGTCGCCGTCGATCGTCCGCCAGTGCATGAACCGGTCTTCGTCGGCGGTCAGGGAGCCGACCCGTGCCTGGACGCCGTCGGAGATGACCATGACCTCGTTCGTGTAGAAGAGGGAGGGGATCTGCTGCTTGTAGGTCTGGAGCTGGTTGTAGGCCGACCAGATGGTGGCGCTCTCGTCGGCCGGATTCTTGAGTTCGATGACGCCCACGGGGATGCCGTTAACGAAGACGACGATATCCGGCCGCCGGTTGTGATCGCCCTCGACCATGGTGTACTGGTTGACGACGACAAGATCGTTTCTGTCGGGGTCTTTGAGGTCGATGACCTTCGCGAGGCCGTGGCGAATGGCTCCGTTCTCCCGGTACTCGACCGGGATGCCGTCGGTCAGGTAGCGGTGGAAGGTATGGTTGTTCTCGACGAGCGATGCGGAGGAGGGGGCTGTGAGTTTGCGGACGGCCTCATCGACGGCGCTCTCCGGGAGATTGGAGTTGATCCGGCGGAGCGAGGCGCGGACTCTCCGGGGGAGGAAGGGCTGGCCGTAGTCGGTGCGCTCCGCGGCCGGCTCTCCGGGGGCGATCTCCGGCCCGGAGAGGACCTCATAGCCGAGACCGGCAAACCACGCAAGGGCGGCTTCTTCGACTTCCGATTCGGTGAAGGTGTATGGTGCCATGGTTTTTCAGCTGCTAACTCCCCCCTCTTTCCAGAGGTCGCATTTCTCGTTGAAGATGAATATGAACTCCCGGCCGCGCTTTTCCTTTTTTATGTAGCCTAACTCAGTGAGGCGAAGGAGGTCAGCCCTCGCTGTCTGGTAGACAACAGCATGGGTCTTCTCGATCTCCCTGATGGTGAAGTATTCGTCACTGTGCTCCATCATCTGCCTGAGGATGTCTGCCTGCCTTTGGTTTATTTTTTTGATAGTCCTTATTATCGCTTTTGTTGCGTTCTGCTCACTCTGTTTTTTCTCGATGTAAGCGATCAGATCTTTCTGTGCCACCTCGATGCACCGGATGTTGTACTGAATGAAGTAGGTCAGGTCCATCTCGTCGTATTCGGTGTGGAGGTAGGCAAGAGCGTAACCTTTCTTCGACCGGAGAATGACACGCGAGATGGGCATGTGCTCAAAGAGCCAGTAGCCCCGCGAGAGGACGTACCAGTAGAAGATGCTCCGGGCGGTTCTCCCGTTGCCGTCTTCGAAGGGGTGGATATAGCCGATGAGGAAGTGGAGGATGATCCCCTTGATGATGGGGTGGATGAAAGTCCCGGCGTCTTCGTCATCAGTGTTTGCGAACCAGCATAGCTCCTTGATCAGTTCCGGGATCTTCGTGTGGTCGGGAGGTGTGTGGTAGACAACGCCAGTGGCGGGGTCAACGACCTCAATCTCGTTGGTCTCCCTGAATCGCCCGACGGCAGCATCGTCGAGGGTGTCCTTCGTCACGATCCTGTGGATGTCGAGGATGAACTCCGGGGTCAGTTGTTCTTCCTTCATCCGCAGGACGGACTGCAGGGCTTCATAGTTATTGATCACCATCTGCTCGGACTTATTTCTCGGCTTTATCCCCTTTTTGAGCATCTCTTTGGCAGCTTTGCGGGTGGTCACCGCCCCTTCGAGAATGCTGGAGGCGATGGCCTCTTCCATGAACGAGTTGACGATGTACGACTTTTCAAGCCTGATGGCCTTGTTGTGAATCTGGATGGTGCCCGAGAGATACTGGTCGAAGATGTGCAGGCTCCGCTGGATCTCGGGGGTGGTCGAATACTTGAGGCCGAGGGAGGCAAAAAAGACCGGTTCGTAGCGCATCACCCGGAGCAGTTTCATGACTCCCCAGACCCCCAATCTCTTTTCGGGATCGCTGATGCGATATCTGAGGTCGTCCCAGGCGAGGTACCGGTTGTTGTAGTCGACTACCTGTTTTCCGAACTCGGGATCCTGCTGTATCTTGGCGATTATCTGGGAGACATTTTCACCCCGTATCCGGGGTGGTTTTTCAGGGAGTTTGTTCATGGGTTCGTTCTCTCAAATACTAATTTAATAGATTTTAGTATTTCATTAGTATTTCGATTTGAAACTGCTAAATACTAATTTTACATTTTTTAGTATTTAATTAGTAGTTCGAGATACAACGGAGGAGGTGATCTGAAATAGGTTTCTGGTCTTAATTTGTTGAAATTGCATCATCTCCTTTAAGACAGGGCACACTAAATACTAATTTAACACACATTAGTAGTTGGTTAGTAGTTCGCAGGGATGAGAACTATGGAGTCGCAAAAGAAGGGGTGGTGACAGAAGAGCAAAGTCACCCGTTGGCGCCCCGATCTCACCGAAGATGAGAGTGCGGGACTCATGCTGCTAACTCTCCAGCAACAGCTTCCCGGTTGCTCCATAAGACCGGCTTCACGTTATAGTTCTTCAGCGCATCCAGAACATTTCCCGGGATTGGTTGGTCAATATCATTCAGGATGGCATAGGCTTTTGAATCGGGAGGGCGGACATCCTTTATATCAATCCAGGAGAATGCAGCCGCCTGTGCTGTATTTCTGCTTGGATTGCTGATTGTCTTGATGATTCGTTCCGGTTGGCTATGGGACTTGGGGATGATGAAGTCAAAGAGGTGGTCGAACCCACTCTGGCCGGTGAATTTTATATTTGAAGTATACCGGATCGCGTGCGCCTCAAGCCAAGCGACCACATCTTCGTAGAACAGGCTCGCTGTCATCGGTGTTGCAAGACCAAAGAGATCATTGACGGCGAGCATCGCCTGTATCAGGTTGTGTTTGCTGGGTGCGAAGTTTGCAGCAGATGTCTGCACTTCGAGCCTATCTCCATTCAGTTTCACGCCAAACCCGTTGAGCGTCATCATCAACAGAGACTTTCTCTTCGGAGTATCAAGTCTGCAACCGGACAACTCCAGATCCTGAAGGGTGTATCCAGCATCGGTGAGGATATAACTGCTGTTCCGGCGCTGGGCGTAAATCTGGAGATAGTCGTTGTGGCGGTCGAGATAGGGCGTTGTAATCTCCACCCACTCGTCCACCTGCCTTATTAGAGTCTTTTCCTTGAGCCAGCGGGTATATTCATCCAGCAGGCTCTGGATCTCGTTAATCATTCAATACCCTTCTGGATATTCGGAGGGTCTATAACGTTGCAGAACCGCATAAAGTCCTGCAACGTCTGCCATGTGTCCTGGATCTGTGAGAACCGATCCCGGGGGACTTCAAATGCCCATTTATCTCCATATCCCTCCCGGTATATATGCAGATGGGGCGAAGGCACCTCCCTACCATCGGGATTCCGATGAGGGGCACCGCCAAAGTCCAGCCTGACAAGGACGACAACCTGCCTCGCGCGGTTCTGGTAGGTCCCTTTCAGAAGATCAATCCCGCCTCTCCGGATATCAAGGTGAAATGACTCACGCCCGTCGCTGGAGAGGAGGGGCAACGTAAGGTATCCGCCAGCCCCGGGGTAGTGAGACACCTCATCATTTACCCTGACTTTGGGAGTGGCAATCAATGCATCCGCCGTTGCCTGATCAACGGAGATATCACTCATATCCATCGCACCTCATCTACTTTTACCGCTCTGATCAGACAGACCGTGACCGTCATACCTGCTCCAATTCATCGCCATGTAGCCCCGGATACCACTTTTCGGGTTATAAGGCGGATAGATCGACCTAAACACCTCTTCGGCCCGGATGAAATCATCTCTCGGGAGCCGTGTGGTGTACTTCGCAAGATATAGCAACCTGATTCCGGGCGACCTGGAACGCCCTTCGTTGCAGTGGACGAGAACACGGTTCCCGGCCCTCAGGCTGGCATCGATATATTCCAGTGCCGTATCGATGATCTCCCGGGGGATGTAGGCCGGGTCCGGGGCATCCACGAGGTTCAAGATGAGCCGGTTTCCCCTTCGTGCTATGAGGTATTCCGGGTGGTCTTTTGGAGCGGCCCTGCCTGTGTAGCCCAGCGCCTGGCGGTGGTATGGCTCTTTGCAGGCATGAACCACGCACCACTCTGATTCGCGCCTGACGTTGAACTCGTAGTCATGCTCATTGCCGATGTACAAGTTCGGGTGGATCTCGATCATGAGGACACCGTGTGATGTTTTTGATAGAGGCTACGCTAGAGGTCATATATGTGTTCCGAAATGATTCTGTGGGCGTGGAATTCCAAGGCCAGCAAGGATAGGGAAGTTTTGGATTCACCAGATTTTTACCAGAAGACTTACATCTGGTTTTTTTCTTGTTTGCGCGATAGTTTTAGCGTGTCTCAAGATGGGATCGTGACGGTGTCTCTGTCTTCATACGGTAGCGCTTTCCCTTCTCTGTTCCTCCCCCACCGGCACCCGGACCTCCCCGGAGATGAGCTTCGGGAGGAGGGTGTCGCGGAGGGCGGCGAGGGTGCGGGATTGCCGAACATTATGCTGAATTCGTTGCAGCATTGGGTTAATTACCCGTTCAAAACTCTCTAAAATCTCTACTGATGGAATTATGATAGAATAGCCAGCCATTGCATCCCAGTTTGTTCGGGGCATTCTCGTTCCAGTTGATGATTGCGTCACATAGTCGATAAATGGATCACTGGAGATGTGCATCAAGACCAGACCATAACATACACGACTTTTTGGGACTACAACTAAAATATCTGTCGAACACACGCCATTGACAGGTGCAATGCCTACTTTATGGAAATAGGGTCGAAGTTTACCAAACAGAATCTGCCCTTCTCTGAACTCAAACTTATTGCTATCTATGTTCTCTGCTGTAACCCATGTATCTAGCGCTATACAGTTCCTCGGCATTTCTGCCAGACTAATATAATTGGTGTTTGGATCAATTTCATCCGATTGAATACCGTTACGGAGATTCTCCGCAACATCTCCAAATGTTCCCGCTCTCCACCCCACCGGCACCTCCCGGCCGTCCACCTCCCCAAACCCGTCCGGAAACAGCGCCGCCGTCTCCGCATCCATCCCGGTGGGCTCCCTGCCCTCCATCTTCGCCCGCACCGGGTCGAAGTCCACGAACCATGACGTGAAGATCGCCTGCGCCATCGCTTCGAGGGTGGCGTTCATGCGGCGGTTGAGTTCGATCTTATCGTCGAGGGAGCCGAGGATGCGGGCGATGGCGTGTTGTTCGGAGAGAGGCGGAAGGACTACAGGAGTTGCCCGAAGTATCCCAAGATTCGTGTGAGGCACTCCTGTCTGAATCGCATTCTGGCGAATGTAATCCTGTTGTTCAGCAGATGAAAAGAAGTAGTAGAAGAAGAGAGGATCAGCAATGTTCCGATCCACGGTGAGTTTCATCTGACTTTGGGAGACGAGGTACTGACCAAAGGGTCCTTGTGGAACGAGGCTTACTTGACCAAGGGTGCCCCGCTGGGTGAAAACGATGTCTCCAGGTCGCGCTAGATTCGCGCTAAGAGACTTCGCCTTTTTTTCGGTGACGAACACGAACTCGCCGGAGACCCATCGACTACTCATGTTCTGCCCGCGAATCACCGGTATGCCTTCGTTGACGTAGTCGCGTGACACGAGGTTTGAGCCAAATGGACCCCCAACGAGCGCGTTGGGTGTCGCGGCTGCAATGTCTCCGACTGTTGCTTCTTTCCACTCACTCGCCATACCCAAGCCCCTTCAAATTCCCCCGGATCTCCCCTTCCAGCCGCTCCGACTCTCGAAACTGCTCCGCAAGCTCCGCCGTCAATCGCTCCATCTTCTCCTCAAACGGCTCCCCGTCGTCCTCGACCTCTTCCGCCCCCACGTAGCGCCCCGGCGTCAGGACGTAGCCGTGTTCCGCGACCTCCTCGACGGCTACGCTCCGGCAGAACCCGGGCACGTCCTCGTACTCCCCGGCGTCAGGGTCGCCCCGCCAGGCGTGGTAGGTTCCGGCGATCCGGTCGATATCCTCGTCGGTCAGCTCCCGGTGGGTGCGGTCGACCATCGTCCCGAGTTTCCGGGCGTCGATGAAGAGGATCTGGCGGCGCCGGTCCCGGAACCGGTTGTTCCTTTTGTCGCGGGAGAGGAACCAGAGGCACGCCGGGATCTGGGTCGAGTAGAAGAGCTGCCCCGGCAGCGCCACCATGCAGTCCACCAGGTCGTCCTCGACGATGTTCCTGCGGATCTCCCCCTCGCCGGAGGAGTTCGAGGACATGCTGCCGTTCGCGAGCACGACTCCCGCCTGCCCCGTGGGGGCGAGGTGGTGAATGAAGTGCTGCATCCACGCGAAGTTCGCGTTGTTCTTCGGCGGGATGCCATACTTCCACCGCACGTCCTGCCGGAGCTTCTCCCCACCCCAGTCCTTCATGTTGAAGGGCGGGTTGACCAGGATGTAGTCGGCCTTGAGGTCCTTGTGGAGGTCGTTAGTGAAACTGTCCGCCGCATGGTCGCCGAGGTTGCCCTCGATCCCCCGGATGGCGAGGTTCATCTTCGCAAGCCGCCAGGTGGTCGGGTTCGACTCCTGCCCGTAGACGCTGATATCGTTCCGTCTCCCGCCGTGAGCCTCCGTGAACTCCTCGCTCTGGACGAACATCCCACCCGACCCGCAGGCGGGGTCGTATACCCGGCCTTGATAGGGAGTAAGCATCGCCACCAGCGTTCGGACCACGCAGCGGGGCGTGTAGAACTGGCCGCCCTTCTTTCCTTCCGCGCTCGCGAACTGCGAGAGGAAATACTCGTAGACCCTCCCGAGGATATCCTTTGAGCGGCTCTCGCGATCACCGACGGCAACACTCCCTATGAGGTCCACGAGCTCGCCGAGACGCTGTTTGTCAAGGCTCGCGCGCCCGAAGTCTTTCGGGAGAACGCCCCTCAGGGTGGGATTGGACTTCTCGATCGCGACCATCGCTTCGTCAACCAGTACGCCGACCTTGGGTGATTTTGCGTTCGCCTGAAGGAAAGACCATCGTGCCTCTTTCGGAACCCAGAAGATGTTCTCAGCGAGGTACTCGTCGGGATCTTCCAGGACGGCATACCGCTGCTCCGGCTCGGCGACATACCACTCGCTCTCTGGGTTGCTGACCTCGGCGTTCAGGTGCTCAAAGCGCTCCCTGAACGAATCAGAGATATATTTGAGAAAGATCAGGCCCAGGACGACATGCTTGTACTCCGCCGCGTCCATATTGGAGCGGAGTTTGTCGGCGGCCTCCCAGAGTTTCGATTCGAACCCGAGTGTCGCGCCGTTATTTGTATTTTTTCCACCGTTCAGTGTCAGCTGTGCCATTGGGCGCCCTCATCCGTGAATAGTATAATCCAGAGATGTACAGAAATGTTTTGTTAATTTGATTTTGTAGTTCTGCGATTTGATCCGATACCTTTTATGATTTAGGAAAATACTGTTAATTCAATGACCCGATGGCTCGCGATATCAAACAGGGAGAACTCGAAGGTCGTCATCAGGAAACACATCTGGGGAGTGCCAAAACGGTATGTCAACACCATTCGTCGGGTTGTGCCCGGGGATACGGTCTTGGTCTACGTGGGGCAGAAGGTGGTTGACAGAGATCTGCTCCCTCCCGCAATTACCGCGGCCTTTGAGGTAACTTCGAAGATGTATGAAGACGCATCCCAAATATTCACCGCACCGGCGAAGCTCGGCGATGAGATCTTCCCACTTCGGATCAATCTCAAGCCCATCATGATCTTCGACCCTCCAATCGAGTTCAAGCCGCTTATCCCGAACCTCGCGTTTATCACCAACAAGACGATGTGGTCGGGGCATATCCAGGGGCATGCAATGCGGGAGATCCCGGAGGAGGACTATCAGCGGATCATGGAGACGGGGCGAAAGGAAGGTCGGTGAACAGGAGAGCGCCGTATTATCCCGAAGGGATCACCCGGAGCTCGCCCAACCGTACCCCTGACGCTGTTGACAACACTTAACCATCCGGATTCCAGCACCCGGTTCTTTTCTACAAAACACCACGTGAGGCAGAAACTTATATCCCCTGCTCCCGATAGAATGCATTGAACAGCTATGCCCGTCACGCTGGATCAGATCCGGAAAAAGCGGTCCAGGATTCTCGCAATAGCCGGGCGGCACGGGGCAACAAACCTGCGGATCTTCGGATCGGTCGCCCGGGGAGAGACCGGGCCGGAGAGCGACCTCGACCTCGACCTCCTGGTGGAGCTGGAGCCGGGCAGGAGCCTCCTCGACCACATCGCGCTCATCCAGGACCTGGAGGAAGACCTTGATTGCCGGGTGGGCGTGGTGACGGAGAAAGCACTCAAGGAGCGCCACAAAAAGCGGATACTCAAAGAGGCAGTGCCGTTATGAGGGACGGGAACGAACGGCTCCTCGACATCCTGGAAGCGATCGACAGCGATCTGTGAAATACTAATTTAGTAGAAATTAGTAGTTCGTTAGTAGTTCGCGGCAGCGATGCCCGGGGGGCACTTGCTAACGCGATACGTGGCTTCGTCCCGGTCAATTCACCCGGCATTCAACCTCTGGCATGTAGTGTCATGATCGGGAGAATATTGGGATGACTTCAACCGTTTGTTGTCTTCTCTTAACACCCTCAAGCCTGCCCAGCACTGCGATTTTTTTATAAAACAAAATTCTACAGAGCGATAGTAATGGTTAAGACAAATATTAACAACCAAAAGGGAATAAATCCTCATTTATGATTAATCAAGAAAAATTCGAATTTATCAAAGAGAAGTATGGGTATTACGCTAGTTGGGCAATATGGGCTGATGCAGGAGAAAAACCAAAAGACAATATTGGTGACCTGAGTGTTTTTGATATAAAATATAATTCAGGCCTTTTAGAGCAATTGAATCCAAACATCATTCTGGTCGGACTGAATATATCGCGCGGACGTATAAAAGATCCGCTAGCAAATTTTCATGATGCGAGACCTGAAGCAATGGATTTCAAGATCAGGTATGCGTTGAGAGGTTCCCCTTTTTGGGGCGCATACATGACGGATATCATCAAGGACTTTGATCAAAAAGTATCTGGAAAAGTCTGGAGTTACTTAAGAACACATAAACAGTTTGAAATTGAGAATGCAAAACTGTTTCATGAAGAAATAAATGATGTAGGTGCTCATAACCCTACTATTATCGCCTTTGGAGATGTCGCTTATAGGATTCTGATGAGGAACTTCATGGATGATTACAAGATTTTGAAAGTACCTCATTACAGCATTTATTGCAGCAAGGAAAAATACAGAGAAAACGTAGGGCGTATTTTGCAGTATGAATAGGCTGTACCATTGAGCGCCCTCATCCGTGAATAGTATAATCCGGGCAACCATTTCGAGCCCGGTGAAAATCTTCACCGATGAGTGAAACCGTGGGGAACCCCGCTAATCCTTCCCCCGCAGATCCCACTCATTGCTTCGATCCTTGGTAACACAATCTATCAGTTTGATACATTCTGATAGATATTGTAAACGAGGTGATAGAAAGGCTGTCCCGGAACACCTTTGCCGGGAGAGGGACACCCGCTCGCACTTCTTTGTATCAGCCCATAAATGGGAAAAGAAAAACAATTTGAAATTCCGGGAGGCTCACTTTATCTTTTTCTCGAGCTTCTTGAGTTTCTTCTTGGCGGCCTCGCTGCCCGCAGCCGCCTGCTGCGCGAGTTCTTCTGCCTTGGCCTTCTTTGCTCTGTTTAGTTTCTCCAATTGTTTCTTGCTCGTCGGCATACAGTTACCTCGCTACGTCTTTGAATGGTTCTATTTGCCGCTTTCCGCCATATACATATCCCTATCGTTGTACCGGCCGGGAAAACTCCGGGTAAATGAAAAATAGGCCAATTCAACTGTTATATATGGGGGTCGCCGCTCCCGGCCCGGAAAACCACCCCTCCGAACCTGAAGAACCGCTCCCGGCACCGGACTGTGGCCCTGCACCCGGTCTACCGGTAAAATGAACTTCAGAGGGCGATGCGATATGGTCGTTATGTATAATTCGTGCAAGCACCTCCTGCACAAATGCCCGGCTCACGCTTTATCGGCGATAATACGGTTGTGAAAACAGGAAAAAAATTGATGCAGCAGGCTGCTGCACAAATACCCCACCCGAGCACACCCACTTAAAACAGAGAACCCCGTCCGGATACCTTTATGTGCCTAATAGACATACATTCAACAAACGATGAGAGAAAGTCAACGCACGTTGAATATAAACCAACATAACGATCGCGACCGGCGACACCCGGACGAAGAGACCCCTGAGCCCACCCCGCCCGGGAACCTCCACCCCTGGGACTTCCTGGATGCATACGGGTCGCTCCTCCGTAAGTCGTCGTTGATCCTCCTCATCGTCCTTGGAAGAGAGTATACGAGGAAGTTCCACGTCCGGGAACTCTCGCGGATGGTGGAGCGCGATGTCTCGCTCGTCAGCAAAAACCTCAAGGTCCTCGAGGCAATGGGGCTGGTCACCCGTGAAGATGTGGGAAACCTTGCCTTTTACCAGGCGAAGATGGAGAGCGTCCTCCTCCGGCAGATGAAGGTCTGGTTCACGCTCCTGGAACTGCAGCCCCTCATCCGCGACCTGCAGGGCGTGACGACGAGCGTGGTACTCTACGGCAGTTGCGCAAGAGGGGAAGATACATCTGCGAGCGATATCGACCTCTATATCGAGACCACCGCAAAAGAAGCCGTCCGGGAGATGCTGCAGCGGCATCAGACCGCCCTCTCGCGGGAGTTCTCCCCGATCGTCCATACCCCGGACGAAACCTACCGATTAAAGACCGGGGATGCCCCATTCTTCGATAGTATCAGGCAGGGGATTGTTCTTAGCGGGTGAGGGATGTCGTACAGGTTTCAGGACTGCGTGAGCCGCCGGGGTGTGGTCAAACGACCCGCGAGCAGGGCGATGGTCGAGAAGGAGTTAGCCGAAGCGAAAAGAGATCTTGATTCGGCGAAGAACTCCCTCCTCGAATCGGATTTCAAGTGGACGATCATCAAGGCATACTACTCCATGTTCCACGCCTGCAAATCGCTGCTGTTCAGTGCCGGTTACGTCGAGAAGAGCCACGAGTGTCTTATCGCCGCCATCGAAGAGCTGTTCACCGACCCGGGACAGCTACCTTCTGCAGTTGTTTCCGACCTCCGGAGAGCGAAGACCGCACGGGAGGCCGCCGACTATGGCCTGACGTACGGCGAATCCTCCGCAAACGGAACCGTGGACGATGCGGAGCGGATCTTCGAGATCGTCTCCGGCTATCTTGCAAAACAGGGGTTCGGGACGCCCTCCCCGTGATCGCAAAGAGAGGTGCGCGGCGGAGGGTGACGATAACACACCTTTATCCAGCCGGACCCGATTTTTAGTACCAACCAATACATCCAGAACCCCGCAAAAAAAGAAGTTTCACTCCGCCCCGGGCTTCACGTCGACGGCAACCCCCGGCAGGGCAAACTGCCTTTTCACCATCGCAAGAGCATACGGCAGGGCGAGCGCAAACGCCGCACACCCGAACGCCAGGAAGAGATTGCCGTAGGTCGCGACAATGGCGATGATCGGCACGATGGCGAGCGTGGAGATGAACTGGCCGAGGTTCAGGGCCACCGAAAACCCGCCGCTTGCCCTGCCGAGGAACTGTTTCGGCGTGACTGCGGCAATCCAGTTCAGGATCGTCGGCATCAGAATACCCTCGGCCAGACCGACGAGGATCACGGAGACCCCGACGGTGAGAAGCGACGTGGCAAACCCGAGGCCGCACAGACCGATCCCGAAGAAGACAAAGGCAAGGGTGAGCAGGGTATACCGGTGGAACCTCCAGGCGACTCTTCCGTAAACGAGTCCCACGAGCGAGGAGGCGCAGCCCATGGCTCCCAGGAATATCCCGGTGGTAAGCGCGAAGTTTTCGCCCAGGATCCGTGCTGCATCCAGATTCGCAATCAGGTAGGGGAACTTCGTGGGCACCAGGAAGAACAGCATGTTCCCGAGGAACAGGGTTGCATATCCGGGGAGGAGGGGGAGGGTCGGGAAGGTTTCTTCGGGCGCTCCCGCCGTCTTCTCGACGTTCTCGCGAGCGGGCTCTCTCATCGTCAGGAGAACGCCTGCGAGGATGACGACGCCAACCAGGTAAATGAGGAACGCTGCACGCCAGGAGATGCCGGCGAGATACCCCCCGCTGGTCTCGAGGACCAGTACTCCCATGCCCATTGCGGCCGCCTGATATCCGAGCACTCTGGCGCGGGAAATCCCATCGTAATAACAGACGATCAGGGCGGATGTCGTGCAGATAATACCGGCAATGCCGATTCCGAGGATGAATCTCCCGACCAGTATTGCGGATAAGGAGGTGAGGAAAAATCCGGAACATCCCGCGACGGAGAAGACGGCAACGGAGGCGGCAAGGACCGGTATTTTGCCGATCTTATCCGAGAGAGCACCGATGAAAAGGCCGGTGAGGGCTATCGCAAGCGCGGGAAGCGTAATGATCAGGGAGATAGTGGTTTCTGATGCATCGGGAAATGCGTCGCTGATCAACGGTAGAGCCGGCGCGACTGCCGCTCCTCCCATGAGAACCATCATGGCTGCAAGCAGGAGGAAGAGCAGCGTCCATCTCGTTGGTTTGAACGGTGTAACCATGCCTTAGTTAGTCGCCCGTAATGCGACATGAAGAATGTGCTCCTGAATACAGTAGCTGATTGCCGTAATCGATGATTCGCGGCCTTTACGACGAAAGAAATCGAGGTGAACGAACTTGGGGCGAAGGTGTGCGCAACCCCTTCGGCTCTGCGGGCGGCTGCCGCCCGCGAAATCCATGAACTGAGATCCCTTGCGACGGGAGAGGGAAGAGTACACTATCAATCAGCCCGGGCAGGCTTAGACAGTTAAAAAAGTCGCGTATCGAAAAATTATTCCACAAACAGCCCTAACTCTGAGTGTGACCGATGTAAACCGGGTTGTAACGACAATACGGTGCCCCGACTGCAGTTCTGCGCTTCAGATTACGGTCGAGCACTTTAGAAACAACGAACCGATCGTCTGCGGCGGCTGCAACAAGATCATGACCCTTCGCGACGCCGACAGGTCGATTGACGATTACTTAAGGGATTTCAAGGCGGCGACCGACGAAATCGACCGCAACATGAAGCGCTGACCGGGACCGCCCATCAGGGACAGCAACCCCGTTTCAGCGCTTCGTGAAATACTAATTTAGTAGATGTTAGTAGTTCGTTAGTAGTTCACGGCGGCGACGCCCGGAGGAGGCACTTGCTGCCGTGATAGGTGGATTTGTCCCGACCGGTTCACCCGGCAGTCGGCCCCGGACCGAAACCCTCTGCCCGGACGCCCCTACACCAGCTCCTGCAGCGTGCCGCCCGAAAACTCTTCCAGGCCGATCCCCGTCAGGAAATCAAACTGCGAGGCTGCCATCCGTTGCTGCGCCCTGACTACCGCCGAGAGCGGCCCGCCGATGAGATCTTCCATCGGAAGGCCGTTGAACTGCGAAGCCATATCGGACAGCGACGACGTAGCGGGGACGGCCGTCGCCCCGGCAATCGGACAGACGGCGCTGCCGGCAACCGCAACCAGAAGCCCGGCCGCAATGAGACGCCTCAATACCTCCATCTCCCTATCACTCCCTCTGATGTGAAAAGGGGGAACTGCCGGATATACATTTACTGTTTATTCTTTCCGGGTATTTGACATATTTTAGCAGTCCATCGGCGAACCCACGCCCGTTTTTTTCACAACTGTTAAATACCCAAAATGAGACAGAATTCTCTATTGGCAATGTTGATCTGCCGTTAAACGTCCGGGGAGTTTGCCGTTATCGCAGACAGCCATTCTCCGCGGCGCTCACCTCCGGGGAGGGGACGGGCCTGCAGGCGGTTGCAACGGCAGATGCACCACGAATGCAGAATACAAACGTATGGAGTGCTGTGCATGCAGTTCGATCGAAACAATGCCGGCAGGACCCTTTCCGTCCTGCTCATCCTCCTGACCGCCGCTATCCTCGCATCAGGCTGTATCGATGACACCTTCGAGTCATCGGAGAGCGGTTCCCTGGCGGGATCGTATTCCGACTACGGATACATCGAGGTCTGGACGATCCCTTCGGGTGCGTCCGTCTATGTCGACGGGGAGTACCTGGGGGAGACAGACGCAGTGGAAGACCTCTTCGTTCAGGTCAGTCCCGGATCGCGTAAACTGGAGATATACAAACAGGGATACAAGCCGTACCTCGAATACCTGTATATCGGTAGCGGCGAGACCATGACCAGGGATGTCGTCCTCGAGAGCACCTATTCGGACCCCGAACCGGTATGGACACCGGACCCGACATGGACATGGGAGCCGGACCCGACCTATCCTGGCCCCGTGTACGTGGCACCCACCCGCCCCATCTATTAACCTCTTTTCAGGAGAGGGGCAGCCCGGACAACCCTTTTTCTCTCCTCCGGAGAGCGCCGGGCAGCCTTGTTGACGGCCCGTTCAAAGTGATGGCAGAAGAGACGCATGAGGAACCGTTCCGATCGAAAGATCCCGGCTGAATATTCACAAAAAAGATCAACAGAGGATCATCCGATCCTCAGGTTGGTCTCCGGGTTCATGTAGATGGGGTCCCGCGGGTCGCAGGCGGAGCCCGGCTGCGAGGTCGGGAACGGGAACTTCTCGTAGAGCGACGTGAAGATGTACTCGAGGATCTTGTCGGCCGCTTTGATCGGATCCACGAAGACGTACCAGTCGACATCCCTCTCCGAGTCGGGGGTTCCGACCTTCACCTTGACAAAGAGCCCCTCGGCAGTCGCCTTTCCTGCTTCCTGCGTCACGTAGGACGCACCGAGACCGAACATCTCCTCCACGTACTTCTGCAGGACAGGGCCTACCAGTGCATCCTCCTTGAGGGAGTTCACGCCCGGAACCGAGAGCCTGCCCTCGGGCATCATCTCCTCGAGCATTTTAGCCGCCGAAGAGTTCAGGAGCCTGGAGATGCTTGACCCCGGGTCGTTGACCTTGCCCTTGAGGAAGCCTGAGAACTTGTTCTTGAAGAACTCCAGCGAGATGTCGGAGAACGACGATATGACCGCGTTGTACAGGCTGCGTTTGCCGTTCTCGTCCAGGTCGAAGGTGTAGTGGCGCACGAGGTTGAAGACGCACAGCCCCGCGATCACCTGGGCGAGTTTCTTCGGGCTCGCCTTCCCGATATCCTCGAAGCACGACTTGGTGTAGTTCTCGATCATCTCGGAGATGTGCGCTCCGACCTTTATCTGGTTCCAGTCCACCCCGTTACCCATGAAAAGTTCGGCCGACATCTCGCCGATCAGCTCGACGGTAAGCTCCTTTGTCGGGGTGAGGATTGCCTCTCCCGCAGGCCCGGCATAGATGGTTGCAAGGTACGAAAACGCCTGGTCGCCGAACCACTTGAGCTTATCGCCGATGAGGCGGAGCGGGAGCGTATGCTCGATAGCCTCAATCTCGGGGCACTACGTCTCACAAACCAATTCTTCGAGGACGGAGCGGCGGATCCCGTGCCGCAGGAGGTCTACGAGAAAATCTGCCGCTGTGTAAAGGACGCCGTCATGCCGACCGCGGAACAGGTTAAGAAAGATCGTGTAGATGTTGCCTACGGAAGTTCGGGCACGATTCAGAATCTTGCGGAGATTGCCCGGCGTTCTTTCCAGGACCAGCCTTCGGGTACGCCTCCGGTCCTCACCCGGGAGGATCTCAGGAAGACCGCTGTCATGCTCTGCTCGTTTCCGCTCGATCAGCGGAAGAAAATCCCCGGAATCAATCCGGAGCGTACGGACATCATCATTGCCGGAGCCGCCATTCTTGAGGGGATCATGGATGAGTTCGATCTATCGGAGATCCGCATAAGCGACCGGGGCCTGCGGGACGGGCTGATCGTCGATTATCTCTCGCGCCAAACAGGCATCCCACCCGCAGACCGGTTGCAGGAGAGAAGGCAGAGCGTACAGCGGCTCCTCGGCGCATGCAGAGCCAATCCGGAGCATGCGCAGACGGTCGCACGCCTCTCGCTCGAACTCTTCGACAGCGGAGTACGGGCCGGTCTGCATACGTTCGGCGCTGCAGAACGAGAACTGCTCGAATATGCAGCGTACCTGCACGATATAGGAGAACTCGTCTCGTTCTCCAATCACCACCTCCACTCGCACTATATCATCGGAAATGCGGATCTGCCCGGGTTCGACCGGCGGGAGATCGATACCATCGCAGAAACGGCCCGGCATCACCGGCAGAAACCACCCAGGGCAGGCACAGGATCGAAGGCAATACCGCGGATTGCACCCTTGAACTCTCGGCGGTTCGGTCCGAGGGGCGCACCTTTAAGAAGATCTTCGGCAGGGATCTTGCGATCCGGTGTGTTGGCATCGAATGAGATCCGGCAGCCGCCGCCTTCCGTTACCGGCTACAACCGCCATGAATGATCGGCTCCACGGTACCCGGTTTAAACCCCCCTCGCGCCCGGCGGCGGCTTGCCACAATAGCGGATGGAGGAAGTGTCTTCCATCCCATATCCGTTTAGTTACCCACGAACCCCGGCTGTGGCGGTTGGCTCAAGGGCTTCCTGCACTCCCCCCAAGACCCCCTTTATGGATTCCCAGAGCCCGCCGAAGAAGGTGAAGACCGGTTCAAGCATCGCCTCAGGTTCCTGAACCTTTTTTCCCACAATATGGATTCTATCTCCCCCATAGACATCCTTTGTCCCGAGGCCATCGAACTCAAGAGTCACCTGACCCCCCTCATCGACCGCCACGGAATCGCCGACCAGTAATACTTCTCCTACCGTTGCAGGAAGAATCCGGGGGCCTCTCTGAATGTACGCTTTGCCCTGAACATAGCTTATTACTCCTGCTTCACCTTCTTCCACGTCCACGTAAATTGTCCCGCTTGCCTCCTGGAGCTCCGTTGCTTCGGGAGTCGCGGTCTGTCCGACGGCGCTGCCTGCCCGTTCAATCAGGACTGCAGTACCTCCGGTACCCCCACCGAGCATTGTTTTGTCGCTCCTGTCGACCAGCTGTATATCTGCAAACGAGTCGCGTTGCAGAGTGATGATGTCTTTATGGCGCAGCGTATCGCCTACGCCGGCAGGCTGAACGCTCGTGCCGCGGGTAATGGTGATGGAATACGCACCGACATCCGAAGCCGGGGTGATCGAGACGATTCGACCAAGGACCTCCTCATTCGTGTATACCTGCAGTGTGGTATGTGATTCGGCCTGCCCTGCTGCCGGCGGGACGCAGAACATAAGGAGCCCGACGATGAAGAGGAGACGACAATAGTTCGATAGGGGTTGCATAATAGTAAATGAGACATCTCATATAAAAAATACCAGTAAAAAGAAACGCCCCATGTAAATAATATTATAAATTAAGGGGCTCCGGGGAAATAACATCATCAAACAGCGACATCCCGGGTGAAGAATATGGAACCCACAATGCTCATACTGTATCACGAAACCACGTGACATCACCCCGCAATGTCCTCTCCCCTCTTTGTGAGACGACCGCACCGGATATCCATCAAAAAACACCTGCCACCACGTTTCTTCATGCACCGGAGGGAACTTCCCTGCCCTTCGTTTCGCACCCGGACCGGTCTTTAGAAGAGTAGGTCTTCTCAACTGCTAATTTAGCGGTTCCCGGTGGGGCGATCCCCGCTGCCGCAATCCCGGATTCGGAAGACCCCCGGGCATTCCATTGCGTCTTCTGGACGTGCGTCATCACGTTCATCATGGTCTTCGAGTACGTCTTCACCCACTCCTTCCTGCAGCTCGACGACTTCGGCAACATCAACCACGGGCTCGGGATCTCGCCGTGGCCGATCTTTATTGCCGGAACGCTTCTCGGGATACTCGGGCTGTACCACATCTTTGCGTATGCAGTTCCGGAATACCACGCAATCGTGACCCCGCACGAGCGGTCGCTGCAGTACGTGACCGCCTCAGCAGTATCCTTCGTCATCTTCTTATTCTACATCGGCCTCCGGATCACCGCGTATCCGGATGTTCCCGAGTGGTGGTGCGGCGCTATCGGGATCGCGGCACTGTTTATCGTTCCGTTCACAGCGAACCCTACCCAAAGATGGGTGCAGAGAAGCATGAAGGGATGTGCCGTGCAGGGCTCGCCCCCATCCCATCCTGAACCCGCCGAACCATGATCGGTCGATGCCGGGTGAGTCGGCCCCGGGAATGCGTGCTCGTGGCGTTCACCGCGGGGAGCGATCTTCGGGAACGCCTCTCAATCGGGCCGACGAATCGTTCAACGGCGCTGCATCTCTTAACTGCGCATAACAGCCATCCGGACGGACAGGCAGCCGGTAATTATTAGTAGTTCGCCGCAACGACGCCCGGGGAGACGCAGGGAGACCAGGGCGACGCACCGGAGCGACCCGTCGGCACCCGGCCTCCCCGGTAAATGAACTCTAGGGGGCGATGCCTTGTGGCCCTTATGATCCCTCATCCCACACGAACACAGTCTCTTCAGCCTTATCCCGGTAATAGCCTTCATCCTTCTCGACCTGCGCACCAAAAACATCAACGTGTACGCACACCTCGGGGGGTTCGCGCTCGGGCTGCTCGTGCCGTCGCTGATCGCGATGGAAATGACAACCAACACAAAAGGGGAGAAGGTAGCGGCGGCGGTGATGCTTGGTTTGACGATACTACTGCCGAGCGTGGGGTGGATCGTCGTATGAAGGCGGGTTACAGTCCGTGCTTCAGCCGCCCTACCCGGCAATCCCGAGCGTAAACCGGAACGTCGCCCCCTCCCCGGGGTGGCCCGGTATGCGGTCCTCGACCCATACCCGTCCCCCGTACCGCTCGGCGAGGATCTGCACGAGATACAGCCCGAGCCCTTCGCCGACGCCCCGTTTCTGCTCTTCGTAGCGGTGGAAGATCGCGTCCTTTTCATCGTCCGGGACCCCGGGACCGGTGTCCGCGACCGTTACCACGACGGACCCGTCCTCTTCCTCCGTCCGGACGGCGACTACGACTTCGGGACCGCCGAACCTGACGGCGTTGCCGATAAGATTGTTGAAGACCACGGAGAGCAGATCGTCCGCCATGACCCGGTACGGTGTCCCTTCGTAGTGGAAGGTGCCGCCCGGGAAGGCCTCGATCGCCCTCCGGATGACCGCGTCGAGGTCCATCGGTTTGAGCTCCGGGGACGCCTGATGAATCAGGCGGATGGTGGAGACGGTGCGCAGGATCTCGATGCTCTTTCTGATGCTGCGCTGCAACTGCTCCGCGTACCGGGCCTCCTCTCCCTCCAGGGACTCGATGAGGAGGTCGGCGTAGAGGTTCGCGACGTTCTCGGTGTTGCCGATGTCGTGGGTGAGGATATCGAGGTAGAGGTTCGCCTCACGGTTTGAGGCTTCCAGTTGCCGGTGCAGACGGATGAGGTCGTCGGTGTGGCGCCGGAGCGCCTCCTCCACCCGTTTTTGGTCGGCAATGTCGCGGACGATGCAAAGAACCTCCCGGTCGTTCAACGCCAGCAGACGTGCCTCAAACTGCCTGATTCCCGACGGCACCGCGAGCTCGTACTCTACACGCTGGAGCTCCCGGGTATCGATCGCTCTGCGGATCATCTGCAGGATGGCGTCCAGGGATTCCGGGGAAAACCCTGCATCGCGAATGTTTTTACCGATGATCTCATCGGGGGGAAGCGCGAGCAGACGTACATCCGGTACCTGAAAGTCCCGGTATTCCCCCTCACGGGAAAGGACGAACATCAGGTCGGGGATGGCACCGAGAAGGACGGCGCTGCGGTGCTCTGCTTCCCGGATTCTCTCCTCCGCCCGTTTTCGGTCAGTGATGTCCCGGAACACAACCACCGTCGACGGCAGCCCCTGGTAGAGTATGGGCGCACCGGTGATCTCGACCCAGATGACCCTGCCGTCGAAGGTCAGGAGCTCCTGTTCGGAGAGCGGGGTGCTCGTGCCTTCCTGCTGCATCCGGCGGACCCGTTCGGCAACGAGATCGCGGTCCTCGGGGTGTATGAACCGATCGAGCGGTTTGCCCACGAGATCTTCGGGGCTTTTCCCACCCGCAATCCAGACGCAGGCAGGATTCACGTAGACGATGATGTTGTCCCGGTGTACGACGACGGCATCCGGCATGAGCTCGACGAGGGAGCGGTAGCGCTCCTCGCTCTCCTTTTGTGCCCTTTCCGCCCGGCTGCGTGCAGCCCGTTCCCGCAGGGACGTGATGCCGAACGCCAGATCGTCGGCCAGCTCCATCAGCAGGCGTACCTCTTCGGCGTGAAAGGCATCCGGCACCGAGGCATAGATGCTCAGTGCGCCGAACACCCGGCCGCCGCCCCGCAGGGGCAACGCAATAGCCGACATATAGCCGCGCCGAACCACCTCCTCCCGCCAGGGGGCGAAGCCGGGGTCGGTTCGGATGTCTTTCGCGACACGGGGTTGGCCCGAACGGATGGCCGTGCCGGTCGGCACGCGGCCGCGTTCGGTATCAGCCCAGGTGATGCCGAGGGTTTCCAGGAACCCGGCCTCAGAACCCGCCTGAGCCGCCGGACGCACCGTACGAGCGGCGTCCTGTTCGGCAGAACCGATCCACGCCAGGGGGTAGCCGCCCACGTCTGTGATGATGCGGCAGATCTCCTGCAGAAGCGCCTGCTCTTCCGTGGCCCGCACGACAGTCTGGTTACACTCGCTGAGGGTGTTGAGCGTGCGGTTGACCCGGGCCAGCTCCGCGGTACGCTCCTCCACCCGCCGTTCCAACTCGGCGCGGGCTTTTTGCAGCGCCTCCTCCGCCCGCTTGCGCTTGGTTACGTCGAGCACGATCCCCTGGTAGTGGGTGACGGTGCCGTTTTGATCGCGGCGAATCCAGGTCCGATCGTCAAGCCAGCGAACTTCGCCGGATGCCGTGAGAATCCGGTACTCGTGAACGAACTCGTCGCGCCCTTCGCGGCTGTACCGGGAAACCTCCGCCGTTACTCGTTCCAGGTCCCCGGGGTGGATGATCCGGGCGTAGAAAATGCGCCCCGATGTGAAATCTGCCGGCGTATAGCCGAACTGGCGGACGTTGTCGGATACGAATTCGACCGGCCATCCCTCCGCCGCACGCCAGAGAAACGCAACGGCCGGACTCCGGTTGACGATATTCTTCAGCTCCTCCAGTACCCTCCCCGGCTCCTCTTTTGTTCGCTTGCGCCCGGTTACATTCATTGCCACACCAGCGATGGTCGGGACCACCGGGTTCTCGTGCGCTCGTTTCCTACCATCCGGTATCCTCTTGTATTCCCTGCGGGGGATTTCGTCCTCTCCCCGGTCTTCGGGAGGAGGGCATGTGCCCATGAGTATTCCGTCCCCCGGTAATCAAGCGTTTCGTCCATCCATCGATCGGCCTCCCCGGGGGCTTTGCGCCCACCGGAGCCTTCAACCGCATGTTGCCGTTTGCAGTCCTGGCGAACGCTCATCTTCATGCTGCCGGTCTCAACCCCGGGACACTTCGTTTCGGATAATCGAAAAATATTTCCTTCATACAATAACGATAACCCCGCACACATACCCGGGACCGGAGGGGCCTACCTCCCCCCCGCCCCGGAGGCCGCCCGCTCCGTCAGCCACGAGTAAAACTTCCGGTGCCAGAACGGCACGTCGACCGGACGGGAGAGCGACTGCCAGGTCGCCCACATGAGCCGTTCGGATACGCTCTGCCACTCGCCCGCCCGCCGGGCCATATCGTCCGCCGGCTGCCCGATCGCGTGCAGGATCTCGTGCCAGATGCGGAGGACCAGCGCCTCGTCATCCCTGTCCTCGCGCGTGACCCGGATGCTTGCCCGGTTCTGCATCCCGCCCCCGAGCGCCCGGGCGGGGATCGCGTCGTCGAAGACGTAGACGGCCCGTTCCGGGACCGGGAACGGGAAGCCTTTCCACATCGGGTCCTTCTGGTCGAAGTAGCGGACCTCAGGGGTGCCGGTCCGGACCGTAAACTCGAAGTACGGCGGGACGAGCCCCAGGTGCGGCTCAAGCCTCCGCCGCAGTTCTTCGGTCTTGAAGAAGAGGTCAAAGTGAGGCATAGGGGGCCGGCATTGGCGCAGGTGATGATAAACCATGGGGTCCGCCGGAAGTGCCGCTCCCCCACGGGAGCAGGGCCGACGCGGGTCCCTCCTCCCGTACCCGGGCGTGACTCCCCGCGCGCCCGGAGTGGTTATCCAGGGTTCCCGCCCTGCAGAGGCCCCTCCATGAGTACCTCCTGCCGCTCGTCGATCCAGGCCCGGGTCCAGGCCCGGAGATCGTTGATGTTGGCGGACCCCTGCCGGCTGCGCATCGCCCGCAGGTGGTCCTCAAGTTCGTCGGCCATCGAAAAGATCAGCGCTTCGGACGCCTCTTCCGGTAACGGCCCCTCCGCCCGCAGGCGGGCAGCTCCCAGGTCAAGAAAGTGCTGCAACTCGCCTGTTGCCTCGAGGATCGTGGTGAGATCCAGTCTGACAGTAGGCCCCATGAAGAGGGGATTGTCGCACCCGGTAATAATCTCATCCATTTGGTTCAGGGCACATAAAAGGCGCCTCAAGCAGGATAAAAGCCGCTTTAGCGCCAATCCGGCCAGGGGGCACACCTGCTCGGCGGTCGGGCGCCGGGAGAGCGGACCTGCGTCGAGTCCGGTAACCGGGAAGGAACCCCGAACCTGTGGCAGGTCGGCCCTCATCGCCATGCTCATCTCCGCCGCCGCAAAGGAGAGGATGGGGGGGCAGCCGTAGCGGACGGTTCCGCCCTGCACCAGACATTTATACCTTGGAACCCATGACGTCGACTGTCCGTCCCGGCAGGCCGGGGCGCGACGCGGAGAGGGTGGTCCATACCATGCAGTTCATGAGTATCTTTACCTGGGAGCCCGGGAGGACCGGGGAAGTGATGGAGATGCGGGCCGTGGAGAAGACCCCGGACGGGATGATCGTGATCAACGAGTGGATCGATCTCGGCAGCAACACGGTCTTCCGGCTGGTCGAGGTGGAAAACCCCGTAGCGCTCCTGAAAGCCGGCTACCCCTGGGGCGACCTCGGCTACACGGAGATGCACCCGGTCATGGAAGCAAAAGAGGCGCTGAAGCATCTCGGTGGATAGGGAAGGGGCCCTTACGCCCCTTCCTGCAGGCGCCCCGGCCGGTTCCGGGCTCACAGACGGCAGACTTCACGGCAGGTGCGGTCCACCAGCGGTACCGGGAACAGAACGGAACGTACCACGATACTACCGGTCACGAATCCCGGGGTTCCCCGGCGAGAAGGCGGCGCACCTCCTCTTCGGTATAGCCGGACGCTTTCCCGGTCAGCGTCTCGATATCGACGCGGATCGCGGTCACTGCACGGAGCGCGGCCTCGGGGTACGACCATGCTCCAGGACCGGCGTATTTCCCCATGAACAGGTCGAGGACCCGGCTTTTTTCTGCGAGATCCGTAACGAACGACACGGCCCCGGTGCCGATGACGGAGATATACCGCGCCGAAAAGTCGCAGGTTCTCTCTCCCCGCACGAGCGCCACGCCGGTCTCGGCCTCGAAGCAGACCCGGTTGTTCCGCCCCAGGATCTCGATCTTCCTCCCCTCGCCTGCGGAATGGAGGTAGAGGCACCCGGCGGAGTAGACGAAGTTCATCGGCACCACGTAAGGCACGTCTCCGTCGACAAGGCCGATCCGGCAGACGAACGCCTCCTCGAGAACTGCGGAAAGCAGCGTTGAGTCGGCGATCTCCTTATCCCGCCGTCTCATTGCGGAAGATGTTGGGTGCAAAGCCTCATCAGTCCTCTGCATGCTCGAATCTGCGGCTGTACCCCTCCGATCTCCATGCCCGGCATCATCATCCGCGTTCGTGCGGTAGGCACCTTTAGGTACCGTCATCTCAAACCGTGCACCTCCGCCCGGTTCACCGGTCTCCTGAATGGTGATCCCCGTGATGGACAGGATCTCACGTACCAGGTATAATCCGTACCCGGTATGCTTTCCATAGCCCCGCCTGAACAGATACTTCTTTGACGCCGGATCGATCCCGACACCGTCGTCCTCGCAGATCAACTTCAACCCGTCTTCCGACTCTTTGCTCAAAAAGCGAACCGTGCTCACGGTTTCCCCGTGCCGCACCGCATTCTCCAGGAGGTTGTAAAAGACCTTGAGTATGAGCGGGTCGGCATAGATCTCGACGGCACCGGTATCGACACGAAGACGATACGGACATGCGGCAAGCTGGTCCTTTGCACGAACGATCACGTCCGACACGTTCTGCCACCGGGGAGACTGCACGCCGATGTCCTGGTACTCCCGGGTAAACTCAACCTGGCGCGTGAGTCGCTCCGTGGCATATGCTGCTTTGCGAACGAACTCGATCGTCTCCGCATCGGTAGAACCTTCTTCAACGACCTGCAGGAGCATGGCGAGGACGGTTGTCTGGTTGAGTATATCGTGGCGGGTAACGCTGTTGAGGATGTTGAGTTTTTTATTGGCAAGCAGAACGCCGTCCTCCGCCCTCCTGCGCTCGGTGATGTCCTCGGCCGAGCAGACGACATACTCCACGGTCCCGTCGGGACGGAGTTTGGGGGATTTCAGGATGGAAAGCAGACGCCGCTCGCCCGACGTGTTGACCAGCCACTCCTCGTTGCGGACCGGTCCGGCGCCGGAAAAAGCCTCGGCATTGCCGCGACGGCTGACGTTCACGACGTCTTCCGGGAAGATCTCGTACATATCCTTAAGGGCGATCTCTCTCTGGTGCAAACCGATAAATTCGGCATGCGCCCTGTTGACTGCCCCGTAGGTGTGCTCGTCGGTCAGGTACCAGATCTGCGTCTGTATGTTGTCCAGCAGGATAGACCGCTCCTCAACCGACCTCTTCAACGCCTTTTCGGCGCGTTTCTGCTCGGTGATATTGATCATCACCGTCAGGTAGAACCGCTCTCCCGGGCTGCTGATCAGATCTCCCGATAACATGCCGTCGAGAATCTCCCCGCTCTTGCACCGGACCTGGGTCAGATAATCCAAAATCCGCCCACCTGTCCGCAGTCCCTCCTCCATCGCCGCCGCCTGCTCCGGGTGAAGGTACAGACCTATCTCGATCGGGGTTTTGCCGATAACGTCGCCGCGGGAGTAGCCGAGAACCTTCAGGAATGCATCGTTCACATCGGAGAAACGCCACTCCGGAACGGTCGAGAGCGCCATCGGGGCGGGATTGCTCCGGAAAAGGCGTTCAAAAAGCTGCTTCGCCTCGAACTCCGCGCTCATGTCCTTCGAGATACCGAAAATACAGTCCCTGCCGTTCCAATGGCCGGACCAGATACGTGTCTCTACCGGGATGACGGCACCGCTCTTCGTTACCACCGGCAGGGGACAGGCGCTTTGCTCGCCACGGAGCATCGCGGAAAACCTCGCTTCGGCTTCCGTGCGCAGATCCGCCGGGTGCAGGTCGATCACGCGCATCCGGGCGAGTTCTTCCAGAGTATAGCCCAGTTTATCCTCGGTGGCCTTATTGCAGAATAAGATCCGCCCCTCCGGGGTGATTGCCATGATCATATCGGAGATGGTCTCAAAGAAAGCACGGAAGTTTGCAATACTCTCGTTAAGGGCCTCCTGCGTCCGCGTGCGCTCGGTGATGTCGACGTTTACGCCCACCCACCGGAGAGGCTTCCCCGTCGAGTCTTTTACAAGACCTCCGCGGGAAAATATCCGCCGCCACGACCCGTCTTTATGGCGCAGGCGGTAAACAATCTCGTAAGCCGCCGTCCTTCCCGCAAGGTAGTCGTCCATTGCTTCCTGGATACGTGTGCTGTCGTCAGGATGCCACAGTTTCCTCCAGCCGGCATATGTGTTCTCTATCTTCTCATATTCCTCATAGCCGAGCATCTTCTTCCATTGCGGCGAGTACACAATCCGATCGTTCACGAGGTCCCAGTCCCACATACCGGCCCCGGTGCCCTCCAGAGCAAGGTGGAAGCGCCGTTCAATCTCACGAAAGTCCTCTCCGCCCTCATCGGGCTGAAACGCATCGCGGCCGATGCCGATGAGCACCTCACAGAAGTCCCGGATACCCGGCACGAGCGTCATCTCAAATTCGACCGGTGTGCCGTCCCCTGCCGCAACCCGGACCCTGCGACCGGTCTGCTGCGCTTCAATCGCACGGGCGGCCGCCGTATTCACCGCACCTCCGGCAGTTACGCGGTTGAGAGCGATGCTAAGTTCTCTTCCGACGGCAACGAGGACCGCCCTCTCCGGATAGGGAAACGTTTTTCGCCGGACGCTGGCAACGACCAGTGCACCGATGATGCTTCCGCCTGCAATCAGGGGGACGCTTGCGAACGAACCAAACCCGAACACTTCGGCATCTTCCGGAGAGACCCGGGCCAGACTGTCGGAGATATACGGTTCGCCCCGTGCGAATAAAGCATCAAAGGGCGGAACATCGGACGGAACGGTACGAATTCGTTCGAAAAACGGTTCCGGAACATTTTGGGCGTGGATAAGCGCTGCCGTGTTCGTATCCCGGTCGGCAAGGTAGATGCCGCCGGCATCGCAGTCAAGCAGGCGGAGCGTGGCATCCAGAAACGACTCCAGGAGTTTCGTCATATCGGCGGCCGAGTTCGCCGTCGCGACAATCTCGTTAAAGATGACGAAACTGCGCGATTGCCGGGCATTCTCTTCTTCCGCCTGCTTGCGTTCGGTGATATCGTCGAGGAGGACAAGCAAGGCGAACCGGTCCCTCCACAGGATGCGGGTGGCATGCAGAGAGGCCCAGCGGATCTTCCCATCCGAACCGACGATCCGGAATTCAGGTGGATCCGGTGCATCCTCCCCGGAAAGTTTCTTCGCGCAGCGGTTCATGACAGGCGTCCGATCGTCGGGATGCAGATAGTCGGAGAAGTGCGTGCCGATCAGGTCGTCGTGAGGTATCCCGGTGATGGCGGATAAGCGGGGGTTTGAGAACTGAATTCGATCGTCCTGTACGATCAGGATCCCTTCGTTTGCACTCTCCACAAGAAGGCGGTAATTCTCTTCCTTCCGGCGGAGAGCCGTTTCTGCCCGTCTGTAGTTGACCGCCTGCCTGATCTTGCGCGAGAGTTCCAGAAACTGCGACTTCGGTTCTCCTCCCTTCTGGACATAAAAGTCCGCGCCGCTCGCGAATGCCTGGATGACCACCTCCTCGCGCCCCTTGCCGGTGAATATGATAAAAGGCGTTCGATCGCCGGAACTTCGGAGTTCCTTAAGAAACTGGATCCCGTCCATTTCCGGCATCTGATAATCGGAGATGATTGCGCTGTAGGTCGCGGCTTTTACTCTTTCCAGTGCAACAACTGCCGAATCCACTGTATCGACGGAAAAATTTCCCATCTTTTCAAGGAACAGTTTGGCAAGATCGAGAAGCAGGGGCTCATCATCGACATAGAGGATAGAGAGGACAGGAGGACCATCCCGGAGAACCATACTCAAGGATTTAAGATAACATGCCAATAAATATGATCTTAATAGACGACATGTTTCCGGCGTTTTTTTCGGTGAATTCCCACCGAAATTCGAAGAAAACCAGTAAAACCATCAACATCTCTTATTTCTATCTCCGGCGAACCCCGGTCCGGGCAGGGATGGGCATCAAACTGCACCCGGGAACGCCCGTAAGTTATTGTCTCCAGGGAACGCCGGGTTTTTCCGGGAGGGGAGCATGGGTTGCAGGGTAACGATCCGGCAGATCGTGCATCCGGCTACAGCATACCCTGCTGCCCCATCGCGACGAGCAGCATCGTCGCCGCTGCCGAGAGCGAGAAGATCGTCACCGCCCAGACGACCATAAAACCGACGATCGCGAGCGCGCTGGTCTCCCGATAGGGGACGAGGCCCTCGTTCATCCCTTTCGCCGTCCGATAAGCATCGTAGCCGCCCCAGAGCCAGACCGCCACGCCCGGGACAATCATGAGAAAGAGCCCGAAGAGACTTCCAAGCAGCACCAGGACGCCTTTCGTGAACTGCCCGTTGTAGGCCTGCCCGAGGCCGTTGAAGAGGAGCGAAAGTCCTGCGGCTATCGCCGGATTCTTCTTCTCCCGGCGGGAGACCTCCGCCGCCATAAGAGCATCCCTGAGCGAGACTCGTTCTGCCGCATCGCCACGCATGATTGTCAGGTACGCCTGATAGGAGTATCAGTCTTTCCCGGGTTCCCGACAGAGGACATGTACCTGACCGACGGGCGTTACCGCTCGAACTCCTTCTCGATCCGCACGCGCCGCCCGAGCTTCGCCTCGTACCACTCCTGCTGCTTCAGGGCCTGCCTTATGCTCCGGATCCGGTGCCGGACCCGTGTCCCCGTCGCCGTATCGATCAGCACCAGCCTCGGCATCTCAATCCACCGTCGATGCATGGAGCTCGACTCCTGTGGTTACGAACGTTTCCATTCGGCGTCGCCCTTTTCCGTTCGCCCGTTATGCCGGATGCTCACGAAGCGGCCGGAAGAATGCCCGGATATCCCGGGCCATGAGGTCCGGCTCTTCCATCACCGTGAAATGTCCGCCCCGCGGCATCTCGGTCCACCGCTGCACGTTCAGTCTCCGCTGTGCCCATTCGCGGGGAGGCGGGATGAAGTCTTCCGGGAAGACGGCCATCCCCACCGGGACATCGATGTGCTGGTTCAGGGAGAGCGACGGTACGGCGTGCATGTCCTCGTAGTAGAGGCGGATCGACGATCCGATCGTCTCCGTCGTCCAGTAGATCATGATGTTCGCGAGGAGTTCGTCTTTGCTGAAACGCCGCTCGACGTCGCCGCCGCAGTCGCTCCAGGAACGGAACTTCTCGACGACCCACGTCGCGAGACCGGCGGGCGAGTCGTTCAGCCCGTAGGCGAGCGTCTGCGGCTTCGTCGACTGCATCATGTTATAGGCGCCCTCCTGCATCCACAACTCCCCTATCGCACCCAGGTACCGCCGCTCGTTCTCCGAGAGGTCGGGGATATCCGGCACCGAAAGTGAAGAAGCCCGTATCGGTGAGGTGGAGGCCGACGACCGGCCCGGGATGCCTGAGCGCCAGGAACTGGGATACCTCGCTTCCGATGTCCCCGCCTCCTGCAGCAAAACGCCGGTAGCCGAGCACGTCCGTCATCAGCCGTGCCCAGAGATCGGCGATCCGCGCCGGCGTCATGCCGCGCTCGTGCGTACGGTCGGAGAACCCGTAGCCGGGCATCGACGGGACGATCACGTCGAACGAGTCGGCGGGGTCACCGCCATACGCCGCCGGGTCGGCAAGGAGCGGGATGATCTTGTGGTAGCGGTAGAAGGAATCCGGCCAGCCGTGCGTGAGGATGATGGGGAGCGGGTCGAGGCCCTTCCCGCGCTCGTGGATGAAGTGGAGTCCGAGGCCGTCGATCTCGGTGCGGAAATGGGGATACCTGTTCAGTTCCGCTTCCTGTGCCCGCCAGTCGAACCGGTTCAGCCAGTAATCGACCAGTTCTTCCATGTAGCCCAGATTCGTGCCGTAGTCTCAGCCCGTGCCCTCGACCTCACCCGGGAAGCGTGTGGCTCTGAGCCGTTCCCGGAGGTCGTCCAGAACCGGTTGGGGAGTGTCGATGCGAAAAGACCGTGCCGGTATCTCAGTCACCATGCGGGGACTGCTGTAGACAGGGGAGATAACCCTTTCGTGCAGTTGTCCAGCGTGGCCTTTATCGAGAAATGGATAGAAGGCTCGTGACTCTATTTTCGCGGACGGCTGAAACCTCCCTCAGCGTGAACACAAATGCCGCCCCGGAGGGGTGCTCCCGGAGCATCCCGGACCCAAAGCCCTTATGAACCTACGATGTACAGTACGCTCAACGGGAACTCCCGGAATGCAGACGCCCCGGCCGTGTGGCAGGCAACGAGTCTTCATGGCGGGGCAGGACAAGAGGACGGAGGCGGCTTTGGTATGGCCAGGAGAGAGGATCGGACAGAATCGGATCAGGAGATCCGGGAGAAGACCGTCTTTGCCCAGCACAACAGCCTGACGCATCCTCCATTCCTTCATCTCGATATCCTCGATGTCCGGAGCCTCCTCCTGTACACGAGTCCGGATGTGGTGCAGAAACTGATACCCCTCTTTCAGTACGCCTTAAACCCCGGCGGGATCCTCTTTCTGGGAATCGACTACACGGTTCCCGAACCGCCGGAATTATTCAAAGAGATCGACAGCACCTGGAAGATCTACCGGCGTCTGCCGACACCCAGGGGAAGGGATATCCAGCTGGAGTTGCCCCATGCATTCACCACCCCTCCTACCGGCCCGCAGATCGGCGAACAGGGTGTCCGGAGGGGCGCCGGGGGACTCCGGAGCCTCGCTCGCCCAGGAGTGGCTGCTGGAGCAGTATGCCCCGCCGGCGGTGATCGTGAACGAGAACGGGGATATCCTGTACTTCCAGGGGAGGACCGGGAAGTACCTGGAACCCCGCCCGGGAAAGGCGACCCTCAACATCTTTGCGATGGCACGGGAAGGTCTTCGTTATCCGCTCACCTTCGCCCTCCGGACTGCTGCCCAGGAGAAACGGCTCGTAACACGGGAACCGGTCTCGGTGCAGGTGAACGGAGGCGAACAGGCGATCCGCCTGACCGTGCGCCCGATATCCCGGCCTGAAGGAGCGGAGGTTCTCCTCATGGTAGTCTTCGAGGCACTCCAAAAGACGGCTCCGGAGACCGGACATGGGAAGGGGGAGCTGCCGGAGGACGCTCAGTACCCGGATCTCGAGCAGGAGCTCGCACTGACCAAGGCGCAACTTCAGCACACCGTCGAGGATATGCAGGCATCCCAGGAAGAGCTCAAGTCAATGAACGAGGAGCTCCAGAGCACGAACGAGGAGTTGACCAGCTCCAAAGAGGAACTCCAGTCCCTCAACGAGGAACTGCTCACCGTCAACGCGGAGCACCAGAAGAAGATCGAGGAGCTCTCGGAAAGCAACGACGACATGCGCAATATCCTGCGGAGCACCGAGATTGCCATGCTCTTCCTCGACAACGACCTCCGGGTGCGGCGGTTCACCGAACCCATGACCGGGATCGTGAACCTGCGGACCGGGGACGTGGGGCGCCCGATCACCGACCTGGTGGTCAACGTCCAGGACGAGGATCTCCTGCGGGACGCACGGGAGGTGCTCGATACCCTGCAGATGCGGGTGAAGCAGGTGCGGACGGCGGACGGGAAGTGGTTCGAAATGCGGATGGTCCCCTATCGCACGACGGAGAACCGTATTGAAGGAGTTATCGTCACGTTCCTGGCCATCACGTCGCTCAGGAAGCTGGAAAAATCCCTGCAGGATGCCCGCACCTATGCCGAAAGCATCGTCGCCACCGTCCGCGAGCCCCTGGTGGTGCTGGACCCCGATCTGCGTGTCGTCTCCGCGAACCGGTCGTTCTACACGGCATTCCGGGTCGCTCCGGGAGAGACGGAAGGGCGCCTCATCTACGCTCTCGGAAACCGGCAGTGGGATATCCCCCGGCTCCGCACATTGCTCGAAGAGATCCTGCCGAAAGAATCGGCGTTCGAGGGGTATGAGGTCGAACACGACTTCCCCGGAATCGGACACCGCATGATGCGGCTCAACGCCTGCAAGATCCGCTCCGATGCCGGATCGGGCCTGATCCTCCTCGCCATCGAGGATGTGACCGGGCGGCCTGCTGTGGAACCCGGGAGGTCCGGTTAACAGAAGGTTCCGACCGACCGCTCCGGTCGTCCGGCAGGGAGATAGATCGTCCGTGATCGGAGACAGAAACCCGGATCGGAGCTCGCTGTTCGGCAGTCTCGGTTGTGGAGCAGTCCATAGGTATATCAGGGTTCCGGGTTCAATCCTGGAAATAGTATTGCCGACTACAAAATCTCCGGCCGTGAAGACCCGGTACGTGGGCCCGGTTGTCCTATGAATCCCCATACGTTGCAGCAGAAGAAGGAGCGCGCACAGCAGTTGCAGGCGATCTTTCGGGAGATTGACGGAGGTTCTCCCGCAGCGCTTTCTGCCGTCCAGAATCTCCCCCGGATCGGATGGAAGACGAGTATTCCCGGACCATCGAAGTTCTCCGGCGGGAGAATGCAGCGCTGCAGGAGGGTGCGGAGGATTACCGCGACATTCACGGGCATGAGTACCAGGAGGCGCTGGACCGGGCCCAGACATACGCAGAGGAGCTGACTGCAGCAAATGAGGAACTTCACCTGACAAACGAGGAGCTTCACCAGATCAACGAAACACTCAACGCTCAGAGGGACGAGCTGATTGCAGCCCGGGAGAAAGCCGAAAAGGAGCGCCGGCGGTACTATGATCTCTTTGATGCCGCGCCTGACGGTTACCTCATGACGGACCGGAACGGAACGAGACTGGAGGCCAATCAAGCCATGCAGTCGCTCCTCGCCGTCCACAGGGAGAGCCTGAAAACCCGTAACCTCGTTCACTTCGTCGCGGAGGGAAGCAGAGGGGAGTTCCGGATCAGGCTTGCCCGGGCTGCGGACGGGACGCCCCAGCAAGACTTCGAACTGCAGCTCCAGTCGCTCGAGCGAGAGCCGGTGTACGTATCCGTGAGCATCGCATCGGAACACCCGGAGGCTGACGTCGCGTCGCTTCGCTGGATAGTGAGGGACATCACCGAGCGGAAGCGGGCGGAAGAAGCGCTCGCACGCCGGACCGACGACCTCGTCCGGTTGAACCGGGAGGTCGAGGCGGCACGCGACGAGGCGAATACGTACCTGGACATCATGACCCACGACGTCAGAAACGCGAACAACGTCTCAAGCATGTATGCCGATCTAATGGTCGAGCTGCTGTCAGGGGACCTGTGGCTCCATGCCCGGAAACTGCGGGACAGCATCCAGCGAAGCAGCGAGATCCTCCGAAATGTCGCCACCATCCGGCGGCTTCGGCAGGAGTCCGACCGCCTGGTGCCGGTGAACCTCGATGCGGTCGTCAAAGAAGAGATCGGCAACTTCGCCGGAGCATCGATCGAGTGTGACAGCCAAAAGGTTGACGTTCTCGCGGACGGCCTCCTGCCGGTAGTCTTCACGAACCTGCTCGGCAACGCCGTCAAGTTCGGCGGGCCGGACGTCGAGATCGCAATCCGGGTCGAGGGGCAGAACGGGAAGGTGCTGATCTCGGTCGAGGACACCGGCCCGGGCGTGCCGGACGAAGTGAAGCGGCTGCTCTTCCAGCGGTTCGAACGGGGCATGGCGCGAGGAAGCGGCGAAGGCCTCGGGCTCTATATCGTCCGGACCCTCGTCGAGCGGTACGGCGGAAAGGTCTGGGTCGACGACCGGGTGCCGGGCCGGCCGGAAGAAGGGGCGGCGTTCCGGTTCACGTTGAGGAAAGTCGCGTAGACCGGTCGGAGGATTCCGGCGGCCGATCGTCGCGAGCGGGCAGAGGGACCCCGCTGGTCTGCTCGATAAATGATTAAATGAATTTTTTCAGCGTTACTTCGCACGCATGGCCGTGAGAGGTCTCTTCTTCCGAGGGAGGCCAACCCAGGGAGGCGGGGTAGTAGCCCTCGAAGAAGTCCACGTAATCGTCGCTGTTCGCCTTGAGGATGTTGCCGACGACATTCGTGAGTTCGAGGGAAGCCTGCTTGACGAGTTCTACGGTGACGCCCGATACACCGGTCGAGAGCGCTATCAACGAGAGGAGGGAGTTTAGTTTGCTGTTCTGTATCGTCTCGGTGACATCCACGAGCGTTTTGCCCACGTCCCGGACGTTCTTGTCCGATTCCCAGATGTTCATCCGTACGGCCAGCCCCGACGTGACCCTCCTTGCCGGGTGGAGCAGAATCCCCACACCGATGAACTCACGTGTCTTTCCCGGTTTCATCGGGATCACGACCTGTTCTACGGGCACGCCTTCCCCGGGGTACACCGTCACGGGATTGCCGCTCAGGTCCCACGACCAGCAGAGGAAGTAGATGTTGCTTGTGGGATCGAAGAAATTCTGCAGGAATCCCCCGAAGTCTTCGTGCAGTTTGATGGACTTCAGCGCGAGGCCGCAGTTCGTCTTAGAGGTCTCAAACTCCAGAGGGGCTGCCTGGACCACCCGTGTAGCCTGCCGGACGCTCCCGAACGTCGCGAACCTCTTGACGTTCTCCGCTTTTTCAAATGCAGGGGGTTTGAAGCTCACGGCAAACTGGTCAAACGACCCCCGCTCGATCAGGGCCATAACGATTCCTTCTCCTTTTTGTGATCGAGTATGGACAATGCGATCGTATTTAGTCGTTTTGATTACGTCGACCCGGAAAAACGCACATGCACCGAAGATGCGGGTATGTATGGAGAACGGCAGCTCTGCGCGCGGTTCCGACATCATAGATTCCCCGTCGTGGATTCGCCGCCGCCTCGTTCGTTCCCGGATACAAAGAGAGGTTATACCGGGAGCGGCGGCAGGGTTGCATTCCCCGACCGGATCGGATAAAACTCATGGCGTTCTGCCGGAGATGCAGCGAACCCGTCCGCACAATACATCGGAAAAGGAACCCCGGAAGGAGAGGCAAAGGTGATTACAGATCTGGGGTTCAAGGAGTGCAAGAAAGCCCCCGGCTTGAGCCGTGGGGATGAATTGCACCCCTTGGTCAGAACACTTTCACCCCACACGGGATACTTTCTAGCCTGCTGAGCGCCCATGGATCCGTAGAGCCTGCAATGAGACATGTCACCAGGTACCGGGCCTACCCCTCGCAGAAGGTTGCAGGGAGGCTGTTCACCGGCTTTGCGAGGTGCTCCTTTGTCCGGACCTGGTGCCTTGAGAACAAGGTGTACCGGGACTCCTGTCTCCCGAAGTTGAAAGAAGAGTATCCCGAGCTGAAGGAAGTCCACAGCAAGGTCCTGCAGAACGTCGTCCAGCAGATCGTCCACAATCTCCGTGCTCTCAGGAAACTGAAGGAAAAAGGAAGGAAGGTCGGCAAGCTCCGGAAGAAGTGGGTCCACTCGATGATCTACGAGCAGACCGGGTTCAAGCTCACGGGCAACCGCCTCTGGCTGAGCAAGATCGGGGAGATGCGGATCGAACTCAGCCGTCCTGTGCCCGGAACGATCAAGCAGATCGTGATCAGGCACACCCCCGCTCACAGGTGGTTCGTAGCGATCATCTCCGAGACCCCGGGGACTCCGGAGCCGACGACCGGCACCCGGGCGGTCGGGATCGACCTGAACCTGGAGAACTTCTCCACCGATACCGATGGCACGGCCTTCGCGCACCCACACAACGTCAGGAAGGCCGCAAAACGGCTCCGCCGGGCTCAGAGGACCTTATCCCGGACGGAGGATGGCAGCAGGAACCGCTGGAAACAACGGGTCCGGGTTGCCCGGATCCACGAGCAGGTCGAGAACCGGAGAACCGATTTCCTGCACAAGTGGAGCCGATACTATATTGACCGCTACGATCTCATCGCTCTGGAACACCTGAACATCAAACCAATGGTTGAGTCGCTGGAAACGAATCTCCGCGGCAGATCTAAGTCAATTCTCGATGCCGCGTGGTACAAGGCAAGAGAGTTCATACGCTACAAAGCTGCGAATGCTGGTAAGTATGTTCACCTTCTCTAACCGGCCTATACGACTCAGGACTGTTTCCTCTGCGGGCACCGGGAGAGAAAGGACCTCTGGCAGCGAACCCATTCCTGTCCGGTCTGCGGGTATACCATCCCCCGGGATCTGAATGCCGCTCAGAATATTCTCAAACGAGCATCTGTAGGGTGGGGCACACCCGAATCGACGCTTGCGGAGATCGGGACCGCTACACCGCCAATCCCGGCGGTGCAAGTCCCGATCAACGAAGCAAGAATCTCCCGGCTTTAGCCGGGGAGAGAGTGTCAAGAAACGCCGCCAACAGGACTCGAACCTGTGACATGCTGGTTAACAGCCAGCCACTCTACCAACTGAGTTATGGCGGCACAGGAACAAGTGCTCTATAATGTCTCGCATGAATCGTATTAAACATTACGGGAATTCTCTTTCCGCATAGCCTGCAGGAGATCGATCAGTTCGTCGACCTCGCCCTCGAGATCGGAAAGAAGGTCGGCCGCAAGCGGCGTCGCCACCGCACCGGCCGGGGAAGCGCGGATATACCCCTCCTGTTCGAGGATCCGCAGCGAGTAGCGGACCCGGTGGTAGGGGAGATCCAGGATCTCGGAGATCTTCATGATGCCGATGGGCTGGTGCTCCACGACCGCCCGGATCACCTCAAGGTGCCTTGAGACGAGTTCAATCTCGGATTTGAGTTTTGCGAGCATTTCGTCCGCCTTCAGGTACGGCAGGTTCACGCGCGTTACGGCTGTTCGTTCAGCCAGGCCTTCGTCAGGGTGTAATGCTTCCGGAACGAGAGGGAGAAGGCCGCCCCGACGGCGAGGAGGAGGATACCGATCACGAGGCCCGGGGTTCCTTCGGGGGCGAACCGGAAGAGGACGAAGGCCGCCATGGCAAAACACAGGACGATGATGTTCAGCATGACCGTCAGTACGATAAACCTGCCCTTGAAGGCCTGTTTGGTTGCCTCATCCATTATTCATACTTGAACGCGGGGGTAAAAGTACTTGTGGTTTCAGCGAGAGAGTTGGTAGAATGAACGGACTGGATCTGGCTACCCGTGAGGCGGGGGCAGCAGCATACGCGGCTTACGGCTCGTCTGCAGACGCCAACGTGCGCTACCTGACCCGGTTCCGCACCACCGACCCCGTGGTCTACGTGGCAAAGCCGGGCGAGCGCGGGATGATCGTCGTCCCGCAGATGGAGCACGAACGGGCGGTCCGTGAATCGTCTGCGGCGGTCGTCACCCGGGCCGATGCCGGGTACCTAGAGTACATCAAGGCCGGGGAGCCGCGCTGGCGGGCGACCGCCCACATGATATCGGACCTCGCCGGCGGCCCCGTCCTCGTCCCGGCGAACTTCCCTCTCGCCCTCGCCCGGGAACTCGAATCGTTCAGCTCGGTCGTGCTTGACGGCGCCGGAGCCGTCGAGGGGATGCGGGCGGTCAAGACGCCGGAAGAGATCGAGCGGATACGCTCGGTGCAGCGCGCCACCGAAGCCGCGATGGACCGGGGGATCGCGCTCATCCGGTCCTCCGTCCCGAAGGGAGGAATCCTCCACCGGGACGGCCGCCCCCTCACCTCCGAGGACGTCCGTGCAGAGATGCACACCTTCCTTCTCGTCAACGGATACCGCGGGATCGACACCATCGTCTCCTGCGGCCCCGATACCGCCCTCCCGCACAGCCCCGGTACGGGACCGCTCCGGGAGGACGAACCGATCGTCATCGACATCTACCCGCAGGACGAGCGGACCGGCTACCACGCCGACATGACCCGGACGGTGGTGAAGGGCGAGCCGGCCCCTGCGATCCGGGAGATGTACGATGCCGTCCGGGACGCACAGGCTCTCGGCGCGTCGATGCTCCGTGCCGGGGCCGTCGGCGCCGACCTCTATCAAGCCGTGGTGGAGTTCTTCCGCGACCGCGGCTACGAGAGCAACATGCAGGGGTTCACCCACAGCCTCGGCCACGGCATCGGCCTTGAGGTGCACGAGGAGCCGTCGCTCGGGCCTCACGGAGGGGTGCTTTGTGCCGGCAACGTCGTCACCGTCGAGCCGGGGCTCTACTACCCCGGGACCGGCGGCGTCCGCCTGGAGGATATGGGCGCGGTGACACAGACCGGCTTTAACCGGTTCACCCAATACGAAGAGGAGCTCACGCTATGATCATGGACGACGTTGTCTACGACGCCTACCGGGAAGCAGGGGCGCTGGCGCGAAGGGTGCTCCGCCGGGGTGCAGGGCTCGTGAAGGAGGGGGCAGACCTCCTCGATATGGTCGAAGAGACGGAAAACATGGTGACGGAAGAGGGAGCGCTTCTCGCTTTCCCCTTAAACGTCTCCTTCAACGAGGCCGCGGCCCACGACACCGCCATGCCCGGCGACGAGCGGACGTTTTCCCGCGGCGACCTCATCAAGGTCGATCTCGGCATACACGTCGACGGCTATATCGCCGACACCGCCATGACCGTCGACCTCGGCGACCACGGAGCGCTCGTCGAGGCATCCCGTGCAGCCCTCGAGGCGGCGATAGCCGCCGTCCGTCCGGGGGTCACCGCCGGGGAGATCGGGACAGTCATCCAGGCGGCGATCGAGGAACACGGTTATCGGCCGATCGCAAACCTCACCGGGCACGGCCTCGACCGCTACGACCTCCACACCAGGCCCACCATCCCGAACATCGCCATGGCCGGCGGGACCGTCATCGAGGAGGGAATGGTCTTTGCAATCGAGCCCTTCGCCACCACGGGCTCCGGGAAGGTCGGCGAGGCGACGCGCGTGGAGATCTACAAGCAGATCGCGGCCCGCCCCGCACGCCTCCCGTCGGCAAAGCGGATCCTCGAGACTGCACGACCGCGGCGGGGGCTCCCGTTCTCCCGCCGCTGGGTCCCGGGCGACAAGGTCGAGATCGGGCTTGCGACCCTCGTTCGGGCGGGAATCCTCCATCCCTTTCCGATGCTGCACGACGTTCCGGGGTCGTTCGTCTCGCAGGCGGAGCATACCCTGATCGTCACGGATACCGGGTGCGAGGTCACCACCCGGTGAGTTACGCTTATTGATAGCGCGCGCAAATATGTCTGCTCATAGACATGACCAGTGACACGGGTACGCGCGACGTCCTCACCATCATGGAACTCCTGCTCACCGCGGAGATCTTCAACCGGAACGAGGACCTCGGCATCAATGACCTTCACCCGCGCTGCCGGGAGTTTTTCAGCGCAGGGAGCGGCGGGAGCCCCGAGGTGAAGCGCCCCCTGATCGTGAGCGAGGGGACGATCAAGAAGGTGCTCGGCAGCACGGATGCCGCCTGCCAGGCTGTTCGCGCAAACCCGTTCGTCGGCTACGACGAGTTCGGGCAGCGCCTGAACCTGCCTTCGCTCGACGCGGCCGCAGGATGGTTCCTCAAGAAAGGCGGAGAGGAAAGGGTCGGGGAGAACCCCGTGCTCGCATACTTCTTCGAGGGGAAAGACGGCACCGCCGCCCGGTACCAGGACGTCCGGGCGAAGATCCCCCGGTTCGAGGACACGAAGGAGTACATGGAGGCGAAGGTATCCCGGCTCATCGCCGGAAGCGAGGAGATGCGGGAAGCCCGCGACCTCATCATCATCAGCGCGCCGAACGAGGTCGAGTTTACGCTTGAAAAACTGGTCTGCACCCCGCGGCAGGAAGAGACCATCAAAAAGATCGGCGTCGCCCTCGAGCACCGCGACTTCTTAAAGCAGCACAAGATCTACGAGTTCGGCCGGCTCCTCTTCGTCGGTCCGCCCGGCACCGGGAAGACCTCGCTTGCGCTCGCGATGTCCCGGGAGCTGCACATGCCGGTGCTCGAGGTCCGTCTCGCGATGGTCACCTCCCAGTACCTGGGCGAGACCTCAAAGAACATCGACAGGATCTTCGACCTCGCAAAGAAACTCGCGCCCTGCATCCTCTTCATCGACGAGTTCGATTTCGTCGCGAAGACCCGGGTCAGCGACGACCACGGTGCGATGAAGCGGGCGGTGAACATGCTCTTAAAGAACATCGACCAGATCAGCTTCGTCAAAAACGGCGTCCTCCTCATCGGGGCGACGAACCACCCCCGCATCCTCGACGAAGCGGCCTGGAGGCGGTTCGATGAGGTGGTGGAGTTTCCGCTCCCCGACCGGGCGATGCGGCAGGCGATCCTTGAGAAGGTCGCCGCCACGATCGAGTGCGACTGCGACTTCGCGGACCTTGCCGCACGGACGGAGGGGTTCTCGGGCTCCGACCTCCGTATGATGATGAAGGAGGCAGTGATGTCGGCGCTGATGGAGGACCGGCACCGGGTCGACCCGGTGGACATCGAGCAGGGCCTCCTCAGGGTTGAGGAGCGAAACGTTATCCGTACAGGGCGCTGATATGCGAATCACGCTGCTCGGGACCGGCGACGCCATCGGGACGCCGAAGATCGGGTGCGACTGCGAGAACTGCCGGGCGATGACGGCGGCAGGGAGATCGCGGCTCCGGACGTCCCTCCTCATCGAAGTGAAGGGAAAGCACATCCTTATCGAGTCGTCGCCGGACCTGCGGCAGCAACTCCTCCGGGCCTGCTCGCCCCACATCGACGCGGTCGTCTGGTCCCACGGCCACTACGACCACTTCATCGGGTTCGGCGAGTTCTACCGGGTGCAGAAGGTGCCCCCGGCCTACGCACCGCCGCAGGTGATGGACTACTGCTCCGGCTATCTTCACTTTCTGCCGTTCGAGAAGCACCCGGTCCCGATCTATGAGCCGTTCGACCTCTTCGGCGTCACCTTCACGTTCTTTCCAGTGAACCACCCCCCGGTCTACACGTGCGGGCTTCTGCTCGAACACGACGGTGTTGCGGTCGCCTACACCGCCGACACGCGGGAGGATATCCCGGAAGCGAGCAGGGATCTCCTCCGCGGCGCCGACATCGACCTCCTCTTCGTCGACGCCATCGCCCCCGAGGGCTACGCCATCAGCAAGCACATGAACTACGCCGAAGCGGTCCGGTTCGCTCGCGACGTCGGGGCACGGGACTACCGGTGCGTCCACATGAGCCACCTGGTGCCGCCGGGGATGCCGCACGCCGGGTACGATATGGAAACGTTCTGCTGGGAGTAGGCCAGTGGAGGCTCACTCTATCTGTCCATGCGCCTGCTCAGGTACAATGAAGCGATGGACAGCAGAACCAACCCGTGAATCAGGTACCAAACGATCCTTTGCGCGGGACATTCAACGGATCGGAGGTAGCAACAGGGGTCAGAGGCTAACAGCGGGACGCGAGGATCAGGCTGATCCTCCAGAGCCGCAATAGGTTTCTTTACTGCAGAGGCTTTTCACCCTGCAGTAACTGTAGAATTAACTGGGGGGAACGACCGCCAGATTTTGTAAACGTCCCCGTCGTAGGTCACAATAACCTGTAAACCTTCGAGCGGTTCGTGCGTGGTGCTATTGAAGCGATCGATGTAGACCATATGGTATTCTTTAAGTCTTCCCTCACGTACGTCAGAGGCGCTGAACTTTCCGACGGTGATCCGGAACGAATCATTCTCAATTGTTTTAGCAACTCCCGGATGGGAAAGGGCAACGATGACTGCATCTGCTTGAGAGATGGGTTCTGTAAGTGAAATATTGACATATTTCGATTGATTCTCCGGTTGCTCTTCAACGCAACCCGTACAGCAAAAAAGGAGGACTGAGAGGATTACCATCAACCCTCCAATTCTTCTTTGTTCACGCGATCCACGTGTCGATTCTGTATGCATTCGACCACCATGGCCTGTAGAAGTCGCCATAAACCCCTTCCTGCGTATCTGCGTTGAGATATGTGGGGTGTGCTAATTGCGCATCCAGCTGCTCGTTCCACCATACACCATATCCATCGTAATAGACGTAGGAATCCCACACATAGGAGGTTGATACATCGGAGAATGATCCAGGATCGTTTCTGACGTATTCGTGTACCTCGTTCAGATCGCCTTCCGCAAACGGAACGTGGCCGGCCCGGACGACCTGCCCTTCCCATAAGATCATGTAGGGGTAGCCCTCCGGGTACTGCACGTCACTGACGTAGATCTCGAAATTGTAATCCCTGTCGCCGTTGGTAAGGTTACTATGTACAACCATCGGTTGTGATATGTTGTTGTTATCATAGGTGAAAACATGGTAGCGAGCCGGATTCAGATCATCGCAGAAAGTCTCTATACCAATCTCGATCCAGTTATCGGTCGTACCGATCTTTTTTCCAAGATGGGTCGTAAGAAACTGGCGTCTGGTTCCATCCGAGGAGCATTCCATCAGTCCGGGATGTACCCATCCATTAACACCCTGAAAAACTGTGTCAAACAGCCAGATACCTGAAGAACACATCTTTACTGCCGAAACGCTATTCTCCGTCAGAGGATCTATCTCGCCGTGCATCGAATAGTTCAGCTCATCCCTTGCCTGTTGCAAAAGGGGTGATACCCGCTTATCATCCGCCTCTGTCCATCCGTCAAGGTATGAAACTCGCGGCAGGCTACGGATTACCTCAGCAATCTCTTCTTCGGAGCACCCCTTACTTCGAAGTTCGCTGATGAACGAGGGAGATCGTTCCTGAAGTGTTGCAGGATCCACGATGTCCAGTTTCTCAATATCGAGTGCCCCGGCATCCATAGCCATCGCCGGCACCATCATCACGCTCACCAGCATTACCGCCAGGAGCATGGAGAATGCCCGCATTCCAACTTTTCCGTTCATGTGCTTTCCCTCCAGTTTTTTCCCCGGAGACAGGAGGGGCATACCTTCAAGTACGGAAAGAGCACACATCCCCATTGCCTCCGGGCACGCGGGACGTTCACCCATCCGATTCGCTACTGGCCGGGTGAACCTCCGCACCGGTGCAGGCGCCGCCTGCGGCACCCACGGCTGAGAAGTCAACGTTCTTCTATATCCCTTTTCCGGCCCGCTCAGCTACACGTCGAGGCGTTTCGATACATTTCGCCTTTCAAAACATGCCTTAACTGCCTGGGGCCCACGTTGCATCGGCCAATAAGAGGACCGGCATGGTGGGGGAGAAACATCGGCGCCCCCCGGACCCTGATCGGGCATGCCGCACGCCGGGTACGATATGGAAACGTTCTGCTGGGAGTGAACTATAACAACTTATATACCCCTCCCGGGACCAAACATAGGGTGCGTATGGCCATGAAACTCAAACTCCTGGAGCTGACTGACGACAAAGCCCGGATCCTCTTTGAAGGCGAAGGGAAGACGTACATAAACGCGCTCGCCGCCGAACTCATCAACGATCCCGGGGTGGACGTGGCGCAGCACAGGCAGCAATTCCTGTTCGCAGACCCCGAACTGGTCGTCACCACGGTCAACGGCCGGTCTCCTCTTCTTGCAATCACGGACGCGGCAAAGCGGCTCTCCGGCTACGCCGGCGAACTTCTCCGGCGGATGGAAACGCTCGATACCGCGTAGACGACCTATGACGAAGAGCGCCGAAGGCTTCGCCCGGGTTGCCCGGGAAGTCTTTGCCCCCGTCTACCCCGTCATCGCAGAGCAGGCGCTCGCGTGGTCCGGGATACGGGACGGGATCGCGCTCGACCTCGGGAGCGGGCCCGGCCTCCTCTCCGTCGCGCTGGCACAGAAGAGCAACCTCTCCATCATCGCGCTCGACGCCGACCCGGCGATGTCCCGGATTGCCCGAAAGACCGCTGCCGACTCGCCGGGCCGGGTGGTTCCGGTCACCGGCGACGTCCACTGCATGCCCATAAAAGACGATACCATCTCGCTCGTCGTCAGCCGCGGCTCGATCTACTTCTGGGAAGACCGGCCGCGGGCATTCTCCGAGATCGAGCGCATACTCCGGCCCGGCGGCGTTGCGTTCGTCGGCGGCAGCTTCGGGACCCCCGCGCTCCGGGAGTCAATCTTTACCCGGATGCGGCGGCGGAACCCGGACTGGGACCGGGACGTCGCCCGGCGGAGCGGGCGGGCGACCCCGGACGCGCTTCGTGTGGAACTCGCCGCGAGCGGTGTCGCCCGCGCTCGTATCAGGGAAGAAGAAGAGGGGATGTGGGTGGAGATCCAGAAAGACGCGATCAGTCGACGCGCTCGGTGAAGATGATAGTCCCGGCGATCCGGGTAATTTTGATCTTCACCGTCTGGCCCGGTTTTGCGTTCGCGACATACATCGTGTAGCGGTCGATCTTCACCACGCCGTCGCCGCGCTTCGAGAGGAACTGCGGGGTGACGTCCATGATGGCGCCCTCGGTCGGTTTCGACGCTGCAGAGGGATCCGCTGTTGCTTTCCGCTTCCGGACCGGACGGTGGCCGCCGCAGGCGTCGCACCGGAGCGTCAGGACCCGGTCGGTCTTAACGAGGCGGGTGTCGGGCTTTCCGCACTCCGAGCAGATGACGTAGTCATCGACGTAGCCCTTGATGATCGTGTTGATCTGCTCCTGCTCGAACTTCCCCGAGAAGACGGCCCGCGTCCCCTCGATCTTGCCGGCGGTGCCGAGCTCCCCGAGAAGGTGCTTCATCAGGTGGTCCTGGTCGCGCCGGAGGATGCCCGCAATCTCGGCGAAGTTCTCGAGAACCGTGGTCTTCCCCTCGACGAAGGCGCGGGCGGCAGGAACCGTGAACCGATCTTCAAACTCCGTCGGCTCCGTGATATTGGTATAGGCCTCCTTCAGAAGGTCTTCGTATGACGGGGTCATACCTCACTATTGGTCGCGCGACGTCAAAAAGTGAGTACCTCATCTCTGGCTTGCACACGCTTATGTAGATAGGCAACCCACCAGTTTCATAGTATGTTATCGGCTCAGGACCTTGCATTGCTGCGAAAAACCCTCGGACGCGACTTAACCGACGTCGAACTCGCCTGTTTTGAAAATCTCTGGAGCGAACACTGCAGTTACCGGTCCACGAAACCCCTCCTCAAGACACTCCCCACCGTTGGGAGCGAGGTGCTGCTCGGCCCGGGAGACGACGCCGCAATCGTGCGGTTCAGCGACACCTGTGCCCTCGCCATCGGGATGGAGAGCCATAACCACCCCAGTTACGTGGACCCCTACGACGGCGCCGCCACCGGGGTCGGCGGGATCGTCCGCGACATCCTCTCCATGGGCGCCCGCCCCGTCGCCCTGATGGACCCGCTCTACTTCGGCCCCCTCGATAGCGAGAAGAACCGCTACCTCGTCGAGCACGTCGTCGCCGGGATCGGCGATTACGGCAACTGCATCGGGGTGCCGGTCGTCCGGGGAGAACTCGTCTTCGACCCCTCCTATTCCGGAAACCCGCTCGTGAACGTCGTCTGCGTCGGGACCGTGGACCCCGGCCGCTACATCACCGCCCGGGTGAAGAAGCCCGGCAGCCACCTGGTCCTGATCGGCTCCTCGACCGGACGGGACGGCCTCGGCGGGGCGTCGTTCGCCTCCCGGGACCTCTCCGAGGACTCGGAGGCCGCCGACCGGCCGAGCGTCCAGATCGGCGACCCCTACACCGAGAAGCTCCTCATCGACGCGATCCTCGCGATGGCCGAGACCGGGAAGGTCCTCTCCTGCCGCGACCTCGGGGCGGCGGGGCTTGCCGGGGCGTCGAGCGAGATGGCAAGCACCTTCGGGGCGGTGCTCCACGCCGACCGCGTCCACCTCCGGGAGACCGGGATGGTGCCGCGGGAGATCATGCTCGCCGAGTCGCAGGAGCGGATGCTCGTCGAGGTGGCGCCCGAAGACGTCGCCCTGATGGGGGAGATCGCGGAGATGTACGACCTTTCCTGGAGCGACATCGGCGAGGTGATCGGTGAACCCCGCTACATCGTGAAGTTCCACGGCGAGGTCGTCGCCGACCTGCCCGTTGACCTCCTGGTCGGCGGAGCGCCGCTCTGCGCCTGGGAGAAATCGCCCTACTCTGCGGAGACGCCGTTCGTCCGTCCGGAGGCGCCGGTAAAGGACCTCGCGCTCGCGGTGCTCGCGCATCCGGACGTGGCCCGGAAAGACTGGGTCTACGAGCAGTACGACAAGGACGTCCAGCTCCAGTCGGTCTCGCTCCTTCACGACGCCGCCGTGCTCCGCCTGGAGGATAAAGCGCTCGTCCTTTCCTGCGGGTGCAACCCCCGGCACATCCACTTGAAGCCCTTCGAAGGGACGGCGAACGCCGTCATCGAAAACGCGAGCAACCTCGCCTGCCTCGGCGCAGACCCGCTCTGCATCGTCGACTGCCTGAACTTCGCGAGCCCCGAACACCCCGAGATCGCCTGGCAGATCGAGCAGTGCGTCCTCGGCCTCGGGGATGCGGCACGGAAGATGGAAACACCGATCGTCGGCGGCAACGTCTCGCTCTACAACGAGAGCGACGAGTTCGAGACGCAGATCAAGCCCACGCCGTCGCTCGGGATGGTGGGCCGCGGAGAGGTCCGGGAGTGGACGGCGCCGCAGGATGGCGACGTTCTCGCCCTGATCGGGACGACCGGACCCGACTTCGGCGGGTCGGTCCTCGGTGCCGTAACGGGATGCGGCGGGTCAGCGCCCGCGATAGCGGACCCGGCCGTCGTCGTCGCCGTCCGCGACCTTGTGCGGGCCGACAACGTCACGGCCGCGACCGATCTCTCCCGGGGCGGGCTCCTCGCGGCGCTCGCAAAGGTCGCGCCTTGTTCCGACGTCACACTCGCCGGCGACCCCCTGGAGGAACTTTTCTCCGAAACCTACGGCCGGTTCCTGGTCGCGGTCAGGGATGAGGCAGCCCTCGCCGGGACGGGGCACCGGGTCATCGGCACGGTCGGCGGCGACGCCCTCACCCTCCGGCTGAGGGACGGGACGGTCGTCATCACGCCCGGAGAACTTGATGCGGCGCTTTCTGCGACGACCCGGACGATGCGCTACTGAACGATCTTCTCTTTTTCCGACCGGCGGACGAGATCGGCCAGGGCCTCCACTGCCTCCGGTTTCCCCGCGTCGCGTGCAGTGAGCGGGACCGCGCCCCGGACGTCGGCACCCCTGTCTGCGAGCATCGCCTTCAGCAGATCGAGCGTCTTCCGCGGTGCCCCGCCCGAGGTGCAGAAGATGACCGTGGGTTTTCCCTCGATGCCCGCGAGAGCGTTGATTGCGGCGTTGATTGCGGGTGTCGGGTTGCCGGCCCATACGGGGGTTCCGACGACGACGGTGTCGTAGCCGGAGACGTCGATGACCGCGGGCTCGATATCGGCTTTCTTCCCCTGCGCTGCCCGCGGAGCGCCTTTCAGGTACATCCCCACCTTCGAGTAGCCCGCAAGGTCCTTTACTTCGATGAGATCGGCACCGATCAGGGCGGCGACCTGTTCGGCGACGGCGCGGGTAGTTCCTGTCTCCGAGTGATAGATGATGCAGACCAACATACCGGAGAGTGGCGCGGCCGGGTATAAACGGGTATCGGCCGGGAAAAAAAGAGAGTGAGTTTGTCCCTAAACATCTTTGCTAAGGTGTGCAGTGCCCCAGTCCAGCTGATCAGGCGAGTCGGGAAAAGCCCGATTTCGTCTACTCCCGCTTTCAGCAAGCAGATGGAGTTCGATTCGTCCACACCCTCTGGCACGGATTCCCACCGGGTATCGCCACGCACTGCCCCCGCCCCGAGGGGCGGGGAACGACTGCCGGAACGTGCGACGGTTCGCAGAACTGGAGATTGAGCACCGTTAGGTGTGAAGGCAGGAGTTTAAGCACCGGAGGTGCGTTTGAGGAGCGCGAAGCGCGGGGCGGGGCGGGGCGGGGTTACAGGAATATGACTATCTGTAGATGTTGAGCCTGAACACTGAAGATACGAGGTAGAGACAGGGGAGGGGGACGAGCCCCCTCCCCGTCAGCCCCACCCCCAAGGGCGATATCCACCACGGTCCAGTCTATTGGTCGATTTTGTGGCTCAACATGCTCTCATAGGTGTTTCAGGATGTCTCAGTATTACTTCCTGAACTGCGGCATGAACCCGCGGATCTCCTTGCCCACCTGCTCGATCAGGTGTTCCTCGTCCGCCCTTGTCAGCGCGTTGAAGACCGGCCGGTTCACCATATTCTCAAGCATCCACTCCCGGGCGAACTCGCCGTTCTGGATCTCCTCGAGGATCTCCTGCATCGCCACGTAGGTCTCCGGCCCGATGACGCGGGGGCCGCGCGTCAGGTCGCCGTACTGGGCGGTGTTGCTGATCGAGTCGCGCATCTTCGTAAACCCGCCCTCGTAGATCAGGTCGACGATGAGCTTCGTCTCGTGCAGAACCTCGAGGTAGGCCATCTCGGGGGCATACCCGGCGTCCACCAGGGTCTCGAACCCGGCCTTGATGAGCGAGGTAATCCCGCCGCAGAGGACCGCCTGCTCGCCGAAAAGGTCGGTCTCGGTCTCCTCGGCGAACGTCGTCTCCAGCACGACCGCACGGGTCGCGCCGATTCCCCGGGCGTAGGCAAGCGCGATGGCGTGTGCCCTCCCCGTGGCGTCCTGGTGAATGGCAATGAGGGCCGGGACTCCCTTCCCCTCCTCGTAGGTCCGCCGTACCATGTGGCCGGGGCCCTTCGGGGCGACCATGACCACGTCGACGGTGGGCGGGGGGACGATCTGACCGTAGTGGATGTTGAATCCGTGCGAAAACATCAGGCAGGCGTTTTCTCTGATATTGGGGCTGATTTCGGCGCGGTAGACAGCCGCCTGGTTCTCGTCGGGGAGAAGGATCTGGATAATATCGGCACGCTTGACAGCTTCGGCCACGGAATAGACCTCGAAACCGTCTTCGGATGCTCTCTGCCAGCTGCTGCCGGGCCGCAGGCCGATGACGACCTGGCAGCCGGAATCACGCAGGTTCAGCGCCTGTCCGCGACCCTGAGAGCCATAGCCTATGACGGCGATGGTCTTGCCCTCCAGGGTGCCGGGGTCTGCATCGGACTCGTAGTATTTTTGCACCATAGGTTCTCACTCCCGGTTGGACAGCAAACCTGATAAATATTATATCGGAGAACTTCGGTGGTGCAGTGAGGGTCATTTTAAGGTTGATGAAGAGAAACCCTACTTACTATACGCTATTGAGGATTTGTAATGGAACTGCCAGATGTCCAGTCCAGCCTGCCGGAGGTCCGTATCAACCTGACCAGGGTGGGTGTGAAGAACGTCCAAAAACTCGTTGAAGTCGCACGACCCGGTAAGCGGCCGGTCATCTTCATCTCCAAATTCGACGTCTTCGTCGACCTGCCGGGGAGCCTCAAAGGCGCAAATCTCTCCCGGAACTTCGAGGTGATCGATGACGTGCTGCAGCAGGCCATCGACGGGAATGTAAAGGAGATCGAGGAACTCTGCAGCGCAGTGGCGAGGAAACTCCTCGACCGGCACGAGTACGCGGAACGGACCGAGGTCCGGATGCGGAGCCAGTTCATGGTCCGGCGGGAGACGCCGGTCAGCGAGACGAGCTGCCATGAGGTCGTGAACGTCCACGCGAGAGCAATAGCCCAGCGGAACGAAGGAAACCCGATCATCCGAAAGAGCATCGGCGCCGAAGTGACCGGGATGACCGCCTGCCCCTGCGCCCAGAACATCATGAAGGACCATGCCCTGCATGTCCTCGAGAGCCTCGGCGTGGCGGAGGATAAAATCGAGGCGTTCTTCGACGAGGTGCCGATGGCCACCCACAACCAGCGCGGACGGGGTTTCCTCTGCATCGAGATCGACGACGACCAGCATATCAGCCTCGAGAAGATCATCAAGATCCTGAAGGATTCGATGAGTGCGCGTATCTACGAGCTCCTCAAGCGCGGCGACGAGAGTTACGTGGTGATGGAAGCCCACAAGAACCCCCGGTTCGTCGAAGACTGCGTTCGCGAAATGGCCCGCAAAGTGATCGCGCAGTTCCGGGATCTCCCCGGAGACACCGTGGTCACCATAAAACAGACGAACGAGGAGAGCATCCATCAGCATAATGCCTACGCGGAGCGGAAGGCGACGATAGCCGAGCTTATTGCGGAGATGGACGAAGGCACACTATAGACCGAATATTATTTTACATTTTTTATAGTTAGTTAACGAATTTTGATATTCTGTGTTACGTCTTGCGTAGATCGTAACATTCCGAAAAGTTCCGGAGCGAAAGATATAAACTCTGTTTTCTTCATAATCCCTGTTGACGTACGCATGTACGTTTTCAGTACAGAATTGTGTGGTAACACCAGTGAATTGTGTGGTAACACCAGTATAGTGTTCAGAACATCATAATATCGGAATGAGGCGATATATTTGTCGAAAGTTGTAGAGATTTCCCCAACAACGAGACATGAAGGCCATTCAAAGCTCGTTCTGAAGGTCAACGATGACGGCATCATCGAGCGTGGAGACTGGCTCAGCATTACCCCGGTGAGGGGAGTCGAGAAACTCGCCATCGGCAAGACGATGGAGCAGGTTCCAAAGATCGCATCGCGTGTCTGCGGTATCTGCCCTATCGCGCACACCCTGGCGGGTGTCGAGGCGATGGAGGCATCCATCGGGTGCGAGGTCCCCGAGGACGCGAAACTCCTGCGTTACATCCTGCAGTGTGCCAACAGGATGCACAGCCACGCCCTGCACAACATCCTGTCTCTCCCGGACATGTACATCCCCGGGACCGACGTGAAGATCAACCCGTTCACCAAGGAAGAACCGGTCAGGAGCGTTGGCCTTCGTATCCAGCGGCTTCGTGAGATCGGCCAGACCATCGGCGAGATCGTCGGCGGAGAGGCAATCCACCCGAGCAACCCCCGCGTCGGCGGATGCTACAAGAACATCACCCCGCGTGCGAAGGCGAAGATCTACGATCTCGCGAAGGAAGCCCGCGTGCTCACACAGGAGCACATGGAGTTCATGGTAGCTGTCTTCCGGAACTACCAGAACCGCGACTGGTCCGAAGTCGGCGGCGTCCAGGTCCCGATCCCCGACGACCTCGGCTACCACAACCAGGGCTACATGGCCACCGCGCCGATGTACGGCAGCTCCAGTCTCGATGCGAACCCAACCTGGTTCCCCGAGCGGTTCACCGAAGTCCGTCCCTGGGACTGGTACATGGGTGAAGTGGAGATCGACGAGGCCGACCCGAACTACCCGATCGGCGGCACCACCCCCGTAGGAAACAAAGCCTGGCCCCAGATGGAGGCCTGCACCGGCGTCCCGCTCTACGACGGCCAGCCGGTCGAGGTCGGGCCGCGTGCACGTCTGGTCCAGTTCAAGAACTACGACGAGAAAGGTGCCATGGGCCTGCAGATCGCACGCCAGATGGAGTTCCCCGAGACCGCCTACGGCATCATCGACGCCGTGGACGCGCTCGACACCTCCGGATCGGTGCTCGCCGACGAGATCCCGCAGGGCGACGGAACCCTTGGATGGGCCGCGAACGAGGCTCCCCGTGGAACCGATGTCCACCTTGCCCGGGTCAAGGACGGCCGGGTGCAGTACTACGGGATGCTCGTCCCGACCACCTGGAACTTCCCCACCTGCAGCCGTGCACTGACCGGTGCACCCTGGCGGCTCGCGGAAGTCATCATGCGTGCATACGACCCCTGCGTCTCCTGTGCGACGCACATGCTGGTGATCGACGAAGACAAGAGACTGGTGGCCCAGAAACTCATTCAGTGAGCGTACACGCATGCTATTCCGTGAGATCGTGATCGCAGGGTGCGGCAACCCCCTCTACGGAGACGACGGGTTCGGCCCTGCAGTCGTCGAAGAACTCCAGAAGTTACAACTGCCCGACAACGTCAAGGTGATCGATGCCGGCCTTGGCGCCCCTCACTTCCTCTTTACGCTGATGGAAGATGCGGAGGTGCCGGTGAAGAAGCTGATCATCATCGATATCGCCGATTTCGGCGCCAACCCCGGTGATGTGACGAAGCTCCGGCCCGAAGACCTGCCGCCGGGCGCCTACCGGGATGCCCATTCGTGGGACCTTTCCGAGCCGCTACAGCGATTAAAAGACATCATCGATATCACGATCATCGGGTGCCAGCCCAAGCGTGTCGCGAGCCATGAGTTTGAACTGGGGCTCACTGAGGAGGTTGAGGGTGCCATTCCCAAAACAGTGCGTATCGTACTGGAGGAAATTGGGGTAGAGTATGGGGCTACTATCAACCATCAAGGAACGCATCTTTGGGCGTCGCCGGGAGAAACCACCGGAGATGCCGGGAAGAACCCCGGAGAGCAGGCCTGAGGCGAAGCCGGCGGCAAGCCAGCCGCAGACGAAGCCCGCGGTGAAGCCCTCTGATGTGATTGTAAAAGAAAAGGTGGAAGTTGTACAAAAGGAGGAAAAGCCTGTGGCAGATAAGATTACGATAGGTGAATTACACCTGAGCGGATGTACGGGATGCCTCGTGACGCTTGCGGATAACTACGAGGGTCTCTTCAAGCTGCTCGATGATTATGCGGACCTGGTCTATGCATTGACCCTGGTCGACGTGCGCCACGTACCCGAGATGGACGTGTGCCTGGTCGAAGGTTCGTGCTGTCTGAACGACAAGATCTCGGTAGAGGAACTGAAACAAGCAAGGGCGAAGTCGAAAGTGGTTGTCGCCTACGGCGCCTGCGCGGCATACGGCAACATCACCCGGTTCGCCCGCGGTGGCCAGTGGAACCAGCCCGGTCACGAGGCGTACGTGCCCATCAGCGAGGTCATCGACGTCGACCTCTTCCTGCCGTCCTGTCCCCCGTGCCCCCAGGCCATCAGGAACGTCGCCGTCATGGCCTACCTGCTCCTGAAGGGCAACGACGAGCAGAAGAACCTCGCGACCGCATACCTGACCCCGCTGATGCAGCTTGCACAGCGCGGCAACGAGGCCTGCGGCTGCGACCTGATGTATGACGTGATCAACCAGGGTCTCTGCATGGGATGCGGAACCTGCGCCGGCACCTGCCCGGTTCGCGCCATCACCATGGAGTACGGCAAGCCGAACGTGAACCGCGACCTCTGTATCAAGTGCGGTGCCTGCTACTCGCAGTGCCCGCGGAGCTGGTTCAACTTCGACGTCATGAACAACTACGAGGGCATCATGGATGCCATCAAGGGAGCCATGCAGTGAGGTGAGAAAGATGGACGTACTCGGTAACTACAAGTCCGCGATCTCGGCACGCTCGACCGACAAGGACATCCTGAAGAAGTCCCAGGACGGCGGTATCATCACGACCCTCTTTGCCTATGCGCTGGAAGAGGGCATCATCGACGGTGCCATCGTCGCAGGGCCGAGCGATGAGCCCTGGAAGCCGGAGCCCATGGTCGCGACCACGAAGGACGAACTCCTGGCCGCCGCCGGAACGCGCTACACCATCAGCCCGAACCTCTACCTGATCAAGGAGGCGACCCGCAGCTACGGTCTCGACAGAGTCGGTATCGTCGGTACGCCCTGCCAGATGCAGGCTGTCCGGAAGGCCCAGCTCTATCCGATCGGCATGCGCGACGTCGACGACAAGATCGCCCTCGCGCTCGGCATCTACTGTATGGAGAACCTCTCCTACCAGGCGCTCGAGGCCATGGTCGAGGACCACTGCAACCAGAAGATGGAGTCCGTCAAGAAGATGGACATCGGCAAGGGCAAATTCACGGTCTACACCGAGCGCGGTGCAGTCAGCCAGATGCCGCTCAAGCTGATCCACAAGTACGTGCAGCCCGGATGCAACGTCTGCCTGGACTACGTCGCGAACCTCGCCGACATCTCCAGCGGATCCGTGGGCAGCCCCGACGGCTGGAGCACGGTCTTCGTGCGGAGCACCAAGGGTAACGCCGTCTGGGACGGCGCGATCGCCGCCGGCTGCTTCGAGACGAAGCCGATGGACCAGGTCAAACCCGGCCTCGACCTCGTGACGAAACTCGCCACCGAAAAGATCACGAAGAACCAGAAGAACGTGGACGCGCGTAAGACGATGGGCCTCAAGGCGGACGGAACCCCGAAGGGTCTCCGGAACCCCTATGAGACTCCCTGAAACACTCTTTTTTGGTCGTTTTGGCTTTGTTCTAACTTCTCTGGAGAGTCGTCCCTGGGTCTTCAAGGCATGAGCGTCAGCGAACGTGAGCACTGGAGATGCGAGTAACGACTGTCCTCTGGTAAGTCACAATCCATGCACGGCTTTCCACCTGATATCGCCATGTGGGGGTGGGGCTGACTGGGAGGGGGGAGCTCCCCCCCCCCCCTTCCCCCCCCCCCC
>JAHDQM010000004.1 GCA_018433835.1 Methanoculleus sp.
GCTGCTCCTCGACGAGAGCGAGGCCCGCCGCGTAGCGGGACTCTATGGCCTTCCGGTTACCGGTATTATCGGACTGCTGCTACAGGCGAAGCAGGAAGGGCTGGTCTCTTCACTTGAGGAAGAAATGGATCGGCTGCGGGAACAAGGGAACTTCTGGATCCAAGATGCACTCTACAGGCGCGTTCTTGAAGCGGAAAAGGACGAATAAGCAGAATTTTTCAGTCAGGAAGAGCAATCCGTTCCGTTGCATACGGCTGGAGCGGAGAATGGGTGAAAGCCCCTCAATTCAGCGCGGGGACTGCGTCCGTCCGGGTCTCGACCGCATCGCGAACCGCGTCGTCCCGGTAGGATGAGATCCGAACGGTCTTCCGGGTGAAGGTGGCGTAGTAGTCGCGACTGGCCCTCTGGGCAGGAGCGGGAGAAGACCGAAGGTCTTCGAGCAAGGAGTTCGAGGCCCGGCTCCGGGCGCTGGAGGGGGGGCTGGCGGAGAAGGCGGGCGAGGAGCGACGGGCCGCAGGGTGCGACTGCCGGAACGGCAGGAGCTTGAGCACCGATAGGTGCGAATCCGGAGCTTGAGAGGCCCGGAGGGTTTCGAGGGAGACCTGAACACCGACAACGAAGGCCTCGTTGGCCGCCCCGTCGAGATCGACGCCGAAGACGGGGTTGGCAGCCTGTACGTGCCGTCAGGCGTAAAGGCGCTCGACAGGAACGACAGACCCCTGATTGATATCTACTTCAGACGCATCGAGAACGAAAGGCTGCCCGCAGTCCCGGCCGGAGCAGCTTTCCAGTTCGCCGGCTACGTCTACGAGGCCGGACCCGGCGGGGCCACCTTCGACCCGGGGATCACCCTGACCCTGGAGATCCCCGAGGTGGACTGGAACACGCTCGCCCTCACCGGTCAGCAGCTCACCCTGAAGTGGTACAACCAGTCGGCGAACGCCTGGGAAGACGTCCCGACAACCGTCAACTCGGACACGCGGACCGTGAGGGCGACGATCACCCACTTCACCATCTTCGCGCTCTTCACCGAGCCGGTGACGACGGCCGCCCCGACCGAGACAGCGGCGGCCGCGACAACGACAACGACGCCTGGCGAAGAGCCGCCTGCCGAAGGACTGCCCGTGACGACGATCCTCTTCGTCGTCGTCATCGTCGCAATCATCGTGGGAGCGGGACACTTCTTCATTGTGAAGAAGAAGTAACCTGCTAACCTTTTTTCCCCGGGCGTGCAGACAGACGGCACAGAAATCATATAAGGCACGCTGGCTTACTGTTCCTCACCGAAAAACGTGAAGAGGGTGGGGCGGCGGTATGGCAGTACACGGCGGGGAACCGACGGAAGATAAGGCATGGCGGAGGGGCCCGGTCGTCGGGGTATTTGTCGTCCTAGCTATCCTGTGCGCCATCATTCTCGGGTTCATCCACCGGATCAACCTGATCGACGTGACGCACCTCACCGGAGCGGACTTCAGGAACCATCCGGCGCCTGGCGCGCTGATCCTGGATAAGAAACGTGTCCAGGTCTCGAAAGGCCCCTTGTTCGATGCGTTCCTCTGGCTCAACCTCCGTTGCACGTACAGTCCGGCCGGAAGGGGTCACGCGAAGTACAGTTCGCTCCGCATATCCACGGAGGAGATGAGGCGGAGATTCGCGAAGTATGCCCTTTTTGAATGGAACGGGACCGTCTACGGCGTGGTGCAGAGTGCGTGACGGCGGGGGACCTCCCGGGACCCGATCGGTAGGCGGACGGCACAGAAACGATATATGGTATCTTCCCCCTTGTTCTCCCATGTACCTTTCGGCCAGGGGGACGGGAGCGGACATGAGAGCCTTCGCCGCCTGCCTCGCGTGCGTCCTCCTCCTTGCCGCGGCTCTCCCGGCGGCGGCAGCGGCCGGGGAGGACGATGCCGGGCGGTACGTCGTTCACTGGTTCAACGGCGACGGTGTGGAGGTCTACTTCGACGGCGAGTATAAGGGGACGATCGCCGATACCGAACTTGTCGTGGCGGTAGACCCGGCGGCCCCGCCCGCACGGGAGTATACCGTCCGGAAGGGAGAGCGCCTGATGTATACCGGCTTCATCGAGCGGGCCCCGGCCGCCGGGGAGACGATCGATCTCTTCCCGCAACGCTATCAGGTCGAACAGCCCGCCCCGGGGGCGGAGGTGAACGACACCGGTTGGTACCTGATCTACCGCGCTGACGGGGAGGAGATCTACTTCGACGACGAGTTCGTGGGCGTCGTCAAGGGCGGCACCCTCCGGGTCGCGGTGAACACCACGCTCCCGCCTCCGGAAGAGTTCGTCTGCAGGAATGAGGATAGAGGGACGATGTCGCGGCACCAGCTCCCGCCCCTGCCCCCGCGGGGAGGGACGGTTCATGTCTACACATCGGTGCAGTCGGCACCGCATTTCTCCGTGTCGGCGACGCCGAACACCTCCCCCCTCCCGGCGGAGACGGCGCCCACCCCGCTCCCGGGATTCGGGGCGGCAGGAGCGGCCGCGGGGCTCTTGATCGCCGGCTGGCGCCTGCAGAGGCGGTGAACTGCTCTCAGTGCTCTTTTAGGAGCAGCATCCAGTGATAGTTCCAGACGACGAGCCCCCCCGCGACCTGCGCCACACTCCCGGGAAGCCCGGGGTAGTACTGCGGCACCGGAGGAGGGCCGGGTAGACGAAGACCTCGATTGCGATGGCTATGAGGTTCACGGTACCTGCAATCGTGACGATCAGCGCGACGAACGAGACGGCGTAGAGGTAGGCCCTCCACGCCGTGAGGCCCTCAGTCATCACCCTGCCTCCGCCGTCTCGCAAGCCCGGCGCCGAGGAGCCCGGTGGCGGCGAACGCGGCCTCGAATCCGGGTGCCTGCGTCGGCACCGGCGCACCGCTGCTCTGGACCCTGAACTGCCCGACCTGTGCGGAGGACGGCATCCCGGGGGTCGCGGTCGGGACCGGGAGGGCGACCGGCGACGTGCTCTTCGCGGAGTCGAGCACCGCGCCGTCGGCAAAGATCACCTGCGGCGGCGGGGCCAGGGTGATCCGGCCGGTGCTGGTCGCAAAGGCTGCGCCGCCCTCGATGAGCCGGATACTGATCTCGTAATCGTAGCCGTTCGGCACCGTGACGCTCACCTTCTTCGTGGCCGAGTCCCCCGGAACCGTCCCGAGCGGTCGTGACTCGCGGACGGCCGTGATCCCTGTCTGGAGGTTGACGACCCGGATATCCATGGCGAGGTCCCCGGAAGCGCTGCCGCCGTTCGCGATACTGGTGATGATATCGAGCGTGATCGGGTCGGCGTCGATGTCGGGGGTCATGACGTCGATCGCGGAGACGGAGAGGAGCGAGTAGGCCAGTCTCTGTCCCGCCGTCGTCCTGTCCGGGAGGAAGACGTTCACCGAACCCGATTCCCGCATACGCCCGTCCTGCCATATGGTCACCCAGATGTCGTAGCGCCTGCCGTTCTCGAGCGCGAGTGCAACCTCCTCTTTTGCGGTCCTGCCGCTCGTGAGGTTGCCTATCGGGAGAATCGTCTCCTCGACGACGATATCCGTCCCGGCCTCTTTTGCGCTGACCTGCAGGTCGATGCCGCCGACGTCGGCATAGATCGCGTCGAGGTACGGGGCAACCGTGACCCGGGTGACGTTTGACGGCGGCTGACCGTCCGGGATGCTGATGTCGACGTTCCGGATCGTCACGTAACCCGCCTGGGGCTGGGACGATATGCACCCGGCCCCGAGCACCAGGGACAGGAGCACGATGACCGCTGTCGCACCGAATAACCCTCTCATAACAATCAGGAGAACCTTCAGGCCGTTGAGAGAAAAGGTTTCCGCATTGCGGCTCTTCTTATCGAACCGCCTGGCGGAAGGGCGGTCGAGGGGCTGTGGATAACGATATTTTGCCCGAAACACTCCGAATCGAGTGCCCGGCACCCGGAAACCTTTGAAGCCGCCCGGTTGCCGGAACCCTGCCTGCATAGGTTCGATTTTTTTCGTAGTTTACCATCGCCTTATCTCCCCTTCTCGCCTATACTCTGGCGTCGAGCGCTGAATCGAGGGGCGGACACGGCCTGCATCCTCATGGGGCGTCGCTGCAGGACCTGTGGAGGGTGTCCCGGCCCCCGGACCCGTGCCGCGCGGGGCCGGTACGCGGCCTATTGGCTGATTTACGGCGGATCTCCGTGCTCTGCCGGAAAAATCACGATGCCGCAACCGCTGGAATCACGATCACTCCCCGAAGTGTAGACGTTTGTCACAGAAAACGTTAATACGAGGATACCAAAATCTGCAGTAGAACGCCGCCGGAACGGCCCGGGCGGGGTGTGAGATGATACGGACGGAGAACCTCACGAAGGTATATAACGGCAAGCCGGCCGTCGACGGCCTGGATCTTGAGGTCGGGGAAGGCGAGATATTCGGTTTCCTCGGCCCGAACGGAGCGGGGAAGAGTACGACGATCCTGATGCTCACCGGCATGATCGAGCCCACCGGCGGACGGTGCTTCGTCGACGGGATCGAGGTCGCAAAAGACCCGCTGAAGGTAAAGGAGATCATCGGCTACCTTCCCGAAGACGTCGGGTTCTACGGGAACATGACCGGCGAACAGAACCTGGATTACTTCGCCCGGTTCTACGGGATGGACGCGAAAGAGCGAAAGGAGCGGATCGCCGAGTTGCTCGAACTCGTCCACCTCGACGGCGTCGCCCAGAAGGCCTCCGAGTACTCCCGCGGGATGAAACAGCGGCTTGGGCTCGCCCAGGCACTGATAAACGATCCGAAGGTGCTCTTTTTCGACGAACCGACGGCAAACCTCGACCCGGAAGGCGTCCGGGAGTACCGCGAACTCGTCACGCATCTCGCCGGCGAGGGGAAGACTGTCTTTGTCTCCTCCCACATCCTCTCCGAGGTCAGGGAAGTCTGCCGGACCGTCGGGCTGCTCGCGAAAGGAAGACTTGTGGCGCAGGGGACGCTCGAGGAGGTCGCCCGGGCGCTCGCATCTCCGGACGGCGACGCCGTCCGTATCGTGGTCGAGACCCGGGAGCACCTGCCGCCTATCGAGGATCCTGCGATCATCTCCGTCGAAGGGAACGGGAATCGTGCGGTCGTCCGGGCGAAGACCGATATCCGGGACCGGCTTGCCGCGACCCTCTTCGAGCAGGGGCTGCATGTGCGGGAGATGCGCCTCGAAGAGCCGGAGATCGAGGACGTCTTCATGGCGGCCTACCGAAGGTGATGTATGGCACCAGAACGGCTGTTCAACGTAGCACGGAAAGAGTTCTCCGATCACATTACCAGCAGGAGATTCATTATCATCCTGGGCCTGCTCCTCGTCATATCGACGATCAGCATCTACGAAGGCATCGGGCAGTATAACGACAGTCTGGAGGCGTATACCGAGCAACTCCAGCGCATGGAGGAGTTCGAAGACCCGTATTCGAGCTGGATGCCCTCGAAACCCTCGATCATGTACGTCTTCATATCCATGATGAGTTACATGACGATGCTCGGCGGCATCCTTGCCATCGCCATCGGGTTCGACCTGGTCTCAAAGGAGAAGGAGACCCGGTCGCTAAAAACACTCCTCTCGCACCCGCTCTACCGGGACGAGATCATAAACGGCAAGGCGCTCGGGGGTGTCGGCGCGCTCGGGTTCGCCATGGCGCTCGCACTCGCCATTGCCATTGCTATGCTCCTCATCTTCTCGGTAGTTCCGACAGTGGACGAATTTGCCGCCATCCTGATCTTCGGGGCGGTAACGCTTGGGTTCCTGCTCGCCTACTTCGCCGTCGCGCTCACGATGTCGACGGTCGCAAAAGAGAGCGGGAACGCGCTGATCTACACTCTGGTGATCTTCTTCGCCGTCTCCTCGCTCCTCCCGATGTTCGGGATGATGGCCGCAGACGCTTTCGCAGACGCTTTCGCAGGCGACCCGCCCGAGCCGCCCGAAATGGGGCCCATGCCCAAAGAGATCGTGCGGACCGCGAGCAGCGGGTATTTCGTCAGCAGCGCCTCGCAGAGCGTGGTATACGGCGGGACCGAAGACCCGGAGTGGACGGCCTACGAAGAGGAGATGAAGACCTACGTCGAGAAACGGAGATTCATCAGCGATGTATCAAACCTTCTCTCACCGCAGATGAACTACTACACCGTCGCGATTGCGGTTACCAACCCGCAGATTGCCGCGATTGCCTACTCGCCCTACGACGCGATACAGGAGGAGACGCCCGGCCTTGCCGACGCCCTCGGCCGGGTCTGGATGAACATCGCCGCGCTCATCGTCTTCCCGTCGGTCTTCTTCGCCGCGACCTACGTGATGTTCATGCGGATGGATATCAGGTGAGATGATGGCCGACAGAAGATCCTCTCTATGCATCCTCCTGGCCCTCCTCCTCGCCGCGTCGGCCGTCCCGGGAGCGGCGACCGCACAGGGCGGGACGTTGCAGACGGAGATCCGGTGCGATTTCCCGGGCGAGATGATCGAAGCAGGCGACACCGCCGTCTTCGATCTCGCGGTCATGAACATGGGGGATACCGGGACGTGCCTCCTCAACTACTGGACCTACCGGGGCACCGACGGGTGGAAGATCCGGTTCGAGGCCGACGACCGCGAAGTCTACCGGATGCTGATCCCGGCCGGCGAGACGAAGACTGTCCGCCTGGTGGCCGAGACCTCCGGCCATGCCGCGGTGGGGGAGTACCCTATCCGGGTGGGCATCGGCGAGGGGACGATCTGGGTCTACGTCAAGGTCACGAAGACGCACAGCGGCGAGACGGGAACCCTTGAGGCCACCGTGGTGGATAAGGAAGGAAACGTGGTTAAGGGCGCCGATGTCAGCGTCTACGACGGCGATACCCTGGTCGAGGGGATGCTCGCGACCGCCGAGGGCAAGGTGAGCATCGGCGCCCCGATGGGCACCTACACCGTAAAGGTCACCAGGCCCGGATACCGGCCGTGGGAGAAGGAGGATGTCGAGATCCGGATCGGCCGGACGGTCGACCTCGGGATCGTGCCGCTCGAAAAAGAGAACTTCTTTGCCGAGGTCCGGGTAAAGTCCCCGTCCCGGATGGCGGCAATCGGCACCAACCCGCAGTACGAGATGATCCTGAAGAACGCGGGCAGGAACGACGATACGTACACCCTCTCCATCCAGGGTCTCCCCGAGCAGTGGTATGCCCGGTTCAAGGAGAGCAGCAGCGCCACCGAAGAGGTCTCGGAGATCTACGTTCCGTCCGGTGAGGAAAAGACCCTGTATCTCGATCTCATTCCGCCCTACTCGGTGGATGTCGGCGAGTACAACTTCACGGCTGTGATCGGGTCCTCTGCCCGGCAGTACGAGGAGAACCTGACGCTCCGGCTCAGGGGGTCCTACGATATGCGGACCTACGCGAAGAGTTACCGCCACGAGATCAACCGCGGCGACACCCTCACGTTCGATATGACGGTCTCGAACGCCGGCGTCGGGGGAGCGCTGACGAACATCGGGATCAACATGAGCGCACCGGAAGGGTGGCGGGTGACCGTCGACCCGGCGTCGGTCGCGAGCCTTGAAGCCGGCGAACGGGCGACGGTGCAGGTGACGGTGGTCCCGCCGGCCGATATCGTCGCCGGCGAGTACAAGGTCGTCGCTCTGGTGAAGAGCGACCAGGACGAAGAGGAAGACGAGTACCGGATCGTGGTGAAAGAGCAGTCCTACGTCGCGGTGCTCGGCCTCCTGGTGATGGCCGGGGTCGCCGCGGGGCTGTGGTACATGTTTAAGAAATACGGGCGGCGGTAAGGCCGAACCCCCGGTCACTCTTTTCCAGCGGCCGGTCATGAACACGCCGGTGAGCCCCGTCGTTCAGGTCCCCTCTTTCACTCAAACCGGGCGTTGCCCTCCGGGACCGTAATCTCGAACCGTGCCCCCTCGCCCGGTGTCCCGTTCTCCCTGATGGCGATCTCGGTGATCGAGAGGACCTCTTTTACCAGGAAAAGCCCGAGGCCTGTGTGGCTCCCGAAACCCCGCTCGAATATCCGCTCCTTATACTCGGCAGGGACGCCGACACCGTTGTCCTCCCAGACAATCCGGGCACCGTTGCCGTCCGGCACGGCCGTGACCCGGATCTCCGTCACGGTCCTGCCATGCCGCATGGCGTTCTCCAGGAGGTTGTAAAAGACGGATGAGAGGAGCGGATCGGCGTAGACGGAAATACCGCCGAGATCGGTGGCAAACCGGATCCCGGCCGGCCGGAGCGCTTTTGCCGCCGTGGTGACCAGGGGTTCGACGGGAAACCACCGGGGGGCCCGGACGCCGAGGTCCTGGTAGTCCCGCGTGAACCCGATCTGAGACTGTATTATCTCGACGGCGGCCTGCTGCTTATCGAGGGCGGCGGCGACGGCCGCATCAAGCGACCGTTCCCGGAGGAGAGCGATGTGCCCGAGCACCACCGTGACCTGGTTTAAGATATCGTGCCGCACGATGCTGTTCATCAGGGTGAGTTTTTTGTTGGCCTGGATGAGTGCCGCCTCAGTCTGTTTCCAGGCGTCGATGTCGTGGACAGTGTAATCCATCGCGACCAGGTGTCCGTCGTTCCCATAGACGGGGATCGTGCAGATCTCGACCCAGATGTAGCGCCTGTCTTTCCGGCGCACCTGGAAGACGTACGGCCGGCCGGCACACGTACACCGCTCCCGCGTCAGGGCAAGGAACGTCTCCCGGCCGTCGGGATGGATCAACCGCCCGATGAAATCCGGGTCGTTCAGAATCTCTTCCGGGGAGTACCCGATCAGACTCTCGCATGAGGGGCTGACGTATTCGAGCGCCGGTTGCGCCGTCGTTGCACGGACGTAACAGTCGTGCGACTGTTCCACGAGGGTTCTGAACCGCTCTTCGCTCTCCCTGAGCCGCTCGTGCACGCGAATCCGGGAGAAGAGATCGGCGAAGAGGTTGCCGACGATCTCGAGCAGCGTGATGTCCTCGTCCGACCAGGCCCGCGTCTGCCGTGCGGTTTCAAACCCGAGAGCCCCGAGGACCTCATCGGCGGTCGCGATGGGGACCTGGATGAGCGACCGGACACCGTACTCCTGGAGGAACTCGCGCTCCGCCTCCTCCTCTTCCGGGATATCGGCCACATCGGGGATGCAGATCGTCTTCCGGGCCTCGATCTGCGCCAGCCCCCAGGCGACCACGCTGGTCGGCAGATCCTGCAGGACTTCGATCTGTGGCTCGATCCCCTCCGCACACCACTCGTGGGTATTCTCCGCACGGGTGAGGTCGGCGGAGAGGCGGAAGATGTAACTCCGATCGACATCCAGGAACGAACCGAGCACCTGGAGCATCTCCTCCAGGGCGCCTTCGAGATCCGGAGGGTCCAGGGCGATGAACCGCGCGGAGATCGAGTTCACCAACTGTTCGAGGTCTATCCGGTGCCGGATCTGAGCTTCCATCCGTTTTCGCTCGGTGATGTCCCGGAGCGACTCGATCGCGCCGGAAAGCCTTCCCCGTGCATCGTAGAGCGGCGATGCCTTTCCCCAGAGGCAGAGTTCCTCCCCGGTGCGGGACGAAAGGATACGGACCTCCCGACTGATGCTCCCGGCGTCCCCCCGGGAGAGGACGAGCTCCGCAATCAGCGGGGACTGAAACCCGGGCATCGCCGCGCAGATTGCTTTTGGTCCGGAGTCGATGATCCGGTCCTTCCGGACCCCGGTCACCAGCTCGAGTGCCTGGTTCCAGATGATGACCCTCCCCGTGCGATCGAGCACAAACGTCGGGTCGGGAAGAAAATCGATGATGCCCCGGAGGTTTGCCTGATAATCCTCCAGTATTCTGCACTGCTCTGCGAGCGACTCCTCGCTCGCTTTCACCTCCTCGAACGCCGCGGCCAGTTCCTCGTGCGCGGCACTCAACTCTTCATGCGTCGCGTTCAACTCCTCCTCGAACCGCTTCCGGTCGGAGATGTCAAGCATCGACGCGACGGTGCGCTCCGTCCCGGGGATGCACCCGATCGTCATGTGCAGGTCTTTTTGCCTGCCGTGCCGGTCGATCAACCGGAACTCGTAGGTCCCCGGCGCCGATCCGGGATCTATCCGCCGTTGACGGTGGTACCCCTTGAGGCGTTCGATGTCCCCTGCGGCGACGAATACCGTCCAGGACATCTCCCCTTCCATCTCTTCCCGGGAGTAGCCGGTCAGGCGTTCGAATTCGCTGTTCGCGAGGGCAATCGTCATATCGCCCTCGATGATGATGGTGGCGGAGCCGGTATGCTCGAAGGTGCTCCGGTACAGGTCTCCGGCGCGTTGCGCCTCCGCCTCGGCCTGTCCCCTCCTGACTGCCTGGAGGATCATGTTCCGGAGTTCGGCAAACCGGGCGGAAGGGTTGCCGCCCTTCTGAAGATAGAAGTCCGCCCCGCTGTTGAGCGCCTCGATGACGACCTCCTCGCGGCCGCGGCCGGAAAAGACGATGAATGGTATCGCCATGCCCCTGCGGCGGACCTCTTTTAAGAACGCAATGCCGTCCATCTCCGGCATCTCGTAGTCGGCAACGACGGCATCGTAAGAGGCTTTCGAGAGCATTTCAAGCCCCTGCAACGGCGATGAGGCCGTCTCGACCTGCAGATCTCCGAACTGCTCCAGGTAGATCCGGTTCAGTTCGAGAAGCGCCGGGTCATCGTCGACCACGAGAATACGGGACATGCACCTACCCTGTAACGGAGAAATTGGCGATATAAATCTTAAGTATTTTGATCTCGACATCAATGCCGATGTTCTGGAAAAATAATGGATATTATCCTTCCTTTATCGGTCCAGGAAACCATTATCACACCCCGGCGGTATCATCTGCCGGTAGCATGACGGCTGTATGTGTTGATACGAACCTCTTTCTCGAACTCTACGAGTCATACGAGGATCCGGGCGAGATCTTTGCCGATATCGGGGCGCTTGCGGAGCATCTTGTCTTTCCCGACATCATCCTCGACGAGTTCTTCCGCAACCGGTCCCGGGTCCTCGACCGGATAGCAGACGAAGTACGAAAGCGGGAGACCGGCGAGGTCCGCCTGCCGTCCATTATCCGGGAGAACCCGAAGACCGCCGACCTCCAGCGCGCCGGGGAGGAGTATAACCGGGTGATCGGTGCTCTCTACGACGATATCGAGGGCATGATCGCAGCGCCGGCCGCCGACCCGGTTGCCCGGGCGTTCACCGATCTGTCCGGCAACCCTGCCGTGCGGGTCTTTCACCGGACCGACGAACTCGTCGCGCGGGCCCACCGCCGCAAACTTCTCGGCAACCCCCCGAAGAGCACGGGTAAGGATACCATCGGCGACGAGCTCATCTGGGAGACGCTGCTCTTGAACCTCGATGAAGACCTGATCTTCGTTACCCGGGACCGGACATACCGCTACCACACCGCCTACCTCGTCCAGGAGTACCGGGAGAGGGCCGGCGGTGTCCTGACGATCACCGACCACGTATCCGATGCCCTGGGACTCGTCGGCAGGCCGCCGTCGCCGGCGCTGGTCTGGTTCGAAGGCGGAGAATAGTCACGCCGGGCCGTCACTCGATGTACGAGAGGACCTTGCGCTTCACCGGACCCTTGCTCGCGATGGTGCTGTAGGCCCACCGTGCAACCCTGCCGAAGAGGTCCTGCCGGCTCAGTTCCAGAAAGAGGGTGAGAGAGGGGTTGAACTTGGACTTGAAGAGGTTTAAGTTCTCGTTGTTCGCCCCGATATTCTCCATCTGCCGGTACCCCTCATCCTTCGCCTGCTGGAGGAGGAGCCACTGCAGAAACTCATTGCCGGGCATTGCAGTCATCTTCGGGGCCCCCATCCATAGGGTGAAGGTCTTGTACTCCTGGGTAGCCTGCACGCCCGTCACCGTGTCTTCAGCGTCGTAGAGGTAGTAGAGCCCGAGTTCTTCGGGATACGTCCTGAAGAGGTCCTCGAAGTAGGCCCGGCTGATCATCGGTATGTTCATCTCCGGGTCGCTGAACCGCTCCGCGACCGTGGAGTAGAAGGTCGAGAGGTCGGTGCTCTTATCGAGGCGGTAACCGTTCTTCTCTACTTTCCGCAGCTTGGTGCGAAGGTTGGACGAGAAGCCGTTCCAGATCTCGGAGAGCGGCGGCTCAAGGTCGATGACGTACGAGAAGTGGATCCGGGCATCGTAGCCCTCCCGGAGAAACTGCCGGACGTCGATGAACCCCGGGACCTGGGTTATGGCGAGGTAGTTCGGGGCCAGAGCCGCGAGTTCGTCCTCGAGGTGTTCCGCAACGGTCCGGAGCATCGACTCCTTCTTGCTCTGCTTGGCGGCATCGTAGCGGCGGCCCATGACGAACCCGAGGTACGGCACCACCGACTGGAGGGGAGGCGGGGAGAGGAGGACGTTGACCCCGTGCAGCTGCTTCTGGAAGAGCGGGAAGATGCAGATCAACTCGTTGCCCTTGAAGACCCCATAGGGGAGGAACGTAAAGCCGGTATGCTTCTGTGTAATCTTCATAAAGTCCCATTTATGGAAAAGGCGGCCTGAGGCGCTCTCGTCCACGAACGTATCCCAGGTTTCCCGATCGTCGATAAGCCCTGTCGTCATGCTCTCGCTCCCTGCTCCAGTGCGTCTGCAGGTTCGTGCGGAGTATCCATCACCACAGTTATATACGTTTCTCAAGAGAAGGTCGGTTCTTGCGAGATACCGGGTTTCCCGCCGCCGCTGCGGGCGGGCATCATGGGCAGTGGCAACTCCACGGAAGCACAACGTTAAAATCGGCCGGGACACCACATAAATGCGTGTTCACCTGCGCGGAGGATTGACTGGGAGATGCTCACGGACCGGGAACTGGAACGCTATCGCCGGCAGGTCGCGCTCTTCGGGGAGGAGGCGCAGGAACGGCTCGCACATGCCCGGGTCGTCATCGTCGGCGCCGGCGGGCTCGGCTGTCCGGTCGCTCTCTACCTCGCCGCTGCCGGTGTCGGGGAGGTCCGGCTGATCGACGGCGACGTCGTGGACCGGACCAACCTGAACCGGCAGGTGCTCCACACCGACCGCGATCTCGGGCGGGCAAAGGTAGAGTCGGCGGCCGAAAAACTCCGGGCGCAGAACCCGGAGATCACGGTTGTCGCGACCCGGGCAACCCTCGACGAGGAGAACGCCGCTCTGCTCGCGGGCGGGGCCGACCTCATCGTCGACGCCACCGATACGTTCGCGGTGCGCTACATCCTCAACCGGGTGGCGCTCGGCGCCCGCGTGCCGCTCATCCACGGGGCGGTCAGGGGATTCGACGGGCAGGCGACGACGATCATCCCCGGCCGGACGGCCTGCCTGGAATGCATATTTCCGGTGGCTCCTCCCGGAGAGGACGTCATCCCCGTGGTCGGCACCACGCCCGGGATCATCGGGCTTGTCCAGGCAAACGAAGCGATCAAGTACATCACCGGCACCGGCGACCTTCTGACGAACCGGCTTTTCGTCTGGGACGGACGGGCCGCCACCATGACGACCCTGCCGGTCGACCGGCAGGAGGACTGCAACGCGTGCGGGATCGATCGGTGCTCGAGGAGATGAGAAGAGGAATGCAGGTTAGGGTCAGGTCATTTGCCCGGTTGCGGGAGGCGATCGGGGGCGACCTCACGCTGGAGGTCCCCGAGGGGGCGACGATGAGCCGGCTGCTTGCTGCGGTCGGGGAGACTTCGGAGCAGGCGGAGGAGGCGCTCTTCGAGGAGAGCGGAGAGCTCCGGGGATACGTGATCCTGATGCACAACGGCAGGCGCGTGCGGCGTGCGGAGGCCGGAACGCTCACCCTCGCCGACGGGGACGAGGTCGCACTCTTTCCGCCGGTGGCGGGCGGGTGACGGAGGAGACCGGAAATGATCAGCGTAACGAGAGACGATTTTGACGTGAATGCCGTGATCGGCCGGGTGAGGATGCCCGACATGGGGGCTCTCGTCACCTTCCTCGGTACTGTCAGGGACGACGGGATCGAGGTTATGGAGCTTGAAGCCTATGAGGTGGTCGCGAAGAAGGAACTCGCGACAATCCGGGACGAGGCGTTTGCAAAATACCCCATAGCGGCCGTCGAGGTCATCCACCGGATCGGACTGCTCCGGGTCGGGGAGAACATCCTCCTCATCGTCGTCGGCGCCGGCCACCGGAAGGAGGCTTTCGACGCCTGCGAGTACATCCTCGAGCGGATCAAGCAGAGCGTGCCGATCTGGAAGAAGGCGATCGGAAAGGACGGCGAGCGCTGGGTGCCGGGAGAGTCCCACGGGAGCGACGCATGATCCGGCTGCAGTCGTGCCGGAAGGCCTACTCGAAGGAGACCCAGCGGACAGTCCCGCCCGAAGAGACGCTCCGCCGGGCGCGGGCAAGACTCCCGGCGGCGGGGATAACCCGTGTCGCCGACATAACGAACCTCGACCGGATCGGGATCCCGGTCTTCTCGAGCATCCGGCCGACCGCCGAAGCAGGAGCGATATCGGTCTACAACGGGAAAGGCGCCACCCCGATCGAGGCGGAGGTCTCGGCGATGATGGAGGGGATCGAGCGCTACTCAGGAGAGATGGACGACCGGGAGCCGATAATCGGGAGATATAGCGATATCTCAGTACAAAAGGCCGCGCTCGACCCGGCGGACCTGATCCTCCCTCCCCTGGTTCCGGCCGATGCAGTGGTCCCCTGGGTCGGGGGGTACGACATCGTGCAGGAGGAGGAGGTGCTCGTCCCGGCCCACGCGGCCTTCCACCCCCTCCCGGTGACCTGCGGCCGCCTTTTCAGGACCAACACCAACGGGCTTGCCTCAGGCAACACCCTCGAGGAGGCGACCTTCCACGCCCTGATGGAGGTGGTCGAGCGCGACGCCTGGTCGCTTGTCGAGGTGACCCGGAACACCGGCCCCCGGATCGAGGGGATCGACGCCGGGCTCGCCGCCGACCTGCTCGCGAAGTTCGCGGCCGCCGGCGTCGAGGTTACGCTCAAGGATATCACGAGCGACATCGGGATCCCCACGGTGGCCGCGGTCGCCGACGACGTGGTGCTCAGGGACCCGACGCTCCTCACAATCGGCATGGGGTCGCACGCGAACGCCGGGATCGCGGTCCTCCGGGCGCTTACGGAGGTCGCGCAGAGCAGGCTGACCCAGATCCACGGCGCGAGGGAGGATACCGATACGGCGGACGTCAGGAAACGGATCGGCTACGACCGGACGAAACGGCTGAACCGGCACTGGTTCGCGGAGTCCGAAACGGTCCGGTTTGCGGCCATGCCGTCGTTTGACAGCGACGACTTCCTCACCGACATCAACCACGTCACCGACCGGCTCGCGAAAGCCGGCCTCTCGCGGGTGGTCGTGGTCGACCTTACCCGGCCGGAGATCGGCATCCCGGTTGTCCGGGTGATCGTGCCGGGGCTGGAGATGTACGCGATGGACCAGGACCGGATGGGAAGGAGGTGCCGTGATGCACGGAGTCGTCGTCTTCCTCGGTCCCAGCTGTGACCGTGCGGCCGCCCGGGAGATCTTCGACGCCGATTACCGCCCTCCGGCAAAGCGGGGCGACATAACCCGGGCCGTAGACGCCGGCGCCCGGATCATCGGGCTTATCGACGGCGTCTTCTTCCAGGACTGCGCCGTCGCCCACCGCGAGATCCTCGCCGCGCTCCGGGCCGGGGTGCGGGTCGTCGGCGCCTCCAGCATGGGAGCTCTCCGGGCCGCGGAGCTCGACAGCCTCGGGATGGAGGGCGTCGGGGAGATCTACCGTGCCTACCGGGAAGGAAGGCTCGTCGCCGACGACGAGGTGGCGCTCCTCTTCGACCCCGAGACGTTCGTGCCGCTCTCGGAACCGCTCGTGAACATCCGGGCGACCCTCCAGCGGGCGCTCGCATGCGGGGTGATCGGCGCTGAGGTGGCCCGGGCGCTTCTTGACGCGGCCCGGGCACTCTATTTTCCCGAACGGACCTACGACGCGGTCGTCGAGGCGGCGGAAAGGAAGGCGGACCCTGACGACCTCGCCCGCTTTCTGGCGTTTGCCGGGGAGCACGCCGTCGACCGGAAACGCGAGGATGCACTGCTCGCGCTCGAGCGCATCAGGGATCTCGTCGAAGACCTGCCGTGAGCGTTGAACCGGCCGGTTCAATGCTTCCACCGCGGCCGCCGTAGCAATATATCACCGGCCGGGCCGAGTCATGTATGCCGGTGCGGAATCATTCCCACCGCGGGGGGCAACGCCATAATCTGGTCCGGAGCGGCTCTCCCGTCATCGCCGTCGCGCTTCCGGCATCTACGGTAGACACGGGAACGTCCTCCGGTCGGACCACACAGGAATGTACTCAGGCGATTGTCCCGAATACTCCGGGTGCGGGCGGCACAAGCACCGGAACGGCGGTGCCCACGCAGATGCCATCGCTGCAAAAAGCCGGATCCGCAACCGGATGCACTCCCGGACGGGTCCTCTAGAGCCTGCCCGGCCCGGCGATGCCGGCGGGGAGAACGCGTAGCGCGGGGGGGCGGCGCCCTCCCAACGCTTGAGTGGCTCTCCTACAACCCACCTATCCTGATCCACCGAGATGATCCCCCGGGGGCGGCACATTCCCCGGGGTGTTCTCCCCGACGGCTATCCGTTTCATGCATCCGCTGCCTGCGCCCAATGCGCTGGCGAACCCCCGGCGGCGAAGAGAAGGTCCGCGAAGTCGCCGCGCAGCACCATCAGGGCATACTTCTCCCGGTCGATCTCCTTTCCCATACGGAATCCTGAGGCGGCGTATGCGATGTCGGACCGCAACACCCATATGTGTAAAAAACAATAAACACATGTTGACATTATCTTTCAGCACCCTCCCCGAACTGGCACGGCTGTTCTCTCTGCTCGGGAACGAGCAGCGACTCGCCGTACTCGGGGCGATCTCGGCCGACGAGAAGTATGCCCGCGAGATCGCCGAAGAGCTCGGCGTCTCCCGCCCGCTGGCTGCCATCTACCTGCGGCAGCTCGAGAAACTTGGTCTCGCGGAGGGGACCAGCCGGACGTCGGACGAGCCGCCGTACCTCCGGAGGTACTACCGGGCGGTGCCATTCGAGCTGATGCTGAACCTGGACGTGATTATGTCATTAGAGAGGTCGAAGGATGAAACAGGATAGATGGAAACTCTACCTGAAGGTGCTGTGGGGCGCCGTCATCGTACTGCTCGTGATCAGCAGCCTTCTCGCCGGATTGTTTGGCGGTTCGAACTCCTTCAATGCCGTGCTTGCCGGGTCCCTCTGGGTCGTCATGCAGCTTGGTATCCTTACGCTGCTCTTCATCATCGTCGTAAGGCTCAAGGAGTGGATCGAAGACCAGATAGCGAGTACTGCAGGGCAGAAAAACGCGGTGGCCGGCGCAGAACTGCAGATGCTGCGGCAGTCGATAGACCGGATCGAGACGAAGGTGGACCGGATCGAGAAGGTTCTCGATGGGATCTCCGAGTGAGATGTTCTTCCCCGCGGAGGGACGACGGTAACGCTGCCGGTCGGGGGCGTGCGGGCCCGGTGGTGACCCGTAAAAAGGGTTGTATGGTGTAGAGGACATGCAGTAGCGCATCGGAATGGTATGACGGATAGAGGCAAGGCACAGGCAGGGTTCATCACGGGCAATGCCTGGCCACACACTAGTATGAATTAATCATATAATAATTTTACCAATTATTACCTGTTGGCACAATTTGTAATATTTTGGATCCCGTTCCTGCCGTCATCGCACCCTTACCCGGGAAGGCACGGGTTCAAATCCCGAAGAGGCGTTACCGGGAACCGGCCGGCTCCCGCCGCTCCAGGGAGAGCATCTCGCTCAGCCACGCGATGCGGTCGCGACGGGCCGCTTCGTCCAGGTAGTGGCCTGCGTCGTACCACTTCAGCGACTTCGGGTCGTTCGCCTGCTCGAAGAGTTCCCGGGACCGCTCCTCGGTGAAAAACTCGTCGCGAAGAGCGGACTGGAAGAGGAGCGCGGCGGGTGCGGCCCGGCCGATCCATACAGCCGGGTCAATCTCCGCAAGCGTCCGGCGGTACCGCTCGAGCCTCTCGTCCCGGAGGTCGGGCAGGTTCAGGGCGGCGATGTCGGCAAACCGCGCGGTGCCCGCCATCAGGACGGCAGCTTTTACCCTCCTTTCGACACCGACGAACACCCCCCTATAAGCGCCCCGAAGCTGTGGCCCACAAACCCGATCCGTACCGGGTAGACATCCGGCTGCGCGATAAGGAGGTCGATCCCCCGACGGAGCCCGATCACCGTCCGCACGTGCTCCCGCACGGCCTCCTCGGGGTCCGCGACAGCCCGGCCCCAGGCCATTACCGTGTCGGGGGCCCAGGGAGCGTCGACGAGCAGGGAGACCGCACCCCTCCCGGCAAGGGTCACGGCCTCGCCGAGGAACGTGGCGCGGGAACCGGGCCCCGGGTGGGGGAAGAGGAGTCCGGGCCATGGACCCTCTCCTGCCGGGACCACCATGTAGGCGCGAACCCAACGTTTTGGGGCGGCCTGGTAGGCAAGGTTGCGGATCGTCACGTCGGTACCGTTCGTCCTGACATTGGGCAGCTCGCTTGCGTCGTAGTAAAAGAGCGATCGGGAGTTCTCAACAAGTCTTTCCATGATGTGCCTTCTGGACCCGCCGGCTGATAAGTCCGGCGCCTGCGGGAGAAAGTGGTTGCGGGGCCCTTTGCCCTGCTTCAAATGGAAGGTTTTTCTACCCGGGAACCCCTTCTTCAAAAGGTGATTTCATGGCGATTGACTGGTACGATGAGTTTGTTGATTTAAACCACACTCCCGGCCCGGACGAACTCGTGGCTCTCTATTATTTCGAGCCTGCGGAAGGGATCAGCCGGGAGGAGGCGGTCGGGAGAGTCGCGTCCGAGAGCTCGACCGGGACCTGGACCACGCTCTTTACCCTGCCGCCCCGGATGCGGGACCTCCAGGCGAAGGCGTTCGAGATCGAGGGGAATTACGTAAAGATTGCCTATCCTCTCGACCTCTGGGAAGAGGGGAACGCACCCCAGCTCTTGAGCGGCATCGCCGGGAACGTCTTTGGGATGAAGGCGCTCGCGAACCTCCGGCTGATCGACGCCTCGCTCCCGGCCGGATACCTCCGGCACTTTAAGGGGCCGCACTTCGGCGTGGAAGGGATCCGGGATATGATGAAGGTTCGCGGCAGGCCGCTCACGGGCGCGGTCCCGAAGCCGAAGGTGGGGTTCACGGCAGAGGAGCACGCAGAGGTCGGGTACGAGACCTGGGTGGGCGGGTTCGACTTCGTGAAGGACGATGAGAACCTGACGTCCCAGTCGTTCAACCGGTTCGACGACCGCGTCCGGGCCATGGCGAAGATGCGGGATCGGGCCGAGCAGGAGACCGGCGACGTGAAGTCCGCGTTTATCAACATCACGGCCGATACGGAGACGATGGAGAAGCGGGCGAAGATGCTTGCGGACTACGGCTGGAACTACGCGATGATCGACGTCGTGGTTGCCGGGACCGCCGCCGTCGCGACCCTCCGGGACTACTGCTCCGATCTGGGGCTTGCGATCCACGCCCACCGGGCGATGCACGCGGCCTTCGACCGGGACGAGAAGCACGGGATCACGATGCAGTTCCTGGCAAAGATGATGCGGCTCATCGGCGTCTCTCAGATCCACACCGGGACAGCCGTGGGGAAACTGGTCGGCACCCGGGCGGAGGCCACCCTCCTTGCGGATATGCTCCGGGAGAAGCGCACAAACGCGGTGGACCACATGGCCCTCGACCAGGACTGGGGCGAGATCAAGAGCGCGTTCCCGGTCTCGTCGGGCGGGCTCCACCCCGGGCTCGTGCCGGACGTGCTCGATATCTACGGCACCGAACTCGTCCTCCTCGTGAGCGGCGGCATCCACGGCCACCCGAAGGGGACGCGGGCGGGCGCGGAGGCCACCATGCAGGCGATCGAGGCCTGGAAAGAGGGAGAAACGCTCGAAGAGAAGGCGAAGAAGGCTCCCGAACTCAGGGAGGCGCTTGAGAAGTGGGGGCGGTATAAGCCGAAGTGAGGGGTTTTTCGGGGAATACTGTTTCGATTGGGAGGGACCCTAAGTACCTAGAATACGAGCCTGACGTTGCGAGTAAGTCACGACGAACAGGGTGACTGAAGGCGGGGAAAAAGCCCGGTGCAGTGGACAGTGGTGGCTATCGCCGAGAGGGGGGTGGGGACAGGGGAGGGGGGAATACTCCCCCCTCCCCACCTGACGGTGGTCGAACTCCGTCCTTTCAGGACGTTGTTCTCCGGAGCGTCGTTCCCCCAGGGGCGATATCCCCACGAAATCCGTGCCAGGGAAGCCATCCGAAGGTCACGCATGAGTGCCGCTGGTGCGAGCACCGTTAGGCGCGAGGTAGGGGAACCTGCACCCCCGGCGCAACCACGAATCATCCGCAGGGTAACCCCACGTCTTCCCTCAATCGGAACTCGGCTCGAACGAGCCGACCAGGTCGAGGTACTGCTCGACGGTGCGGGTGAAGAGGAAACACTCCCGCACCCTCTCGCCTCCATCACGTCCTCACCGTCCCACGCCGCTCCGTACACCCTTCCACAACCGTCGCCCCGCTCTCGTACACCACTCCCGCCAGCCTCGCGAGCCCCTCCCGGAACTCATCAATATACTCCTGCATCGAGAGGCTGCCCTCCGGGAACGGGCAGTCGATGTCGTAGAGCCGCTCGATCATTGGGTCGGAAGGCAGCAGGTCGACGTCGATCCCGGTCGCTTCCACGGCCTCGACCATCGCTTTCCTAAACGGCCCTATGCAGTAGGCGAGCCGGTGCCGGTAGGTGTCGCGGGTCTTCTCGAGGTAGCCTTTGAGCCGGTAGACCTCGATCCGGTGGAAGTCCCGCCGGATCCGCCCGTCCGTGGCCTTGCCGAGCATGTAGTGGTAGTTCCTGTAGGGGTACATGCACTCGAGCTCTGCAGGCACGGTCCCGCAGGTGCCGAAGACGACGACATGATAGTCCGCCGGGTCGAGGACGCCGTCGATGATCCGCCTGAAGAGTTTATGGCTCGGGCTCTGGCTGTAGGGTTTCCGCACGGCGCAGGGGAGGAAGAGTCCGATCTCTCTCGGCGCTACCCGGTATTCGTCGATGATGAACCGGTAGGCGTCCTCGAACTCTTTCCGGTAGAACGGCGGGTCGAATATCTCGATAGGATTCCCGTGCCTGTCCTGCACGACCTCGACGACCCGCCGGGGGGCGCCCGCATTTCGCACTATCCGATCCTTCTGCATGAAAAAGGGTTCCCTTATTCGTGTATACCGGTTGGACCGGAAAAAGCAAAAAGAGTGACCATGCAGGGGGGGTTCTCCGGGGGAGACGCATCCTCTCTCCTGGTGACACTTCACCCCCGGGCCTGCCGCCCGCAACCGGAGCCCTCCGAACCGCTGGCATTCCGGGCTCCATTGACCCATTCTATTTAAATTTTGATATCGGCAAACGGCTATGAAGTAAGAAGACAAACATATCCGCACGCACCAATGAAGAAGATCGTCATCAAGGGGGCGCGGGAGCACAACCTCAACGACATCACCGTCGAACTCCCGCGGGACCGGCTCATCGTCCTCACCGGCGTATCCGGATCGGGGAAATCCACGCTTGCCTTCGACACCATCTACGCCGAAGGGCAGCGGCGCTACGTGGAGTCGCTCTCCGCCTACGCGCGGCAATTCCTCGGGCTGATGAGGAAGCCGGACGTCGACAGCATCGACGGGCTCTCGCCCGCCATCTCCATCGAGCAGAAGACGACGTCCAAAAACCCCCGGAGCACCGTCGGCACGGTCACCGAGATCTACGACTACCTGCGGCTCCTCTTCGCCCGGATAGGGACGCCGTTCTGCCCGGAGCACCAGATCCCCATCGAGGCCCAGTCGCCGGAGAAGATCGCCGACCACATAGCCTCCACCCTGGCCGGGACGGTCACCATCCTCGCCCCGGTCGTGCGGCAGAAGAAAGGGACCTACCAGCAGGTCTTCAAGGACCTCGACCGGGAGGGCTACGCCCGGGTCCGGGTCAACGGCGAGATCCGCCGGACCGACGAGGAGATCACCCTCGAACGCTACCGGAAGCACGATATCGACGTGGTCGTCGACCGACTGGCCGTCGACGACCGGTCACGGCTCGTCGAGGCGGTCGAGAACGCTCTCGCGAAATCCGAAGGACTCGTCATCGCCGTCGACGAGTCCGGCCGCGAAGAGACCTGCTCATCGCTCATGGCCTGCCCGGTCTGCGGGATTGCGTTCGAGGAGCTCCAGCCCCGGATGTTCTCCTTCAACAGCCCCTTCGGCGCCTGCGAGGAGTGCAACGGCCTCGGGATCAGGATGGAGTTCGACCCCGACCTGATCGTCCCGGACAGGAGCAAGTGCATCGCCGACGGAGCCGTCGCGCTCTACCGGAACTTCCTCGACGGCTACCGGAGCCAGTACCTCGGCGGCGTGGCGAAACACTTCGGGTTCTCGGTCCTGACACCGATCAAAGACCTGACCGAACGGCAGTACAGGGCCCTGATGTACGGCTCGCCCGAGCAGCTCCGCCTCTCGATGCGGATGAGGAACGGGGACGCGTGGTCGCACTCCGGGACGTGGGAGGGGCTCGCCCCGCAGGCCGAGCGGCTCTACCACCAGACCCAGTCCGAGTACCGCCGCCGCGATCTCGAACGGTTCATGCGGATCCTCCCCTGCCCGAAGTGCGGGGGCAAAAGGCTCAAGGAGAAGGTCCTCGCCGTGAAGGTGGCCAAAAAGTCCATCGTCGAGGTCACCGACCTCTCCGTTTCGGGAGCGCTCGCGTTCTTCCGGACCCTGGAACTCACGGAAAGCCAGCACGAGATTGCCAAACAGGTCCTGAAAGAGATCGTCGCCAGGCTCGAGTTCCTTGAGCAGGTCGGCGTCGGCTACCTGACCCTCTCGCGGAGCGCCGGGAGCCTCTCGGGCGGGGAAGCACAGAGGATACGCCTCGCGACGCAGATCGGGTCGAACCTCACCGGTGTGCTCTACGTCCTCGACGAGCCCTCCATCGGGCTGCACCAGCGGGACAACAGAAAACTCCTCGAGACCCTGCAGCACCTCCGCGACCTGGGTAACACCCTCGTCGTGGTGGAGCACGACGAGGAGACGATCAGGAGCGCCGACTGGGTCGTTGACATGGGACCCGGGGCCGGGCTCCACGGAGGCGAAATCGTCGCGGAAGGGCCGCCCGACGTCATCGCGGCAACCCCAACCTCGCTCACGGGCCGTTACCTCTCGGGCGACCTCAGGATCGAGGTCCCCGCAGAGCGCCGGAGGGGCGACCGGTTCATCCGCCTTTCGGGCTGTCGGGAGAACAACCTCAAAGGCATCGACGTGAACATCCCCATCGGCGTCCTGACGGTCGTCACCGGGGTCTCGGGGTCGGGGAAGTCCACGCTCATCTACGAGACGCTTTATAGGGCGCTGATGCAGAAACTCCACGACTCACGGGAGTGCCCGGGGGCGTACGACAGCCTCGTCTTCGACGACGAGATCGACAAGGTGATCGTCATCGACCAGAGCCCCATCGGGCGGACGCCGCGCTCGAACCCGGCGACCTATACCAAGGTATTCGACGAGATCCGGAAGGTCTTTGCCGAGACGAAGGAAGCGAAGGTCCGGGGCTACAAGCCCGGCCGGTTCTCGTTCAACGTCAAAGGCGGACGGTGCGAGGCCTGCCAGGGCGAAGGGCTCATCAAGATCGAGATGAATTTCCTTCCCGACGTCTACGTCGAGTGCGAGGAGTGCAGGGGGGCGCGCTACAACCGCGAGACCCTCGAGGTGAAGTACCGGGGCAGATCCATCGCCGACGTCCTCGATATGAGCGTTGAGGAGGCGATGGGCCTCTTTGAGAACGTCCCCTCGATCAGGAACAAGCTCGACACGCTATCGCGGGTCGGGCTCGGCTACATCAAGCTCGGCCAGAGTTCCACCACCCTCTCGGGCGGCGAGGCGCAGCGGATCAAACTGACCCGGGAACTCGCAAAAAGGGCCACGGGAAAGACGATCTACCTCCTCGACGAACCGACGACCGGGCTGCACTTCCACGACGTGAAGAACCTGATCGCCGTCCTCGACGACCTGGTGGCCCGGGGGAACACGATGGTGGTGATCGAGCACAACCTGGACGTGATCAAGTCGGCCGACTACGTCATCGACCTCGGCCCCGAGGGCGGGGACGCCGGCGGTGAGGTCGTCGCGACGGGAACCCCCGAAGAGGTGGCGGCGGTGAAAGAGAGTTATACCGGTGTTTTCCTCAAGGAGATCCTCACGAAACCATGATCGACCCGCTAACCTTACCGACCGAACCCGGGTGCTACCTTTTTTCGGACGACGAGGGCACCGTCATCTACGTCGGGAAGGCGAAGAACCTTAAACGGCGCGTATCGAGTTACTTCTCCCGGCACGACCTCGACCAAAAGACCAGAAACCTTGTTGCCGCGATCGCCGGGCTCGACTTCATCGTCACCGATACCGAGGTCGAGGCGTTCATACTCGAGAACACTCTGATCAAGAAGCACCAGCCGAAGTACAACATCGACCTCAAGGACTCGAAGAGTTACGCCTACATCCACGTCACCGACGAGCCCTACCCCCGGGTCCACGTCGCCCGGGGGCCCGACGGGAACGGCCGCTACTACGGGCCGTTCGTCTCCGCGCGGGAGCGCGACGACCTCCTTCGCCTGTTAAAATCGCTCTTCGGGCTCCGGTCATGCAGGCGCCTTCCCCGGCGGGCGTGCCTCCGGGCGCATCTCGGCTCGTGCAGCGCCCCCTGCACCGGGGGGATCGGCGAGGACGACTACCGGGAGCGGGTCAGGCGGGCCGAGGCGGTCCTGAGGGGGGATATCGCCGGCCTCATCCGGACGCTCCGGGAGGAGATGGCGGCTTCTGCAGAGCGGCAGGAATACGAGCGGGCGATGGAACTCCGCGACCAGGTCGCGGCCCTCGAGGGGCTGCGCGAGCGCCAGCACGTGGACCGGCAGAAGACCTACAACGAGGATATCGTCAACTATATCGCAAGCGAGGGAACCGTCTTTCTGATGCTCTTCAACGTCGACCGGGGAACGCTGTCGGGGAAGCACGAGTACACCTTCGACGAGACGGAGGGGGTCCTCGAGGAGTTTCTCGCCCGCTACTACGCGGACCACGAACCGCCGGAGGAGGTGATCCTCCCGGAGCCCGTGGACGACGCCGTCGCCGGCTACCTCTCCCACCTCCGGGGCGGCAGGGTCCGGGTGGTCGTGCCGCAGCGGGGCGAGAAGAAGAACCTGCTCGACCTTGTCCGGAAAAACGTGGAGATCGCGTTCTTTGGGGACCGGATCAAACTGGACGAGCTGAAACGCCGCCTGCACCTCCCCGCCCTCCCGGTCGCGATCGAGTGCTTCGATATCTCCCACCTCTCCGGGACGGCGATGGTGGGATCGATGGTCCGGTTCCTGTGGGGGAAGCCCGACAAGCGGAACTACCGGCGCTTTGCGATACGGACGGTCGAGGGCGTCGACGACTTCGCGGCCATCGCCGAGGTGGTCCGCCGCCGCTACTCGCGCCTGCAGAAGGAGGGCGGCGAACTCCCCGACCTGATCCTCGTCGACGGCGGGAAAGGGCAGCTTGCGGCGGCCGGTGCGGTGCTCAAAGAACTCGGGATAGAGGTCCCGATCGCCGGCATCGCGAAGCGCGAGGAGGAGGTTTTCGTGCCGGGCTTCTCCCACCCCCTGCCGCTTGAGAGGCACGAGAAAGCGTCGCTCTTTATCCAGGAGATCCGCGACGAGGCGCACCGGTTCGCGATCGCCTATCACAGGAACCTGCGGAAGAAGACGGTGGCGCCATGACGGCATTTCAGCTTAAGGCGGATTTTGTGCCCACGGGTTCGCAGCCCGACGCGATCCGGAAACTCACCGATGGAATCAGCCGCGGCGAGCGGTTCCAGACCCTCCTCGGGGTCACGGGATCGGGGAAGACGTTCACGATAGCAAACGTCGTCGAGGAGGCCCGGAAACCCACGCTTGTTGTCGCCCACAACAAAACGCTTGCGGCCCAGCTCTACAACGAGTTCAAGTCGTTCTTCCCCGGGAACCGGGTGGAGTACTTCGTCTCCTACTACGACTACTACCAGCCCGAGTCCTATATCCCGAAACGCGACCTCTACATCGAGAAGGACGCTCAGATCAACCCGAAGATAGAGCAGATGCGCCTCGCGGCCACCGCATCGGTCCTTTCGCGTCCCGACACCGTCGTGGTCGCCTCGGTCTCCTGCATTTACGGCCTCGGGAACCCCGCGAACTTCCGGGGGATGGGGTTCGAGGTGAAGGTCCGGGACCGGGTACGGCGCGACGACATTATTCGGAAACTCGTCGACATCCAGTTCGAGAGAAACGACATCGAGCTCATGCCGGGCCGGTTCCGCGTGAAGGGCGACACCATCGATATCGTGCCCGGCTACTTCAACAACATCATCCGTATCGAACTCTTCGGGGACGAGGTCGACCGGATCAGCGAGATCGATAAGGTCTCGGGAGAGCGGCTTGAAGCAATGGACTACTTCTTCGTCTACCCGGCCCGCCACTTCGTCGCCCCGGAAGAGGAGAAGGAGCGGGCGATTGTCTCCATCGAGCAGGAACTCGAAGAGTGGCTCCCGAACCTCGGTATGCTCGAGGCGCACCGGCTGCGGCAGCGGACGCTCTACGATATCGATATGATCCGGGAGACCGGAACCTGCAAGGGGATCGAGAACTACTCCCGCCACTTCGACGGGAGGAAGACCGGGGAGAAACCCTACTGCCTGCTGGACTACTTCCCGGAGGACTTCCTGATGGTGATCGACGAGAGCCACCAGACCCTGCCCCAGGTTCGCGGCATGTACAACGGTGATTACTCGCGGAAGAAGTCTCTCGTCGATTATGGATTCAGGCTGCCGTCGGCGTTCGACAACCGGCCGCTGAAGTTCGACGAGTTCTCGCGCTACATGAGAAACGTCGTCTTCGTCTCGGCGACCCCGGGGGACTACGAACTGAAGCGGTCGAGCGTCGCGGAGCAGATCATCCGGCCGACGGGGCTCGTCGACCCGGCGGTCGAGGTCCGGCCGATCGAGGGGCAGATCCCGGACGTGATCGCCGAGATCCGTGCCACCATCGACCGCGGGGACCGGGTGCTGCTGACGACGCTCACAAAACGGCTTGCCGAGGAGCTCTCGGAGTACCTGGCCGACCAGGGGATCAAGACCCGTTACCTCCATTCCGAGATCAACACCCTCGAGCGGACCGAGATCATCCGGCAGCTCCGTCTCGGGAAGTACGACGTCCTCGTGGGGATCAACCTCCTGCGGGAGGGCCTCGACATCCCGGAGGTCGGGCTCGTCGGGATCCTCGATGCCGACAAGGAGGGGTTCCTCCGCGACGCCCGGAGCCTGGTCCAGACCATCGGGCGGGCCGCCAGGAACGTCAACGCGAAAGTGGTGCTCTACGCGGACAAAATGACCGATTCGATCAAGAAGGCGCTTGCCGAGACCGAGCGGCGGCGCACGATGCAGCTCGACTACAACGCCCGGCACGGCATCACGCCGCAGACGATCAAAAAACCGATCCGGGAAAAAGAGGTCGAGATCACCGATATCAAGCACGTCCCGAAGTCCGAGATTCCGAACCTGATCATCGAGATCGAGGCTGATATGCGGGAGGCGGCGGAGCGCCTGGAGTTCGAGCGGGCGATCGCGCTGCGGGATATGATAAAGAAGCTGCAGGAAGGGGGGACGGTCGGGGGCCGGCGGTGAGGGATTAAGGCTCTGGATTGCCGTAGGAGTATGGGCCTAGGAGGGACTACGACGGGAAAGGTGGCAACCTCCGTTGTTTTGGCGGTAAAACTGTTGAGGCGATGAAAAACCCGGTACAGTGGACCGTGGGAGTATCGCCACGAGGGGGGTGGGGACAGGGGAGGGGGGAGCATCCCCCCTCCCCACCTGACGGTGGTCGAGCTCCGTTCCTTTGGAACGTCGCACTCCCCGTCAGCCCCTCCTCGCACCTTCGGTGCTCGAACTCCGCTCCTCGAAGACCTCCGGTCTTCTCGAACTCCTGTCCTTGCGGACAGTCGTTCTCCGGAGCGTCGTTCCCCCAATGGCGATATCCACTGGAAAGCCGTGTAACTACCTGTGTGAGTAGAGCACGCACCGCCCTTCGTCTTGGAAAAAAGGCGGTTGGTTTCCCAGCCGCTCCCTTATGCCTCAGCAGGAGGCGCCCCCACCGGGCGTGCCTGCCCCTGCTCCGGCAGGATGATCCAGAGCAGGATATAGATGATTATCCCGGGCAAAAACCCCGTGAGCACGGTAACGATGACCCAGATGGCCCGGATGACGTTCGGGTCGATCTCGAGGTACTCTCCGATGCCGCCGCATATTCCGGCGACCCACCGGTCGGTTGTTGAGCGGTATAACTTCTTTGCCATAACAACTCCCGGAGAGCTCATTCTGCTGCCAATGTAATAGATGTTTCCCCGGAGAACGGGAGGCGGAGTACCGGCATCCGGCGGCTCAGCCGGACACGGAGCGGGCGGCACCGCGCTTCTGGCGCACGGACCGGGGGCGGGCCTCCCCGGCCGGGGTTCCGGCCGGCGCACAGGCGTCGCAGCCCCCGCAGGGGAGAGCGTCGAAGCGCTCCCCGAAGTATTCGAGGAGCGCCTTTCTCCGGCACCCCGCCGTGGTGCAGTAATCCGCCATGCTCTGCAGTTTCGAGCGTGCAACCTCGCGCTGGAACTCAGACGGAAGATCGCGGTCGATGAAGGACCGGAGACGTCGTGCGTCGCCGTCGTTATAAAAGAGGATGCAGTCGCTCGCCTCGCCGTCCCTCCCCGCCCGGCCGCTCTCCTGGTAATAGGCCTCGAGGGTCTTTGGCATATCGTAGTGGACGACAAACCTGACGTCCGGCTTGTCGATGCCCATGCCGAACGCGCTCGTCGCGCAGACGACCGGGACTTTCCCGCCGGTGAACCGGTCCTGCGTCTCCCCCCGTGCGGCTGCCGTCATCCCGGCATGGTAGGGGAGCGCCGAAACTCCGCCGGCCCGCAGCCGGGTCGCAAGCGTCTCGGCCCCTTCCCTCGTTGCGACGTAGACGATACCGGTATCCTTCCTGTGGCCCCGTAGATAGGCGCGGAGCCGTTCGTATGCGCCTTCTTCCTTCGGGACGACGGCATAACGGAGGCTCTCCCGGTTGAAACTCCCGACATAGACGGAAGGTTCCGCGAGATTGAGCTGCCGGACGATATCTTCGCGTACGTCCGGCGTCGCGGTTGCCGTCAGGGCGACCATCGGTACCCCGGGAAACTGCTCCTTGAGGGCCGCGAGCGACCGGTACTCCGGGCGGAACTGGTGCCCCCACATCGATATGCAGTGCGCCTCGTCGACCGCGATCAGCGTGACGGGGATGGATGCCATGAGCGCGAGGAAGTCGTCGCTGACCGCCTTCTCCGGCGAGACGTAGAGGATCTGGATCAGGCCCTCTCCGAGTTCCGAGAGGATCCGGCGTGTCGTGGCGTAGGATCCGGAGGAGTTCAGCGCTTCTGCGCCGATCCCTCGGGCCTGCAGGTCGTCGACCTGGTCCTTCATCAGCGCGATGAGGGGCGATATCACCAGCGTGACGCCGTCGCCGATGAGCGCGGGGACCTGGTAGCAGAGCGATTTGCCGCCTCCGGTCGCAAGCACCGCAAGGACGTCGCGCCCGGAAAGAAGGTCCTGGATGATCTCGCGCTGGTACGGGTTGAACGCCGTATGTCCGAAGTAACGCTGCAGGATCAGGTTCAGGCGATCCATCACTATATAAGTGGGTGCTCTACCGGCATAGCATCTTCGGCCCGGAAGTCCGGCGGAATACGGCCGGATTGGGCAGGTTCCTCACCCAGAGACCTCGTCCCAGAACCCGGCGACGGCGGAGAAGATCCTCTCCTGTAGTTCGGTAAGGCGCGCTTCGTCGGCCTCGCGGCTTTCGGTCTCGTAGAAGCCGCGGTTGATCTCGACCTGGACCCAGGGTATCTTCCTCTGCCGGTAGTGCGCCACCGAGATGAACCCGCCCCTGAAGGGATCGTTCATCGCAACCCGCCCCTCACCGTCGAACTCCACCTGGAACGACCGGGCGAGCGCCTGAAGCCACTCCGGCGGGCAGGTCACGAAACCGGCCGCCGTTTTGGGCTTCCCGTTCCGGTCTCCCCGGTTGCTCAGGCAGAAGAGCGGGCGCTCTCGTCCGGCGTCCATCCGGACCGGCGGGGACCTGGGCAGCATGCTGTGGCAGTCGAAGGCGATCTCGACAGGCAGGGTATCGAGGGCCTCGGCCAGCCGTTTGTGGAACGGGTGGTAGTAGTTCTGCAGGAGTGTCCCTATCAACTCCCTGCCGGGCACCCGGCCCTTCCGGAACACCGGTGTCCCGTCCTGCGTGATGACCTTGACCACGCCGTCCTGGGTCCGCGGCGGGTAGTCGTAGGGCGGTCGGTTTGTATCGACGAAGATCCTTGAAAAGTCGAAGTCGACCAGCGCCTCCACCGCATCGTCGAATCCATAGAGACGGCGGGTATGGGGATCACTGTTGAAGACGATCTCCTTTCGCGAGAGATTGGCGAGATCGCGGACCTCGGGCGGAACGGAGATGCCGCCGTGGGGGATCGAGATGAGGAACGGGTATGGGCCGCTCAATTTGTCTTCCCCCCGTCGGGGCGGATCCGGGAACTGACGCTCATGCTGCTTCTAACCGCAGTCGTATGCGGACACCCGGTACAAAAGTGCATTGGTCGAGAATACGCCGGACCCGGGCGGGCATGCATATAAAGGCAGAGCGCTTCTTTACCCGGAGGGAGCAGGGCCCTAGCGGTGAGAAGCATGGAAAGAGAACAGTGGTCCTCAACGCTGGGCTTCGTTCTTGCAAGCATCGGCTCGGCCGTGGGGATAGGGAGCATATGGCGGTTTCCCTACATCGTGGGCGCCAACGGGGGCGGCGCGTTCCTGATCCCGGATCTGTGCCGAGATCGGCGGCTGCGGATGGCAGCAGAGGGTCTATATGGCGCTCATCCGCTACGGCGTTCCTGCAGTCCTGCTGATCACGCTTATCGGCAGTTTCTTCCGGGTTACGGGATGAAAAAAGCCGGGCTCGACCCCGGGTTATAACTCCGGCACCTGCTCTTCTGCCCGTCTGCTCTTCTCCTGTGCCTGGAGAACGTCAAGGACATCCTGCATATCGGGCACCGTTGCCGCCGGGTATTCCCCGACGAATATGATGCGCCGGAATTCGTCGACGACGATGTTTGCCCGCCTCGAATAGCCCCTTATGCTGTCGAAGACGTCATACATCTGCGCTACGCCGCCGTGGGGCCAGAAATCCGCAAGGAGCCGGGTCTTCTTGATGCTGAGGCTCTCCGCCCACGCCCGCTTGCAGGGGACGGAGTCCACGCTGATACCGAGGGCAACGGCACCAAGGGAGTCGAACGCGTTCCAATTCGCCTCGAGCGCCTTCATCTGTCTGCCACAGATGCTGGTCCAGGCCAGCGGGTGAAACGAGAGGACAACCCGCTTCCCCGGGAAGCCCGACAACCGGATTCCATTTCCATTCTGGTCCGGTATCGAGAAATCCTGAGCCTGTTCGCCGATCTCAACCATCCTACATCACCGGGTGAGACTCCGGTCCCGGCGATGATAAATATTTCTCACGAACGATCGCCCCTGCACGGGACCACCATACAGGCCTCTCCGGGCTATTCTCCGTGCAGCGGACGGCGACGCCGGCTCCTGCACCCCTCCGTTGCCGAGCCGTTGCCCGAAGGGCTTCCCCGGGTGCCCCGCAGATTTAAGACTCCTGGTAGTAAGAATAATGCAATGCCACTCGCCACAAACATCGCTATCATCGTCCTCTTAATACTCACGAACGGCTTCTTCTCGATGACGGAGTTTGCGCTTGTCTCTGCAAGGACGACGCGCCTGCAGAAGAAAGCAGCGGACGGCGACGCCGGAGCGGCGGCCGCCCTCGAACTTGCCGCGGACCCGACGCAGTTCCTCTCCACCGTCCAGGTCGGCATTACCGTCGTCGGGATCCTGGCCGGAGCCTTCGGCGGGGCGACGCTCACGGGACCTCTCGCAGAAGTATTCGCCTCTATCCCCCTGGTTGCCCCGTACAGCGGCCCGCTCGCGGTCGTAACCGTCGTCGCCGTCATCACCTACCTGACGCTCGTCGTCGGGGAACTGGTGCCGAAGCGGGTGGCCATGACTTACGCCGACCGCATCGCATCGCTGGTTTCGCGCCCGATACGGCTCCTTTCCTGGGCCGCCGCACCCCTCGTCCGGCTGCTGAGCGCCTCGACCGAGGGGGTCCTCATGGTGCTCAGGGTGCGCAAGCCCTCAGGACCCGAGGTTACGGAAGAAGACGTCAGGGTCCTCATCGGGCAGGCCACCCGGGCGGGCGTCTTTGAGGAGGCGGAACAGGATATGGTGGAGAGCGTCTTCCGCCTCGCCGACCGGCGGGTCAGCGTGCTGATGACCCCGCGGCCCGACATCGTGGCCGTGGACGTCGAGGACCCCATCGAAGATAACTGGCGAAAGATGGTGAACTCCACGCACGTTTACTTCCCGGTCTACCGCGACCACCTGGACAACCTGCTCGGTGTCGTCTCGGTCCGCAACCTCTGGGCGCGGATGATCGCGGGCGAGTCCCCCGATCTCATGGAGGCAATCGAACCTGCCCTCTTCGTGCCCGAGAGCGTCCTCGCGCTCTTGGTCCTCGAAGAGTTCAAGACCTCCGGGACACGGATCGCCCTTGTCACCGACGAGTACGGGAGCATCCAGGGGCTGGTCACCATCCACGATATCATGGAGGCGATCGTCGGCGGCATCCCGTCGGCCGAACACCCGCCCGAGGGTCCGGCGATTCGCCGTGAAGACGGGTCGTGGCTTCTCGACGGGATGTTCCCGGTCGACGAGCTCCACGACCTCCTCGACGTGGGTACCCTGCCCGGGGAGGGGCGCGGATATTACCAGACACTCGGCGGGTTCGTGATGATGTATCTTGAGCGGACACCCGAGGCTGGCGACCGGTTCGTCTGGAACGGGCTTCGGTTCGAGGTTCTCGATATGGACGTCCACCGGGTCGACAAGGTGCTTGTCACCCCGCTGGGGGCCGGTGAGGAGAGGAAAGAGTGATTTTGGCCGGGTTGAAATTTTTCTTGAGAATCGTTGGTTGCGTTGCGGGCACGGAGTCCGAGGGGGTATCGCACCTTGAGGGTGCTCATGCTCCGGACGTCCCGTCCATCGCAAGCCCAAGACCTTCGGTCTTCTCCTGCTCCTGCCCTTCGGCCAGTCGCATATCGCCATGACTGCCCCCGCCCCTTTGGGGCGGGGAACGACTTCCGGGAGCGGCGCTTCCGGCAGGAGTTTGAGCACCGAAGGTGCGGAGCGCGACGGGCCATAGGGCCGGAGCATGAGCACCGCCAGGTGCGGAGGAGGAGGCCGGGCGGGGTGGGGGTTGTAGGCGTCAGCTTATATGGTGGAGACAGGGGAGGGGGGGGTGCTCCCCCCTCCCCACCTGACGGTGGTCGAGCTCCGTTTCTATTGGAACGTCGCACTCGCACCTATCGGTGCTCAAGCTCGCTGCGCTCGCACTCCCCGTCAGCCCCACCCCCAATCGCGATACTCCCACGGAAGCCGTGCTATGTGTAACTACAAGAAATCAGCAGATTTGAAGGGCGGGAGTTCGAGAAGCCATCAGGCTTCGAGGCGTGAGCGAAAGCGAACGTGAGCACCACCAGGTGCGAGGACCAGAGTTTGAGCAACGGCAGGTGCGAGGTGCGCAGTATCCTTGAAATCCGTGCCAGTGTGACCGCAGAAAAGTGGTTTATGGTTTCAATGCAACTGCAATAGGGGCCGATCTGCAGAGTCGGGTTTGTTCCAGGGACGACTCTCCAGAGCGGGTTTCAACAAAATGTTGAGTAATCCCTACCCGATCTCAACCAGGCTGACTGTGAACGTGAGGTCTTCGCCCGCGAGGGGGTGGTTCGCGTCGATGGTGACTGCACCGGGGGAGATGCCGGTGACCGTCGCGGGCAGCACCTGCCCGTCCTGCAGGGGTATCCCGACCTGATCTCCGACCGTCAGGTTCTCTCCACCGGTGATCTCAGCCGGGTCGAAGACGAAGACGAGATCCTCCCGGTATGGCCCGTACGCCTGGTCGGCCGGAATGTGAAGGGTCTTTTCCTCTCCTACCCGCATCCCGATAACGCCCGCATCGAATCCCGCGATTACCTCGCCGTTGCCGACGGTAAACCCGAGCGGCTCGCGCCCGGTGGAGGTATCGAAGACCGTCCCGTTATCGAAGGTGCCGGCGTAGTGGACCAACACCCTATCCCCGGACTTCACCTGCGCCTCTTCGCCGTCGCTCGCAATGCAGCCTGAAGAGAAGGCAAAGCCGCACGCGATCAGCAACAGAACGCCGTATGCATGCCCGTACTTCATGGTTTCACCTCGCTTTCGAGCGCCTTTCCAAAGCACTCCACCGCTTCCGCAAACCTGCCCTGCCGGTCGAGCGCTCTCCCTTTCAGGTACCATGCCCGGGCATGGCGGGGGTCCGCCTCGAGAACCTTGTCGAAGCATGCGGCCGCCTGGTCGGGTTTGCCCAGATGACCGAGGGCGAGCCCCTTGCAGAGCCAGGCATGGACGTCCCCCCCGCCCAGTTCGATAGCCTCATCGAACGCCTTAACGGCATCCTCGTGCCGTCCCAGCGCATCCATGAGCACCCCGGCAGCGTCCCAGACGGCCGCGTTCTTCGGGTCGATCGAGAGCGCCTTCTCGTAGCTCGCGAGAGCGTCGTCGTACCTGCCCGCCTTCTCGAGCACCGTCCCCCGCATGAAGAGGGCGGCGGGGTTCTCGTCCTGAAGGACGATGATCTTGTCGATCGACTTGACCGCCTCCTCGTAACGCCCGAGATGGATGAGGGCCGACGAGCGGGCATAGAGGGTCTCGATGCTGGTCGGTTCCCGGTCCAGCACCTGCGTGTAGGCGGCGAGGGCATCGTCGTATCTGCCGGCCTTCTCGTGGGCCTCCCCGAGCCTTCGCAGGGTGAGAGCATCCGCCGGGTCCGCCTTGATCACCTTCTCGAAGCATTCCACCGCATCGGCGTAGCGCCCGAGCCACATGAAGATCTCCCCGCGCCGCTGCCAGGCGGCCCAGTTCTCCGGGCTGGCCTCGACGATACTGTCGGAACACTCCAGCGCGTCTTCATACCGGCCCATATGCACAAGGGCGCTTTCGAGGGTGTACCATGCTTCGGCATCACGCTCATCGCCCTCGAGCACCAGCGCGTACTGCTTGATCGCGTCGCCGAATTTCCCGTCCCGTTCGAGCGCCATACCGAACGCCATCCTCGCATCGCGGTCGTCGGGGGAGTTTTCCAGGTAGCGTTCGTATGCCGCTCCCGCCTCTTCGTGCCTGCCGACGGCTTCCAGCATGTCCGCCCGGATCTTTAAAACCGCGGCATTCGAGGCGTCGGAGGCGAGCACCCGGTCGCAACACTCGATCGCTTCCCGGTGCCTGCCAAGCCGTGCGAACGCGACGGCGAGCGCAAAGCAGACGCCGGTATCGTCCGGCCGCCCGGCGGATACTTTTGCGTAGCACTCCGCTGCATCCGCGTACTGCCCCATCCTCTCCAGGGCCCGGCCCCGGTTGAACCACGCAAAGAGGTTGCCCGGGTCGGTCTCGACGGCCTGCTTAAAGCGCCCGGCAGCCTCCTCGTACCGCCCGAGCGTGGCAAGCACGATCCCGAGGTTCACCAGGTAGCCGCCGGCATCCGGATCGGCTGCAAGAAGCGTTTCGTAGCAGTCGGCCGCCGCAGCATAGCTCCCGAGCCCCTCGAGGATCCATGCCTTCCGGATGAGCGTCCCGGTGTCCACGGGACCTGCCTCCGTCACCCGGTCGATGGATTCGAGCGCCTCCTCGTATCGGCCGAGACGTTCAAGCGCCATGCTCCTGCCGAGCAGAGCGGCCCGGTCGTCGGGGTCTCCCGAGAGTGCCCGGTCATAGCAGGCGAGCGCCTCCTCGTACTGCCCGAGGTGCATGAGCGCGTCTCCCCGGCTCTTCTCCGCTGCCGTATCCCCGGGGTTGATCCTCGCGAGGGCACCGAACGTCTCCGCCGCCTCCGCATGCCGGGAGAGGTGCAGCAGGGCGTCTCCCTTCCTGTACAGGAGCGGGAGGTCGTCTCTACCGGCTTCCTGCACCCGGTCGAGGTACGCCAGCGCATCGCCGTACCTGCCGATGTTCATGAGGACATCTGCCTTCATCGAGCGGGCGACAGCATTGTGCGGCTCTTTCTCGAGGATCGCATCCAGGCAGCGGGCGGCCTCGTCATACCTGCCGAGATGGATAAGTGCGGTACTGCTCCGTTGCAGGACGGAGACGTTCCCGGGATCGACCTCGAGAACGTGCTCGAAGTCCTCCTGTGCCTCCGCATACCGCCCGAGGTGGAGCTGTGCAACTCCCCGGCAGTTGTAGACGATCCCGTTTAATGCATCGAACTTCAGCGGCTTCTGCTTCCGGGGCGTCCCCTGCTCGTCCCGCTCGAAGAGCGCAAGGTCGGTGCTGCTCCCGATCCACTTCATCCCGGTCATTGCCCGGTTCTCGAGCACGCGGTCGAACGACCGGATCGCCTCGGCGTACTGGCCGAGATGGAAGAGCGCCATGCCATGGGCGTACCATACCTGGACCTGGCTCTGGTCGTGCTTCAGGATATGGTCGAAGCTCTTGACCGCCCGGTCGTAGCGGCCGAGCGTATCGTAGACCATCCCCATGGAGTAGCGCACCGGGATATGGTCCGGATCGGCGAGGGCGACCTTATCGAAGCACTCCATCGCCTCTGTGTATCTTCCCGCCCGGAGGAGCAGCGAGCCGCGGTGATACCAGGCAGGGATGTTTCCGGGCTCGACAGCGGCGATCTCCCTGTAGCACCCGGCAGCGTCCTGGAGCAGGCCGAGGTGCTCGAGCGCCCGGGCTTTGCCGTAGAGCGCGTCGAGGTTGTGGGGTTCCGTATCGAGCAGCTGGCCGAACGTCCCGGCGGCCCCGGGGTAATCCCCCCGATACAGGAGAGCGGTCCCAATTCTCGCGAGTGCATCGGTGCCGCCGGGGTTCATCCTGAAGATCTTCTCAAAGCAGGCTGCTGCTTCCCGGTAGTCGCCGGTCCGCTCGAGCATCCTCCCGTGTTTCTCCTGCAGGACAACATCCTCCGGGTTTCCGGCCAGTGCTCGAGCGTAGGCTGTCGCAGCGTCGGCGTACCGGCCGAGCCTCTCAAGCATCTCTCCCTGCCAGTACAAAGCGTCCGTGTCTGTGGGTTTTCCTTCGACGACCTTCGCGAAACACCCGGCCGCCTCCTCGTAGTCGCCGGCCCGGGCGAGGACGTGCCCCAGTGCCCGCAGTGTTTCGGCATCGCCGGGAGACGACTCGAGAGCCTTCCTCAGCCACTCCGCGGCTTCGTTGTCCCTGCCGAGACAGGCGAGAGTCCGGCCCATGGAGAACCGGACCGGGCCGTTTTCAGGATCGATCTTGAGCGCCTTCTCGAAACTCTTTACCGCCTCGCCGTAGTTCCCGGCCTCAAACTGAGAAATCCCCTGCTTTATCGAGGGGTTCGCATCCTTCCCCTGACCCAGAATATTACCGAAGAAATCCATCCGACACCCTCTGCCGCTGCTCGTTTCCTCCACGATTACTCAACGCTGCACTCCCCGTAAACGGTTGTCTGTGGAGAAGGCAACCGCTGTTTTTCCAAGATTGATGCGCCGGCCAGTATTTGAAAGGACCGGTTTGTGCAGACAAGCGGGTTCAGACTATAATGGGTGTTCCGGATTCATAAAGAGTGCCGCCGCAAAAACCATGCACCGTGCCGGAGCACGGGATCCCCCTGCAGCTTGCCAGGGGTACGATCCCGGGAGAGGGGCGGGGCGGGCCGCCTTCTCCTCATTCAAACGTCCATAATAGGGTCGAACTGCGATTTGCCGACCGGCCCGTGGAAACTCGTGATTCTCGGGTCCATCCCGCAGACAGGGCAGGTGTAGTCCTCCGGCAGGTCTTCGAATGCGGTGCCTTTCGGGTAGCCGCGAAGCGGCTCGCCGCGTTTTTTGTCGTACACGTAGCCGCAGATCTTGCAGACGTACTTCGTCGGTTCCCAGGGCTCGAACCCCCACGTCCCGATCTGCCCCTTTCCGGTCGCACCGCAGACCGGGCATACATAGTCCTCCGGCAGGTCTTCAAACGCGGTACCCGCCGGGATGCCGCGGTGGGGCTCGCCTCGCAACGGGGAGTAGACGTAGTTGCAGTACTTGCACCGGTATCGTTTCACTTTCTCCATGCCGATCACACTCACTTTAGGGATAGAGTGCAGAGAGGCGGTTCCACCAGATAAGGTTTCGCGTGACCGGGTACGTCGCGGATTTCGGGCCCGTTTCCCTTCCGGGAAGCGGGATCGGTTACTGCCATCTGCCGCCTCCAATCGCGCGCGAGATGAGCGAGAGCATGAACATGAAGACGATTGCCGCACCCCAGACGAGCAGGACCGCTATGAGGCCAAACCACCCTGTCCCGGACCCGGGCGCCCCTCCTCTCCAGGTAAATTCGCGTGTCCACGCCGTCTGCCCTTCTCCACCGGGCGTCCGGGTCCGGAACGGGTCGTGCGCTCCGGCGCTGGCGCCTCCACGAAGGGCGAGATCGTAGCTCGCCCGGGCATCAGGGTCGCTCAGCGTCTCGTAGGCCTGCTGGATGGCGATGAACCGCTCGCCTGCATCGGGATCGTGGTTGACGTCCGGGTGGTACTGTTTGACAAGCGTCCGGTACGCCGCCCGGATCTCTTCAGGAGTCACGTCGGGAGCAACGCCCAGGATCTCATAATACGTCTGCACAGGAGGCATCACGCGGTCTCATCATATGATACTTCGCCCGTGTCCCCGTTCACCGTCACCCGGATGCCGGGCGGGAGGCGGGAGAATTCCGGCGGGAGACGGTCGACCATGGGGATCCCGGCAATGATCGCCCCGACCGCGATGATCGGTTCGGCCTCCGTATTGACGATCGCTGCAGGAGCCAGATCGTTCTGCTTCAGCGCGTAGATTACGTAGGACCCGACCGTCGATCCCTTCCCGTACGGGAAGGCCAGTACGCGTCCGGCGATGGATTGCCCTTCAAGCGGATGTCCGTGCTCTACGACGATACCGGTATTCGGGTCGACGCCCGAGAGGAACGATATGGGTTCGGAGGATACAAGGAGCTCTCCGTCTGCAATACCCCTGGATATGCTTCTGCCCTGCATGATCACTGCCACCACATTATAATGTGGTTGGAGATCCAACTATATGAGTGACATGGACGAAACCATTGGCAGCACTCCCGGCAGCGAGCACGACATGCTCACGCTCCAGATCCAGGACCTGAAGGCGCAGATCCTGGATTACAAACTCAAGAATGAGTTGCTGGAAAAAGAGCTCCTGCAACTCAGGAAAGAGAATGCTCAGTTAAAACGGGTGCCGCTGTTTGTTGCCGCTGTGGTCGATGTACTTGAGAACGGCGAAGTGTATCTCCGGCAGCAGGGCAACAACCAGGAATACGTTACCGCGGTCAACGAGAAACTCCACCGCACCCTCAAACCCGGAATGAAGGTGGCGGTGAACAACACCCTCTCGATCGTCAAGACGATCGGCAATATCTACGACGCGAGGGTCCGGGTCATGGAGCTCGACGAACAGCCGAGCGTGACGTTCGAGCAGATCGGCGGCCTGAGAGGCGAGATCGAAGAGGTCCGTGAAGCCGTCGAGTACCCGCTCACGAAACCCGAGATCTACGAGCGCGTGGGCGTGGAGCCCCCGAAAGGCATCCTCCTCTACGGCTCGCCCGGTACGGGAAAGACCCTGATCGCAAAGGCGGTTGCCCGCCAGTCCCAGGCCCGGTTCATCAGGATGTCCGGGAGCGAACTTGTCCACAAGTACATCGGGGAGGGCGCGCAGCTCGTGCGGGAACTCTTTATCCTCGCCCGGGAACGCGCTCCGGCAATCGTCTTCATCGACGAGATCGATGCGATCGGGAGCATGCGCACCAACGACGGGACCTCCGGGAGCGCCGAGGTCCAGCGGACGCTGATGCAGCTCCTCGCCGAGATGGACGGCTTTGGGCACCGCGGCAACATCAGGATCATGGCTGCGACCAACCGGATCGACATGCTGGACCCGGCTCTCCTCCGCCCGGGCCGGTTCGACCGGATCATCCAGGTCCCGCTGCCCGACGCCGGAGCACGCCTCGAGATCTTAAAGATCCACACCGCGAAGATGACGCTCTCCGGGAACGTGGATCTGCCCGGGCTTGCAGAACTCGCCGGGGACACCACCGGCGCGGAGTTGCAGGCGATCTGCCGTGAGGCCGGGATGATGGCGATCCGGCGGGACGCCGATGCAGTCGGCCAGGAAGACTTCCTTGCGGCGGTCAGGAAGGTGAAGCGCGAGGTGGCGGCGCCCGACAGCCGCATGTATCTCTGATGGGGTTTCTCTCCCTCCGATCTTTTTTGTCCGCACCCTGCCACCGGAGCATGAAAGGGGGCACTCCGAAACCCTGTTGCCGAGGAGGATGTGTGAGGGCCTTCTGGCTATTCACATCTGCACAGGCGAACCGTCAGCACGCTTGAACTTCTTCCGGGGTTTCCCGCGAACTGAACGGCTGAAACTATGGAGAAGCCTGGTACACTGGACCGTGGTGGTTATCGCCATTGGGGGAGTGCGACTGGCCGAAGGGCAGAAGCATGAGCACTGTTAGGTGCGAGGGGTTGCAGGGGAGGGGGGCGAGCCCCCTTCCCCTGCCCCCAACTCGCACCTTCGGTGTTCGAACTCCTGTCTCGCACCTTCGGTGCTCACGCTCCAGTTCTAGCGAACTGTCGCGTCCTGCGGACAGACGTTCCCCCCAGACGCGATATCCTCTCGGAATCCGTGCATCGTTCATGCGACTGGCAGAACTTTGAATTTCGAAGGTACAAATGTTCGGGCACTTTATGGCTTTGCAATGAGATAGCCCCAGGATGCGACGAAGTCCCCGGGCGCCCTCGAAGGAAACCTTATCGACCTCACACGCCCACAACTATGCAATGAACGTCCTCCTCATTCAGCCGGAGGGGGTTGACCTCTACGCCACCCTGCTCAAATCCGAGACCAGCAGAGGCGTTCTTCGCTTTTATCAGCCTGATCGGCTCGCGTACGGCATACGCATCCGGACGGCGTCGCTCGGGAGTGCGCTTGCCCTCGTCTCCGAACTCAGGTGGTATATCCAGCGATACGTCGAGGAGGTCCTCTTCGAGACCGGGGAGGGTGTATTTTGCTCGTCCGGCATTGCCCGGCAGATCTACGAGCGGGACGTGAAACCTGCGCCTCCGTGGAGGTACCGCTGCCTCTACCGGATCACCGGGGACCACATGGTCGATACCATATGGATGGACGAAGGCGCGACGCCGGAGGCGTACGCCGACCGTACTGAGCCCGGAGATACGGTGCTCGAGGTCTGGTGCGCTGAAGAGGAGTACCCGGCCGTGTAGGGCAGAATGACGGGGAGCAAGCAGAAGCAGTCGTGATCGATATGGACCAATGTGACGGGTGCAGCCTCTGTTCCTATGGATGTCCCCGAAGGTGTGATCGTCATGCTGCCCGGTTCGTGAAGACCGAAAGGTTTCGTTGTGTGAACGTGAGCATCAATAGGTGCAAGTTGGAGACAGGGGAGAGGGCTTGCCCCCTCCCCAGGGCGATAAGCGACTGGCCGGAAGGCAGGAGTTCGAGCACCGGAGGTGCGAAGGTGCGCAGAGCCCCCACGGTCCAGTTTGCCGGGTCCGTCTCGGTTCCGACCCGACACCCGGTGTCCCGGCATGCCCTCCCGCTGCAAATCATCTACGGAGACGTAGTTTCGCCGGGGTGCCTCTCCTCGTTTCAGGTCTCTCTTCACATTATATGTGGGAAGATCGAACACTGATACATGCAGCACAGCTGGATCGGCGGAGATCTGAGGTTCTCCTACTGCACCGAGCACGACCTCCCCGATATATCCCGGATGCTCTCGAAGGAGTCGGTCTGCAGGTGGCTGTTTTTCGGACCGAACACACAAGAGGCCACACGGTCCTACTTTCTTCCCCTGATTGAGGAGATGCAGGCGGCGCTTGCGGAGGGGAGAACGTCGGATCACCACGTGTTCACAGTGAGACAGAAGCCTTCCGGGGACTTCGTCGGGCAGTGCGCACTGTTAGCAGTCGATTTCAGTCCCGGATCGTTCCTGATCGGCTACCAGCTCGACGATGCATACTGGAAAAGAGGCTACGGCACCCTGGCCTGCACCTTTCTGGTCTACTTCGCGTTCGCCGTACTCGACGGTTACCGGCTGAACGGCGACACCGTTGCCGATAATACGGCATCACGGCGGGTGATGGAGAGATGCGGGTTTGTCCTGGAGGGTATCCAGAGGCAATACTGGCATGCCGGGGACGGATACTACGATCGCCTGATCTTTGGCCTCCTCGCGAGCGATCTTACCCCGGAACGCCTTTCGGCACTGGGGGAGGCGTTCACGACGGCATGATGGCTGACCATGCACTGATGCTGGATATACAGGCCCTGTCGAATCCCTGTTTCGGTTCTGAAGGTCGTAACTGGGGAGCAGGTTGTCCGGAGTTCGAGCACACGAAGAGTGCGATTAACGACGGTTGGAACGTGCGACGGTTTGTTAAAACCGGAGCTTGAGATACTCAAAGGATTTCGAACAGGAGTTCGAGAAGGCCGAAGGCCTTCGCTGTGTGGTAAACAGAGTAAAACCATAGAATGTCATGGTGCAGTGGACCGTGGTGTCTATCGCCATGAGGGGAGTGGGGACAACGGGGGGTGCGATGGGCGGCACGCCCGGAGTTCGAGCACCCGAAGGGTGCGGAGTGCGATGGGCGGCACGCCCGGAGTTCGAGCACCCGAAGGGTGCGGAGTGCGATGGGCGGCACGCCCGGAGTTCGAGCACCCGAAGGGTGCGGA